>NZ_JBYVJV010000002.1:0-986845 GCF_058148445.1 Parendozoicomonas sp. 2304DJ65-17
CTCAGTAGTGAAACGAAGTATCGCCGATGGTAGTGTGGGGTTTCCCCATGTGAGAGTAGGTCATCGCCAGGCTTTAAATTTAGAATGTAAGACTGATTGTCTTGTATTCAACAGTTTTGCTTGACGGCAAAAGAGCTTTGGAACCACCTGATTCCATCCCGAACTCAGCAGTGAAACGAAGTATCGCCGATGGTAGTGTGGGGTTTCCCCATGTGAGAGTAGGTCACCGTCAAGCTTTAAATTAAAAAGCCCTGATTGCATAGCATTCAGGGCTTTTTTCATTGCCTAGTATTCTTTGCTCGATCGTATTCTGTTTTATTGGCCGTAAGAGTTGGCGCCCTCTTCAAGGTAGGCTTGCTCTTCTGGTGTGCTTTCTCTGCCAAGTGCCTTATTGCGGTGGGGGAAGCGACTGAAGCGAGTAATCAACTCTTTGTGGTCCTTGGCAAACCAGATAGATCGACCAGCTTCTTCTTTTCTGCTATCGGGTACTTCGCTTTGGAGTATTGTGAGCATTTCAATACACAAGTCCTGGTCTTCCAGGTTTTCAGAGTGCATGAGTGGCATATAAAGGAAGGGGCGCTCTGAAAAACTGAGCTGTTTATCCCAGCCTTTTTTAATGCTCTCATGGGTTAGCTGTAAGGCGTAGCTGTCGCCTGAAAAAGCTTGGGGCGTTTTTCTGTAAATGCTCCGGGTCATTTGATCCAAAAGAATAATAAGTGCTAGCTGTCCACGGGCTGTTTGCTCCCAGTTTGTGAGTTCTTGATTGAGGGCTTGCTCTACAAGATGGCCAAACTGCTTTTGAATTTGAGTGTCTGTTTCTCTGCCTCCCTGGAACCAGAGTGCACCTTTATCCTCTATTGGGTAACCTTCTACCTGTTCTCCAAACCAAAAAAACAAAACACCTTCGTAGGATTTAGTTGTCATGGCTGTGATATCTCCATTTGGCAGGATCAATAACAGATAGCCCATCAAATAAAGCAGGGCTTTGGAATGCTTTGTTCTGAAATTAGTTACTGCTACATCTGCCTTTATTCGATTTGGCTGGTTTTTTCTTGTTGTTTCAGAAGCCTGGCAATTCTCATTCATTGCTGTTTTCTCTGAAGTTGTCACTATATTATCTGGCATTCAATAGGTGTAGATGCCGCTGTATGGAAAATCTAATCAGACTGCTTGGGGATGGACGCTTTCACTCTGGGGAAGAGCTTGGCTCTGTGTTGGGGGTAAGTCGTGCCGCTGTATGGAAAAAACTGAAGGCTCTCTCTGATTTGGGGCTGGAGTTGGATGCGGTCAGAGGGAAGGGGTACCGTCTCCCCAGCGGTGTTGAGCTTCTTGATCGCTCAAAAATCGATAAAGAAATACCAGACAAAATTAAAGATGATGTCGCCATAGAGCTTCGCATGCTGACATCTTCAACAAATGATGATGTTCGTACTGTTGAAAGTGATGCTCGCTGGCGCGTATGTATGGCCGAGTATCAGAGTGGCGGTCGTGGCCGCAGGGGGCGTGTCTGGCAGAGCCCATTTGGAGCCTCTCTGTATTTTTCCATGTTGTGGAATGTTGAGAGTGGTCTCGCAGCAATGGAAGGGCTAAGCCTCGCGGTTGGTTTGACGGTGCTGAAAACTCTGGAGTCTTCCGGGGTCCCTGGGCTAACGCTAAAGTGGCCAAATGATGTTTTAATGAATGGACGTAAACTGGCAGGAGTGTTGCTGGAAATTAGTGGCGACCCTACCGGCTCCTGTGAGGTGGTGATAGGGGTTGGTATCAATCTGGCTCTTGGGCCGGAACAGAAGAAGAAAATAGATCAGCCTGTTACTGATGTGAAAACAGCGGCAGGAATGAATATTAGTAAAAATAAGATTGCCGGGCGCCTGATTGCCAATCTCTCCAGCATGCTTTCTACATTTCAGGGGTATGGGTTTGCGCCATATAGAGAGCAGTGGTCTCAGTATGATGCTTTTGCCGGGCAGCCCGTGGCGTTATATGTTGGGGCGAATACGATTACTGGTATAGCGGCGGGTGTTAATGACTCTGGTGCGGTTTTAATAAAAAATGATGCTGGCACTTCATCTTACGCCGGAGGAGAGATTTCTCTTCGAAAGTTATGAATGTTCTTGATATCGATGCGGGTAATACAAGGCTTAAGTGGCGCTGGCAGATGAATGCTCAGGAACCCATATATGGCGCTGTAATTAATCAGTCTGCAGAAGTTATGGTGGAGGAGCTTCAAAAGCAGATTGGTGGCAGTGCTGTCGATGTCTGTCGTTTGTCGTCTGTTCGTTCTCGGGAAGTGATTGATGAGGTTTGCCAGAAAGTATTCGAGATCTTGTCTATTCAGCCTCAACTGCCAAAACCTGCCTCTGGAGTAGGCGGGTTAACTGTTGGCGGAGTTGACCCTTTACGCTTAGGCCGTGATCGTTGGTTGGCTATGTTGGGTGCAAAGGGGTTGTATCCGAGCCGGGCTGTAATGATTGTTGATGCGGGTACAGCGTTGACGCTGGATATTGTGGATGCAGAAGGTGTTTTTCAGGGAGGTTTTATCTGCCCAGGTTTAAACACAATGCTAAGGGCTATGACGGATTCGACAGATTTGCTGGTTATGCCAGAGGTTCCGGAGTTTCGTCGTATATCTGCCTTCCCAAGTATCCAGGCAATACAGAATGGAGCCTTAAGCATGGCTGCAGCATTCATCGAAAAGGAATATGAGCGCTTTGATGGCGATATTCGTGTGATTTTATGTGGTGGTGATGCTGCCTTGCTGGCTGAAAATCTGACGATTTCGGTAGATTATCGTCCGGAACTTGTATTTGATGGGTTGGCGATTGCCTTACCCGCTAAGGACTTATAAATAGAATGAAGAAGCGTTGGTTGTTCGCTGTGCTGGTTGTATTGAATGTTGGCTACTTTGCTTACAGGCTGGTTTTTAGTGGTGATCAACCTGCACCTGCTGTTCCTGAAGGTGTAGTGGGACAGACATCTTTTGATGATGCAGAGTCAATACAGTTGCTCTCGGAAGCCATAGCAGAAGGGAGTGCAAAACGAGTTGTGCGAATGGTGGGAGGTGATGATGGTTCATCCCTCAGGGTTCAGACATCGCTTTGTACTCAGATCGGCGCATTTCGGGCTCGGGATACTGCTGGGCAAGTCCAGCAACGATTGATGGCCGCATCAATTGGTAGTGAGATTCGGCAGGTGAAAGTCCCCACTGCTCCTGATTACTGGGTTTACATTCCACCACTTCCAAATCGTAGTGCTGCCATTCGCAAATTAAAAGAATTGCAGGCTGGCAAGATTGATAGCTTCATTATTACAGAGGGTGAATTAACTAACGGAATCTCCCTTGGTTTGTTCACGCGAGAAAAATTGGCCGTTCAATTGCGTGATCGTCAGCTTGCCAATGGTTATAACGTTGAAATGAAAGAATTGGCTCGCTATCGTTTTGAATACTGGGTGGAAATAAGAAAGGCTGATCGGGAGTTGCTCAGCAACGCGCTATGGAGTTCTATTCAGGAAAGGTACGGGTTTGCCGAGAAACACGACAATTTGTGTGACACCGGTGTTGCAACCCCTGAATAGTTTCAATAGAATGCGCCTCGCGCTGATGAGGCGGTGTCGCAAACGACAGATGATTAACGAAGCTTTTAATAAAAGCGAACAAGTTGTCTAAGCGTTTGAAAAGAGAAGAAAATCTTCACTTGACATCGAAAAGCCTCAAGATAAAATGGCAGCGCAAATCAGGTGGGGTTCCCGAGCGGCCAAAGGGATCAGACTGTAAATCTGACGCGAAAGCTTCGCTGGTTCGAATCCAGCCCCCACCACCATCTTTACAAGGCTCAAATGCTGTAGTCTTGAAGAGCGGCCCAGTTTGAGCTTGCTTGTTTTCTGCTCAATTTAAAGGGTTTGTAAGCGGGTATAGTTCAACGGTAGAACCTCAGCCTTCCAAGCTGATGATGCGGGTTCGATTCCCGCTACCCGCTCCAATCGCTTAAATGCGGCTCTTATAGCTCAGTTGGTAGAGCGCATCCTTGGTAAGGATGAGGTCACCGGTTCAAATCCGGTTAAGAGCTCCATAATTTTACGGGGTAGACGTTTTGCGTCTGCCCTGTTTGCGTATGTGCGCGTGTTGCGCAGATCTTGAAAGCCTTAAAGCGGAGAGCGTAATGGCTAAGGAAAAGTTTGAACGTACGAAGCCGCACGTAAACGTCGGCACCATCGGTCACGTTGACCACGGTAAAACTACTCTGACTGCAGCCCTGACTCGCGTATGTGCCGAAGTATTCGGTGGCGAAATGAAGGCTTTCGATCAGATCGATAACGCTCCTGAAGAGCGTGAGCGTGGTATCACCATCTCTACTGCGCACGTAGAGTACGATTCCAACGATCGTCACTACGCACACGTAGACTGCCCAGGACACGCTGACTACGTTAAGAACATGATCACCGGTGCTGCTCAGATGGACGGCGCTATCCTGGTTTGTGGCGCGACTGACGGCCCTATGCCTCAGACTCGTGAGCACATCCTGCTGTCTCGTCAGGTTGGTGTACCTAAGATCGTTGTCTTCCTGAACAAGGCAGACCTGCTGGCTGAAGACTGTGGCGGCGTTGATTCTGAAGAATACGCTGAGATGCTGGAGCTGGTTGAAATGGAACTGCGTGAGCTGCTGGACACTTACGAGTTCCCAGGCGACGACACTCCAATCATCGCTGGTTCCGCTCTGATGGCCCTGAACGGCGAAGACGACAACGAACTGGGTACTTCCGCTGTTAAGAAGCTGGTTGAAACTCTGGATACTTACATCCCAGAGCCAGAGCGTGCTATCGATCAGCCATTCCTGCTGCCAATCGAAGACGTATTCTCCATCGCTGGTCGTGGTACCGTTGTTACCGGTCGTGTAGAGCGCGGTATCATCAAGGTTGGTGAAGAAGTTGAAATCATCGGCATCAAGGACACCACCAAGACTACCGTAACTGGTGTTGAAATGTTCCGTAAGCTGCTCGACGAAGGTCGTGCAGGTGAGAACGTTGGTGCCCTGCTGCGTGGTGTTAAGCGTGAAGAGATCGAGCGTGGCCAGTGTCTGGTTAAGCCTGGTTCCGTAACTCCTCACACTACCTTCGAATCCGAAGTGTACGTTCTGTCCAAGGATGAGGGTGGTCGTCACACTCCATTCTTCAAGGGCTACCGTCCTCAGTTCTACTTCCGTACTACCGACGTAACCGGTAACGTAGAGCTGCCAGAAGGCGTTGAGATGGTAATGCCGGGCGATAACATCCAGATGGTTGTTACCCTGATTGCACCAATCGCAATGGAAGACGGTCTGCGCTTCGCTATCCGTGAAGGTGGCCGTACTGTTGGCGCCGGCGTTGTGGCCAAGATCATCGCTTAATCTGACGCTTTGGTTGGCTTGCTCAAAGCCTATTTGATTGATTTGGATAGGCTTTGGGTGGTTGAATTAGCTCCGGGATCGTGTATAGTACGCCACCCGGAGCTGGCTAGAATCTGTGAAGATTATTAAGCTATAAGGCTTCTTTAAGCAGTAGGCCATTAGCTCAATTGGTAGAGCACCGGTCTCCAAAACCGGGGGTTGGGAGTTCGATTCTCTCATGGCCTGCCAGATTCCTTCCCGGATAAATTCCTGATCTGCTGAGAATTCTGGATGAGTGGTAAAACGGACGTTGAAAGCGTCAGTCGCTTTGATGGTTTTAAGTGGCTGGTAGTGGCACTTCTCGTACTTGCTGGAGCAGGCGGGAATGTATATTTTGGCGGTGAGTCTGTTCTTTACCGCGCAATAGGGCTGGTTGTTCTTGCTGTTTTAGCGATAGCTGTTGCTATGCAGACAGAGAAAGGGCAGTCGTTCTGGGGATTGCTTCGCGATGCCAAAGCTGAGGTGCGTAAGGTTGTATGGCCTACACGTCAGGAAACAGTGCAAACTACTGTTATTGTAGTTCTCGTAGTGCTGTTTATGAGTTTGGTTTTGTGGGGGCTGGATAGTCTGCTAGGCTGGATCGTTAGCAGCCTGATTAGATAAGGACAGAAGATGGCTAAACGTTGGTACGTCGTCCACGCCTATTCCGGATATGAGAAGCAGGTGATGCGCAGTTTGATTGAGCGCGTCAAGCTGTATGGCATGGAAGATAAGTTTGGCGAGATTCTTGTACCTACAGAAGAAATTGTAGAAATCAAGAACGGCCAGAAGCGTCGTAGCGAGCGCAAATTCTTTCCAGGGTACGTTCTGGTTCAGATGGAAATGGAAGAAGATTCCTGGCATCTGATTAAGGATACGCCACGTGTTCTTGGTTTTATTGGTGGTACGGCAGATAAACCAATGCCAATCACTCAAAAAGAAGCTGATGTTATTCTTCAGCGCGTTCAGGATGGTGGCGATAAGCCTCGTCCGAAGACGTTGTTCGAGCCAGGTGAAATGGTTCGTGTAATTGATGGGCCGTTTGCGGACTTCAACGGTACTGTTGAAGAAGTCAATTACGAGAAAAGCCGCCTGAAAGTTGCGGTAATGATTTTTGGTCGCTCTACCCCTGTCGAGCTTGAGTTTGGTCAGGTAGAGAAAGGCTGATCTTAAACCGATAAGGTTTAGATAAGGAATTTCGAACCTCGTCCTATTGTATTGCTGCGTTAAGTGGTGGTGCATTGTGCGAGGTTTTTGGTATCCGGGGTTCGCCCTGGTCGTGGGGAGCGGAGTCTGGCCTTGTCGGACAAAGCGTTAGAACCCTTTATGAGGTAAATCATGGCTAAAAAAGTACAGGCTTATATCAAGCTGCAGGTTGCTGCTGGTAAAGCAAACCCTTCTCCACCTGTTGGTCCAGCTCTGGGCCAGCATGGTGTTAACATTATGGAATTCTGTAAAGCTTTCAATGCTAAGACTCAAAGCATGGAAGCTGGTATGCCAATTCCAGTTATCATCACTGTTTACAGTGATCGTAGCTTCACTTTCGAAACCAAGACTCCGCCAGCATCCGTGCTGCTGAAGAAGGTTTGCAAGCTGAAGAAGGGTTCTGGCCGTCCTAACACTGAAAAGGTTGGTACTGTTACTCGTGAACAGCTGCTGGAAGTAGCCAAGATCAAAGAACCTGATCTGACTGCAGCTGACGAAGATGCTGCTATTCGCACCATCGCCGGTTCTGCCCGGTCCATGGGTCTGAACGTGGAGGGCATCTAAGATGGCAAAACTGACTAATCGTGCAAAGATGATTGCTGAGAAGGTTGAAGCTGGTAAGGCTTACTCCTTCGAAGAAGCTGCCAAGCTGCTGTCCGAGCTGTCCACCGTTAAGTTCAAGGAATCTATTGAGGTTGCCGTGAACTTGGGTGTTGATCCTCGTAAATCCGACCAGGTAGTTCGTGGCTCCGCCATCATGCCTAGCGGTACTGGTAAAGACGTTCGTGTTGCTGTATTTACTCAGGGCGCAAACGCTGAAGCTGCTAAAGAAGCTGGTGCAGACATCGTTGGTATGGATGATCTGGCTGCTCAGGTTAAAGCTGGCGAAATGAACTTCGACGTTGTTATTGCTTCTCCTGATGCAATGCGTGTTGTTGGTCAGCTGGGTCAGATTCTGGGTCCACGTGGCCTGATGCCTAACCCTAAGGTTGGCACTGTGACTCCTAACGTTGCTGCTGCTGTTAAGAATGCCAAGTCCGGTCAGGTGCGTTTCCGTACTGACAAGAACGGCATCATCCACGCAAGCGTTGGTAAGGTTGATTTCGAAGCCTCCGCTCTGCAGGCAAACGTTGAAGCTCTGATTGCTGAGCTGAAGAAGCTGAAGCCAGCTTCTGCCAAGGGCGTATACCTGAAGAAGATCTCTCTGTCTTCTACCATGGGTCCTGGCCTGACTATCGATCACGCTACTCTGAACATCTAATTTCGTTCAAGTGTGATTGAAAGAACTCGTGATTGCGCATAACTCATTTGGGTTTGCGTAATCACAAACCATCTTTGGGGTCCTCGCATTCGAGGACTGTCAAAGATCGTAGGTGCAAGACAGTCTTTTCGGTGTAAATCGATGTTGTAGGGCTGAACTGCTTAATTTCCTGCGTAGACGGTGAATCGATTGTCTGACAATTGGCCCTTCACCGTATTAAGTGTCCATTTGGATTTGCGTAGAATGCGCATCCAGGTGAACTAAGCACTTTACCAAACTGGAGTAAAGCCCCATGGCGTTAGGTCTCGAAGACAAAAAAGCGATTGTCGCTGGTGTCAATGAGGCTGCCCAAAGCGCTCTGTCGGCTGTAATCGCGGACTACCGCGGCCTGACTGTTGACCAGATGACCGCCCTGCGTAGCGAAGCTCGCAAAAATGGCGTTTACCTGAAGGTCGTACGTAACACTCTGGCCCGTAAAGCTGTTGAAGGTACTGAATATGAGTGCATTCAAGAAGCTTTGGTAGGTCCTACTATCCTGGCTTTCTCTCAGGAAGATCCGGGCGCTGCTGCCCGTGTCCTGAAAGATTTCGCTAAGGAAAATGACGCACTGGAAGTGAAAGCTCTTTCCATTGGCGGCAAACTGCTCGGCGCTGAGCAGATTGACGTCCTGGCTAAGATGCCAACACTGGATCAGTCGCGTGCGATGCTGATGAGCGTAATGATTGCACCTGTGACCAAGCTGGTACGTACTCTGAACGAGTTCCCAAGCAAGATCACCCGTGCAGTGGCAGCTGTTGCCGACGAGAAGAAGAAAGCCGCTTAATTTTTATTAGCTGCTTTTATCTAATCGTTTTTAAATTATTTTTGCCTGGAAACAGGCAACAGGTTTTACCCTGAAGAATTCTGGAGAAAGAGAAATGGCTCTGTCCAAAGAAGATATCCTGAACGCTATCGCTGAAATGAGCGTAATGGAAGTTGTTGAACTGGTTGAAGCAATGGAAGAGAAGTTCGGTGTTTCCGCTGCTGCTGCTGTTGCTGCTGCTCCTGCTGCTGCTGGCGAAGCTGCTGCTGCCGCTGAACAGACTGAGTTCGACGTAATCCTGACTGGCGCTGGCGACAAGAAAGTTAACGTAATCAAGGTAGTACGTGCTGCTACTGGCCTGGGTCTGAAAGAAGCCAAGGCTGTTGTAGACGGTGCTCCTGCTCCAGTTAAAGAAGGCGCGTCCAAGGACGAAGCTGAAGAGCTGAAGAAGCAGCTGGAAGAAGCTGGTGCTACTGTAGAAGTTAAGTAATTTCTACGTTGCATTACCTCAGACTTATTGAATAATGAGTCGAATGGCTGGTGCCTTTTGGCACCGGCCTTTTTCCGTTATAAGGATTGCAGTGTTTTGTTTTTGTAAAATGCGTGCAGTTCTGGATAGTCTTGTTAAAATGTGTTGTTTACCGCAATTTAATAAGATGTAATAGCGGAAAAGTTCCTGGTAACGGGAGCAGCCAATGAAAAATTGGTTTGAAAGTATTTGTGCTCTGGTCAACTTGGTTTGACGGTTCAGAATCCGGGGAAACGGATTACAGGGGTAGGCACTCGACTTGCTGCAATCACTACGAGTGGTTTTATGACAGAAAAAGATGACTTCATGTTCAACGGGGTACCGGTGGGCAAGAGGTCTTTTCTGCGTAATAAAAAAGTCATTGATGTGTTGTCTACATACTGTGTTTTCCCAGGTTTCGCCTGAGAGCCGGGCAAACCAAGTTTACCGGAGCACCGCTCGTGAGCATGAGAGATTTCAGGTCTTTTGTGGCTCAGGAAAATGAATGAGAGGCTACCCGCCCTCGAGACAAAGGTCGTGGCCTATGCAGGCACGCACGACAGATCCGCAGGTGACCTAGCTGGGGAACGCTGATGGCTTACTCGTATACAGAGAAAAAACGTATCCGTAAGGATTTCGGCAAATTGCCGCAAGTCATGGATGTGCCCTATTTGCTGGCAATCCAGCTGGATTCCTATCGGAAGCTCTTGCAAACCGATACGGGCCCAGAGGGACGTAACGATATAGGATTACACGCGGCTTTCAAGTCCGTGTTCCCAATTGTCAGCTATTCCGGCAATGCCGCACTGGAATACGTCGGATACCGTTTGGGTACTCCGGCTTTTGACGTAAAGGAATGCCAGCTCCGTGGGGTAACCTACGCTGTGCCTCTGCGCGTCAAAGTGCGTCTGATTATCTATGACAGAGAAAGCGCCAACAAGGCGATTAAAGATATCAAAGAGCAAGAAGTCTATATGGGTGAAATTCCACTCATGACAGACAACGGCACCTTTGTGATTAACGGTACCGAACGGGTGATTGTATCCCAGCTGCACCGTTCTCCAGGTGTGTTCTTTGATAATGACCGTGGTAAAACCCACTCTTCCGGCAAGCTGCTTTATTCCGCGCGGGTTATTCCTTACCGTGGTTCCTGGCTGGACTTTGAGTTTGATCCCAAAGATCTTCTCTTTGTGCGTATCGACCGCCGCCGTAAGCTGCCGGCAACTATCCTGCTGCGTGCCTTGGGCTACAGCAGTGAACAGATTCTTGATCTGTTCTTTGAAAGCAACGAATACAAGATTGGCAGTAACGGTGTTACTTTCGATCTGGTACCTGAGCGTCTGCGTGGTGAAGCGTCCAGCTTCGACATCCGCGACAACGATGGCAATGTCATTGTAGAACAAGGCCGTCGTGTAACTGCACGTCACATTCGTCAGCTGCAGAAAGCTAATATCAGCACTCTGGAAGCACCACCAGAATATGTTCTGGGTAAAGTGCTGGCCAAGCCGGTTATCCACTCCGCTACAGGTGAAATCCTGGTTGAGTGTAACACCGAGCTGACCATGGAAATCTATGAGAAGCTGCTGGCTGCTGGCATTAAGTCCATTGGTGTTATTTACACCAATGAACTGGACTGCGGTTCTTATGTTTCCGATACCCTGCGTTCAGATACCACCACCAACGCAATGGAAGCTCTGGTAGAAATCTACCGTATGATGCGTCCTGGCGAGCCACCTACTAAGGATGCTGCAGAACAGCTGTTCCAGAACCTGTTCTTCACTGCCGAGCGTTACGACCTGTCTGCCGTTGGTCGCATGAAGTTCAACCGTCGTCTGGGTCGTGAAAGCGATACTGGCTCCGGCATCATGGACAACCAAGACATCATCGATGTCATGAGAACTCTGGTTGATATACGCAACGGTAAAGGTGTTTGTGACGATATCGATCACCTGGGTAACCGTCGTGTTCGTTCTGTTGGTGAAATGGCAGAAAACCAGTTCCGTGTAGGTCTGGTTCGTGTAGAGCGTGCTGTTAAAGAACGTCTGTCTATGGCAGAGTCCGAAGGCCTGATGCCTCAGGATCTGATCAATGCCAAGCCTGTTGCAGCTGCTGTTAAGGAATTCTTTGGTTCCAGTCAGCTGTCCCAGTTTATGGATCAGAACAACCCGCTGTCTGAGGTTACACACAAGCGTCGTGTATCTGCCTTAGGCCCTGGTGGTCTGACCCGTGAGCGTGCCGGCTTTGAGGTTCGAGACGTACACCCGACCCACTATGGTCGCGTATGTCCTATCGAAACTCCTGAAGGTCCAAACATCGGTCTGATCAACTCTCTGGCAACTTATGCCCGCACTAACCCATATGGTTTCCTCGAGTCTCCATATCGTAAGGTTATTGACGGCAAGGTTACTGACGAGATCGATTACCTGTCTGCGATTGAAGAGGGCGAGTTCGTAATCGCTCAGGCTTCCGCGACAATGAACGAAAAGCGTGAGTTGACCGAAGAACTGGTTAACGTACGTCACCGTAACGAAGTAACCCTGACTCCTCCGGAAAATGTTCAGTACATGGACGTTTCTCCCCGTCAGGTTGTATCTGTTGCAGCATCCCTAATTCCATTCCTGGAACACGATGACGCGAACCGCGCATTGATGGGATCCAACATGCAACGTCAGGCTGTACCTACCCTGCGTGCTGACAAGCCACTGGTTGGTACCGGTATGGAGCGTAACGTAGCTCGTGACTCCGGCGTATGTGTGGTTGCACGTCGTGGCGGTATCATCGAGTCCGTAGACGCTGGCCGTATCGTTATCCGTGTACATGATGCTGAAGTTCAGCCAGGCGAAGCCGGTGTTGACCTGTACAGCATGACTAAGTACACCCGTTCTAACCAGAACACCTGCATTAACCAGCGTCCTCTGGTTAAGGCTGGCGAAGTTGTCCAGCGTGGCGACATTCTGGCTGACGGTCCTTCCGTTGATATGGGTGAACTGGCTCTGGGTCAGAATATGCGCATCGCGTTTATGCCCTGGAACGGTTACAACTTTGAGGACTCCATGCTCGTATCTGAGCGTGTGGTTCAGGAAGATCGCTTCACCACCATCCACATTCAGGAACTGACCTGTGTGGCTCGTGACACCAAACTGGGCTCTGAGGAAGTTACTTCCGATATTCCTAACGTTGGTGAATCCGCCCTGAACAAACTGGATGAAGCCGGTATTGTTTACGTGGGTGCTGAAGTAGAGGCAGGCGACATTCTGGTTGGTAAGGTAACGCCTAAGGGTGAAACCCAGCTGACTCCAGAGGAAAAGCTGCTGCGTGCGATCTTTGGTGAAAAAGCCTCTGACGTTAAAGACACCTCCCTGCGTGTACCGACTTCCGTTAAGGGTACGGTTATCGATGTTCAGGTGTTCACTCGTGACGGCGTAGAGAAAGATACTCGCGCACTGTCTATCGAGAAGAGCCAGCTGGACGAGATCCGTAAAGACCTGAACGAAGAGTTCCGTATCGTAGAAGGCGATACCTTTGCCCGTCTGATGTCTTCTATTGAAGGCCAGAAGGTTGATCGTGGTCCAGGTCTCCAGAAGGGTGACACCCTGACTGCAGATTACCTCAACAGTCTGGAACACGATCAGTGGTTCCGTCTGGTAATGTCTGAGGAAGAGCTGAACAGCCAGCTGGAAGCGGCACAGAAGCAGTTGACTGAGCTGCGTGCACAGCTGGACGAGCGCTTCGAAGACAAGAAGAAGAAACTGCAGACTGGCGATGACATGGCGCCTGGCGTACTGAAGATCGTCAAGGTTTACCTGGCTATCAAGCGTCGCATTCAGCCTGGTGACAAGATGGCGGGTCGTCACGGTAACAAGGGTGTTATCTCCATCATCATGCCGGTAGAAGATATGCCGCACGATGAGTTTGGTAATCCTGTGGATATCGTACTGAACCCTCTGGGTGTACCGTCCCGTATGAACGTTGGACAGGTTCTGGAAACTCACCTGGGTGCTGCGGCACGCGGTCTGGGCCATAAGATCAATGAAATGGTTCGGTCCCAGCAGGCGATTGCGAAGATTCGCAAGTTCCTGAACGAAATCTACAACGTTGTAGGTGCAGGTAAGAACAAAGAAGACATCGATTCCTTCTCTGATCAGGAAGTGATGGATCTTGCTCGCAACCTGTGCAAGGGCGTGCCCATGGCTACCGCCGTATTCGACGGTGCCAAAGAGGCTGAAATCAAGGCTCTGCTGCGTCTGGCAGATCTGGATGACAGTGGTCAAGTTTCTCTGTACGACGGCCGTACCGGTGATCGCTTCGAGCGTCCGGTAACTGTTGGCTACATGTACATGCTGAAGCTGAACCACCTGGTAGACGACAAGATGCACGCGCGTTCTACTGGTTCCTATTCCCTGGTAACCCAGCAGCCTCTGGGCGGTAAAGCTCAGTTTGGTGGCCAGAGATTTGGTGAGATGGAAGTGTGGGCACTGGAAGCATACGGTGCCGCTTACACACTGCAGGAAATGCTCACGGTTAAGTCCGATGACGTTGCCGGTCGTACCAAGATGTATAAGAACATCGTCGACGGTGACCATCGTATGGAACCTGGCATGCCCGAGTCCTTCAACGTATTGGTGAAGGAAATCCGTTCTCTGGGTATTGATCTTGAACTGGAATCCGAAAGTACGGGTTTCTAACGAGATTAATGGCTATAGGGTTAAATTCGGCGGGTAGTTTTCTACCCGCCGGCTTCTGCGAGGAGAAGCGATGAAAGACTTACTCAATCTGCTTAAATCCCAGGGACAGACGGAAGAATTCGATTCCATTCGCATCTCCCTGGCGAGCCCCGAGATGGTGCGCTCCTGGTCTTATGGTGAAGTTAGAAAACCAGAGACCATTAACTACCGTACGTTCAAGCCTGAGCGTGACGGTCTGTTCTGTGCCAAGATTTTTGGCCCGGTAAAAGATTACGAGTGCCTGTGCGGAAAGTACAAGCGTCTCAAGCATCGTGGTGTTATTTGTGAAAAGTGTGGCGTTGAAGTCGCACTGGCTAAAGTTCGTCGTGAGCGTATGGGGCACATCGAACTGGCAGCACCTGTTGCCCACATCTGGTTCCTGAAATCTCTGCCGTCCCGTATCGGCCTGCTGCTTGATATGACTCTGCGTGATATCGAGCGTGTTCTGTACTTCGAATCCTATGTAGTTATCGATCCAGGTATGACTACTCTGGATCGCAGTCAGCTGCTGAACGACGAAGAATACTACGAAGCTCTGGAAGAATTCGGTGATGACTTTGACGCCCGCATGGGTGCCGAAGCTGTTCAGCATCTGCTGGGCGATATCGAACTTAAAGAAGAGATCGATCAGCTGCGTGAAGAAATTCCGCAGACTAATTCCGAAACCAAGATCAAGAAGCTGACCAAGCGCCTGAAGCTGCTTGAAGCTTTCTTCCATTCCGGCAACAAGCCTGAGTGGATGATCATGACCGTTCTGCCGGTTCTGCCGCCAGATCTGCGTCCTCTGGTACCTCTGGATGGCGGCCGTTTTGCAACGTCCGACCTGAACGATCTGTACCGTCGGGTTATCAACCGTAACAACCGTCTGAAGCGTCTGCTCGAGCTGAACGCTCCTGACATCATCGTCCGCAACGAAAAGCGTATGCTGCAGGAGTCTGTTGACGCCCTGCTGGATAACGGTCGTCGTGGTCGAGCGATCACTGGTTCCAACAAGCGTCCTCTGAAGTCCCTGGCCGATATGATCAAGGGTAAGCAGGGTCGTTTCCGTCAGAACCTTCTGGGTAAGCGTGTTGACTACTCCGGTCGTTCCGTAATTACCGTAGGCCCAACCTTGCGCCTGCATCAGTGTGGTCTTCCTAAGAAGATGGCACTGGAACTGTTCAAGCCTTTCATCTTCGGCAAGCTGGAAACCCGTGGTCAGGCGACCACTATTAAAGCTGCCAAGAAGATGGTTGAGCGTGAAGAGCCAATCGTATGGGATATCCTCGACGAGGTTATCCGCGAACACCCGGTTATGCTGAACCGTGCACCTACTCTGCACCGTCTCGGTATCCAGGCGTTCGAACCAGTACTGATCGAAGGTAAAGCCATCCAACTGCACCCTCTGGTGTGTGCGGCTTACAACGCTGACTTCGACGGTGACCAGATGGCGGTACACGTACCCCTGACTCTGGAAGCCCAGCTCGAAGCCCGTGCCCTGATGATGTCTACCAACAACATCCTGGCACCTGCGAACGGCGAACCTATCATCGTTCCTTCTCAGGACGTTGTACTGGGTCTGTACTACATCACCCGTGATCGCATCAATGCAAAGGGTGAGGGGCTGGCATTCAAGGACATCAGTGAAGCCCTGCGTGCTTACCGCACCGGCGCTGCCGATCTGCATGCCCGCGTTAAGGTTCGTATCTCTGAAACCGTTAAGGATGAAGAGGGTGAGCTGCACACTCGCAAGTTCCTGGCTGAAACAACTGTAGGCCGTGTACTGCTGTGGGAAATCGTACCTGACGGCCTTCCATTTGATCTGGTTAACCAGGCAATGAAGAAGAAGGCGATCTCTCGCCTGCTGAACGCCTGTTACCGTAACGTTGGTCTGAAAGAAACTGTTATCTTCGCTGACCAAATGATGTACATGGGCTTCAGCTACGCCACCATCTCCGGTGCGTCTATCGGTGTTAACGACTTCGTTATCCCGGCTGAAAAAGGCCAGATCATCGATGAGGCTTACAACGAAGTACGCGAAATCGAAAACCAGTTTGCTTCCGGTCTGGTAACCCAGGGCGAAAAGTACAACAAGGTTATCGATATATGGTCTCGTGCCAACGAAGTGTTGGCTAAGCGCATGATGGACAACCTGAAAACTGATCTCGTTATCAACCGTGATGGCGAAGAGGAAGAGCAGGAATCCTTCAATAGCGTTTACATGATGGCCGACTCCGGTGCGCGGGGTTCCGCAGCACAGATTCGTCAGCTGGCTGGTATGCGTGGTCTGATGGCCAAGCCAGACGGCTCCATCATCGAGACGCCAATCACTGCGAACTTCCGTGAAGGTCTGAGCGTACTGCAGTACTTTAACTCGACTCACGGAGCTCGTAAGGGTCTGGCGGATACCGCACTTAAGACTGCAAACTCCGGTTACCTGACTCGTCGTCTGGTAGATGTGGCACAGGATCTGGTTGTAACCGAGCATGACTGTGGCACCACTAAGGGTCTGCTGCTGACTCCGGTTATCGAAGGTGGTGAGGTTGTACAGGATCTGGGTGAACGTATTCTGGGCCGTGTGGTTGCAGAGGATGTTTATGTACCTGGTACCGACAACATTGCTGTCAATGCAGGCACTCTGATTGACGAGAAGTGGGTTAAGCGTCTTGAAGAGCTGAACGTAGATGAAATGCTAGTTCGCTCCTCTATCTCCTGTGAAACCCGTCATGGTGTATGTGCCAGCTGTTACGGTCGTGACCTGGGTCGCGGACACATCGTTAACCCTGGTGAAGCTGTTGGTGTTATCGCTGCTCAGTCTATCGGTGAGCCTGGTACCCAGCTGACGATGCGTACCTTCCACATCGGTGGTGCTGCATCCCGTGCGGCTGCACAGGATAACATCACTGTGAAGGCCAAGGGTTCTATCCGTCTGACTAACATCAAGACTGTTGAGCGTAAGGATGGCAACCTGGTTGCTGTATCCCGTTCCGGTCAGCTGGCTCTGGCAGATGAATTCGGTCGCGAGCGTGAGCGCTACAAGCTGCCATACGGTACTGTTCTGTCTGTTAAGGATGGCGATGCTGTTCAGGCGGGTGCGATTGTTGCGAAGTGGGATCCACATACTCACCCAATCGTGACTGAAATCGCTGGTAAGGTACGCTTCATCGGAATGGAAGAAGGTATCACCATCAAGACTCAGACCGATGAGATCACTGGTCTGTCCAGCATTGAGGTGATTAACCCGACTGACCGCCCTGCGGCTGGTAAGGATATCCGTCCTGCCATCGAACTGCTGGATGAAAGCGGTAACGAGCTGATGCTGCCTAACACCAGCACACCTGCTCAGTACTTCCTGCCTGCGAACGCTCTGGTGAGCCTGAAAGACGGCGAGAATGTTGAGATCGGTGCGATTGTTGCCCGTATGCCTCAGCAGTCTTCCGGTAACAAGGATATCACCGGTGGTCTGCCACGAGTGGCCGACCTGTTTGAAGCCCGTAAGCCAAAAGAGCCTGCGATTCTTGCGGAAACCTCCGGTATCGTTTCCTTCGGTAAGGAAACCAAGGGTAAGAAGCGTCTGGTGATTACACCTACCGACGGTTCCGATCCTTATGAGGAGCTGATTCCTAAGTGGCGCCAGCTGAACGTGTTCGAAGGTGAGAACGTTGTTAAGGGTGAAGTAATCTCTGACGGTCCGTTCAACCCTCACGACATTCTGCGTCTGCTGGGTGTAACTGCACTGGCCGAGTACATCGTTAAAGAGATTCAGGAAGTTTACTTGCTGCAGGGCGTTAAGATTAACGACAAGCACATTGAAACTATCCTGCGTCAGATGCTGCGTAAGGTAGAAGTGACCGATGCCGGTGACTCCGACCTGATCCGTGGTGAGCAAATCGAGTACGTGAAAGTGCTCGAGGTTAACGATGAGATGGACGCAACCGATCGCTTCCCTGCGAAGTACGAGCGCATCCTGCTGGGTATCACCAAGGCATCTCTGGCAACAGAATCCTTCATCTCCGCGGCTTCCTTCCAGGAAACTACCCGCGTACTGACCGAAGCGGCGGTAACCGGCAAGTCCGACCACCTGCGCGGCCTGAAGGAAAACGTTGTTGTGGGTCGTCTAATTCCGGCTGGTACCGGTTTGTCCTACCACGAAGAGCGTCGCAAGCGCGATCAGGAACAGACGATGACTATCTCTGCTTCCGATGTTGAAGCGGCTCTGTCTGAAGCTCTGAGTCAGGGCGACGCGTAAGCGTTCCCTGTTATAGGCTGATAAAAAGCCGGTCAGTTATCTGACCGGCTTTTTTATTGCCTGTAGAAAAAGCAGATCAACCGATGTGCTTTTTAATAAGGGCTGGTAACTCTTTGATGCTTTGCAGTTCGTGGTAATGATGTTCTGCCGCATGATCATCGGTTACGGTTTCGTGCAGCCAGGTGGACTCAAAAGGAATGTGAACACCTGTGCCGCCAATGCGGTCGATGGGAAGTACATCAGACTTCAGGGAGTTGCCAATCATCCAGAAGTTTTCTGGTTTGATGTTGTAGCGATCTAGAAGGCGCTGGTAAGTTTCATCATTCTTTTCAGAAACAATTTCAACAGCTTGAAAGTAATCTCCCAAACCAGAGCGGGCAATCTTGCTCTCCTGATCAAACAGGTCGCCTTTGGTGATCAGCATTAGCGGGTAATCTTTTAGCTCATCAAGGGTTTCTCGCACGCCTTCAATCAGATCGATGGGGTAAGTCATTATGGATTTGCCCAGATCAATAATCTTCTGTATCTCAGCTCCGGTTACCTTACCTTCAGAGAGCTCTATAACGCTCTCAATCATGGATAGAGAAAAACCTTTGGCGCCGTAACCAAAGATATGAAGGTTCTTTATCTCCTGCTGATACAGGTGTTCGAGCAGGTTGTCTCCACGGTAGTAACGCTCAAGGAGTTTAATGATTTCTTTTTCTGCGTCGCGGAAGTAAGGCTCATTTGGCCAGAGTGTGTCGTCAGCGTCGAAAGCGATGACGGCGGGAAGGGTATTAATCATCAAGGTAAGTACAACAGGTGGAATAAAAATATCAGTATATCATCGTGGAAGATCACGTTGTTCCGCTCTGGCATCGTAGGGTAGTGTGCTCGTTTCTTCTGCCGTCATCTTTGGAGTCTAGGGATGAGTTTGAAAGCCAGGGTCGGAGCCGCTGTCGGAGCGGGTTGTTTCGGTTTGCTGCTTGCGTGGCCAGGAATTTCTGGCGTGATTGCAGAGAGTGCAATTACTGAGCGGATACACGAGCTTGCAGAACAGAATAATTACGATGTTGATGAATTTAACTATGAGCGTGGTTTCGGTGAAAGTGAACTGAGTGTTCAACTTGTTGGTCGTGGTTTGCGTGCTCTGAATAACGAATCTGTAAAAATCTTTGGAGTTATTGATCACGGCTCAATCCTGACATTGCCGGAATTGATTGGTGTTGATGGCTCTGTGCGGTTCGCACAGGGAGAGGGTGATCTGGCAATTACTTATGCCGGGGATGTCAAAGGCGTGATGGCTCTGGGTGGAGAAGTATCTGGAAGCGTTGAAATGGCTCCAGTAGTTCTTCCAGTAGATGGAGAGACCGGACTTATTGCAGCCCTTGATGGTTACACAGTCACCTACAACGGTGAGAGTTCTGAAGATGGTTTTCAATCGTTCCATCTGTCTCCTCTGGTTGTACAGGTAGAAGAAACAGGCGGTCAGTCTTTTCAGGCTGAATTTTCTCCTTCTCTTATGTTGTGGCGCCCGAGCGATAACAGCTGGAAGATTTCCGTTCCAGAGTTAAGCTTGCTGGTTGATGAGCAAGAGCTGCCGGTAGCAACGATTTCAGAACTTGAACTGAGTGGGCAAGATTCAGAAGAAGAAGGTGTTGTAGCGAGTGCCATAAACTTATCAACAGGTGAAATCAGTGTTGAGGGGCGTGAGCTTCCAGTGCTCAAGGCTGTGAGGGTGAGTTCCACCATAGAAAACATAGACATTAAAGGTGTTGGTGATCTCGTAGAGGCGATGCGGGAAGGTGATCAGGGTAGTGACGATGCGAGAGGGGCGATGTATACGCTGCTGAACGCTCAGCCAAGTTACAGTCTTAATGAGTTTTATCTTGATACTGGCAATGGTGTGATGTCGGCAAATTTCTCACTTTCTGCGAAAGATGAGGCGGGGAAGGCGTTGCGTGAAGTAGAAGAGCGGCCTGGAGATAGTCTGCTGGCGGATCAGTTGAAGCTGTTAAGCAGCTTTGAAATTGAAACCGGCTTTCAGATGGATGATGAGCTGGTGTCCTGGGGATGTCGGGAGACGGCAGCTATGCAGGTAAGTAATCCGCTTCAGGCGGATGTGGTTGCTGGTGTTTGTGGTGAGCTGATCAAGAAAGGGCACTTCATCGGAGTGGGCTGTCAGAATGCGAGTTGTTAGCTGAAAATGGCCGAGGTGCAGAAAGAATGGCAGAAGGATCTTTCTCTGAACGCTCGTTTTGATGGGCAAAACGTTACATTAAATAACGTAGAGTTCGGCCTTCTGGAATTTATACAGCTTTTGTAACGGGCTGTTAAAGAGCTATGGCCCCAGTGGCCATAGCTTTATAGGAAGTTTGTAACGGTCAATGGTTTTTTGTGCTGCATCCAGATGTGGGGCATCACTATGACTTTTTAGAATAAGAACTATGCCTGCATCCAATCCGGTCAGGGATGAGTAGTAAAGGGATTGACCTATGGCTTCGGTCCATTTATTTGCAAAGTCCATCTCAATGGCATGGGTCTTTGTCATGCAGTCCACCCTTGGCCCCTCAGGGAGTTTTACCTCCATTTCCCCTCCTACGCCATCACACCAGACTTTTTGATACCAGACCTCTTTTGTGCCTTTTGCGAGGGTTTGTGCTGAAATTGTTGCGAGTGATAGCCACAAAAACGCTGTAAAGAGGGGTGCTTGTCTCATATGTGTATATACTCTTCCGAGGCTATCTGTTGTAAGAATCCCCAGTGAAATTGACCTGAGTCCGGTTAATAACGAGCACTCTTAGAAGAGGACTCCTTGACGGGGAAATTCACACTATTTAAAATCCGGTGCCTTTTAGTGTGCCCGGCTTTCGTTCATTGTCAAAAATGGGCGGCAAAAATCGGGTTCGCTAATGGATTCGGTGTGTCATTGAATCCCCGTGGCTCTGGTACTTATTCCTCTGAGTGTCAGGGTCATCGCGTATATAGAAGCAGTAGTTTAATAATTGGAGAGTATGCCTAATGGCAACTATCAACCAGCTTGTTCGCAAGCCGCGTAAGCGTAAGGTCAAGAAGACCGACGTTCCCGCGCTGCAAGCCTGCCCACAAAAGCGTGGCGTTTGCACTCGCGTATACACTACTACCCCTAAGAAGCCGAACTCCGCACTGCGTAAAGTATGTCGTGTTCGTCTGACCAACGGGTTCGAAGTGACTTCCTACATCGGTGGTGAAGGTCACAACCTGCAAGAACACTCCGTGGTTCTGATCCGTGGCGGCCGTGTAAAGGATTTGCCAGGTGTTCGTTACCACACAGTCCGCGGTACTCTGGATACTCAGGGTGTTAACGACCGTCGTCAGGGCCGTTCCAAGTACGGTACCAAGAAGCCTAAGTCCTAATCTGGCCTTAGCTTTTAAATAATCCAGTTTTAAAACATAAAGTTTTGCATCTGGTTGAAGAGTAAGGCCGAGTCGAAGCCTGATCTCGGACTAACCTGAAAATCGAGGACATTTGTCATGCCAAGAAGAAGAGTCGTCGCCAAACGCGAAGTACTGCCAGATCCTAAGTTTCATAACAAGGTTCTGGCCAAGTTCATCAACCACGTAATGGTTCACGGTAAGAAGTCCGTAGCCGAGCGTATCGTATACGGTGCCATGGATAAGATTCAGGAGCGTTCCGGTAAGGATCCTCTGGAAGTTTTCGATCTGGCCCTCGAAACTATCTCTCCTGTGGTTGAGGTTAAGAGCCGTCGTGTTGGTGGTGCTACTTACCAGGTGCCTGTAGAAGTTCGCCCTTCCCGTCGTATGGCTCTGGCTATGCGTTGGTTGGTTGATGCTGCACGTAAGCGTGGCGAGAAGTCTATGGACCTCCGTCTTGCTGGCGAAATGCTTGACGCTGCCGAGAAGAAAGGCGCAGCTGTTAAGAAGCGCGAAGATGTGCATCGTATGGCAGAAGCTAACAAAGCATTCTCCCACTACCGTTTCTAATACGTTCTTTCAGAGGATTGAGTCGTGGCCCGTAAAACCCCGATACGCCGTTACCGCAACATCGGTATCTGTGCCCACGTCGACGCGGGTAAGACCACTACCACCGAGCGCATCCTGTTCTACACCGGTCTGTCCCACAAGATCGGTGAAGTACACGATGGCGCCGCTACCATGGACTGGATGGAGCAGGAACAGGAGCGTGGTATCACTATCACCTCCGCTGCTACCACCTGTTTCTGGCGTGGTATGGATGCCCAGTTCGACGAGCATCGAGTAAACATCATCGATACTCCCGGACACGTTGACTTTACTATCGAAGTAGAACGCTCCCTGCGTGTTCTCGATGGTGCTGTAGTTGTTCTGTGTGGTTCTTCAGGCGTACAGCCTCAGACTGAAACCGTGTGGCGTCAGGCTGACAAGTACGAAGTGCCTCGCATGGTATTCGTAAACAAGATGGACCGTACTGGTGCTGACTACATGATGGTAGTTAACCAGCTGAAGGATCGTCTGGGTGCGAACGCTGTGCCTCTGCAGATGACTATCGGTTCTGAAGACGAATTCAAAGGTGTTGTTGACCTGATCAAGATGAAGGCCATTCTGTGGAATGAGGCTGATCAGGGTATGACCTTCGAGTACGCAGATATTCCTGCTGATATCGCCGATGAGTGTGCAGAAATGCACGAGTATCTGGTTGAGTCTGCAGCTGAAGCTACTGAAGAGCTGATGGAAAAGTACCTTGAAGAAGGTGAGCTTTCCGAGGAAGAAATCAAGGCTGGTATCCGTCAGCGGACCCTGGCTAACGAAATTATTCCTGTCTTCGGTGGTTCTGCATTTAAGAACAAGGGCGTACAAGCCGTTCTGGATGCTGTAATCGAATTTATGCCTTCCCCTCTCGAGGTTAAGGCGATTGAAGGTATCGTAGACGAAGATGCTGAAGGCAACCCTGTTATGGAAGCTCGTGAAGCTGACGATAACGCGCCTTTCGCTGCTCTGGCCTTCAAGATTGCTACCGACCCGTTTGTTGGTACTCTGACGTTTGCACGTGTGTACTCCGGTATCGCAACTTCCGGCTCCACAGTAATTAACTCTGTGAAGTCCAAGAAAGAGCGTATCGGTCGTATGGTGCAGATGCACTCCAACAACCGTGAAGAGATCAAAGAAGCCCTGGCGGGTGACATTGTTGCTCTGATTGGTATGAAGGATGTAACTACAGGTGAAACCCTGTGTGATCCTGCTAAGCCAATCGTTCTGGAGCGTATGGAATTCCCAGAGCCAGTAATCTCTGTAGCTGTTGAGCCTAAGTCCAAAGCGGACCAGGAAAAGATGGGTATCGCACTGGGCAAGCTGGCTCAGGAAGATCCTTCTTTCCGTGTGAAGACTGACGAGGAAACTGGTCAGACTATCATCTCCGGTATGGGCGAGCTTCACCTGGACGTACTCGTTGACCGTATGCGTCGTGAGTTCAAGGTTGAAGCTAACATTGGTAAGCCTCAGGTTGCTTACCGTGAAAAGATCAAGCAGAGCGTTGAAGCTAACCACAAGTTTGCTAAGCAATCTGGTGGTCGTGGTCAGTACGGTCACGTTGTGGTTGAGTTCTCTCCGGCTGACGACGGTGAAGAAGGTCTGGTATTCATCAACGAAATCGTTGGTGGTGCAATCCCTAAGGAATACATTCCTGCCGTTCAGAAGGGTATCGAAGAACAGATGCAGAACGGTGTTATCGCCGGTTATCCTCTGCTGGGCCTGAAAGCCCGTCTGTTTGATGGTTCCTTCCACGAGGTTGACTCCAACGAGATGGCGTTTAAAATCGCCGCATCTCAGGCTCTGAAGAAGTACGCTCCACAGGCTAAGCCTGTGCTGATGGAACCCATGATGCAGGTTGAGGTGGTAACACCTGAAGACTACATGGGTGATGTTATGGGTGACCTGAACCGTCGCCGTGGTCTTGTTCAGGGTATGGAAGATACTCCAACTGGTAAGACTATTAACGCTCAGGTTCCTCTGGGTGAAATGTTCGGTTATGCCACCGATCTGCGCTCTGCAACTCAGGGCCGTGCTACATACACTATGGAGTTTGCAGAGTATGCAGAAGCTCCTAGCAGCATCGCTGAAGCGGTGATCAAGGCAAACCAGGGTTAATTATTTTCAGACTCGCTAGAAGGTAAGTGAAAAATGGCTAAGGAAAAGTTTGAACGTACGAAGCCGCACGTAAACGTCGGCACCATCGGTCACGTTGACCACGGTAAAACTACTCTGACTGCAGCCCTGACTCGCGTATGTGCCGAAGTATTCGGTGGCGAAATGAAGGCTTTCGATCAGATCGATAACGCTCCTGAAGAGCGTGAGCGTGGTATCACCATCTCTACTGCGCACGTAGAGTACGATTCCAACGATCGTCACTACGCACACGTAGACTGCCCAGGACACGCTGACTACGTTAAGAACATGATCACCGGTGCTGCTCAGATGGACGGCGCTATCCTGGTTTGTGGCGCGACTGACGGCCCTATGCCTCAGACTCGTGAGCACATCCTGCTGTCTCGTCAGGTTGGTGTACCTAAGATCGTTGTCTTCCTGAACAAGGCAGACCTGCTGGCTGAAGACTGTGGCGGCGTTGATTCTGAAGAATACGCTGAGATGCTGGAGCTGGTTGAAATGGAACTGCGTGAGCTGCTGGACACTTACGAGTTCCCAGGCGACGACACTCCAATCATCGCTGGTTCCGCTCTGATGGCCCTGAACGGCGAAGACGACAACGAACTGGGTACTTCCGCTGTTAAGAAGCTGGTTGAAACTCTGGATACTTACATCCCAGAGCCAGAGCGTGCTATCGATCAGCCATTCCTGCTGCCAATCGAAGACGTATTCTCCATCGCTGGTCGTGGTACCGTTGTTACCGGTCGTGTAGAGCGCGGTATCATCAAGGTTGGTGAAGAAGTTGAAATCATCGGCATCAAGGACACCACCAAGACTACCGTAACTGGTGTTGAAATGTTCCGTAAGCTGCTCGACGAAGGTCGTGCAGGTGAGAACGTTGGTGCCCTGCTGCGTGGTGTTAAGCGTGAAGAGATCGAGCGTGGCCAGTGTCTGGTTAAGCCTGGTTCCGTAACTCCTCACACTACCTTCGAATCCGAAGTGTACGTTCTGTCCAAGGATGAGGGTGGTCGTCACACTCCATTCTTCAAGGGCTACCGTCCTCAGTTCTACTTCCGTACTACCGACGTAACCGGTAACGTAGAGCTGCCAGAAGGCGTTGAGATGGTAATGCCGGGCGATAACATCCAGATGGTTGTTACCCTGATTGCACCAATCGCAATGGAAGACGGTCTGCGCTTCGCTATCCGTGAAGGTGGCCGTACTGTTGGCGCCGGCGTTGTGGCCAAGATCATCGCTTAATAATAATTTGTTCGGAAGTGGCTATTGATTTGGTCGCTAACGAGTAAAATTATCGAGTGATATCGAAACCCCCGGCCTAGGTCGGGGGTTTTTACGAGGAAGAAGAGGGTAAATGCTTTTTTCGATATTGTTGACACAAGTGTTGACGAATCTTAAAATGCCGCTCTCTTTTCTATCCGCCCACCAATTGAGTGGGCGGATTTACGTTCTTTAAACACCTACTGGGTTACTAAGATGAGTCAGCAGCCTAAAGCTCAACAAATCCGAATCCGACTCAAGGCTTTTGATCATCGCCTGATCGATCAGTCCACGCAGGAAATCGTTGATACTGCAAAGCGTACTGGTGCGCAGGTTCGTGGTCCTATCCCTCTGCCTACTCGCAAGGAAAAATTCACCGTACTGACTTCTCCGCACGTCAACAAAGACGCGCGTGACCAGTACGAGATCCGTACTCACAAGCGCCTGCTCGATATCGTCGAGCCCACCGAAAAGACAGTTGATGCTCTGATGAAGCTCGACCTGGCTGCGGGTGTGGAAGTTCAGATTAGCCTTGGCTAAAGAATTCAGGCTTGAATTGCCAATTCTCCTAAAAAAGAGTGCGGCGGTTCTTGCTTGTGTAACGCTCTGGAATGGGCGGCCATAGCGGGTAAAAGCCCCGTACACGAAAGAGGTAGACTATGTCTAGTCAAAAAAATGGCAAGCGGGCTTTGGGCCTAATCGGTAAAAAGTGTGGCATGACCCGCATCTTTACCGAAGACGGTGCATCCCTGCCTGTTACTGTTGTAGAAGTAGAGCCTAACGTCGTTACTCAGATCCGTTCTGAAGAAACTGATGGTTACTCTGCTATTCAGGTTACTACTGGTTCCAAAAAGGCCTCTCGGGTTTCTAAGCCTGAAGCTGGTCATTTCGCTAAGGCGGAAGTTGAAGCTGGTCGTGGTCTGTGGGAGTTCCGTCTGGACTCCGCCGCCGAGCTGAAAGCTGGCGACAAACTGACTGTAGAGATGTTCTCTGCTGGTCAGAAGATCGATGTTACCGGTCGTTCCAAGGGTAAGGGTTTCCAGGGTGGCGTTAAGCGCTGGAATTTCCGTATGCAGGACGCGACTCACGGTAACTCCCTGTCTCATCGTGCTCCTGGTTCTATTGGTCAGTGTCAGACTCCTGGTCGTGTCTTCAAAGGCAAGAAAATGGCCGGTCACATGGGTGACGCACAGGTGACTGTACAGTCCCTGGAAGTTGTTCGTGTAGACGCTGAGCGTAATCTGCTCCTCATTAAGGGTGCGGTACCGGGTGCTACTGGCGCTGATGTTGTTATCAAACCTGCCGTTAAGGCCGGTGCGGCAGCCTGATAGGGGGTTTGAACATGGATCTGAACGTAATTGGTGCAGACGCCCTTAAGGTTTCCGACGTAACCTTCGGCGTTGAATTCAACGAAGCCCTGGTTCACCAGGCCGTTGTTAGCTTCCTTGCTGGTGCTCGTCAGGGTACTAAAGCACAGAAGACTCGCAGCGATGTACGTGGCGGTGGTCGTAAGCCTTTCCGTCAGAAAGGTACTGGCCGTGCTCGTGCTGGTACTATCCGTAGCCCACTGTGGCGCGGGGGCGGTACTACTTTTGCCGCTCGTCCTCAGGATCACAGCAAAAAGCTCAACAAAAAGATGTACCGCGGCGCGCTGCGTTCCATCCTGTCTGAGCTGGTTCGCCAGGAGCGTCTGGTAATCGTTTCTGAATTCAAGGCAGAAACTCCTAAGACCAAAGCTATGGTTGCCAAGCTGACTGAGCTTGAAGCAACTAACGCTCTGATCGTTTCCGACGTTGTAGACGAAAATGTTTACCTGTCTGCCCGTAACATTCCTCACGTTGACGTGCGTGATGTTCAGGGTATTGATCCGGTCAGCCTGGTTGCTCACGACAAAGTCATCATGACTGTTGACGCGATCAAGAAGTTTGAGGAGATGCTGGGATGAATCAGGAACGACTGCTGAAAGTCCTCATTGGTCCCCACATTTCCGAGAAGTCTTCGGTTGTGGCTGAGGCGCATAACCAGTATGTGTTCAAAATCGCTACCGATGCGAACAAGCTGGAAGTGAAAAAGGCTGTCGAACAACTGTTCGAAGTTAAAGTGAAGGCAGTAACTACTGTCAACGTGAAGGGCAAGACCAAGCGCACTATGCGTGGTCTGGGCAAGCGTAACGACTGGAAAAAGGCGTACGTAACCCTGGATGCTGGTCAGGAAATTGACTTCGCGGACGCTGAATAAGGAGACAGACAATGGCTGTTGTTAAGTGTAAACCCACTTCTCCGGGGCGCCGCTTTGTAGTCAAGGTCGTTAACCCTGACCTGCACAAGGGCAAGCCCCACGCTCCTCTTCTGGAAAAGAAGAGCAAGAGCGGTGGTCGTAACAATGCTGGCCGTATCACTACCCGTCACGTTGGTGGTGGTCACAAGCAGCATTACCGTATCGTTGACTTCCGTCGCAACAAGGACGGCATTCCTGCCATCGTTGAGCGTCTGGAATACGATCCGAACCGTACTGCGCACATCGCACTGTTGAAGTACATTGATGGTGAGCGTCGTTACATTATTGCACCTAAAGGTGTAAAGGCTGGAGATGAGCTGGTATCTGGCGTTCACGCGCCAATCAAAGCTGGTAACACTCTGCCTCTGCGCAACATTCCTCAGGGTTCCGTTATCCACTGTGTGGAGCTGAAGCCTGGCAAGGGTGCGCAAATGATTCGTTCCGCTGGTACTTCTGCCCAGCTGGTTGCACGTGAAGGTGCCTATGTAACTCTGCGTCTGCGCTCCGGCGAAATGCGTAAAGTTCTGGCTGACTGTCGCGCAACTCTGGGTGAAGTTTCCAACGGTGAGCACGGCCTGCGCTCTTTGGGTAAGGCTGGTGCCAAACGCTGGCGTGGTGTTCGTCCTACCGTTCGCGGTGTGGCTATGAACCCGGTAGACCACCCACATGGTGGTGGTGAAGGCCGGACTTCCGGTGGCCGTCATCCTGTTACTCCGTGGGGCGTACCTACGAAGGGCAAGAAGACTCGCTCCAACAAGCGCACCGACAAGTTTATTGTCCGTCGCCGCACCAAGTAAGTTTGAGAGGATAACACTGTGCCACGTTCACTTAAGAAAGGTCCTTTTATCGACCTGCACCTGTTAAAAAAGGTGGAGGACGCGGTAGGGGCTGGTAACAAGCGCCCGATCAAAACCTGGTCTCGCCGTTCCATGATCATCCCGCAGATGGTTGGTTTAACTATCGCGGTTCACAATGGTCGTCAGCACGTACCTGTATTCGTCTCTGAAGAGATGGTAGGTCACAAGCTGGGCGAGTTTGCAGCCACCCGCACCTATCGCGGCCACGCTGCAGACAAGAAGGCCAAGAAGCGCTAAGGGGTATTGAGATGAAAGAAGTAGCTGCTACACACAACGGCGCTCGCATTTCTGCCCAGAAGGCTCGCTTGGTTGTCGACCTGATTCGCGGAAAGAATGTTGCAGAAGCTCTGGAAACCTTGACTTTCAGCACTAAAAAAGCTGCTGAGCTGGTTAAGAAAACCCTGGAGTCTGCTGTAGCTAATGCTGAGCACAACGAAGGTATGGATATTGATGAACTGAAGGTGTCTTCTGCTTTCGTTAACGAAGGTATGACACTGAAGCGCATCAAGCCTCGTGCCAAAGGCCGTGCTGATCGCATCCTGAAGCGGTCTTGCCACATTACCGTTAAGGTTGCAGAGGTTTAAGGAGCGATCAGATGGGTCAAAAAGTACATCCTACAGGCATTCGCCTGGGTATCGTTAAAGAGCATACCTCTGTTTGGTATGCCGAAGGTGCCGAATACGCTGACAAACTGAATGCGGATCTGAAAGTTCGTTCCTTTCTGGAAGAGAAACTGAAGAACGCTTCTGTTAGCCGTATTGATATTCAGCGTCCTGCGCAAAGCGCTCGCGTTACCATCCACACTGCCCGTCCCGGTATCGTGATTGGTAAGAAGGGTGAAGACGTTGAGAAGCTGCGTCAGGCTCTGAACAAGATGATGGGCGTGCCTGTTCACGTCAACATCGAAGAAGTGCGCAAGCCTGAGACAGACGCGAAACTGGTTGCCCAGAGCATTGCTGGTCAGCTGGAGCGTCGCGTAATGTTCCGTCGCGCCATGAAGCGTTCCGTACAGAACGCAATGCGCCTCGGCGCTAAAGGTATCAAGATTCAGCTGTCCGGCCGTTTGGGCGGTGCTGAAATCGCACGTACCGAATGGTACCGCGAAGGTCGTGTGCCTCTGCACACCCTGCGTGCTGATATCGATTACGCCACCTACGAAGCCCATACCACCTACGGTGTTATTGGCGTCAAGGTGTGGATCTTCAAGGGCGAAGTTATCGGCGGTGTTCGTGAGGAAGAGAAGGAGCAGAAGAAACCTGCTCGTCGTCCTCGCAAGAAGCCGGCCGCTAAGAAGTAAGGAGTTACCAAGATGCTCCAACCTAAGCGTACTAAATTCCGCAAGCAGATGAAGGGCCGTAACCGCGGTCTGGCTCAGCGCGGTTCCAAGGTCAGCTTCGGCGAATACGCCTTGAAAGCTGTTGGTCGTGGCCGTATAACTGCACGCCAAATCGAAGCTGCTCGTCGGGCAATGACTCGTCACGTAAAACGTGGCGGTAAGATCTGGATTCGGATCTTTCCTGACAAGCCTATTACCAAGAAGCCTCTCGAGGTTCGTCAAGGTAAAGGTAAAGGTAGCGTTGAGTACTGGGTAGCGCAGATCCAGCCGGGTCGCGTCCTGTACGAAATGGAAGGCGTTTCTGAAGAGCTGGCTCGTGAAGCCTTCTCTCTCGCTGCTGCCAAGCTGCCTATCAAGACAGTTTTCGTTAAGCGGGGTGTGATGTAATGAATGCGGCAGAGCTGCGTGAAAAGTCTGTCGATGAGCTGAACACTCAGCTGATCGACCTGCTGCGGGATCAGTTTAACTTCCGCATGCAAATGACTACTGGTCAGCTGAAGCAGACTCATCTGCTGAAGCAGACCCGTCGGGATATTGCCCGAGTGAAGTCGGTGCTGACTGAGAAGGCAGGTAAATAAAGATGGCAGAGACCAAGAAAGTCCGTACACTGACCGGCAAGGTCGTGAGCGACAAGATGGACAAAACCATTACTGTCCTCGTTGAGCGCCGCGTAACGCATCCGCTTTACGGCAAGATCGTAAAGCGTTCTACGAAATTGCACGCTCATGATGAGAAGAACGAGTGCAAAATGGGTGACACTGTAGTTATCCGTGAGACTCGTCCTCTTTCCAAGAACAAGTCTTTTGAACTTGTTTCCATTGAAGAGCGTGCGACTCAAATATAAGGCTATCAACCGGCCGTTAAGGCCGGCTTGAGTCTGCAGTTTGAGGAGAACTGAAAAATGATTCAGACCGAGACACAACTCGAAGTAGCAGATAACAGCGGTGCCCGCCGCGTTCAGTGCATCAAAGTACTGGGCGGCTCCCATCGCCGTTATGCTGGTATCGGTGACATCATCAAAGTCACCGTAAAGGAAGCGATTCCTCGCGGTAAAGTGAAGAAGGGCCAGGTAATGAATGCCGTGGTCGTTCGCACTCGTAAGGGTGTTCGTCGTCCTGATGGATCTCTGATCCGTTTCGATGGCAACGCAGCTGTTCTGCTGAATGCGCAGAACCAGCCTATCGGCACCCGTATCTTTGGCCCGGTGACTCGTGAACTGCGCGGTGAGCAGTTTATGAAGATCATCTCTCTTGCACCTGAAGTGCTGTAAGGAGTTACCGTGAAAAAGATTCGTCGTGACGATGAAATCGTAGTCATTGCTGGCAAAGACAAAGGCAAGCGTGGAAAGGTTCTGAGTGTAAACACCGATGGTCGTGTCCTGGTACAGGGCGTGAACATGGTGAAGAAGCACCAGAAGCCTAACCCGATGCTGGGCCAGCCTGGCGGTATCGTTGAGAAAGAAGCTCCTATTCAAGCTTCCAACGTTGCCATCTGGAACCCGGAAGCTAGTAAGGCTGACCGTGTTGGTTTCTCCATCGAAGATGGTAAGAAGCAGCGCGTGTTCAAGTCCACTGGCAAACCGGTTGACGCGTAAGGGGCTGGCAAATGGCTGAATTTAAAAGAAAGTTTCGTGAGGAACTTGTACCTGCTCTCCAAAAGGAGCTGGGTCTCAAGAACGTTAACGAAGTTCCTCGTATCACCAAGATCACCCTTAACATGGGTGTTGGTGAAGCGATTGGCGACAAAAAGGTTATCGAACACGCTCTGGGCGATCTGCAGAAGATCGCTGGTCAGAAGCCTGTTGTAACCAAAGCTCGCAAATCTGTTGCCGGCTTTAAAGTCCGTGAAGGTTGGCCAATCGGCGTTAAGGTAACTCTGCGTGATGAGCGTATGTATGAGTTCCTGGAGCGTCTGGTTGATATCGCGCTGCCACGTGTACGTGACTTCCGCGGTGTAAGTGCTAAGTCCTTTGACGGTCGCGGCAACTACAGCATGGGTGTTAAAGAACAGATCATGTTCCCAGAGATCGATTACGATAAGATCGATACTCTGCGCGGTCTGGACATCACCTTTACTACGACCGCCAAGTCTGATGACGAAGGTCGTGCGCTTCTGAAAGCGTTTAACTTCCCTTTCCGTAACTGAGGTAACGAAGTATATGGCTAAGGAATCCATGAAGCAGCGCGAACTGAAGCGACAGAAAACTGTTGCTAAGTACGCCCAGAAGCGCGCTGAACTGAAAGCTATTATCAGCAACCCTGCCAGCTCCGAAGAAGAGCAGTGGGACGCAACCGTTGCGCTGCAGAAGCAGCCACGTGATGCTTCCAAAGCTCGTCTGCGTAACCGCTGTCGTATCACTGGTCGTCCTCACGCATACCTGCGTAAGTTCGGTCTGAGCCGCATCAAGCTGCGTGAAGCTGCGATGCGCGGTGATGTTCCAGGCCTGACTAAGGCTAGCTGGTAAGGTCGTTGACTAGGAGAGTGCAACTATGAGTATGCAGGACCCGTTAGCAGATATGCTAACTCGCATCCGTAATGCCCAGATGGCAGAACATGCTTCTGTCGCTATGCCTGCTTCAAAAATTAAGGCTGCAGTTGCCGAAGTTCTGAAGAGTGAAGGCTACATCACTGACTACAAGGTAGACAGTGAAGTTAAAGCTCAGATGACTATCGAGCTGAAGTACTTTGAAGGCAAGCCTGTAATTGAAGAGATCAAGCGCGTAAGCCGTCCTGGTCTTCGTAACTACTCTGCTGCTGCTGACCTGCCTAAGGTTAACGGTGGTCTGGGTGTTGCTATTGTCTCCACCAACAAGGGCGTGATGACTGATCGCGCCGCCCGTTCTCAGGGTGTTGGTGGTGAAGTTATCTGCACTGTATTCTAAGGGAGGATCGGAATGTCTCGTATTGCGAAGACCCCGGTTGAGCTTCCTTCCGGTGTAGAAATCAAACTGTCTTCTGATCACATTGCTGTTAAAGGCAGCAAGGGTCAGCTGCAGATGGATATCCATCAGGCTGTAGAAATCAAGCAGGAAGAAAACGTCCTGACTTTCGAAGCTCGTGATGGAAGTAAAACTTCTCGTGCCATGTCTGGTACGACTCGTGCTCTGGTCAGCAACATGGTTACCGGCGTCCACGCTGGCTTCGAAAAGAAGCTTCAGCTGGTTGGTGTTGGTTATCGTGCACAGCTCAAGGGTAAGGTTCTGAACCTGTCCCTGGGTTACTCCAATCCGGTTGAGTACGCTCTTCCAGAAGGTGTGACTGCCGAAACCCCAAGTCAGACTGAAGTTCTGATCAAAGGTATCGACAAGCAATTGGTTGGCCAGGTCGCTGCCGAAATCCGCGACTTCCGTCGTCCGGAGCCTTACAAAGGTAAGGGTGTCCGTTACGCTGATGAAATGGTTCGCCGCAAGGAAGCCAAGAAGAAGTAACGGTTAGGTAAATAAGGGTAAGATTATGAGCGAAAAGAAAGTAGCCCGTCTGCGCCGTGCAAAGCGCTCACGGATGAAAATGCGTGAACTTCGCGTTGCCCGCCTGACCGTGCACCGCACTCCGCGTCACATCTATGCACAGGTGATCGACGCAGAGGGCGGCAAGGTTCTGGCAGCAGCTTCTACTGTAGAGAAGGAACTGCGCAGCGAAGCCACAGGTAACGTTGATGCGGCCACAAAGGTTGGAGCTCTGGTAGCAGAGCGCGCCAAGGCGGCAGGTATCGCCAAGGTTGCCTTTGACCGCTCCGGATTTAAGTATCACGGTCGTGTGAAGGCTCTCGCCGATGCAGCCCGTGAAAACGGACTGGAATTCTAAGGGGTCGTCATGGCTAAAGAAGATCGCAAAGATAAGGCTAACGATGAAGGCCTCATCGAGAAGCTGGTACAAGTAAACCGTGTTGCCAAGGTAGTTAAAGGTGGTCGTATTTTCGGCTTTACCGCTCTGACTGTCGTTGGTGATGGCAAAGGTAAAGTAGGCTTCGGTCGTGGTAAGGCGCGTGAAGTGCCAGTTGCCATCCAGAAGGCTATGGAATCCGCTCGTCGCAACATGATCCAGGTTGATCTGAATGGCACTACCATTCAGTACCCTGTGAAAGCTGCTCACGGCGCTTCCAAGATTTACATGCAGCCTGCATCTGAAGGTACCGGTGTTATCGCCGGCGGCGCAATGCGTGCCGTACTGGAAGTCGCTGGTGTACAGAACGTACTGGCCAAGTGCTACGGTTCTACCAATCCGGTTAACGTTGTTCGCGCTACATTCAACGGTCTGAAGGGCGTTCGCGCTCCTGAAGAAGTTGCAGCCAAGCGCGGCAAGACTGTCGAAGAGATCCTGTGAGGTTCACATGGCAGATAAGAAGATCAAAGTAACACTCGTAAAGAGTGCTAACGGTCGACTGAAAAGCCACAAGGCCTGCGTTCAGGGTCTCGGCCTCCGTCGAATCGGTCACACTGTTGAAGTGGAAGATACCCCTTCCGTTCGCGGTATGGTGAACAAGGTTAACTACCTCGTTCGCGTCGAAGGAGAGTAATATGAAACTGAATACTCTGTCTCCGGCCGAAGGTAGCCACAAAAGTGGTAAGCGCGTCGGTCGTGGTATCGGTAGCGGTATTGGTAAGACTGGTGGCCGCGGTCACAAAGGTCAGAAGTCCCGTTCCGGTGGTGGCGTTAAGCCAGGTTTTGAAGGCGGTCAGCAGCCACTGCAGCGTCGTCTTCCAAAATATGGTTTCACGTCTCGTCTGGCTCGTGTAACTGCAGAAATTCGCCTGGCTGAACTGGCTCAGGTTGAAGCTGAAGTTATCGATCTGGAAGCTCTGCGCGCAGCAGACCTGATCAACAACAGCATTAAGCGTGCGAAAGTTGTTCTGTCTGGTGAGCTGAGCAAAGCTGTCACCATCAAAGGACTGGCGGTCACTAAAGGTGCCCGCGCCGCTATCGAAGCTGCTGGTGGTAAGATCGAGGACTAAATGGCTAAGACATTACCTGTGGGAAATCAGAACGGACTGAGCGAGCTCTGGTCTCGCGTACGGTTTGTCTTTCTAGCCATCCTGGTATACCGGATCGGGGCGCATATCCCCGTTCCCGGTATCAACCCGGATAGATTGGCACAGCTGTTCAGTCAGAACGAAGGAACTATTTTAGGTCTCTTCAACATGTTCTCTGGTGGTGCACTGGAGCGTATGTCTGTATTGGCTTTGGGAATCATGCCCTACATCTCTGCATCTATTATTATGCAGCTGATGACAGTGGTAAGCCCGCAGCTTGAGCAGCTGAAGAAAGAAGGCGAAAGTGGTCGGCGCAAGATCAGCCAATACACTCGCTATGGCACAGTGATCCTGGCCCTGATTCAGGGAACCGGTATGACTGTAGGCCTGGCAAATCAGGGTGTGGCGTTTAGCACTGACTTCAGTTTTTACTTCGTGGCTGTCGCAACATTTGTGACTGGTGCCGTGTTCATGATGTGGCTCGGCGAACAAGTTACGGAGCGAGGTATCGGTAACGGTATTTCGGTTCTGATTTTCGCAGGTATTGTCGCAGGTTTGCCAGGCGCAATTGTTCAGTCTTTCGAGTCCGCTCGTCAGGGTGACGTGAATATCCTTGCTTTGCTGGTGGTAGCCGTACTGGCTGTCGCTGTCATCGCTGGTGTAGTATTTGTGGAACGCGGTCAACGTCGTATCACGGTTAACTACGCTAAGCGTCAGCAGGGTCGTAAGGTATTCGCGGCTCAAAGCAGTCATCTGCCGCTTAAGGTGAATATGGCCGGGGTTATCCCAGCGATCTTCGCCTCCAGTATTCTTTTGTTCCCAGCCTCCATTGCACAATGGTTTGGTCAGGGTGAAGGACTGGGTTGGTTGCAGGACATTGCTTTGGCTCTTGGGCCAGGCCAACCGTTGAACATTATATTGTTCACATTTGGTATTGTATTTTTCTGCTTCTTCTACACTGCTCTGGTCTTCAATCCGAAGGACGTAGCAGATAACCTGAAGAAGTCAGGAGCTTTTATTCCTGGTATCCGTCCAGGTGAGCACACAGCACGTTACATTGATAGCGTACTGACAAAGCTCACTATGGTTGGCGCTGTTTACATGACTGCAGTTTGCCTTCTGCCCCAGTTTCTGGTGGTATGGGCTAACGTACCGTTCTACTTGGGTGGTACATCACTGCTGATCGTTGTAGTGGTTGTCATGGATACCATGGCGCAGATTCAGTCTCATCTGATGTCAAATCAGTATGAGTCCCTGATGAAAAAAGCTAATCTTAAGGGTTATGGTTCCGGCGGCTTGATCCGTTGATTCCATGCTGTTGAAAACATAGCTCTGCCGATAGTGGAGAGAATCATGAAAGTTCGTGCTTCTGTAAAGAAGATCTGCCGCGATTGCAAGATCATCAAGCGTAAGGGTGCTGTTCGCGTAATCTGCAGCAAAGAACCCCGACATAAGCAACGTCAGGGCTAATCGCTCAGGTTTGACCCCGCTTCGATTGACCGCCTGGCTTGAGCCATAAGGCTCAGGTATTCAGGCGGTTGCTTTGTGGTGGAATAGCATGTACTATGCGCCACCTTTCGATTTGGGTTTAGACCTTCGCGTTGCAATTAGGCGAAACTCACGGAGACGATTGAATGGCCCGTATTGCTGGCGTCAATATTCCGGATAACAAACATACTGTTATCTCTCTGACTTACATTTTTGGTGTTGGTCAGCACACAGCTCAGAAAATTTGTGCAGCTACTGGCGTAAGCCCTTCTGCAAAGATCTCTGATCTGAATGATGATGATATCGAGAAGCTGCGTACCGCGGTTGGTGAATTCACCACCGAAGGTGACCTGCGTCGCGAAATCAGCATGAACATTAAGCGTCTGATGGACCTGGGCTGCTACCGCGGTCTGCGTCATCGTCGCAATCTTCCGGTTCGTGGACAGCGCACTAAAACTAATGCGCGCACCCGTAAGGGCCCACGTAAACCGATTCGTAAGTAAACAACTGGTTCTTCCAGTCGTCTGAATACAGGAACAATTCTGATATGGCAAAGCCAGGTATTCGTTCACGTAAAAAGGTGAAGAAGACAGTTGTGGACGGTGTTGCACACATCCACGCTTCCTTCAATAACACCATCGTGACAATTACCGACCGCCAGGGCAACACGCTTTCCTGGGCCACCGCTGGTGGTTCTGGTTTCCGTGGCTCCCGTAAGAGCACTCCATTTGCTGCCCAGGTAGCAGCGGAGCGCGCGGGAAATGCAGCCGCTGAGTACGGTCTGAAGAATCTTGACGTTTGTGTAAAAGGCCCCGGCCCCGGCCGTGAGTCTGCTGTTCGCGCACTGAACGCCTGCGGATACAAGATCACTAACATCACTGATGTTACCCCGATCCCGCATAACGGCTGTCGTCCGCCTAAAAAGCGTCGCGTGTAAACAGGAGATACGGTCAAAATGGCAAGATATATCGGTCCCAAGTGCAAACTGTCTCGTCGTGAAGGCACCGACCTCTTCCTGAAGAGTGGTGTACGTCCACACGAGTCCAAGTGCCGCGCTGAGGTAATCCCAGGACAACACGGTCAGCGTCGTGGACGTCTGTCCGACTACGGTGTCCAGCTTCGTGAGAAGCAGAAAGTACGTCGTCTGTACGGTGTACTGGAAAAGCAATTCCGTAATTACTACAAAGAAGCTGATCGTCTGAAAGGCGCAACCGGTGTAAACCTGCTGCAACTGTTGGAAGGTCGTCTGGATAATGTAGTATATCGTATGGGTTTTGGTTCCACTCGTGCTGAAGCACGTCAGCTGGTAAGCCACAAAGCCATCATTGTTAATGGTAAGACAGTCAACATCCCGTCCTACCAGGTTAAGCCTGGTGATGTTGTCGCTGTCCGCGAGAAGGCTCAGAACCAAATGCGTATTAACGCAGCTCTGGAACTGGCCGCCCAACGCGGTTTCTCCGTGTGGGTAGAGGTTGATGCCAAGAAGAAAGAAGGTACTTTCAAGGCACAGCCTGAGCGGAGTGATCTGTCAGCCGACATCAACGAAAATCTGATCGTCGAGCTGTACTCCAAGTAAGGGATAGATAACTAGGTGGGGTGTTCATCCATGCAGAACTCGGCTACAGAATTTTTGACTCCGCGTCACATCGACGTTGAGGAACACAGCGCAACACGTGCCAAGATTACACTCGAGCCTCTCGAGCGTGGTTTTGGTCACACGTTGGGTAATGCACTGCGGCGTATTCTGCTGTCCTCAATGCCAGGATGTGCTGTTGTCGAAGCCGAGATCGACGGGGTGCAGCATGAGTACAGCACAGTAGAAGGTGTTCAGGAAGATGTCATCGACATCCTTCTGAACCTGAAAGGTCTTGCGCTTCGCATGACTGGTCGTGATGAAGCGACCCTGACCCTGACCCATAAAGGGGCTGGTGTTGTTACTGCAGGTGATATTCAGCTGGATCACGATGTTGAGATCCTGAACCCTGATCATGTGATTGCTCACGTGAGCGAGAAGGGTGATCTGAACATGAAGCTTCTGGTTCGTCGTGGTCGCGGTTATGAAACTGCTGATCAGCGTCGTACTGACGAAGAAGAGAGCCGTTCTATCGGTCGTCTCCAGCTTGATGCCACCTACAGCCCTGTGCACAGAGTCTCCTATGTTGTTGAGCGTGCACGTGTAGAACAGCGTACTGACCTCGACAAACTGGTCCTGGATCTGGAAACCAATGGTACTCTTGATCCTGATGAAGCCATCCGTCGCGCTGCAACTATTCTGCAGCAGCAACTGGCTGTTTTCGTTGACCTGGAAGGTGATGCAGAGCCCGAACCGGAGCAGAAGGAAGACGAAGTCGATCCTATCCTGCTGCGTCCTGTAGATGATCTGGAGCTGACTGTTCGTAGCGCCAACTGTCTGAAGGCAGAGAACATCTACTACATCGGTGATCTGATTCAGCGCACAGAGGTTGAGCTGCTGAAAACCCCGAACCTGGGCAAAAAGTCCCTTACCGAGATCAAAGACGTTCTCGCTTCCCGTGGTCTGAGTCTTGGCATGCGCCTCGACAACTGGCCGCCGGCTAGCCTGAAGTCCGACGACAAGGTTTCAGCTTAAACCACCAGTCTTATCTGGTAAGGATGAAGAATCATGCGTCATCGTAAGAGTGGACGTAAGCTTAACCGGAACAGTTCACATCGCCAGGCGATGTTCAAGAACATGACTGCTTCCCTGGTTGAGCACGAAGTGATCAAGACCACTCTGCCTAAGGCCAAAGAATTGCGCCGTGTAGCAGAGCCTCTGATCACTCTGGCTAAGGAAGATTCCGTAGCCAACCGCCGTCTGGCATTTGACCGTCTGCGTAACAAAGCTACCGTTGGTAAGCTGTTCACAGATCTGGGCCCTCGCTACAAAGAGCGTCCAGGCGGTTACATCCGTATCCTGAAGTGTGGCTTCCGTCAAGGCGATGCTGCTCCTATGGCATACGTAGAACTGGTTGATCGTCCTGTTGCAGTTGAAGCTGCTGACGAAGAGTAAGATCACCAGATCTAAGAAAAACCGGGCTTTGCCCGGTTTTTTTATGCCTGTAAGAAACCTTTTTGCATATAACGCTGTTGTTATCCCGACCTAGCAATTTTTCCTGTGATTCCGAATCTATACTGGTACGGATATTTCCACGGGAGTTTAGGTTTGGGAAAAAAAGCTACCGTTTATTCCTCTACTGGCAAGAAAGCCCTGATTTCAAGGTATGAACTTGCTTGGGTTATGGCTCTCGCTGGAACAGGTCTTGGCGCTGGCGTCCTTTACCTTCCTTTTGCTATCGGTACAGGTGGGATCCTTCCCATACTGGTGCTTACAATTTTTTGTGTTCCTCTTGTTTTATTTAGCCACCGTAATCTTTCCCGTGTGTGTTTGAGCCCGGAAATGCCCGGGGCAGATATGCACAGTGTTATCCGGCATACATTTCCTAAACGCTATTCAGCACTTTTTATTCTGGTTTGTTTCCTATCTGTATTTCCAACGCTACTCATTTACGCGATAGGCATTACAAACATCACTGCCAGTTTCATTGGGCATCAACTGCAGCAAGTTGTTCCTGACAGTAAATACATCTCTGCCATTCTGATTATTCTTTTGGTGACTGTTTTAGCAGGCGGAGAAAAATGGTTATTAAGAGTTGCCAGTGCCATGGTTACGCCGCTGACGTTAATTATGTTGAGTATGGCTGTTTATCTCATACCTTACTGGCAATTAGATTTTCTATTTTATAAACCCGAAAGTAATGATTTCTGGAAAGTGATTCTTCTGGGGCTTCCGGTCATGACGTTCTCTTTTTATCACGCTCCTATGTGCGCAGTTATGGCGCGTGGTTACAGAGAACATAAGGGCACTTCAAAAGAACACTATCATTCAGCTGATACGGTACACCTTATCAGCACTGTTTTGCTGTTCATTGTTATCCTGTTTTTTGTCGTCTCTTGTCTGCTTTGCTTAACACCTCATCAGTTGCTGGAATCGCAGCATGGAAATCTTCCAATTCTGTCTGTGCTGGCAAACGGTTCAGGCAATCCTTGGTTCTCATTTATTGCACCAATTATTGCCTTTCTCTCTATCGCCACATCATTCTTTGGTTTTTTTCTTGGAACTGTTGAGTTGATTAATGGCATTCTGTCCCACGCTGTTAATCATATAACCAGGCGTAATACCGCAACTCCTTCATCAGTACACCGTATAAGCATTATTCTGGCCGCAGTTGGCTGTTGGGTAGCTGCAATCAGCAACTGGGATATTCTTGAAGTGATTGCTGGCCTTGTGGCACCAATGATGGCCATTGTCGTGTTTTTTATTCCTTTGTTTGCGATTTATAAATTCCCGGCGTTAGGTGAAATGAGAAGTAAGCCTCAGGATATTTATGTATTTGTGGGAGGGGCAATAGTTGTTACCGGGTTTGTTGTTTCTCTTATTGCTGGATAGCCCTGTAAGTGATTCCTGCAGAGCGTAGTGGCTGTGTTATGATTTGGCCGCTTCAAAAAAACAGAATCAAGAGCAGGGCACCGATGACTATCCAATCTTTTCACCCACCCAAGCGTACATTAATGGGACCAGGGCCTTCTGATGTTTATCCTCGCGTAACAGAAGCTCTCTCACGTCCAACTATTGGCCACCTTGATCCTGAATTCGTACGAATGATGGATGAGGTTAAAGAGCTGCTGCAATACGCCTTTCGTACTGAGAATGCGCTGACCTTGCCAGTTTCTGCTCCCGGCTCTGCGGGAATGGAAACCTGTTTCGCCAACCTCGTTGAACCAGGCGACAAAGTTATTGTCTGCATTAATGGCGTGTTTGGTATGCGGATGAAAGAGAATGTGGAGCGTTGTGGTGGTGAAGCCATTATCGTTCAGGGTGAATGGGGTCGTGCCGTTGATCCGGCTGCTGTGGAAGAAACCTTGAAGGCGAATCCAGATGCTGCAATTCTGTCTTTTGTTCATGCAGAAACTTCCACAGGTGCCCGCAGTGATGCAGAAAAGCTTTGCGCGCTTGCCCGCGAACACAACTGTCTGACGATTGTTGATGCTGTAACGTCTCTCGGTGGCAGCCAGCTGGAAGTGGATGCCTGGAGTATTGATGCTATCTACTCCGGCACGCAGAAGTGTCTCTCCTGCGTACCAGGCCTTTCCCCAGTAAGTTTTAGCCAGAAGGCTGTGGATAAGATTCAGAGTCGTAAAACCAAGGTTCAAAGCTGGTTCCTCGATCTGAATCTGGTGATGGGCTATTGGGGTAAAGGTGCCAAGCGTGCTTACCACCATACTGCGCCTGTGAATGACCTTTACGCTTTGCATGAGTCTCTGGTCATTCTTCAGGAAGAAGGCATTGAGAATGCCTGGGCGCGCCATCAGCAGCATCATAATGCGTTGGTTGCAGGTCTTGAAGCCATGGGAATGTCGATGGTTGTTCCAGCAGATGAACGCCTAGCACAGTTGAATCTGGTAACTATCCCTGAAGGTGTTGATGACGCAGCTGTTCGTTCTCAGTTGCTGAGTGATTACAATCTGGAAATCGGCGCCGGCCTCGGTGATTTTGCTGGTAAGGTTTGGCGTATTGGTTTGATGGGTTGTGCGGCTACAAAGACGAATGTCTTGTTCTGCCTGGGGGCATTGGAAGCTGTACTGGGTAAGTCTGGTGCAACCAAAGCTGCTATGCGTGTATATGGCTAGCACCTGTGGTTAGGAATACATAACCTTTTCAAAAACCAGATGCTTCTTGGCATCTGGTTTTTGATTGTCATTATTTTCATATTTACATCGATCTGCGTGAGGTATTAGCGTTTTTGTACAAGTTTGTGAAACTCGATTAATTGGAATAACAAGGCCAACTTACCCACAGACCCTCTAGGTTTTAAAAACAAAGGAATAACGACACCAAAAGCGTTTTAAGCTAGCTTTTTTCTTGGTGATTCCTGATAGATATATTATTAATTCCTATTCATAAAGTTTTCGTCCTTTAGGCCGATATTACTTGGCACTACTTCTTTCACTTGTGATAGCAATGCTAGTAAAAAGAGGCTACACCGCTCTTCTGGGTACACCCGAGCAGCGATTAAAAGAAAAATTAGAAATACTAAGAAAGGCATCTTCTCAAGGAGTTTATAAAAGTAAACCTGTTTCGAAAGTAAACCCAGAGTTTGCTCTTTCCTCTCTATCCAAGCAAAGCCACTCTGTAGAGGGGAAGCCTACAAAAGGTTGGACAGAAACAGTGCTCAGGGGGATTACAGGCTGGGTTCTTGAGAGCCGCTTTTGTCCTCAAAGTCCTTACGTTGATCAAAAACGGTCTGAGTATTATGTAACTTCTGAGCTGGATAATTATCATGCCGATGAGGCTACCGGACTGATAAAGGGATATAAGGAAAACCTGCTCAGAAATTTAGATGAATTCAAAGATGCATTTTTTCCTCATTACGATAAATCCTTTAAGGATTCTGGTGGCGTCTGCTACGGACTTGGAGCCAGCTATCTCCAAGCTGCCCTATGCGATGATTCTCAGGGTGAGCTTAAAATCTTAGCTGAACGTTTAGAGATCATGACACGGTCCCCCGAACAGGGTTGGATTTTTTTTGGTCGACAATACTATGATCTACCATCAGCTATTCAAGAGGCGAAAGAGCAATATAACGAGTTTTGCTTGCAGTGTGATCCTGCCAGAAACGGAACAAACTATGAGCAATTTATTCAGGAAAACCCTGAGGCTATGCAATTACTTGAGCTGCAACCATGGGTAGAACTTGTCGTTTTCAATCAAGAGCCTTGGACTACTTCTATTGGGAAAGATGGGCAGCAGCAGGCTGCTGCCACAAATGCGCTATTAATGCATAACCAGAAGCTAGAGAGTGTTTCCTCGGGAAAAGGCACTAGCCCCATTTGTGCTTCAAAGATGATTCCTTTCAGTACAGATAGAAAAGGGGCCCTGAAGCTATTATTGGAGCTTCCTTATGGGCATTACATGGTTAGTACCGGGAAACATGTGATGAATGTTTCTATCAGTAGATCAGAAATACAGATCTTTGACCAAGAGCAACCCCAGCTCTTTATTCGCTGTGATAGAGAAAAAGCTGAAGGTATCGTCGATGATTTTTGTAAATCAGTTTATACAGATGACGATCAAGGCGGGGTAGCATTTTCTATCCAGTTATTTGAGAAGAATACAAGGAAAGGGCAAGCGCGTTGTCAATTGGTAAGAGGTCAGCTTTCAAAACTAGCCCATGATGTTAGAGCATTTGATGCTATGGGCAGTCTGACTAGGAACAAAGATGGGTTTGATGAAATACTAATTGCAATCTCTGAAGACAACTTAGAACGGTTAGAAGAACTGCTTGAGCACTTCCACCATACAGAAACCACGCCGCCTCTCGCTGAGTATATTAATGTCTTGCTTTGGCAAAAAGGGACAGAAAATTCGATCAAGCTCTTAATAAAATATGCTATTGCCAGCGGGCAAAAATCACTCTTAGGGGAGCTGATAGTCCATGCCGCAGAAGTTCAGAATATCGCTCTACTTCAATTATTAATCAGCCAAGGCGTAACTTTTAATTATGAGCTTGATTCGGATCAGGTTCAGAATCCTATTTCCTTACTTAGAGAGCGAGGAGTAGAGGTAGAAGGAGATGAGGAAGAATACGTAGTAAACAGTCCTCTATTGCTGGCCGTTTCTGAGGGCAATCTGGAGATGTTTAAATTACTGTTGAACAGAGGCGTTGACCTTAGAGGCGCAGAAGTTAAGGAAGCAGCTGTATTGGCCATAGAAAGTGAAGAGGATGAGATGTTGGACATTCTTCTTCAAAAAGGCTGGCGACCTTAGCACATTGAAGGATAGGAATCTGAGACCTGATCTGACGATATGCGACCAAGTGCCGGTAAATGTCGGATCAGTTCCCAATATCTATAGTTATAGTGCTGAGGGCCCCGGAAACCATACCTTCTAGATTATGTAGCTTCTGGAATTAGTGAGCCCTACCGTCGTCCGAGTCGCCTGAGATTAGCAGGAGTGAAGTACCGACTGTCTAGCTCCACTGAATAGTCTCTTGCCGTATTTCCCTTCCCTGGAACGCCATCAATAAAGTACTCTCCGCTTAGAAGGTCATGATAAGTCATTGTGCCGTACAGTGTTGCCATAATGTCATAAGAAAACTTGAGATAAGTGGTATTACTTCTCCACAGCTGATTTCTACTGTCATAGATATCAGCCAGTGAAATGGTCCAGCTGTCTTCATCTACGTAGAAGATTCGGCTTTTGTAGATATGGCGGTTATTATCCTTAAGAGTGGCTTTGACTTTCCAGATCCTGTGGAGCTCCCAGCGCACTGCCTGTGGATTCGGGTGGTTTGGGGTAAGCAGCTCTTTAGCTTTGAAAGTTTCTATTTTGTAGTTGTTGTAGGGAATATATTTTTCTTCAATTCCCAGAAGCTCCCAGTTGTAACGGTCTGGTGCGCCATTGAACATGTCAATCTCATCTGTGGTCACACCGCCAGTATTTGGTGTGTCGTAGGCAATGCTTGGCCCGCGCTTTACTCTGCGTTGTCCGGGAAGGTAAACCCAGGCTTTACGCGGAGACTTTTTCGCATCAATGGATGTGTGAACCATAGTTATTTCCCCAGCCTCCCTTGCCGGCTGGGTTGTAGTGAACATGGCGTAGGACAGCTTATTATCTACGTCTTCCGGGCTTAGTTCTGGCAGATAATAATTAAACAACAGATCAACTTTTTCCTGGCCTAAAAAATATTCTCCGCTGGGGTATACGGTCGCATTGCTGGTAAACAGAGACGCTCTTAACCCTTGCCAGCGGGCGATATGGTTCAGAATAACTTCCTGACCTGTTGCTGGAATTGGAAAAGGAATACCTGCTACCGCACCGGTAAAGCCATTGCCGTCTGCACTCAATTCAGCGCGGGTTGCATTAGCGATAGTATTTTTCTGGATACGTTCGGGGGCAGTATGGGTTCTCCGGCTGGTGTAAACGTTCAGATAATAGGTGTCAGGATATTTCCGGAGTAGTGCGCTCTGCCCATCAGAAATTTTGTCTGCATATTGATCCATATTCTTGGCTGTGATGGTGAGCAGTACTTTATCATCGCTGAACGGGTCTGGTTGAGGAGAGCCTGTTCCCCGATAGTTTGAGGGAATTTGGCTCAGTTTGAGACCGCCGGTCCATGCCGGAATTGTACCCTCTTCATTGCCTTCACGGATGGCACCGAATGGAGTCAGCTCCCCCAAAAGGCGCTTATCTTGCTCTGCTGGAAGTTTTGCCTGAGTAGTATTGGCAGATGTAAGCAACATAAAGCTGCTCAGCACGACAGCTGATAAATGCAGTTTCATTGGAAATACCTGTTGTTATTTTTAGAATGAGTACGAAAGGGTCAGAGCAACGTTGTCGCGATCTTTCATAAGATTGTTTTTGCCGCCAAAGAATCGGTTGTAACCAAGATTGCCAGTCAAACCGTTTCCATATTGGGCCTCGAGACTTACATTCAGGGTTTTGCGATTTTCTATAAAGGTAATACCGTTACCTTTTACATCGTGGGCGAGAGAGAGGGTGGGTTTGAGATCCAGCCCTGGCAGAACACCTGTTTTCAGTCCGGAAATCACCAGATCGTAGCCCCAGCCCGATTGGTGAAATGCAGTAAAACCGGTTTCTTCAGTAAGATTGCCGGGCAGGTAATGGCCTGTGCCCTCAATCAGAAGGGTGAAGTCATCCAGCCCAAAACGGGGGCCAAGCGCAAAGTTGGCATTCAGAGATGAAGTGATGAACTCAGTTCTTTTATAGAGATCAACCCTCGCTGAACCTGTTCCTAATACTCCGATACCAACATTGGTGGGTACACCTGATCCACCACCACTCTGGAGAGCACTATTAGCTAATGCAGCGGGTTCTTCCAGAGTGGTTGCAACAGGCATATTTGGGCGATACGTTCCCTCAAAGGCAAGGCCAATACCGCCAATATTGCCAGTGGCGGTGATCCCAAATACCCGAATGTTTTCTGGATAAACCATATTGAGTCGAGTGGTATCCAGATAGTGCAAGCCATCTGCCAGTGGAGCCATGCTTGGATCAAGCAGGGCTAGCGTGTTACATAACTCCTGAAACTTCCCGGCATTGCCTGAGGCGCCACCTGAGGCTATGTATGTGGAACAGCCTGCATTATTACCATCCTGGAGCTGAAATAGAGGTGAGCGGCTGTGATAGTTAATAAAGAACAGGCCAAACTCGCTATAGTTCAGCTGCTCCGCTACATAGCGCAGGGATACACCAAACTGGCCACTGTCTTTCGTCTTACGACGGGTATCATGAGTTTGGTTAATTCTGACAATACCATCAACACCACTCACGCCTGGAACCTGAGGTAACAGTGCTGGGTTTGGCACCAATGCACGGATATCTGCAATCATGCCCTGGCCGCCTTCGATAACATCAACTTCGCTGAGAAAAGCATCAGAAGGCTGTAGCTTATGAGCTTCAAATTCGAACTGGTAGAAAGCCTCCAGGCTCAACTGATCCGTTAGTTCGGACTGAACCAGTAAAGAGTTAACGGGGCGGATAACCTCTTTCACCTGCGTGCCAGGTAAGCTGAGTTTCTCTACATCCAACGGGCTGATGACATTCAGTCCGTCTGGGCGGAATAACCCTTCACCCCAGTTAATTGCTTGTCTGCCGAAACGAATGGTGAGAGGGCGACTGGTAATTTCAAACTGACCGCTGAGATAAGCATCAAGAACTTCTGTGCCGGAAGCGCTGTCGATCAGTTTGCTGCTGAACTTTCGGGTATGCCCGGTATTCGAAAAAATATTTCTGTTATCGGGTTTATTATTTTTGATCGCTGAGTCATACCAGGCTGAACCACGTACAAACAGATCAAAATTGTTATAAGACAAAGCCAGGTCTGTTGAAAGTTTGTAGATACTGGAAACCAGACCCTTACCGTAAGCAAGAGAACCATCATTGGTATTATGGTTGCTACTATTCGTCAGTTTATGAGTGTCGACTTCTTTTAAGCGCCACATGGAGGTGTACGACAGAGTAGTATCCAGTGATCCGGAAACCTGATCATCTAAGGCATTGAAAGTGATACCTTGAGCCATACCTGTCATACACAAGCTGGCGATAGCGAGCGTGAGAGGTTGTAAAGGTTTTTTTCTGAAGCGATAAGCAAGCCGCTTTGACTGATCTTTTGTTGTTTTGATTTGCATTTTTTTACCACGTAACAGTCCTTACCCGCTAATAAGGCAGGTGGTTACTGTTAATGAGTTGTTATTGTTTTTATTTTTCAGGCTGTTCCAGGTAATTGGAGGCCTGTTATTAAAAAGCTGCTTTTAATAGCTGGTCACGTTTGTCCAATCCCTCCATCCATAACAGTATTTCGTTGATAGCCAGGTCAGGGTTACCAATCTGGCAGTGTTCTGCACCACACTCTTTATGAGTTGTCAGGCGGGTTGTGACAGATCTGGCACTGCTCATGGCTACGGCCTGTTTCTGCAATTGATTTCTGGGAACAAGATGGTCAGCCTCACCAGTAATAAGCAATACATCTTGCTGAATCTCGATTGCTCTTCGTTTCAAACTGAAGTCCATAGACCACTTCACAAACCCATAGGGGTCGTCTTGTCCGCTGGTGTGTATACCGTGACGGATACCCCATTGAGCTTTTGGGTCGATGGCCATCTTTTTATCCATCAGTTTGTTGATTAACCTGTGACAGCCTGCCTTCACCAGACCAAAAACCAGACTTCCTTTTACACCGCCGAGATTGTCCTTAAGACAATCGGAAAAGTCGTACATAGCTCCCCAGCACACAACACGACGAACGCGCGGTTCGCGTGCGGCAGCATAGGGTGCAAGCAATCCGCCGAGGGATATACCCATCAGGGTACAGCTGGTGACTTTGAAGTGATCGAGAACAGCCTTCACAGGAGCCTCCCAGTTAGCCGTCATAGGGAGATGGGAGTGGCGCAGGGCAGAGCCCTGCCCTTGGCCTTCGAACAGAATGACACGGTAACCAGTTTCGGAGAGGGAAAGTGAAACGGTATACAGTTCTTCAATCAGGCCATCGAATCCACTGCAAAACAGCAGAACATCTTTTTCTTCACCCTTTGCGGGAATATCAATGATACCCAGCTTACCATTGCGGAAACTGATAGAGCTGTGCTGTTCGGCAGCTTTGGGAGTGCTCTGGTAAAAATACTTGATGAATTTATTGTAGGCCTGCAGTTTTTCCGGGTGTTCCGGCTCCATGAAAAACTCAGCAGCACGATAAAAAAAGCCAGCGTCTTTAAACTGTTGCTTACTTTCAGAAGCTTCAGCTTCCTGGAGCATTACTGAGACAAAGCTTTTAATATCTGGAGTTTGTTTGCCTATGTCCTGCAACTTTCGATGATCTATTTCCCAGGCCAGTCGATTGAACATAAAGTTCAGAGTTTCGTCGGCAGTGTACTGGTGATACCCAGCTTTTTTTATATTCATCCTGCGTCTTTCCTGATTGTACGTGGCTTATTTCACCGTCACTTTACAAGCATGAACTGGAAGATTAGGATCATTTGGCGCTGAATTTTTACCTTTTCGCGTCGTGTTTCTGGTGGTCAGGAAGGAAAATAAAAATGCAGGCTGGATTTGTTCGTGCGCAGCTTCTCAGAGGTTTTGAACAGGTAGTCAGCGAACTTGGCTGTAACCCGAAAGACTTGTTCAAGGTTTATGGCATTGACCTCTTGAACTGTCAGGATGACAGGCTTATTCCCTATTCTCATGTTGAGCGGCTTATTACCGGGGCTGCTCAGTTAACAGGGTGTGAATACTTTGGCCTTCTGTGTGCGAAAGATCTGCAACTTAAGGACTATGGTGCTATCGGGCAATTGTTGAGAGTTGCGCCGACATTTGGAACTGCAATTCGGGATTCAATTCGTCATCTGAAAGTTAATGTATCATGTGTTGAGCGAACACTTCATACTGAAGGTAACATAGCCTGGATATCTCATCATAGTGCCCTTGGTATAACTGCTCCACCACCACTGATTCAGCTTTCTGTTGCTGTTAATTGGCGCTTCTATCATTTGCTCACTCGTGGACAATGGAGCCCTCGCAGCGTCTCTTTTACTTTTGATTTTCCAGATGATGCGGATTTTTTCAGCCGATTCTTTTCTCTGCCTGTGACCTTCAATGGCGACTTTGATGGGGTGACGTTTGATGTGGATGATCTGAATCTGTTACTTCCGGAGAGTGATCCTCCTATTTATAAAGCACTGGGCCAGCTGGCTTTGACTATGGAGCGGGAGCTTCCGGATAATTTTCTGGACTCGGTTAAATCCCTGATAAGTCGGGCTCTTCAGGAAGGCCATTGTTCTGTGGCTGCAGTGTCAGCTTATTTACCCTATGAAAAGCGTGCCCTGCAACGACGGTTGAAAAATCTTGGAACCAGTTATCAAGAAATTTTGGATGACGTACGTTATGACAAGGCTGTTGTCTATTTAAAGACCACGGATTTTACCGTGTCTCGTATTTCCGAATCGCTCTGCTTTAAAAACAGTAGTGCATTTACCCGATGGTTTAGAAAGCGGTTTGGTATGTCTCCAAAACAGTGGCAATCGAAACACGTCAAAATGACATAAAAAAATCCCCGTGCTCTTGCGAGTAAGGGGATTTTTTTGAATAACATCAGCTATCAGGCAGCGTCGGTATCAGCCGCTTTAAACATGTCTGCATACTCATCTTCAAAGAAGAACTTCTCTTCTCCGAAAGCCGGTTCCAGCTGATCCAGCCAGGTAGCCTTCTCGTCGTACTTAGCGAAGAACGGACGGTAGCACCACTCAGGGTTACGGCCCTGCAGGAAGCGCAGAACAAAGACTTTCTCGCCGTTAACTTCAGCAACTCCAGTCACTTCAATCTTACCTGGGCCTGCACTCATGGAAGGCCCACGAACTGTACGACCAAGGCCGGACATACGGTTAATTGCCGTACGGTAGATTTCGTAAGCTTCAGCCAGAGGAATCTCGAAGTAGTGCTTGGCACCAGTGTCGCGGGCTACGAAGAAGTAGTAAGGAACAATGCCCAGAGACAGCTGAGTCTGCCAGTTCTTCACCCAAACATCAGGATCATTGTTGATGTGACGGGTCAGAGGAGCCTGTGCGCGGATCATAGTGCCGGTGGCACGGATGCGCTTGATAGCTTCTTTGCAGACGTCAGTCTTCAGTTCCTGATAATGGTCGAAGTGAGCCATGAATGCCAGTTGCTTGCCAGATGCAGTGATTTTGCTGAACAGTTCCAGCAGTTCGGCAGCATCATCGTCGGAAACAAAACGGTATGGCCAGAAGGTCAGAGTCTTGGAACCGATACGAATGTTCTTGATGTGATCGAATTCAGGCTCCAGAAGAGGTAGCAGGTATTCTTTCAGGAGACGGGTCTTCATAACCAGTGGATCACCACCGGTGAACAGCAGGTCAGTGATTTCCGGGTGCTGCTTCAGGTATTTGTGCATGGTGGACGCTTCGGTAGCGGCCATCTTCAGCTCGTCTTCACCAATGAACTGGCTCCAGCGGAAGCAGAAAGTGCAGTAGCTGTGGCAGGTCTGACCCTGGCTTGGGAAGTACAGTGCAGTTTCACGGTACTTGTGCTGCATACCGGTTACAACTTTGCCATCTACCATTGGGCGGTTCATGGTCAGCTGGCCAGCTGGGTGTGGATTCATGGAGTACTGAATCTTACGGGCGGCTTCTTTAATGTCTTCAGCAGAAGCGCCGTTGCGGTGCAGGTCAGCCATCAGTTCGAACTGCTCAGGCTTGAGCATGCCTTTCAGAGGGAACATCAGACGGAATACGGGATCGTTCGGTACACAGCTCCAATCGATCAGTTCGTTAACCACATACTCGTTTACACGGAAAGGAAGAACGCTGGCAACAACACGTACTTCAAACTGCATTTCTTCAGGCAGAGCCATGAACTGTTCAATGCTGTTGAGGTTACGTTCGGTGTAAACCTTGTAAGGGCGGCGTTCTTCGCTGGAAGCGATCAAATGAACTGCGTCGTTGCTGTTAGGCATCGAAGCTCCTCGTAAAATTGGAATAGGCTGAACCTCGTCAATCAACGTCTGTTGTCTGAGGCATGTAGGCTGGGTGTATAAATTTTGGCGGTATTTTACGAATGCTGGTACTTGCTCACAATCAGGTACTGCCGTATGAGTGGTGGGTGGGTTTACGTGTTGTTATATCGTCTCATACATGTTTGGTTTTTCTTGTTGGTTGGTTGAAGGTGCTTATATTCCGCTGTGTGTAGGCTTTTCAGCAATCACTGCAATGTTTTCTTTTCCTACCCGTAAATGAGCTTCGCTGGCGACTCCCGCACTCTTGGTTGTGCCGATAAAACTGCTGATTTTTACTGAATAACCTGAGGTTTTGAGGTGCTGTGTAAAAGCGTTTTTATCCAGAAAGGTAAGATGAGCTGGAAGGTTATAGTCCTGCGTTGGAACTGCATCAGCAGAGCTGACCTGAATAACCCCATGAGTTGGCTGGGGAACTGATGAACCGTTCATTTTCTGAAAGCTGGGATGTTCTGTGGATAGCGACACTACATAAAGCCTGCCACCCGGTTTTAGAACTTGATGGGCTTCTCTTAAAAAGTTCAGAACAGTGCCTGATGTCATGACTGTAAATACCCGGTGAACAATAATTGCGTCCAGTGAATTTGGGGCAAAATCTCCAAAGCCTGATGGAAACAGGTCGTTATTCAGGAGCAGGCCGGATGTGTCGTGTAAACCATGCACAGCCTGGTCAAAAATAGACAGCAGTTGTGTAGTTTCCGGCTCGTTGCAAATTAGAGTGTTGCCCTTGCCGAGAAGCCGAAGGCAGGTTTCCCCAAGCCCTGCGCCAACATCCAGAATGGTTTTGTCATGAAGTGAGAAAAGCTCCTGATAAAAAGGGTGCTTTAGGTTTTCGTCTTTAATGGCAACGGTAAAACCCATTTTCCCCAGTGTCGCATGAACATGGCTTTTTCGGGTTTTTGAGTAGAGTTGGTCTACCAGATTTGGTGCTTTGGCTTCATCAACATAATCGCTGGCAGAAGAGCCATCCCGCATTTCATGGGCAAAGTTCACTGCAAGAGTTCGCACTATAAGATTTATGGTTGGAGCATGCTGTTTGAGCGCGGCAATAGCCTGAGGTTCTTCTGCAGATACGCAACAACTGCCAGTTCCTGTTTTGGGAAGTGTTTCAAACGCAGTAGCTACCTGAGCCTTTAAGGTTTGAATATCAAAGCTTGCGAGGGAGCGGTCGGTTAAAGCAGGCGACTGATGACCTGCAGGAAAATGAGGTGATTGGTTGTGTTCTCTCTCAGCGTCAGTAGTCGCTCCAAGCCTGGAATAACTACTTCCGGCTGCTGTTGTAACTGGCTGGGTCCGTAATTCCATAATCCCTTCTTTCCCATAAGAGCAACCAGATAGGTTCAGGATTATAAGGAGAAGCAGGAATTTTACCCTGACAAGGGAGTTAGCAACGCTGTAGAAACAGATTTGGGTTTTCATTATTTATTCTTGCAGGGATCATCCATTTATCCCTGCAAGAATAGACGGGATCAGGCCAGCATGGGTTTCAGGAACTGGCCAGTATGGGATATCTTCATCTCGGCGACTTCTTCTGGTGTACCGGTAGCAATAATCTGGCCGCCACCATTACCACCTTCAGGCCCCAGATCCACAATCCAGTCAGCAGTTTTGATCACATCCAGATTGTGTTCAATAACAAGCACAGTATTGCCATGATCACGCAGACGGTGCAGAACCTTGAGCAGTAACTGAATATCTTCAAAGTGAAGACCGGTGGTTGGCTCATCAAGAATGTAGAAAGTCTTGCCGGTATCCCGCTTGGAAAGTTCCTTGGCGAGTTTTACACGCTGGGCTTCACCACCAGACAAGGTTGTCGCGTTCTGACCAAGGTGAATGTAAGACAGACCAACATCCATCAGGGTTTCCAGCTTACGCCTTAGGGCAGGAATGGCATCGAAGAAAGGCAGGGCTTCTTCAACCGTCATTTCCAGCACTTCATCAATGCTTTTGCCCTTGTACTTCACTTCCAGAGTTTCACGGTTGTAACGCTTGCCTTTGCAAACATCGCAGGGCACGTAAATATCCGGCAGGAAATGCATCTCAACCTTGATAACACCATCACCCTGGCAAGCTTCACAGCGACCGCCCTTCACGTTAAAGCTGAATCGACCGGGTTTATAACCGCGGGAGCGGGCCTCTTGTGTACCGGCAAACAGTTCACGAATAGGAGTGAAAATACCGGTGTAGGTGGCAGGGTTGGAACGTGGAGTACGGCCAATAGGGCTCTGGTCAATATCGATACACTTATCAATATGTTCAAGGCCTTCAAGGTTTTTCCAGGGTGCTGATTTCAGTGTGGTGGCACCATTCAGCTTTTCTCCCAAAATGGGGTAGAGAGTGCCATTCACCAGCGTAGATTTACCGGAACCAGATACACCAGTAACACAAGTCAGCAGACCAAGAGGTACCTTAAGTGTGACATTCTTCAGGTTATTGCCAGTACAACCGGATAGTGTGAGCTGCCATTTTCTATCCACAGGGATGCGCTGTTCGGGAATTTCTATACGACGAGCGCCAGACAAGTACTGACCGGTAATGGAATCTTCATTAGCCATCACCTCTGCAGGTGTACCGCTGGCAATAATCTGCCCGCCGTGAACCCCGGCACCGGGGCCAATATCCAGAACATAATCGGCAGTGCGAATGGCATCTTCATCATGTTCCACGACGATGACTGTATTTCCCAAATCCCGTAAGCGGGTGAGAGTTTTTAGCAGGCGATCATTGTCCCGTTGGTGCAGGCCGATGGAAGGCTCATCAAGGATGTACATAACCCCGACAAGGCCAGCACCAATTTGGCTGGCCAGACGAATACGCTGGGCTTCACCACCAGAGAGAGTGTCGGCACTGCGGTCGAGAGTCAGATAGTTCAAGCCCACATTGTTGAGGAAGCTCAAACGATCCTGAATTTCTTTCAGAATCTTGGAAGCAATCTCACCTTTCTGGCCGGTCAGGTGCAGCTCTTCAAAATGTTTAAGTGCGCCTTCAACTGGTAGGCAGGTGACTTCTGGCAGTGCGGTTTCTTCAATAAAGACATTGCGAGCTTCTTCCCGCAGCCGTGTGCCCTTACATTTGGGGCAGGGCTGGGTAGCAACGTATTTGCTCAACTCTTCCCGTACAGACTGGGATTCTGTGTCTTTATAGCGGCGCTCGAAGTTAGGAATAATGCCTTCAAAGCGATGGCGCTTTTTATAAATATCCCCACGGTCATTGATGTAACTGAAATCGATCAGCTCATCGCCAGAACCATGAAGAATCATCTGCTGATGTTCGCCGGAAAGTTCTTCAAACGGAGTGTCGATAGAAAAGCCACAATGCTGTGCCAACGACTTGAGCATGTGGAAGTAATAAACACTGCGACGATCCCAACCCCGAATCGCACCTTCTGCCAGGGTGAGCTCCGGGTTGTGGATAATTCTGTCTGGATCAAAGAACTGTTTTACCCCCAAACCATCACAGCTTGGGCAGGCACCTGCTGGGTTGTTAAATGAAAACAGGCGAGGCTCAAGTTCATTGATGCTGTAACCACATTCCGGGCAGGCAAAACGAGCGGAGAAAACAATATCTTCAGCATCGTCATCCATAAAACTGACAACGGCAAGACCGTCGGCCAGTCCAAGAGCTGTTTCAAAAGACTCTGCCAAGCGAAGTTGTAAATCATCACGAACCTTTACGCGGTCCACAATCACTTCAATAGTGTGTTTCTTGTTCTTTTCCAGAGCCGGGACGCTGTCGAGATCGGTCACAATGCCGTTAATGCGAGCACGGATAAAACCCTGGCTTTTCAGTTCGCTGAACACATGAACATGCTCCCCTTTACGAGCACGTACAACGGGTGCCATCACCATCAGTTTTGAGCCTTCTGGCAGTGCGAGCACCTGATCAACCATTTGGCTGATAGTCTGCGCTTCCAGGGTATGGCTGTGTTTAGGGCAGCATGGAGTACCTACCCGGGCAAACAAAAGACGCAGGTAGTCGTAAATTTCGGTAATGGTGCCAACAGTGGAACGAGGGTTATGGCTGGTGGACTTCTGCTCTATAGATATAGCCGGAGAAAGTCCTTCAATATGATCAACATCCGGCTTTTCCATCATCGAAAGGAACTGCCGGGCGTAGGCCGACAGGGATTCTACATAACGGCGCTGACCTTCGGCATACAGCGTATCGAATGCCAGAGATGACTTACCGGAACCGGACAAACCAGTGATAACAATCAGTTTGTCGCGAGGCAGGTCAATATCAATATTCTTGAGATTATGAGTGCGCGCGCCACGTACGGTTATGGAATCCACAAAATAACTCCCACTGAGAACCGGACGATTATAAAGCAGGCGCGCCTGTGAAGCATTCGGTAAGTATTTATCTGATGTTATTTCTCTTAGTCTTCTTCGGTTTCCAGCAGCCGTTTTGGATGCATACCGTTAACCATTCCCATAAATGGCCCGAAAATGCTGTAACCCAGCATGCGGCGAATGTTTTCACTGCAATCTCGAACTCGCTCTTTGGGAATAGATAGAGAGAAGTTTTCCTGCTGCCGACACCAGGGTTCACAATACTGAGCTGTTACGGCAAGTCGCGGATTTGCTGATTTGTTTTCACCGCCGCCATGCCAGAGAGTTCCCAGAAAGAATACGACAGAGCCAGCAGGCATAACGACGGGTATCTGTTGCTTCTGTTCTTCTGCATTTGGTGTTTTGTTTCCCCATTTGTGGCTGCCGGGAATCACCATGGTAGAGCCATTCTCTTCAGTAAAATCGTCGATAGCCCAGATCGTGGCAGCGCCCAGCGCTTTTCTTGGTCGCGGTACCTGATAGAAACCATCATCGGCATGCAAAGCCTGTTGGTTTTCACCGGACAGAATGTTGATGGCCTGTAGCTGTGAAAGAAGGTAATTGGGGAGAAACAATCGGTCGAGTAGTTCTAGAATGATTGGGTGTTCAACCAGTGGGTCGCAGCAATGGGTTTTATTCAGTACGGAATACAGCCTTTGGGTTTTTAGCCCTTCAAACGGGTTGCGCCCGCAATGATCACTGAATAACTCAAGGAGTTCTGAACGAATGCGGCTGACTGTTTCTTCAGGCAGTACATTTTTAAGAATGATATAGCCGTTTTGGTCCAGCTCTTCGAGGAGAGGTCGAATGACTTCTGGATCCATCTTGTCATGTTTACCAGCAGTAGATTGGTATTTGCTGGCCCACTCTTTTGAGGTGTAGTCGGTGATATTGGAAATAGCGCTCATATTATTATTTCGCTTGCTTGAAGAACGTATTCACAATAAATGAGAAACGGGAATGATGGCGCTAAAACTCTCGGGTTTTGACCTCTGTTTGTTGGTAGATGACCTCAGGCAATTGAGCGATTGCGATATTCAGAGGGTGAGAAACCTGTCCATTGTTTGAACGCTTTGCTGAATGATCCTGTATCCATAAACCCGGTTTGGAAGGCGATAGCTTTGATTGGATCGCTGCTGTTTAACAGAAGATGGCAGGCCTGACGCCGCCGGAAATTGTTCTTTAACTCCTGATAAGTTAAACCCAAAGCCTGTAAGCGCCGGGACAGAGTTTGGGGTGACAGAGATAGCTGTTTGGCAACAATATCAAAACCAGGAAGGTTTTCTGATTGTTCTAAGAGCGAAAAAATCCTGCCCTCCAAAGAGTTGCGATGCATTCTTACCAACATCCACTCTAAAGAAGCCTTGGTATAGCTTGAGGAAATATCATCGGTATTGGTTAATGGTTTACTCAACTCACTGGCAGGAAATTCCAGCACACTGTCTTCAGACTTGGAAATATGCTCACAATCAAAAAGGTAGGACATCTCTTTTCTGAAAGCGTCTTCAGAAAAATTGAGACTGACTTTTGATAAAGCAATTGGCTGGCCACGTAACCAGCACAGAATCTTGTAAAAACCTAACAGCATCGCCTGATTGAAAAAGGGTGAACTGGCTTGCATCGAGTTTTGGTACTGCAGATGCAATCGACACTTGCCTTCAGATTCTTCCAGTTCAAAGACTGGGCTGTTATGGAAAAGAGAAAAGAACCGATTTGCGGCTTCTATCGCTGCTCGCAGGTTGGAGCACTGCTGCATAAACCAGGTTAATTGCTGCAAGCCATTGATAGGAATTGGAGTGCTGAAAAAGCCCAGCGTTTCATCTTGAAGATGAGCACGAAGAGCGAGAAGAAGGGCTGAGTACTCAGTAATACTGACCTTGTCGGGTATGGAGTTGTTTCGCCAGGATGAAAAACCGGACTGCTTCAGGAAGAACTGTAAGTCGTCACTCTTATGGTGCAGGCCTGCCATTGCTTCCTGAACAAATTGTCGAGGAATGGTTGGAAGATTTAGAAATTCCCGGGATATCTCCATAGACCTGTCACAGCTTTTTTGTCACAGCTTAACGTTATTGTGATTTTGCCACTATAGCTCTGTTTCCATGCAGCTTTAACAACATAGTCAGATGTTGTAAGCATTTCGTGTGTTTTGTGAACTGACAGAATAACAACCTCTCTAACATCGACTGTTTTTGAATGTATATGGGGTGAGGTATGGAAGTTGGACTTGGGGAGCCACGATATAACCTTCGGAGAAAGAGAGTAAGAGAACCACAAGACGATGGTAGCCAGTCGGCTTCACTCAACGGAAAAGGGGTAAAAAAAGCAAAGGTTGAAACAACAACTCTTCCTGCAAGTGAAGCCCCCATAACTATGTTCGATTTGATGGGGAGGGCTATAGCCAAACTAGGCTGGAAGGACTTGGAAAGTCCTCCCCCTGTCACCCGAAATCAAAAAAAGCCCGTATACAAGGAGTTCGAAGAATTCTGGCAGTCAAGAGATGGGTCGCCTGAGTGGGAGGTGGCTCTGGGGATGTTTCTGGGACGTTACCCGTGGTTGCTTATACTGCACCCTGAGTACCTTACTCAGCATTCAGACACTGATGAAAGCACCCTTATGCATGTCTTGTGCACCATTCCTAATCTGGCCGGGGTGTTAAGTTTGGCTGTGCAAACCCCTGAGGGACAAAAAGCCCTCACTATGAAAAATAAGAAAGGCTATACGCCTCTTCAAGTGATGGCATTTACTCAGAGGAAACAGTTGCTCGATATTGTGCGTAACAGGTCTGAGCGCAAAGAGCTTTTTATGACAACAATCGAGGGATCAGTTCCTCTTCATGCCGAGAGCATGGATGCCAACTTTGTAGTTTGTAAAAAACTGATGAAGCTGTCACCAGAAAGTATTTTTGTGAAAAACTGGCGTGGCGATACTCCCTTTGATCTTATGATGGTGAACGACAGGTTCACAGAAGAACAAAAACTGGAGTTATTAGAGCTGGCATCGGGTATTGATGGGTTTAAAAAAGCATTAGCCAGTATTAATCGATGTGCTTACTCGGTTTTGGAAGTTGAAGAAAGAATCCAGGAACTAACAAAAGATTTTGCTCCTCCATTTAAACCTGTAACGATGACTTTTGAAGCTAATCAAGAAGAAGATAGTGAGTGTGATAGGAGCTTTTCTGGGCTGGATTTAGCCCTGCCTTTGCCTCCAGCCTTGTCGCCTCCTTTTCTTGTAGAAATGACTGAACAGCATGATTTGTCATCAACTCTGGGGCATGGAAATCAACAGATTGAAAACCATGCTCGTTACCTGCTTCAGGGGATTGGAGTTGTAGGGGTTTATGGTCGGTTTACATGCTTTCCGGGAGAAACACCCACGCACTTATATTCTCTAGGGGACGAAAATGCCAGCATTCAGCTGGTAAGAAAACTTGCAGATGCTGGTGCGAAACAGATCCAGTTAAGACTTTCCCCTCCCGATGAAGTTCATGCTTCCAGAAACCGGTCAATAACAGATAAGCCTCCTGAGCTTCTGACTCAGGAAGAGAAGGAAGCACTGAGAAAAATGAGGGAAGTTGCTTTAGCTAAGATGGCTTTGCTGCTATCTGATACAAACTATTCCCCGGAAAAAGGACTTCCTCAAACAGTGCAATTAGGGGATTGTCAGTTACAGATCATTCCCTACGACCAGTTTCAGGAGAGTGAACCCCAACTGGAATTAAGTTTCCTGGATGTTTCTCATCGCCGGTTTGATTCTGCGGGAAGCTATCCGGATAACTATGTCACGGTCACCCCTTTCCGCTATGTAAACCATGTCCAAATGGCTTTTACTGATATTCATGATCAGTGCTTCAATAAGCAAGATTTAGGTTTACCACCAAACTGCATTCTCTCAGAAGGGCGTAGCGAGTGTAATTCGTTGCCAGGGGCAAGTGAGGCTTTGTGTTTAAAGCATCTGGATCAACTCATAACCCTGTGTAAATCAGGAAAGCTTCATGCAGGAGTGATCTACGGGGTTCATCACCCTGGGCTGCAAGGAGCGGAAGGTACGCTAGTTAGCAACTGGATAAGAGGGTTGCAAAGAATGGATAAACCAGTGGTTCTCTTCGTCCACTCCTCAAGATTGTCTGAGTCTGCGAGATCAGAGCTTGAAGCAGGGGGAACTTCCTTCATTAGTCTGGAGAATGCAAAAGAAAGCCTGATAGACAATCTTTCAGATTGTAAGGGGGTTGTCATTTGTACAATACCAGAACTGCCTAAACCCGCTTTCCAGTATGTGTTGGATAACTCTGATCTCCCGGCCTTAGTGGAAGGGGCTAATACAACGTCAGCAATGTTAGAAACCGGGCATACTTATATTTCTCTTTATCCCGAGGGAAAAACGCCGGTTCCCTTCGAAATGGGATATCCCTTGGAAGCGCTTAAGGCGGAAGCTTTTGCTTATAAGTTAGCGCTAATGCCTAAGGGGATCGAAATGATGCAGGAACTCAAAGAGCTGGTAGAAAAAGATCAGTATGACTTATGCCTTGCCAAGTTGAAAACTTGGAAGCGAGGCATAGATGGTCTCAAATTCCTTTTCAAATCGCCAGACTGTTCTGATGCGACAGGGCAGGATGTTGTTACTGTTCAGGGATTACTGAAAAAGGGTATGGATGGTAATTTGGGAGAACTTGGGAAACAGGCTCTTATTGCTGCTTTGGATCCGTCAGCTGAAGGCATGGAACGATATATTCGAGAATGTTTGGATGAGACATCTTTCACCAGAGATCATTTCCGAATGATGATGGAGCACGTGAAGCAACCATTTAACGACTCGGTAATGATGACATTGAAACGATTTGCCCAATTGAAACGCGTAGAGGTTGGTTGAACCATGTACGGCTATGTAAGGCAGCCTACTTTAGCTAGCGAGTTGTGATAACCTCAACGACATTCGTCAGATAATTACAGATAAAAATGACCAGAATAAAAATACTGACAAAATGGATCGCCGCAGTTGTAACAGCTTTTCTGGTAATACTGCTGACCGCTGCTTTTTTCCTTCCTGCACCTTACGCGGTGAATATTTCTTTGGGAGATATTTTTGGCGGCAAAACGCCAACCTCTCAGGTTGTGGATTCTCGATTTACTGTTCCAGAAGGTTTTTATATTCAGGTCTTTGCTGATGAACTGGAGAACCCTCGCGTTTTACGAAGCCTCCCCTCTGGAGATTTTCTGTTAAGTCAGCCTCGTAAAGGGGAAGTCACTCTGTTACTCGGCGATAAGGATGGCGATGGCAAAAGTGATGGCCAGCAGGCTTTGTTAACTGGCCTGGATAGCCCCCACGGTTTAGCTCTGTATAAAAACTGGTTGTATGTTGCGGAAACCGGAGCAGTTAGCCGTATTAGTTTTGATCGTGAAACTGGGCAAACCCAAGGAGAACTTGAACCAATCATTACCGACATTCCAAGAAATGGAAATCACTGGACCCGCACTATTCGTTTCGGGGCGGATGAGAGGTTATATCTGTCGGTAGGTTCAAGCTGCAATGTCTGCGAAGAAGAGCACAGACTGCGGGCAACGATTTCCCGTTATCAACCCGATGGCAGCAATCAGGAGATTATTGCCACCGGTTTACGCAACTCTGTAGATTTTGACTGGGATAAGCAGGGGCGACTCTTTGCTACTGAAAATGGCCGGGATCTTTTGGGAGATAACTTTCCACCCGATGAGCTGAATGAAATTAAGGTGGGAGAGTTTTATGGCTGGCCTTTTGCGCATGGCGACAAAGTGCCAGACCCGGAATATGGACAAGGGCGTGAGATGGATGTTGCAAAAAGCCTGAAGCCCGCCCATAAGTTTGCAGCCCATAATGCGCCACTGGGCATGATTTTTTATCAAGGCGGTCGAGCATCATCTCTGGAAGATTCAGCGATAGTTGCGCTTCATGGTTCCTGGAATCGTTCTGAGAAAGATGGTTATAAAGTCGTGTCTCTTCGCTGGAAGGGCGAAGCTATTGAAGAGACTGAACTGATCACTGGATTTGAAAAATATGGTGATGTGATCGGGCGCCCGGCATTTGTAGAGCAAGGTCTGGCCGGGGATATTTTCATTACCGATGACTTTAGTGACGTGATTTACCGGTTGAGTCCACCCTCTGAATAAACCATCAACATCCCTGATATGCTGATATAGTTGCGCCCTCGGCTTAATAAGAACGTTGTTGGTCATAATGAATTCACTGGAAGTAAGAGCAGCCTCTTCTCTCGCATTTGTTTTTGCTTTGCGAATGATGGGGCTGTTTATTCTGCTACCTGTGCTGGCTGTTTATTCAGATCAGATTTCAGGCAGCACCCCCGTGCTGATTGGTTTAGCTATAGGTGCCTATGGGCTGAGTCAATCGTTATTACAGATTCCTGCAGGTCTGCTTTCTGATCGTATTGGCCGTAAGCCGGTTATTATTGGCGGCCTGCTTGTTTTTGTTGCCGGTAGCATTCTGGCTGGTGCCAGTGACTCCATTTGGGGAGTTATTGCCGGACGCTTTCTTCAGGGAGCCGGCGCTATTGCCGCAGCCATTACCGCGCTGCTTGCTGATTTAACCAGAGAAGAAAACCGTACCCGTGCGATGGCAATGGTAGGAATGAGTATTGGGCTTTCATTCTGCATCGCCATGGTTCTTGGGCCTTTGCTGGCAGAAAGTGTGGGTATATCTGGATTATTTTATGTTTCTGCGGTTATGGCTCTGCTGGCTGTTGGGTTGGTGATCTTTGGGGTGCCTACACCAGTACGACAAAAGGCGAATCGTGAAACTGTTACGGCGGTCTCCCAAATCGCTGTTGTACTCAGGCATAAACAGTTATTGAGATTAAACGCAGGGGTTTTTGTACTTCACTTTGTGCTGATGGCGCTGTTTGTTCATTTGCCAGTGGCCTTGCAAAATCTGGCCGGCTTGCCTCGAGATGAGCACTGGTGGGTTTATCTGGTCTCTATGATACTTTCGTTTATCGCTATGGTGCCGTTCATTATCCTTGGCGAGAAAAAACGGTTAATTCGCCCTATTATGATTGGTGCTGTTGCCCTGTTATTTATTGCACAAATGGGCATCTGGCTGGGTAACGCGAATTTAATGGCTCTGGTCGCTGGTGTGCTGCTGTTTTTTGTCGCCTTTAATTATCTGGAAGCAACATTGCCTTCCCTTGTCAGCCGTATTGCACCTGCAGGTGCCCGCGGTACAGCTATGGGAGCATTTTCAACCAGCCAGTTTCTTGGGGCAGGTTTTGGAGGTGCTGTTTCCGGCTTGGTCTACCAACATGCTGGTGAGACGGGTATCTTTGTTCTGGTGGCAATTGCGACTGCCCTATGGTGGTTATTGTCTGTTACCATGAAGAATCCCCCTTATGTCAGCAGTATCGTACTGGACCTTTATCCGGTAGAGCCGGAAGAATCCGGACGGATGAGTGATCGTCTAGCTACGGTGGCAGGCGTCAAGGAAGTTTCCTTGATCGTTGAAGAGCAAACGGCTTATCTGAAAGTAGATAAGAACCTGCTCAACGAACAGCATTTGCGCCAGTACGGGGACTGGTAAAAACCGGCTGCAGGCAGTTGGTTCATACTTTTTATTGATAGAAGCAATACAAGCACTATTTATAAGAGTATGTTTTTAATATGAGTATATTTATTGGCACAACCAGCGGGTTGTGCGAAGCAATGTTTTGAAGAAAAGCTTTTGAAAAATAAGGCTTTCGATAAAAGTTATTGAATGGGAGATAGCAATGGCTCGCGGTGGTGTTAACAAAGTCATACTGGTGGGTAATCTCGGAGGGGATCCGGAAGTTCGTTTTACCCCAAATGGCAGTGCGGTAACCAATCTGAGCATTGCGACGAGTGAATCATGGCGTGATAAGCAAACCGGTCAGCAGCAAGAGCGTACCGAATGGCACCGTGTGGTGATTTTCGGCAAGCTGGCTGAAATTGCAGGCCAGTACCTGCGCAAGGGTTCCAAAGTGTACCTCGAAGGCAAGCTGCAAACCCGTAAGTGGCAGGATCAGCAGGGCCAGGATCGTTACTCTACAGAAGTTGTGATCGACATTAACGGCCAGATGCAGATGCTGGATGGTCGTCAGGAAGGCGGTAACATGAATGCTGGTGGTAATTCCGGTTACGGACAGCCTGCACAGCAAGCTCCGCAACAGCAGGCTCCGCAGCAGCGTCCACAGGCGCAGTCTCAGCCTGCAGGTAATGCCGGTTATGGTCAGCCTCAGCAACAGCCTGCTCAGAACCAAGGCTATGGTAACTATTCCCAGTCTCAGCAGGGCGCTCAAAAAGCACCTCAGGGTAACCAGGGTTATGGTCAGCCACAACGCCAGCAGGCACCTGCACAACAGCCTGCACCTGCCGCAGCACCAGCTGGTGGCTTTGATGATTTTGACGATGACATCCCGTTCTAATTAGAACGGAATATCGTCATCTAAATTGAAAACGCCCTGCAAGTTTGCGGGGCGTTTTGTTATCTGTCGTGATGAATTACAGGCACGGAGCTTTGCAGGTTTGTGCAGATTGTTTTCCGTCCCAGGGTTTATCCAGCCACGCATTAATTCCTCCGGCATAGCGGTACACTTCCTTGTAACCCAGCTTAATTGCCCAGGCTGCGGCACTATGGCTTCGATCGCAAATCGTGCGGCCGCAGTAAAATACTAACGGTCTTTCCAGGTTTTTTCCTAGCTGTGATTGAAACTCTTCCTGTGTTTGCCCTTCCATAATTTCAACATCCCAACTTTTTATTAGTACAGGATCCCGTGGAAACCAAAAGTGTTTTGCTCCGGGAATGTGATGCTTCTGATATCTGGTAAATGGCAGTGTGTCCATTATTAAGGGATTACGATCAGACTCTATAAGGCTTTTCAAGGATCCAGTTGTCATAAGGTGATAGCCACCAGATTCTGCCAGTTGATGGTTTCTTACGATCAGATCATTAATTTCCCGCTCAGTGGGTGGTGGTTCATTTGGTATTGGTTTTAAACAACAGCCGCCCAGAAAAGCCGTCAGTAAGACGGGCAAAAATAGGTGTGCTTGCTTTTTGTTATACATCCCAGCTCCTGATGTGTCATTGCACGGATTGTGTCCAGAGGTGCAGGCTGGGAAGGATAGACCAGTTATAAGGCTGATCTTTGCGGGTTGCTTGTCTGTCTACTAGGCTGATGCGGTTAAAAGAAAACAGTTATCGGGCGAAAGGGATTGCTGATACCGGACTTCACGGACGACAGACTTAATATTTTTCAGGTGGGGTTTCATGTGGTCGTCGATCCGCAACAAGGTCGTTCTGTTTGCCATCGTTCCGATAACCCTGCTCTATAGCGTTATTTTTATTCTCCATATTCTTGAAAATCTGCGTGTTTCACGAGTCGGTGTTGAACAGTTCATGGAGCAGCAGGCAGGGCATTTTGCCGGTTTGCTCAATAACAAGCTCAGCCATATTGAGTATCTTGGTGAAACGCTGTCGCATAATATTAATGACACGCCTACCAGTCTTGATAAATACCGTGAACTGCTTGCCAGCACGCTTCGGGATGACAGTCTTCTGCAAAGTGTCATGTTTGGCAGGCCGGGAGATGGCAGTATTTTCTATCTCTCTGATAAAGGCCTGCAGGAAAAAGAGTGGGTCGATCCTATTCCCGCTCTGGCAGAAGAAAACCAATGGGGTTGGAGTCTGCCATTTGATAGTCCTGTGACAGGTGCAAAGATTGTTACATTCCATTCCCCCAAGCTTGATAACCTTTATTTCACTGTTCGGGTCGACCGGTTTCTTCAGTTACTGCAGGAAGATAATCCACGGAATCTAAGGTTTGTCATTGTTGACCGCAACAGTCGCTTTATTCATTCAGATATGCGTTCCACTCGCCCCGATAGTTCTTTGTTGGAAACAGCTCATCGGTTGCAGTCAGACTCATTAAAACGGTTGGTGGAAGGTCCGGTTCGTAATGGTACCCGAGGTCTGGAGACTGTCTATTTCCGGGACTGGCCCACATGGTATTTTGCCAGTCCTGTCCCTGAAGCAGGTTGGGTTCTGTTAACCCATACACGGGAAACTTATGCACTGGGTGCTGCCCGTCAGTCAGCCCTCTACAGTGCTGGATTGTTATTGCTGGCACTTCTGATTGTCAGTGCCTGTGTTCTGAAAGTTTCGGGCTTCATTACCCGTCCATTGGTTCGTCTGGCTCATGCTGTGGATAACCTTGGTGATGGTCACTGGCACCTGCCTTTCAAACATAATTCCAATGATGAAACCGGACGGTTAGCCCGCAGTATTTCAGCAATGGCGCAACGTTTGTCTGAGAGGGATGAAGCTCTGCGGGATCTTCGAGCAACGAATATCAGCCATATTGCGGAAAGGCTTCGGGGGCGTTACTTCTATTACATGCTCAATGAGCGTGGGCGGGTCACTTATGTGAGTGCATCTGTCAGTGATATTTTGGGTTACGACTCTAATGAACTGATCAACGCGGTGGCTCCGGCTTTCACTGGTTCCCAGGGGCACAAGTCTTTCTGGCGGGTTATTCAGGGAGTGTTGCAGGGACAACAGCAGAATGATGCCGTTCAGATTGAACTCCCCCATAAAAACGGCGGTACTCGCACGATAGAGGTGATTAATGTCCCTGTAATTGAGCCCGGAGGCAGGGTCAGTGGTGTTGAAGGAATGGGACATGATGTTACGGAGCTGGTGGGTGATACCAGAAAGTTCCGTGGGCTTTTGGAAGCAGCTCCCGATGCCATAGTGATAACGGATACTGAAGAAATTATCACTATGGTCAACGCCCGGGTTGAGGACATGTTCGGATATAAGCGACAGGAGCTGGTCGGAAAATCGTTATCAATGTTAAGCCGCAAACGAACTGGCTATCTCCTTCCGCGGCAAAAAAATGAATATTTTGAAGACCCACTACAGCAGGGTTTTGAAACAATCTGCCGTCGCCGAAATGGCAGCAGCTTTTCTTCGGAAGTGACATCCAATCCGCTGGAAACTTCATCGGGTACCCTGATAACAATTGTTATCAGGGATATTTCCGAGCGAAAAAATACAGAACGAGATCTACGGTTGGCTCGCGACAAAGCAAGAGCAGCTGACCATGCAAAAAGTCAGTTCTTGTCCAATATGAGTCATGAGTTGAGAACACCGTTAAACGGAATACTCGGTCATGTTCAGCTGCTGCTTCGAACAGAAAAGCTGGAGTCCCGCCAGCGGGAAAGCCTGGAAACTGTAGAAGATTGTGGTCAGCATCTTCTGTTGCTGATTAATGATGTTTTGGATCTCACCAAAATAGAAACCACAGGAACTCAGGTACAGTTCCAGCCTGTGCGCCTGCGGCCAGTATTGGAAAAAGTTTGCCGGATTCTCCGCCCTCGAGCAGATCGTAAGAACCTGCAGCTGGTTCTGAGTGTGGATGAACATCTGCCTTCCGTGATTCTTATTGATGCAACAAAGCTGCGTCAGGTTCTGATTAACCTTCTGGGTAATGCCATCAAATTTACCGAACAGGGGCAGGTCCAGCTGCGGGTTGTGCAGGATGGAGAACGCATTGTTTATATTGTTAGCGACACTGGTATAGGCATTGAGGCTGAACAGCAGGAGAAAATTTTCGCGCCCTTCCATCAGGTCGATTTCCAGGATCACCCGGGAGGGACAGGGCTTGGTCTGGCTATCAGTCAGAAACTTGTTTCCGCTCAGGGGGGCGCACTGAAAGTTGCCAGCTCAATTGGGTGTGGTAGTCGATTTTATTTCTCGCTGCCATTGCGGCGCGCAGTGTTAAATGAAGACGTGGAAGCTAGTGCTGCAAGTCTCGATGCCTGCAGCCTTCATTTGCCAGAGGGTGAGACTGCCAAAGTGCTGGTGGTTGATGACAGTCGAATCAACCGAGAAATGCTGGTGCGGTTACTCGACGATGCTGGCTTTGAAACAATGGAAGCTGTTAATGGACTAGATGCCCTGAACAGTATTCAGGCAAACCAGCCTGAGCTGGTATTGATGGATATCAGAATGCCGGTCATGAGTGGTTCTGATGCTGTCAGACAATTACGTCGCAACGGTAACCCTGTGCCGGTTATTGCTGTAACAGCCAGTGTTGACCCAGTACAGCAGCAGCGATTTGAAAGCACTGGCTTTAATGGTTATGTGGGCAAACCATTCCGTATTGATGACCTGTTCCTGCAGATAGAACGGGTTATCAATATCAAATTTATCCGCAAGGATATTGAAGGGAATATTTCTGAGCCATCTCCAGACCCGCTTTCTGCGCCAGCATTAAAGCCTTTGATGAAAACAATTCTGGAAGCGGCAGAGACAGGGGATGTAGACAGAATTCGGCAGCTCACCCAGGAATTGCAGAGTGATCCAGAGTGCGTGGCATTTGCCCGTAAAGTTGATGATCTCTGCAATGCTTTTGCTTTTGAGCGGCTGGAAAATATCTGCCGGGAAATTGATTTACCTCCCGAAGAAAAAGATCACTTCACAGAGTCTGAAACAGACGACGATAAAAGAAAACCACCAAAACCAGAATAATAAAACTGAGTGGTGCGTAAGGGCCAAGGTGCATATAAGGTGTTTTGCCACTCATAGGTTGAATACTGCCTGTTACCAAATCCTGTTCTGGTAAAAAACGTGATTGGATCTGGCCAAGATGATCAATTTCTGCCGATATGCCGATGTTACTGTAGCGGAGTAAAGGTCTACCTGTTTCAAGCGCTCTGGCCCGATCAGCCCTGATCATCCACTCACGAAACACCTGCCCTTCTGCAGTGCTGTCAAAGGCAACAAGGAGTTCGGAACCTGTGGCTTCACTCGCTGCAAGAAAAGGCCGGCTATCTGACAGAGGGCTGAGAACTGTGATGCGGTAAGCATCTGCTGCCGGGTGTCTTGTAGCCGACTGGCGGGAGATTGGGAGCAAGCTGAGGTCGCAGGAACTTTTGTCGACATAGGAAGAGGCTTTCTTCGCCATCTCTGCAATACAACCTTCACCTTCACCAAAGCTGCAGAAGAAATCCGGGCAGTTAATGCCTCCGGTACTGAACTGTGCCAGATAGGCAGTTTGGCTTGTCTGGTTCAGTTTGGGGATCTGGAGAAAAAGCTCGGGCCTTTCTGTATTGCCCCTCACACCTCCGACAATAGCAAGGCGTGGCGGCGGAAGTGTCACCATTTCCAGAAGGTCCAGGGTTACATCCGCTCCTGTTCTAACCTGCATCACATAGTTAAAGGGACGCAGATCATAGGGCCAGGTCCATTCAATCCGGGAAACAACGGGTGGGATGACAAGGGTAATGCATAGAGCTGGCAATAAATAAGGAAAAGTTTCTTTTGTACGTTTATGCCATATTTTGCTGAAAATAGAAGCCAGAAGACTTGCTGTTACAGCCAGGAATAAGCTGCTGCCGAAAATTCCCATTACCGGGATCATACTGTCAGAAGGCAATCCCAGCAAAGCATATCCACTAATCAGTAAAGGTGTTGTGTGACAGAGGGAGCAATAAATAATTTCAAACAGAATCCAACAGGAACTGAACAGTAAACAGCTGGACACGGAATAGGGGGAGATATTTAGCACTCGACGTAAAACAGGATAGAGAGACAATATTGCGAGCAGTATTACGAAGGGAATAATAAAGGTTGTTACAGCGGCGGAGAGTTTGTCCACAGTAGATGTGTCTGTTAATACAACTTGGCTGCAAAAACTCCATAACTGCCCGGATACAATGTAACCAACAGAGAACCCTATGGCTCCGGTAAACTGGTACCTTCCTGGGTGCTTCTGATTATGGGAAAACAGAATTGCAAGCCCTGCCAGAGAAAGAATCCACAAACCAAGAGGAGGGAGCCCAAGAGGTATAAGTATGCCCGCAGTGAGCCCAATCGCGAGGTCAACGGTCAGGGTGTTTTGATTATTTCTCATTTATGTACAGATATTAATTAACGTGAAAGTGCCTACGAATTTTCATGCTTTAGGGTAAGCACTTAATGGTTATGGTCATTAGGAGGCAGAAAATATAGGTCTAACTTTCAGTTCTGTACAAAGTTGGAGAATCTCCTACCCTGAGAGCCCGTATTCACAGGGATGAGTCAGAGAGCGGTTTGAATTTCAACTTTATAAGCAGACGCTAGGGTGCTGAAAACTGATACGCCAGCAGTTACAAAAAAGAAGGTATTTGCTTGCTGGTTTCTCTTATCATGTTGTTTGTTTCATCAGGAGAGTCGAGCTGATGACCTCGGCGTGACTCAATGTGTAACAATCCTGGCCAGACAGAGCGACACTCTTATTTCCAAAGCTGCAGAGCGCTTTAATCGTGCAGGAGATGACTATTCTCTGGAAGAGTGGCTGCGGTTTCGTGTTTATCCATCCCGGAATGCCGATGTCATAAAAGTCGTTGATTACGATGCATCAAACCGTGTATTGGATCCTTTGGACGAGTACGAGTTTGTTCCGGATCCAGCTTACTCTATGAGCCCGGTTCCAACACCAGCCGCTCATACCCCATTACCAACTCCCAGTGCTGCTTCACCTCGCCCTCTGGGAGCACATTTAATTCCTCCATCCCCTTATTCCGCGGCTACCTCTCCCTATCCGGCTGTATCTTCGCCCTATGCTGCATACTCTCCCAAGAGAGGAACTGCTTCAGGGAGAGGGTCCCCTATAACTGTTAGGAAAAGGCGCATTAGTAGTGATGATCACAGTAGCTCTTCAAGCCCTCACTTTGGTCGACAATCATCAATAGAGTCAGCAGTTTTCAGCCCAGCCAGTAGAGCCAGGAGATTAAGACATAATGAGATTGGGGCGATTTATGTACGGGCTGTTGAACCCAGTCGAGTGCTTGATCCGTTTAAAACAATCGACAGAAGCGACCAAACTATTCTCGCTACTCTCTGCAATTTTTATCGTATAGATGGTCCGGGAGGAGAGCCTTACTATTTTCAGATTTGTTGCGGTTTTGAAGAAGTCAGTAAGGTGCCCGAATTCTCAGAAATGTTATCAGAAAGAGGGGATTGTGAAGGCTGCGACTATGATGAAAATCCCAGAGAAGCAAATGAAAAAACTGTTCAATTTTTAAAAGGTATTGAGTCGCGCGGCAAAAGGCCTAAAAAAGCCAACGAACCATTCACTTCAGATACTCAGTCTCATAAAGGTCAGATTCCTACATATAAAGTTGGCAGCACTATTGATTCCTTTAAATTTAAAAACCCATTAACAGGGGAAACGCATCCTGTTAATGCCAAAGTTATAGGTATTGGAACCAGTACGGTTGTTTTTCAGTTTAAAGAGTTTGATAACCCCACTGGGGACCCTGTTCTTGTAACTTTAAATAGAGTTCTTCCAAAATTTGCATTCAGAAGAATCTATTTTACCTCTGAGAATGACGCCATACAGTTCTTCCATCATCAAACTGCCCAGGTGAAATTTCTTAAAGAGCACGATGTTGATATTTTGCCCGTGCAATTTTGGCGCTCTGGACATAAAACTGTCTGGATAGCGCAACCTCTGCTGGAACCAGAAGAACTACTGGAAACGCATTTTGAAAAAATTGCAGACCTCTCTCCCCAGGATACTATTCCTGTTCTTGAGGAAGACATGACTGTTGAAGACTTTCTGGGGCAGGTTACGAATGAAATTGTTAAAGGTGTCAAAGCGCTCGATGATCTGAATAAAGGCTTTGAGTCCCCCGATAAGACAGTCGGATATGAAAGAATTATTGAGGGCTTTCTGGATGCAAAGTATCCGAATTACGCTCTTGAGCGAGATAAAGATGGGGACCTGGTCCTAAAATATTTTGACCTGTTCCCAGCGCATTTGCTGATGTTCGGACGTCATCCGACAGACAGTAACGGCCATACCCAGTATGAAATTTTTGATCGGTATTGCCATCGACCGGAAGGTATTGATGATCTGGTGCGAAAAGGAATGGTGGGCGGCTATAAGGAGAAGTATGCAGGATATTCACAACCTGCAACGATGCTACAGAAACTGTCTGCCAGTGCTCTTGACCTTCTCTTCCAGAAAATTCCCTTCACTGTTGCGTGCGGTATGATTGATCGCAAAGAAGGCAATCGGTACAGACTGCTTGAAACCGTGGTTGAGAAGATCAACGCCTCGGCGGCTCATAATGGTTTTCGTGGCAAAGTTTCTATAGATGAGGCGATTAGATACTGGCAGAGCAGGGTAAGAAAGAACATGCTCCTGCGCCTTGCTCTCGATTTTCTTTCCATAGCAGGAATTCTGACGCAGAAAGAAGACCAGGAAACAGAGCTGGTTATGTCGGCTACACCCGATGAAGATGAGCTGGTGGCATGGGCCAGAAGTCTCTATAAAGGGGAGCTTGAATACCTTATTACTGAGGCTCAGGATGGTTATTTAACACCCGATGAGCTTATGTCCTATCTCCGTGGAATGGTTGAACGATATGTTAATGGAGATCACGGGTCAGGAGAGCCTGTGCAACCCAGGTACCAGTTCTCTGCGAATGCTCCTCTCTTTTCCTTATCGAGACCTTTGACCAGGCCTGATATGACTCGGTCTGAGGTGGATTCACCTCTAAGATTTTCCGGGGTTGAAGTGGATAATATTCTTCAAGCTGTTGCGGGAAAGCAGAAAACAATAGATCAGGGGCTAGGAGAGTTTTACTCATTGACTCGTGGAGCCGCCAAATTTTTTGATGTTGGTTTGAGTTCACATGTTTCGCAGTCGAGCCCTCCACCAGCAGAGCAACAGCAACAAAAAGCTGAGGTGACAGTCTTAGTTGATTCTACGACTGAGCATCTTTCTGCTCCACCGGTTTCACCGGTTGTACCACCTCCACAGCAAACAAGGAGAGTGACTACCCCTTCGTCCCTGTATGTTACTGCAAAAGCAACTAAGAAGGAGGGGAGAGAGAATGAACCCAATAGAAAAAGACAGGGGGCTTCTATTGAGCCAGAGCTGCCACCCCTGAAAAAACCTGAGATTGGCCAGCCGCCACAAAGACCTGTTACAGATGTCTGTACGGATCAACCTCTGAAAAAGTTGCAGAATGAAATTTACAGGGTTCGTAATGATAGTGCCTTTCAAGGTAACCCTCAGGGTGCACTTTTGACCTTGCGGTTAACAGACGCCGGGAAGGTTTGGGTGCGACCTCCAGTGCCGGAAGGCCGTGTAAAGACAGTATCTGATTCGTTGGCTGGAAGTGTGTATTTTGAGCTCGGAGCGTCTCTTCCAAATGATAGAGAATGGTACTCGGGATCATTACGGAGAGCCTTGCAGCGTGTTGTACCTGCATTAATTAAAAAAGCAGATTTTTCCTCACAAGTTAAAGAATTAATCAAAGAAAAGGGTAGAACCGAGCCCTTAATGTGGCAAAAGAAAGCTCCTTGGATCAACTATTCGACTGATAAGCGTAAGTCGAAGACAGAACTACGTAAAACGTGCAGGTGTATGCCCAATGCTGATTCTTATACTCAAGGCAATTGGCATTCCTGGAAACTACTACAAGCTTTACAGGAAACTTTCGAGAGCCTGCCAGTAGAAGGGGATGGAATGAATCTTCTGCAGGAGGATCAATTATTACAAGCATTAGTATTGGCATTTGATTTAGATATTTATATAGAGGAGCCAGATAGTAAAGAAATCTATCTACTCCAGGCTTACAGAATGTGGGATGGTTATTGGGGGGCGTTCTATCACAAGACCTCTTTAAAAGCGGCAATAGAACAAAGAGAGGAAACAAGAGCTGACTGGTTGTGCCTGAAGCGACCAGGCACAGAAAGGGATAGCTGGGAACTGAAGGAAGCATCCTCTACTCTGTTACCCGCACAGTTACTTCAACAAGCATCAGCTCCAATGCCATCCGTCAGTACTAAAATGCGAAGTCACTCTGCAACTTCACAAACATCTGTCGATCAACAGTCGTATAATTTTTTTAGGCTACCTGGGATTCAACAGCAAATGTCTGTTGCATCCAGAAAGAGAAGTATGCCCTCTATATATACAACGGCTGACTACACAACAGTTTCGGAGTCTGTAGTTCCAGTAATGTCCACTCCTGCTACTCATCCTGGTACATATTCTCATTCTTCTCTGATAAATCTGCCTTTTCCGTTACCTAACCCTGATAGCGGCTCCAAACCTTATTAGTGTCAACTATCCTTGCCGTCATTCGTCAAACAAAAGTGAACAACTCGATGAATGTCCACGGTCGTACAAATGGTTCGGCGTTACAGCAGCACCGGGTGGTAAACAAAGCCTGTTATGTTGTTGGTCTTGGTAGTGAAAGAGGAACACCTCTGGAGGTGATTGGACAAGGAGTTATGCAGTATCTGGATACCCTGAAAATAGATGTTAAAGATGTCATGGTAGCCAGTATTGCTCTTAAACAGCATGACCCGGCCTACGATGGTTTTGCCCGGGTTCATGGAGTGCCTTTTATTACATGTGATGCGATCACGCTGCATTCTGTGGCAGTCAGTACAGATCCGGGAATTCCGCTGCTTGCCCCAGAGTCGGTTAGTGAGAGGTCCGCCTTGTTTTTCAGTGGTGCCAACCATTTGCTGGCTCCTTCGTTCCGGTTCCGGCTCTGTTTTAATGAGCGGGGGGTAGTGGTTTCCGTGTGCAGGGCACACTTGTGAAAGGGTAAATACGTATGGTGTATCTGGATTTTTGGGAGCTGATAAGGTACAAACGCACCCGGGTAAACAGAAACACACAAACAAACTGTTGCCCACCATTTTCAGGACAGGGGCTATCGTAAAAGCGTTTCTCTGGAGAACCGCAGTTTTTCAGGTAGCTTCTTAAGAAATATACGATCTGCAAAGGATTGTGGTATCGGATTCGCCCGACAATAAAACCATCCAGAGCGGGAGAACTTTAATGAGTACACCCAAGACCATGCTTGACCTGTCACCCCACGGGGTCACTAATGCAACTGAAGTCGTTCGCAATCCGTCGTATAGCCTGCTGTTTGAGGAAGAAACCAAGCCAGAGCTTGAGGGTTATGAACAGGGCAGGGTTACAGATCTTGGTGCCGTTGCAGTAAATACCGGGATTTTTACCGGTCGTTCTCCTAAAGATAAGTACATCGTTAAAGACCAGACTACAGCGGATACTATCTGGTGGTCTGATCAGGGGAAAAATGATAACAAGCCTCTTTCCGAAGAGCATTGGGCTCACCTCAAGGGGTTGGTTACAAGTCAACTTTCCGGAAAGCGCCTGTTTGTTGTTGACGCTTTTTGTGGCGCAAACCCAGACTCTCGTTTGTCAGTTCGTTTTATTACTGAAGTTGCCTGGCAGGCGCACTTTGTTACCAATATGTTTATTCGTCCTTCAGAAGAAGAGCTGGAGAGCTTTGATCCAGACTTCGTGGTGATGAACGGGGCGAAGTGTGTAAACCCTCAGTGGCAGGAAATGGGGCTGAATTCAGAGAACTTTGTTGCCTTTAACCTGACCGAGAAAGTGCAGCTGATTGGTGGCACATGGTACGGCGGTGAGATGAAGAAAGGTTTGTTCTCCGTAATGAACTACCTGCTTCCCCTTAAAGGCATGGCCTCCATGCACTGTTCCGCCAACGTTGGCAAAGACGGTGATGTGGCTATCTTCTTCGGTCTCTCCGGTACTGGTAAAACCACTCTCTCTACTGACCCCAAGCGTGAGCTGATCGGTGATGATGAGCATGGCTGGGATGATGATGGTGTGTTCAACTTTGAAGGTGGTTGCTATGCCAAGACCATCAAACTGAGCAAAGAAGCTGAGCCAGATATCTATAATGCTATTTGTCGGGATGCACTGCTGGAAAACGTGGTTGTTCGTGACGATAACAGCGTAGACTTTGATGATAACAGCTTGACCGAAAACACCCGGGTTTCCTACCCGATTCACCATATTGAAAATATTGTGAAGCCGGTTTCCAAGGCTGGCCATGCCAACCGGGTTATTTTCCTGGCGGCTGATGCCTTTGGTGTATTGCCTCCAGTTTCCAAGCTGACTCCTGAGCAAACCCAGTACCACTTCCTGTCTGGTTACACCTCAAAGCTGGCTGGTACTGAACGTGGTATTACTGAGCCAACTCCAACCTTCTCAGCAGCCTTTGGAGCAGCATTCTTGAGTCTTCACCCAACCCAGTACTCTGAGATTCTGGTGAAGCGTATGCAGGCTTCTGGTGCTACGGCTTACCTGGTGAATACCGGTTGGAATGGAACAGGCAAGCGTATTTCCATTAAAGCGACTCGTGCCATTATTGATGCCATTCTGGATGGTTCTATCGATAAGGCTGACACTATTAATCTGCCGCACTTCAATCTGGCTGTTCCTGCCAGCGTTCCTGGTGTTGAAGATACAGATCTTCTCGACCCTCGGAAGACCTGGAACTCTGAAGCCGATTGGGAAGCTCGTGCACGGGATCTGGCAGGTCGGTTTATTGTTAACTTTGAGCAATATACTGACAACGATGCTGGTAAAGCTCTGGTTGCCGCTGGCCCACAGCTGTAATTCCCAATCTTTGCGTTTAAGAAACGGCCCATTATGGGCCGTTTCTGTTTCTGGAAATGCTTTACAATCAGGCTGATTGAGAAGCTAACCTCTCGGTCATACATTCCCGTGGGCGAAGCCCTTAACCTGAGTTCCCAGTGAATATTGGCCTGGGAGCCGTAGTGTGATGATGTCTTGTAAAACTGTTATGCCAGATCTTGTCTGCCCGCTGTGTGGCGGAACCCACAATGTCCCGTTCTGGAAAGATAAATACCGTGAGTATCTGCGTTGTCAGGAATGCCAACTGGTATTTGTTCCAAAAGCCTGGCATCTCTCACCGGCCGATGAAAAAGCCTGCTATGACCTCCATGAAAATGCAGATGGCGACCCAGGTTACCGACGCTTCCTGTTCCGCATGTTTTCACCAATCACTGAGCTGGTAATGCCACCGGCAAAAGGTTTGGATTTTGGCTGTGGCCCAGGACCAGTACTGGCTGAGATGTTTGCGGAAGCAGGCTACTCCATGAATGTGTATGACCTGTATTACGCAGATAATCCCGATGTGTTGGATCGCACCTATGATTTTGTAACCAGTACCGAAGTTGTAGAGCATTTGGGCAACCCCAAAGATGTTCTGGCCAGATTGCTGGATATGGTGAAGCCCGGCGGTTTTCTGGGGTTGATGACTAAGCTGGTGAAAGATCAGGAAGCATTTCAGAACTGGCATTATATTCGGGATAAAACCCACATCAGCTTTTTCAGCCGGGAAACATTTCAGTGGTTTGCCAATCAAACAGGTTGTGAGCTGGAGTTTGTGGGCAATGATGTGATTCTTCTAAAAAAGCCATAGAACATGCCAGAAGAGAATTAACGCCTATAGTTATTCCTCAATAGAAACAGAGCAGAAACTGTCAGGAGCCGTGAGTTTATGAGAAAAAACGATATTCTCGGATTGGGACTGATGGTTTTTGCGTTTTTTCTTGGGGCGGGAAATCTGATCTTTCCTCCCTGGGCAGGGCAACTCTCCGGTGAAAATCTCTGGCTCTCGCTCACAGGCTTTTTGGCGACAGATGTTGGACTCTCCCTTCTGGCGATTATCGCCATTGCCATGGCCGGCAGTGCGGAAAACCTGACCCGTGATATTCCCGGTGTTCTGGCTCTGGTTTTCTGGATGGCGGCTTACATTATTATCGGTCCTGCTTTTGCTGTTCCCCGAACATCTGTTGTGGCTTATGAGGTTGGTATTCTTCCGTGGCTAGGTGGGGAATCGCCGCTCTATCTTGCACTTTATTCCATTGTTTTCTTTTCAATAGTGGCCTGGCTGTGTGTATTTCCAGGAAAGTTAATAACCATTGTTGGAAAAATATTAACTCCCGTTCTGGCAACAGTTCTGGGAGCGATCTGCATCGCCATGATGCTTGAACCGGAAATTACGCTTGGTCCCGGGCAAGGCGCATGGGCTGAGCATGCCATGCTTGAAGGCGCTGTACAGGGTTATCTCACTATGGATACTTTGGGAGCTCTGGCTTTTGGTATTGTAATTGCCGCATCAGTTCGACGGTTTGGGGTGACGGATCGAGGTGCCATTATCAAATACACAATCATGGCCTCCCTTATTGCCGGAATAGGGTTATCGCTGGTTTATCTGGGATTGTTCTATCTCGGAGGCATCAGCCGGGAAATAGTGCCGGAAGCCAGAAATGGCGGGCATATTTTATCGGTAATGGTGACTCACCTTTTGGGTGGTGCCGGGCAAATTGCGCTTTCCCTTGTAATCACTTTGGCTTGTTTAACCACCGCTGTTGGAGTGACAACATCTTTTGGTGATCACTTCCATCATCGCTGGCCCAAAGTTGGTTACCGGTTCTGGGTGTTGCTGGTGTCATTTCTTTCCATGATTGTGGCGAATGCTGGTTTGAACACTTTGCTGAAAGTTTCCATACCGGTGGTGGTGGCGATTTATCCTGTGGCGATCATGATTATTTTTGCTGAAATTCTCAGGCAGAAAATTGTGATAACCAGCCGTTGTATGCAGGTGGCGTTGGCTGTGGTTTTTGGGTTCAGCTGTCTGGATGGTTTAAATGCAGCAGGGTTAATGGGCGCAGAATCCTTTGTCCACGCTATTCCCTTGTTTGATAACGGTCTTGGCTGGTTGATGCCGGGGTTGGTAGTTATCCTTGTAGGGTGGTTAGTTCGGTTGCCAGAATTGTTCTCTCGCAAGAGAAGTGCGTGATTCGGCTTGCGGGTGACCGCACCCTGTGTTATTTCTTAAACAAAACATATTGCGCTTAAAGATTACAAAATGAACCTTATGTCTTCCAACAACCTGCTTCTAGTCATCGTGGTGATTATTAACTCACTGCGGGGGCTGATTATGGGCTGAAGAAAGACACAGACCAGAATTCCAGAAAACCCCCGCTCCGAAAGGACCGGGGGTTTTCTTTTGGGCGGAAATAAAAACAGCGGTAACTAGCAGAGGGGTAGGCCAATGACAACAGCAGCAGATGATTCCGGTGAGTCAAAACCCGGACAAGAGCCACACGGATGTACAAGTGGTGCAGAGTATATTGTTCAGGCACTGCTTGAACATGGGGTTTCCACAGTGTTTGGTTACCCCGGTGGTGCAATCATGCCGCTTTATGATGCGCTGTATGAAAGTTCGGTAGAACACATACTCTGCCGACATGAGCAGGGCGCAGCTATGTCAGCTATTGGTTTTGCCAGAGCAAGTGGAAAGGCAGGAGTCTGTATTGCTACTTCAGGGCCGGGAGCTACGAATATAGTCACCGGTTTGGCTGAAGCTATGCTGGATTCTGTTCCTCTTGTTGCATTAACCGGGCAGGTACCTACTTCCGCACTGGGGACAGATGCCTTTCAGGAAGTGGACATGCTTGGCCTCAGCCTTGCTGTTACCAAACATAGTTTTCTTGTGTCGTCTGTTGAAGAGCTTCCGGAAGTGATTGAACAGGCTTTTCGCATTGCCCAATCCGGCCGTCCAGGACCTGTTCTTATCGATCTGCCCAAAGACATTCTGCAGGCTGTGCCCTCTACAGTTCTTCATAGTGTCAGGGAAGAATGTTCTCTTTCTATGCCGGAACCTGATGACCTTGAGCAGGCCCGAACTCTTATAAGCAATGCCAAAAAACCAATGCTCTATGCCGGTGGTGGCGTTGGTATGGCTGGGGCTGTTGAAGGGCTGCGAAAGTTTCAGGCTGTGACGGGAATGCCCTCCGTAGCCACTCTTAAAGGTCTTGGCTCCATTGATCCCCATGCTGATGGTTACCTGGGAATGTTGGGGATGCATGGCACTCAGGCTGGCAACCTTGCAGTACAGGAGTGTGATCTTCTTGTTTGTGTAGGCGCACGGTTTGATGACCGTGTGACCGGTCGATTGGATGGTTTTGCTCCCGATGCCAAAGTTATTCATCTGGATATCGATAAAGCCGAATTTGGAAAACGTCGCCAGCCGGATGTTGCACTGAAAGGTGATCTTTGCCGAATTCTTCCAGCAATCGCTGTTCCTTCAGACTGCGAGGAGTGGCGTAAACATTGTCAGGCAATGGCTCACGAGTATCGCTGGCAATATAACGCTCCTGGGGAAACTGTTTACGCCCCTGCTTTGTTAAATGAATTGAGCAAACAGCTTCCTAAAGACACTGTTGTTACCTGTGACGTAGGGCAACATCAGATGTGGGTTGCCCAGCATATGAGTTTTTCTCGCCCGGAAAATCATTTGAGCAGTGGTGGGTTGGGAACAATGGGGTTTGGATTGCCAGCCGCCATAGGAGCTGCGTTGTCGCGCCCTGATGATACAGTTGTCTGCGTAAGTGGTGATGGTTCCATCATGATGAATATTCAGGAACTGGCAACACTGCGCCGCCTGAACCTTCCGGTAAAAATCGTACTTTTGGATAACGAAAGACTGGGCATGGTTCGCCAGTGGCAAACCCTTTTCTTTGATGGTCGCCACAGTGAAACCAACCTTTCTGATAACCCGGACTTTATCAGTTTGGCTAAAGCCTTTGGGCTTGCCGGAAAAACAATCTGGCAACGGGAACAGGTTACGGAAGCCTTAGAGGAAATGCTTGCCAGTGATGGCCCTTATTTCCTGCATGTAGCCATTAACACAGAAGAGAATGTATGGCCACTGGTTCCACCCGGTGCGGCTAATCATCAAATGCTGGAGAGTACCCAATGAACACATTATCAGATAGCAATAATAATATTCATAGTCTGTCTATTCGCACTGCAAATCAGCCTGCGATATTGGAGCGTGTTCTGAGGGTTGTACGTCACCGGGGTTATAAACTGTGCAGCTTGAATATGCCGGTGTCAGACAGCGGCGATGTAAGCATTTATATGCAGGTTCATGGCCTCAACCCCGAGCTGCTTCTGCGGCAGCTTGAGAAGCTGGTGGATATCCAGAATGTTGTTCTGTTGAATGAAGAGCAGGAAGTGCTGAGAGCATAGTCAGTGATTGGACTTCACTAACTATGCCTCACTCATATCGATAAGAATTTCTACCCGACGGTTGCTGGCACCACGAGGGTTGTCGGAGTCACGCAATCTTCTGTCTGCCATTCCCGCAACCTGAACGATACGCTCACTGGGAAACCCGCCCTGAATAAGAACTCGCCGGGCTTCCTGGGCTCGTGCTGTGGACAGATCCCAGTTATCTCGGCCGGAACCGGCAGAGAATGATGTCGCATCTGTGTGCCCAAGAATAGTCAGGCTCTGGCCTGTTGCATCAAGGCTTGAAGCCAGGGAAACAATCATTTTCTTATAAACAGGCATCAGCTTGGCGCTGCCCCGGTGAAACATCGGCTGCCCTTCCTGCTCCAGAATTTCCAGGCGGAGGCCATTAGGGGTTTTAGAAATCTCCAGAGCGTCGGCATACTCGTCAGGCAGAGCAGCTATCTGCTGGTCAATCTTCTCTTCCAGAGATTTGTAATAATGATCACGCTCCAGTTGCAGGCGTGAGGCTTTTTCCACTGCATCAAGAAGTTCATCTGAAATATCAGAAGCTTTCTCGTTTTCTTTGGCAATACGCGCAGCCTCAACGCTGGTTTTTACCTGTTCCAGATCATCAGGGTTTTTGAAGTAGCTGGAAACTGCAGCTTTCTGTTCTTCGGTGGAGTTTCCTGTCATCCAGACAAGAAGAAATAAGGCCAGCGCCAGCATAAAGAAATCCGCCAGGATATTCTTCCACTGGCTTTTTTGTTTCTTACGATGTCGGGGCGGGTGCTTTCGAATAATAACCGTTGAACCACTATCCTTCATTCATGGCTCTCCGCCAACCAGACTTCCAGTTGATTGAAGCTTGGACGAATCTCAGAATAAAGAACACGGCGACCAGCATCAGCGGCAATTGCAGATGGACGCCCGCTGACCTGAGCAAGAATGGCAGCCTTAACGCATTCAAACAACTGGATTTCATCCCCTACGGAATAGGTGACTGATTTAGCCAGTGGGCTGATCAAGCCATAGCAAAGCAGAATGCCGAGGAAGCTGCCAACCAGAGCTGCGGCAACATTCATACCCAGAAGATAAGCGGGGCCATCCATAGATTGCATAGTCAGTACAATCCCGAGAACTGCAGCCACAATACCAAACCCGGGAAGGCTGTCAGCAATATGCTGCATGGCATCGGCTGGTCGCTGAAGGTCTTCACGCATGCTGTTTAATTCATGGTCAAGCAAACCTTCCAGCTCATGGGGTAATACTTTGCCTAATGTGACCAGGCGCAGATTGTCGCAGATAAAGCTGGTCAGGCGATTGTTTTCAAGTATTCCTGCTTCTTTAAAAAGAACGCTTTCTTCAGGGAAATCAATATGAGTTTCAAGAGCGGCTACTCCAGCCGTTCTTCGAGTTTCAAACAGGCGGAACAGGAGCGTCAGAAGATTCTGATAATACTCAGCCGGGTAATGATTGCTGCCACGAATCGCTTTGCTCATGTGCTTCATGGTCATAGTAATAATATGCCATGGGTTAGCGATCAGAAATGCACCAACAGCACCACCGGAAATAATCAAAATTTGAGCGGGTTGCCACAGTGAAAGTAATTGGCCATCGGCCAGCACAAACCCTCCGAGCACACTTAAAATCAGTATGATTAACCCGGTGATTTTTAACATGATTTAGGGGATCTCTTAACTGCGTGAACCCTGAAGAGGTTTAAAGCCTACTAAGGGTAAAACTTGGAGGTATTGCTACAGGGCAAAGAAAAAGGATTACGACACAATATTTTACATTGTTGAGCAGTGAGTTGATGGCGTAATAACCACAATTTCAAATGACTGTCGCTTACCTCCCCCAAGCACTTAATTAGCTTTCCTGGCTGATATTTTTTTGCAGGGTCTGTAATGATTTCTTTCGTAGTTGGCAGATTCTTGCCTCGGTTAAATCGAGAACCTTTGCAATTTCTTTCAGGTTCATCTCTTTTTCATAGTAGAGGTGAAGAATCATTTGTTCCCGTTCTGGCAAGCGTTGTAAAGCCATACTTAGTTCTTTGCTGTCGGCGTTTTTTAATAGAGGAGCGAGTGGTGAAACACTTTCTGTTCCCAGCGTATCCCAGTTATCACCACGATCTTCAGTGAGAGTATCCAGACTCAGGCTGTTTGCTGCCTCAAGGCGCGCTTCGGCCTGTTGAATATTCTCAACGGGGAGATCAAGAAAGTCTGCAATTTCCCTGGGGCGAACAGTTCTGCCAAGCTTTTGCTCAAGAGTTATTCTGGACTGACGAATCTGCTTTCCCTGCTGGCGTAATGTTCTTGGACACCAGTCGTTTTTTCTCAGCTCATCCACCATCGCGCCACGAACACGGGTGAGAGCAAATGCGTCGAAAGGAACTCCTGTAGTTGGGTCGTAACGGTTGGCTGCTTCTAAAAGTCCAATAAAACCAGATTGAATCAAATCATCCACATCCACCATGCGATCCAGCCGATCGGCAAGATGCAGGGCTATACGGCGTACCATGGGAGCCTGAGCATTAACGAGATTTCGAACAGGGTCATCAGTTTCAGAAACCGTTCCTGTTCCCGTTAGGTATGCGTCAATTGCCGTTTTGGTCGTAAAACTCATAACAGACCTGCACGTTCAAAAAATTATTGAATAACAAACTCTGTAAACAGAAGATCATCGACAGACTGAATACCTGTCTTGGCCTGAAGAAGAGTTCTGATTCCCCGCAGAGATTCCTGTCGCAAACGTTCGTAACTGCCTTTTTCTGCCAGCGTATCAATTGTTTCACTGCGGAAATTAGCAATCAGGAAGTCACGAATGGCGGGTTTATAGAGTTTGAGCTTTTCATTGAGCTCTTTGTGGCGGGTGACAACAACGGGTCTGATTTTTAAATAGTTTCTGGGTGTTCGGCTTTCGATATTGACGATGATGGGCTTCATTTCAAAATAGAAAGGTTCCATAGCTAGAGGGCTGGTTGTACGAGCCTGGGTATACCAGACAGCAACACCGGCAAAAACAACGAACAGCACGAGCAATGGTTTGACGATATTTGATTTGCCCGCTTTTTTCTTTTCTTCAGACTTCATTTATTTCCCTCAGGCATAGGCACTCAACAGAGTTCGCCCTGCAAAGTATTCCGATGTTTGCTGGCTTTGTTCCATTGTGCTGGTACTGTCGGTTAATCCGCTCTGACCTTCATCAATGCCGCCAATTATTGTTTCTTGTCTGGAATCATGGAATTGCTGGCCGTGCTCGCCGGAAGACACATCCACATCCACAAGGTTCATCTCAGAACCATCCAGGCTGGCTCTTAAACGATCCATATGGTTCATGATCATTTCCCGGACCTGTGGAGATGTGGACTGGAACTGCACACTGAGTTTGTTGTCATCCAGGCGCAATTGAATATCCAGAGTTCCCAATGAAGGTGGATCAAGGCGCAGGCGGGCTTCACGAATACCTGTCTCGTCACTGCTCATGCGGTAAAGCCGCTGACCCAGGTCTTCCGCCCAGTCCGGATCTGTAAACATCGAGAGCGGGGTGTCCGGCGTTGTCGGTAAAGGCTGGTTTGTTTGTCCTTCTGTACGACTAGCGGCAACTGCTGAAGTTTGAACCGGTGCGTAGGTGGCGGTGTTTTGAACCGGTTGCTCGGAAGACGCGGAGACCTGTGAACTTTCCAGCCTTGCCACAAGACTTTGCAGCTGCAGAGAGTTTTGTGTTGTTTCCGCTTCAGGCTTTTGCGAGGTTTCTAACTGAGTAACTGTTTGGGTTACTGATAATGACAGTTCTTCAGTCGTGTCGGTTAGAGCGAGAGATTGCTCCGTTGCAGAAGCTGATAAGTTAGTTGTCTGTGAGTCCTTTGTTTGAGCCAGCAACTGTTCAGGTAATAATGGTTGAGCAACGGTTTGCTGAAGACTGGCTTCAGGTTTTGGTGTCTCGGCATTTGCATTGTTGAGTTTTGCCAGAGTTTCTTGCGCAGATTTAAGAGCCTCGCCCGCTGCTAAGGCAGGTATTACTTCTGTCTGCTGTATCTGTGATGACGGAAGTTGTTCAGAAGCTTCTGGCTGCCAGCTGGCCTGCTCCAAAATCTGGGCAATCAGCGTTTCCTGATCTTGAGGGGGCTCCAGTAGAGGATCACCCTGTAGTTCTTCACGAGCTTCTTCCAGCTGTGCGGCCAAAGCTTCAAGAGTATCCCGCTCTTCTGGTGAGAGCTCTTCACCACCTTTCAGCTTTTCCAACAGAGCATCAAAATCCATTCCTTCTTCAGCTGGCTGGCCGGGATCAATGGATGAAGAGTTTGAAGGCACTTGAGAAGAAAGTGCTTCAGAAGCGCTTCCCGTCAGCATTTGTAATACGGCATTCCCTGGCATGGTCGTTTACTGGCTCCCTGATACCAGACAATCTTTGTACGCCCCAAGAGCATTTCGTTCCTGGCGCATTTCATTCAACTTTTCGCTTAATTCACTGCGGCGGCTCTGGCAGTGTTCTCGCATTTTCAGGTACAGCTCTTTCAGGCGTTTCACCTGTTCTGCAGAAACCGGTTCTTTGCGCTGTTGAATGTCCCGAATCTCTTGCTGCAGAGAAGCATCAAGAGTCATTACTCGTTCAAAGTCTTTGTCCCGAAAGGCTTCTTTCAGAGCATCTTCCAGAGAGGCGAGCCGATCAGACATGGCTGACACCATCGGCATGTTCCAGCTGATCCCAGGCAGATTTGATTTCCCGAATCACCATCACTGCATGGTCAATTTTCTCTTGATCGTTATGACGGTTGGCCTGCATCAGGCAATCACTGCAGAACATATAAAGGTTGGAAAGATTTACGGCGACTTCACCGCCAACCTCCAGATCAAGAGCTCCACGCAATGCTCCAAGCAGTTCAATACATTTGCTGATGTTCTGGCCTTTGGTGGCAATGTCTTTACGCTCCATGGCACCAGAGGCAATCGCCATATGATCCATCAGCTTTTCAAACATCATCTGGACGAGGCGATAAGGGCTGGCAACAGCAACACGGTTTTCTGTCTGGTTCTGGGTGTAGGCGTTCAGGGCCTGTTCATAACTCATAGTTTGCCAGCCTTAAATTGTTGTAGTGTTCATGGAGTTCAGCACGCTCATGGAGTTGTTCATTTCCTTGACAGCAAGATCCATAGCAATCAGTTCGTTGAGATAGCGGTTGTAAATATCGTCGTAACGGTCTTCCAGCGAATCCCACTCTGCCTGGAGATCGTTCAGGTCATCATCCAACCCATCCAGACGTTCGCCAATCAAACCGCCGGTTTCACTATCGTCAGAGTCGCTTTCAGAGTCATCCTCTGAGCCATCGTCTGAAGAAGAATCTGTTTCCCCAATAAACACTTCAACGACTTCCTGAAAGCCATTGATAATGCCTTCATCACCGGTAAATAGTTTGATGATGGCGTCTGGATCGTCTTCCAGAACCTGGTCCAGTTTGTCATCATCAACTTCCAGCTTGCCGTTGGAGTCGGTGACAATGCCGATACTGGCGAGAGAACTGTAAGAGTTGTCAGCCATTGGTGTAGTAATGGCCGAGCGAAGCTGGTTTTCCAGAGAGCTGATAAGAGTATCGCCAGCCAGTGGTGGGCGTGTGGCAGTTTCGCCAGGAGCACCAGGAACTGTTGTGGTCAGGTCATCAATAACACCCATCAGGGTGTTGTAGCTGTCTACCAAATTATTGATAGACTCTTTCATGGTGTCGGTATCGGCCGAGAGGTCTACGGTGTAGGGCTCATCAGCTTTATCTGCCGGCATAGCCTTGGTCAGGTCAATGGTGACGCCGGGGATGGCTTCATCAATGGAATTATCCTGAGAGATGATTTTAATGCCATCAACAGTGATCTCGGCATTCTGAGCCGGGTTGATATTCTTGGGTGTACCAACCGCATCACCGTTAGAATCGGTGAAAGAAATACCCTGAATGGCGGCTTCTGTTCCTGTTTCCCGGCTGGTTAGTGTGAGGTAAGCCAGATCATCGCCAGATTCTGTCTGAGTATTAACGACAGTGGCGTCTATACCGGGATTATCTTCAGACTCATTGATGGCATCCATAATCCCTTGCAGAGTATTGTTGGTTTCATCAACGGTTACCGTAAACACTTCACCATCCGCCATAGTGATATTCACTTCACCGGTTGGCAGAGGTGTTTTGGCCGCGGGAATATCAGGATCACTGCTGGTAATGGAAGCCATTTCCCATTTGTCTTTAGTAGCCAGCTGCTTCACATAAATGTCGTAGCTATTGGCAATGGCATCTTCATCAGCGGATACAGAGAAGAACTCTTCGGAATCTTCCGGTGCGGTGACTTTCAGGTTGCCGAAAGTCTGTGGGTCAGAAAGATCAGAAAGCGTAGAGTTAAAAGTGCTGAGAGCACTTTCTAATTGCTCAAGAGCGGCAATTTCAGCATTGATTTCACTTTCCTGCTTGGTTAGCTGATTCCCCTTCGGGGCAATATCAGACTGAGCCATAGTCTTAGCCATGGTTTGCAGATCAAGGCCGGTTCCCATACCGGGCATGCTTATAGACATCTGTTCTTCCTGAATAGGCCGAAAGGTATCGGCTTTCTAACCGCAATATCAGCATGTCATCGCAAGTTACATGCCATGAAAGTGATCAACACTGTTCGTTAATCAATACACCAGAGCCAACAGGTTGTTTTTCCACAATGGAGTTCGCCTGAGCAGGAGTCAGCACCATAACTATATGCTGGTCGCCATCTACCAGTAAGAATCGTGCCTGCCCGGCAATACGTACCAGCTTGGCTTCCAACCCCTGAGTAGCAAAAGCTGAATTCAGTGCTGCAAGTTGTTTTCGCAGATGTTTGCGGAAGGATATTTCCGGCCAGATTTCCGCCACGGTTTCCTGATCCCTGCGCTGGCTTTTGCGAGCTGGCGCAACAGCAAGCGTTTTCTCTACACCTTGCGGGAGGGAAGGAGGAACAGTTGGCAAAGGTTCATCTGACATAGTGGAAACCTGCACTCTGGTTGTATGTCAGAAGTCGTCTTTTGGAAGGGAGTTCTTAAATGAAGGTAATCGGAGAAATACTCGCAATTCGTAGGTTGGGTTAGCCACAAAGCGGCGTAACCCAACAAGCGTCCGATCAGACAACCACCCAAGCAACATATAAAAACCGGCCATTATCAGGCAAAGCTGTTAATGGCCGGTTGTAGGGTTTTACATTGTGTTTGAAGGAGGTTGCCTATTGTTGGGTTACGCTGCGCTCATTTGTGCCCGAAGGGTGAACCCAACCTACAAATAAGCCAAAATCCAACAGTCAATCACAACATTCAGGGCATTATTAGCCCATCAGCATGGTAGCGTACTGAGGCATAGTCTTAGCCTGAGACAGTACAGTAGAGCCAGCTTGCATCATCATCTGGTTGCTGGTCATTTCAGTGGTGGCCTTGGCGAAGTCCACATCCTTGATACGGCTCTGGGAAGACGTCATGTTTTCTTCCATAGTTGCCAGATTGTCGATGGTGGAGTCCAGACGGTTTTGAACAGCACCGAGATTTGCGCGCTGGTCATCAACAGCAGCCAAAGCGTCATCCAGTACACCAATGGCCTGTTGGGCACCTTCAGCTGTACTGATATTAATATCAGAAATGCTCATGGTAGCGCCTTTAGCGACGCCAGCTGTACCAGTCTGTTCGGCAATATTTACTGCGCCGGTTGCAGTGTCATCTTTGACTTCAATTGCTGTAGCAGAAGTTGTGGAAAGTGTGATCTCACCATTGTCTTCTAAAGTTGCAGAAACGCCTGTGGTGCCAGTTTGACCATTAATGTCATCAACTAAATCTTGGGATGTAGCAGCGGCATCTTCAGTCATGGTGATAACTGTGCCATTTACATCAATAGATCCAGGAGTATCTGCGGCAGTATTTTTTGCACCTGCAACAATCGCATCAACATCTGTTTTAGAAAGTGTCACATCACCGCCAGTGGTTGTTTCTGATGCGGTACCCTTCAAATCTTCAGCTTTTGTGCTGTCGATACTGAACTCAATAGTCTGGCCTGCATCAGCACCAATCTGGAAGGTCATATTCTGCGCAGAGCCATCCAGCAGATTGATGCCTGCAAAAGTGGTGTCTTCAGCGATACGGGTCATTTCTTCCTGCAGCTGCTCAACTTCTTTCTGCATAGCAGCACGATCTTCAGCGGTGTTGGTATCGTTAGCAGACTGCAGAGCCAGATCACGCATGCGGTTCAGCATATCAGTGGTTTCAGACATTGCACCTTCAGCGGTCTGAGCCATGGAGATAGCATCGTTGGCGTTACGCTGGGCAACACCCAGACCGTTGATCTGGGTTTCCATACGGTTGGAAATCTGCATACCAGCAGCGTCGTCGGAAGCAGAGTTAATGCGCAGGCCGGTAGACAGCTGCAGCATATTGTCGTTCAGGTTGGCTTGAGTGTTGGCCAGGTTGTTCTGCGCGAACATCGCAGAAGTATTGGTGTTAATTGTGATCATGTCGTTTTCCTGTGTTTGACATCAGGCTCCTGCGAGCCACTGATTCAGGAATCGGAAGCTGATTTCAGATAATTAAATTGTTTTTGTGGTTTCTTCCAGAACATCCGCAAATTTATGCATGCCCTTAGCCTGGGATATCACCGTATCAGTAACCCTCTTTTGCATCTGTCCAGTAGTTCTCTGGGTTGTACTGTGTATCTGGGCGGAGTCGCCTATTGGCGCGTAACTCTTTGATGATATGACTGTTTTTAGTTTTCTATCCAGCTGATGCTGGGTATTTTTAAGTTGCTTCTGGTCTTGAGTGATTTCGTTAAGAGCTGAGTCCAGAACAATGACAGCTTTGCGAGCGGATGACGATGTGGTGATATCTATATCGGAAATGCTCATAGCCTTGCTGGGTTTATTCGGGCCGGTTACTTCTGGCTTCAAGCCGCTTTTAATGCTCTTGAGATGACCATCTTCATCTTTGGAAAAGTAATCCGTTGAGCCGCCAGCTATGCCAATACGCTCCAGCACTTTCTTTTGAGCTACAAGTTCCAGAGTTCGGGTTTCGCCATCGTAAACGGGGGTGGCTTTTATACGTAGTCCGAAAAATTCTTTCCTGAGCTGGATAACCGCTTCGTCTCCTGATGATCCTGCTTTTATTGGGAAGTAATAGGTACCGTGTTTATCCAGTATTGCCATCATCAGGTCGTTCAGCATGGTGTCGTTTACTCGAAATAGTGCACCTGTGTCTGCTGTTTCAATATCGTTGCCCAGGCTGCTGGCAAATAGTGAGCGGATTTTTACGGTGATAGTCTGGTCTTCATCATCACCAGCCCACACTGTCATGGCGGTGTTGGAACCATCCAGCAGCCGTTTATTGCCGAAGCGGGTTTCCCGGGCGAGATCATCCATCTCGTTGATCATTCCCTTAATCTGCTTCTGCATAGCTTTGCGTTCGTTATAGGAATAACTGCCGCTCAGGGATTTCTGGGTCAGGTTTAGCATTCGCCCAATCAGGCTGGCTCCTCTTTTCAGGGCATTCTCAGCGGTTTGGACAATGGCTATGGCATTGCTCAGGTTACGCATGGGGATATTGGGGTTTGTTGTGCTGCACTGTTCTGAAAGGTTTACGGAGTCTCCATCTTTTTTGGGCTTGACCGAACTTCTTCTTACAGAACTTTTTTTACCTACATCGGTAACGTAGGTGGCTACCGGTGTTTGTAGAGAAGACGTTTGGGTCTGTATCGCGGCCAACGTTCGTATCCTTGCTTTTGTATGCGCGCACTAACTGCAATGGGGGAAATCGGAGGAAGTTATGTAAATTTAAATATGCTTTGGCATAGATCAAAAAATAAACAGCGATTTCGGATGCGGTATATATTAGAATCCGCACCTTTTTTTCGGGAGGTTATTACCATGTCAGAGATCGACTGGCTGGAAATGCTCGGCTACTTTGCCACCTTGCTTACTGCTGTCAGCCTGAGCATGAGTTCTCTGGTACGCCTGCGCTGGTTCAATATGTTTGGCAGTTTCTGCTTTGGTACTTATGGCCTGCTGCTCGGTGCTCTGCCGGTGGTACTGCTGAACTATTACCTTGTAGCCATGAACATTTTCTACCTCTGGAAAATGTATAACGAGAAGAGCCATTTCCGTGTACTGCCAGCCTCTGTTTCTGACCAGTACCTGAATGAGTTTATTAATCTGCATAAGGCTGAAATTAAAGAATTCTTCCCTCCGTTCAGTCTGCGTGATGACCGTGAATACACTGCACTGATGATTCACCGCGATCTGTCTCTGGCGGGTGTGTTTATCTGTCATCGCAATGAAGACGGCACTATGGAAGTGGATCTGGATTTTGTTCTGCCTCCTTACCGTGACCTGAAGCCTGGTCAGTTTGTGTTCTGCGAAAACAGCAACTTCTTTACTGAGCAGGGTGTTTCCAAGATCGTTTCTGCTGAAGGTTCTGAAGCCCACGCTACTTATCTTTCCAAGATTGGTTTTACTCGCACCAATGGTCGTTTGGAAATGGCTCTTAAGGGCTGATTCCGCTTAGGAACATCCCCTCAGAACTCTGTGCACCTGCCGATAACTTATACAGTTATCGGAGTGCACTTGATGAAAGTTTTCAGCTTTATCCTTGTTTCCTGCCTTGTAGCGACGTTCGGACTCCAGATTTACAAGCTGGAGGAAGTCAATCGTCTACTCAACCTGCCTGCTACAGCGGCTGGGCAAACTGCTGAGTCTTCTTCCGATGCTGTACGCGAACCCCCATTCGATGTTGTAGCGACGCCAGAAATGGATGCGGCAGCTATTGCTGTACTGGAATCCCTGCCTTTAAACCGTACCCGTAGCATGGAAAATGTTGGTTTTCTAACTGTGAATGAAGAAACAGGAGAGGTGACAGCTTCCCAGCCAGAAGAAATGAAAACTCTGTTCCATCGTAATATTGCCCGCGCCAGCTTTTCTGTGCCGAGTGAAGGTGTAGTGGCTATTTACCATGATCACTTTCGGGGAACATTGCCGGGGCCGGGAACTGGAGATGCCGGGCCGGTTTTCAAAGGCTGGGTGAGTTATATCAAGGATGAGCGGGGCAATATCTTCAAAATTGAGTTTTCTGAGCAGTGGAAAACTCCCAGTAACCCCAGGAACGGCTGGCGTTTAAGCAGTCTGAAAGGGCGTAGCCTGCCGGGGCAGAGCATGTGGTATCCGGGCGTAACCTTTACTCGTTACGCCCGTGGTTCTTCAAAAACCTATGTGCGATAAGCGCAATTAAATCGCTTCTAATTAGATGTAGTTAAACAGGCTCATCTGGCTGACATTGGCATAGCCTTTTTGAGTTGCAGACAGAATAGTCTGCTCCACACTTAACCGGGTTACTGCCTCGGTGTAATCCAGATCTTCCAAAGAACTCTGCATAGATTTGTTGGTCAGCTGACGGTCAGCATTGGTATCTGCGGCAGCTTCTAGAGTGTTTATCTCAGCACCAATCGTTGTGAGACTTTTGTTGGCAGCATCCAGAGTGCTATCCACAACATTCAGGGTATCTTCAACAGCCTGAGTCAATGCGTCCTGATCATCTGGCATGTTTACAGTGCGAAGGGTTTCAATGAAATCATCCATCGCTGTGAAAAAGTCTGGATCATTACCAAAGAACAGATTATCGCCCGTGACACCCATAGAGGCAGTTTGGGAATCACTGATTTGCAGCTCCCGGGAATCCTCTGATCCTTCATAAGACCATTCCATAACCGGGTTGCCATCGGCGTCCAACACTGGGTCACCAGTTACTGGGTTAAGAACCGGAACTTCCTGCACTGGAGGCTTGTCACCAGCTGTACCACCAAAGATATATTCGCCGCTGGAAGACTTGGTGTTAGCGAGGCTGGCGATTGTTTCGACGGTCTGTTCCAGCTCAGTTGCCAGAGCATCCAGATCTTCATTGGTCATACTGCCATTACCGGCAGAAAGTACCAGATCCCGGGTTCGGTTCAGGTTATTCACCATATCCGAAATCACGGTTTCCTGGTTGGAAAGGGAGGTTGTGGCGGTATCGATATTACCTGCCCAGATTTCCAGCTTGTTCAGTTCATCATCCATGCCCATCAGCTGCATAGCGGCGAAAGGATCATCAGATGGTTTGAGAATACGTTTGCCGGTACTCATTTCAATAAGCGTGCGGTTAACGTCACTGGTCGCCTGCTGCATGGAGCCGGACATAGTGTTATGCATCTGCATAGTGCTTACGCGCATGGTGATTACTCCTTTAATCCGGCTTAAGCCATATTCAGTACGGCGTTAAACATTTCATCGGCCGCGGCAATCACTTTTGCGTTGGCAGAGTAAAGTTGCTGGAACATCAGCATATTGGCGGCTTCTTCATCAAGGTTTACACCGCTGTTGCTGAGAACCTTGTTGGACGCTTCCTGATACAGCATGGCGCTGGCGCTGTAATCGTTGGTGGCACGAGCGCTGGCGCTGGCAACATCGCTGACAATGCTGTTCCAGGCGCCGTTGATAGTCATGCCATCAACTAACTGTTCTTCCTGAAGGCCAATAATTTCCTGCAGGTTTTCATTGTTGCCCGGCTCATCGGGGTTGGAAGAGAAAGCCAGTTTCTCCGGATCATCCATAATCACTTCGATACCGGCACTGGCACCATTACCTGGCTCAATCAGGAAGGTATCGCCAGGTTGCATAGCTGTGAAAGAGTTGCCGCTGTCGTCTGAAATGGTGATGCCATCGAAAGAAATGGAACCATCAGAGTTGGTGGTATAACTCACCTGCTCACTGCCGGGCTGACGATAGATTTCCAGATCACCACCATCACTCATGGTGAAGGTGTAATCATCAGCAGTCAGTTCTGCGGAATCGGAAATCTCAACATTCAGGGTCACGCTGTTTGTGCCGCCAATATGAGTGGAGCGGCTCTTCATGGTTTCCGGAGCGTTAATATCATTAAATAGCGGGGAACCAGCATCGCCGTTCAGGTCGTAGCCTTTATCAAGCTGTTCATTAACGGTGTCAGCAACAACTAGGGCCAGGCGATCCAGCTCTCGCATAGCGGGATCAAGAGTTTCCTCCCGGAAATCAATTAAACCGCCAATAGCGCCGCCGGGTTCATCAACCTTTTTCACAGCATTGCCGGTATCAACGGCCAGTACAGACTGGGATTCATCCGGATATCCGGGAGTCAGTACCAGTTCATTGGTTTCTGCGCGAGTAACCAATGGTTCGCCAGAAGGCAGAGTAATTGTGGCTGTATGATCATCTTCAATCAGAACATCAATCTCTACAATTTCGGAGAGTTGCTGAATGGCCTGATCACGTTCGTCCAGAAGCTGGTTAGGAACATCGCCAGTGGCGCTGGCTTCAACAATGGCTTCGTTGACTTTGGCGATTTCATCAATTGCACCATTGGCTTCATCAACCAGAGCCTGCATCTGTTGCTCAACATCTGTCGCCTGTTGAGTCAGGGATTTAGACAGGCTGTTAAAACGTGCAGTCAGGTCTTTGGAGCTTGCCAGCACTTCCTGGCGGTAAGCAATATCCATTGGATCAGCACTGGCGGAGCTCAGAGTGCCGAAGAAATCATTCAATGCTGGAGAAAGACTGGTGTTCTGGCCGGAAACTGTAGTTTCCAACTGACCAGTGTGGCTGGCATTAGTGGTTGCATAGCCGTATTGAGAAGCGTTGTACCAGAGTTGCTGCACAGCGTATTCATCACTGACACGCTCAACATCAGAAACATAAACGCCAGATACTTCGGAAGTACTGAAATGAGTCACCTGGCGTGAGTATCCGGTGACACCAGCATTGGCAATGTTGGTACTGGTAACGTTCAGTGCTGACTGGGCAGCGGTCAGGCCTGTTGTACCGTTGTAGATCATGCTCATGGCAGTATCTGAAAGTCTCTTCAAAAGTGGCTGGCCGACCGCAAGCATCCGGGGCCATTGAATGAATCAGTAGTCGTCTTTTGCAGAGGAATCTTAAGAAACGTAAGTGGTTACGAACTTTGGGCTGAAAGCCCTGAATACTTCCCGGCGCCAACTGACATTTTTAAAATGAGATGAGCAAAAAAGGGGCCAACGTTGTCGGCCCTGGATGGGTTTATCTTTGAAGTAGTTTTTCGACCTGGGCTTCAACCATCTGCCGGTATTCCTGTTCCTCCGGGCTGGTATAAACATTAAGCCTTTGTTCTTCCTGTTGTAGAACTCCCAACAGGCGACCGCCAGCATCGGCATTTCCGGGATTTATTTCCATTAGATCAGAGAGATAATTGATTTGTTCTTCAGGTGTCAGCCTGGGAGCCAGTGAATCGTAGTTGTACCAGGTATCCTTGCTGTCGGGGGCAAACTGGATCTGATGATCAACCCAGTGTTTCATAAACAGATCGTTTTCCGGGGTATCAAAGTGCAGTGAGCGAAGACACTCTTCGGTCATCTTATAGGCTGCTTCAGAAGGATATTCTTCCTGAATGGCTTCTCTCAGCTCAGTGAAACTCTCCCATAACTCTGGATTGTCTGGATCACTGGTAAGCAGACCTTTGATTTCATTGAGCTCGTCAGGCCATTGGGATTCATCTATTGGTCCAAGCTCTCTGGAAGGTGCTGCAGATACTTTCAGTGCCCCTTTGCCGTGAGTACCGGGATGTTCTTCTTTCTCTTTTGTTGCCTGATTTTCTTTCTGTAATGCTTTTAGAAGGGAGCTGAAGGGGTGTTTGGTTGAAGGGGATAGAACCATGGCGTTATCCATGAGGGAAAGCGCTTTCTCCATCATTTTACAGTGATCGTCTTCCAACTTTACATTGCTGAAAACAGTGGATAGCTGTGATGAGAGTTCGTGAATGGCGGCTCCAGGCATAGTGTGGCGACTTTCATAAGGGAATCGCTCAAGCTTGGCAGCCATATTGCTGAGTTCTGCCAGATTCCCCAGAATCTCATCTGTTTTGGTTCTTTCTGATCCATTCTGAAGCTCAGTTGTCAATTCTCCCCGCCGGCCAGTGAGCTGCGTTTGGGATGTTAGAGATTCTGCCAACTGGCCAAACGCATGAATCTGCCAGCCTTCTACCTCATTTTTAACTTGTGGGCTGGTGTAGTTGGCTTTGAGCTTTTCTCCCTCGTTAAATGCCATGCGCCAGTGATTGTCTTTGGTACACAGAGCTGTCAGCTCTTTCATATATTTAACCGGATTGTGTAAACGCATCTTATCGAGGCGGCCCAGCTTTAAATCTATGGTGGCTTTTGGGTGTTTCAGGAAGGTTTTGAAAAGTGTAAGCCCCTTAAGCTGGAGCCTTTCCCCGAGATATTTGTCGGCAACAAGAGGCTTAGCTTCTGGTAAGGCTGTGATTTTGCCCAGAGTAGGGTGATAAACACTTTCGGTTTTTGTTGTTTCTACGGAGCCACCGGGAGGGGGGGTGACCGCCCCCGGACTTTTCAGGGGATCCATCATGGGTAAAGCATCCTTGCCAAGGTTGTCTATTAATCCTAGACAAGGATGGAAAAACAGGGGAATTAGCTTTACAGATCATCCATGGTTAACCCCTGCTGTTGCAGGGCTTGTGCCATCAACTGTTCGGCTATTCCCAATGTGCCTGTGCTGGCCAGATCAAAAGCCAGCTGGCTGTCATACATACCTTGATAGAAGCGTTCCTGGTCACGGTTGATCAGGCTATCTTCAGCCATCACATCTGTGGCATTGCGCATGCTTTTCAACACTTCTTCAATCAGCATGGATTCAAACTGTGTAGCCGCAGCCTGCAAAGCTTCCGGAGAGTTTTTATCGGACTGAAACTGCTCCATGGCTTTTGGATCAGCAGCAAGAGTAGGGGCGGAAGTGTTAATGTTCATATATTGGCTGCCGGTTAAATCACTACAAGTTCAGCTTTCAGGGAGCCGGATTCTTTCAGTGCTTGCAGCACTGCCATCAGGTCTGAAGGTGTGACTCCCACACTGTTCAGGGCGTTCACAACTTCCTGCAGAGAGGTGCTTTCAGGGAGAGTGAACAGGCGACCTTCGCCCATTTCAACCTGAATATCACTCTGTGGAGTGATAGCGGTGTCGCCCTGAGAAAATTCTCCGGGCTGGCTGACATTGGAAGATTCCTGAATAGAAACAATCAGGTTGCCGTGACTCACGGCAGCGGCAGACACTTCCACATCTTCATTCATGACCACAGTGCCGGTGCGGCTGTTGATAACAACCCTGGCTGGTGGGCGACCAGTTTCAATGTCCATATTTTCCAACATGGCCATATAAGCAACTCGCTGGTTTTCATCTGCCGGAGACGCAAGAGTGATGGAAACGCCATCATTAGCCTGTGCTGTACCGGGGCCTAGAAGTTCATTAATAGCACGGCTGATATTGCGGGAGTTGGTAAAACTGGGTTCACGCAGGTGAAGAACGACCTGACGATTATGACCAAAAGATGTGGGAACGCTCTGTTCAATAACCCCGCCGGATGGAATACGACCGACAGTGGGAACATTAATCGTAACTTTGGAACCACTCTTTCCATCAGCGGAAATGCCAGAAACAATCAGGCTGCCCTGGGCTAATGCATAGACATTGCCGTCTACACCTTTCAGTGGTGTCAGCAACAGCGTGCCGCCATTAAGACTCTTTGCATCACCAATAGATGACACTGTTACATCAATAGACTGACCAGGGCGGGAAAAGGGGGGTAGTGTTGCGGTCACAGAAACTGCGGCCACGTTTTTCAGGTTTGGATCAGCATTGTCTGGTAACTGAATACCCAACTGGCGCAGCATATTAGTGAGAGACTGGCCGGTAAATTCGGTTTGGCGGGTTTTATCACCACTGCCGTCTAAGCCAACCACAAGGCCATAACCAATCAGCTGGTTGGTTCGTACCCCCTGAATATCCACCAGATCCAACAGGCGTTCCGCTTTTACTGCTGAGCACAGTGCTAACAAAATTAGTGGCAGTAGTCGTTTAATCACGGAATGCCTTACATCGGAAAGATAGGGTTATTGAATGCACGGGTCAGCCAGCCAGGGCTGTTGGCATCATTCATGGGGCCAGCACCGGAATACATAATGCGGGCATTTGCCAGACGTTTTGAGAGAACGACGTTATCCGGGCTGATATCTTCCGGGCGCAACATGCCTTCGATACGAATGTATTCATCGCCTTGATTTAACCGCAACCATTTTTCCCCCACGACTCGCAGAGAACCATTGCTGTAAACCTCGGCAACGGTCACGGTGATATCACCAGTCAGCTGGTTGGCCTGGGTGCTGTCTGATTTGCCTTTGAAGGAACGATCAATGCCAGCGTCGGTGTTGATATCCTGAGGGTTACCAAAGAACAGAGGAATATCGACTCCCATCGAACTGCCTTTGCCAATGTTGGTTCCGGAGCTTTTTTTCGAACTGGTTTTCTCGTCGAGGCGGACGGTGAGAATATCGCCAATCCGGAAGGCCATACGGTCTTCAAATAAATTGTTGGCGTAGGCAGGGTTAAACAGGCTGCCGTTAGTGGCAGTAATGGCGCGAGGTGCGGGAACAATAGGTGCCCACTCTTCGGTGTCCGGCTTTTCATCTTTTTCCGGGATAATGCTGCAACCGGTAAGAAAACCGGTTGCAGTGATTCCCAGAGTAATCAGAGATATCTGGAAAAACTTATGCATCAGAGCACCTGGTTGGCGTACTGGAGCATCTCGTCAGCCGCGGCGAGCACCTTGGTGTTCATTTCGTAGGCACGCTGGGCCGTGACCATATTCACCATCTCTTCCACCATGTTGACGTTGGAAGATTCCAGTGAGTACTGACGGATTTCACCGACACCATCTTCACCTGCCACAGACTCCAAAGGCACGCCGCTGGCTGCGGTTTCTGCAAACAGGTTCATGCCGAGAGCATTCAGGCCGGCTGGATTTACAAAGTTGGAGAGAGTGATTTGGCCAAGGTTTTCAGGTTCAGCCTGACCGGCAATTGTTGCGGAGACAGTACCGTCCTGACCAATCGAGATGCTGGTGGCTTCCGCAGGAACTTCAATGCCTGGCTCTAGAACCATGCCCTGCATAGTGACCATTTCACCATCGGAGTTAAGCTGGAATTCACCGTTCCGGGTGTAGGCATTGGTGCCATCTGGCATTTGCACCTGGAAGAAACCCTGACCGGCAATGGACATATCCAGTTGGCCAGTTGTGGTCTGAAACGCACCCTGGGTGAAATCTTTGCTGGTTCCGGCAACGCGAACACCGGTACCCAGCTGCAGGCCGGTAGGAGTCTGGTTATCCTGAGTGTTATCGCTGCCTGGCTGTTTCTGCACCTGATAAAACAGGTCTTCAAAAACGACATTGTCAGACTTAAAACCAACAGTGTTAATGTTTGCCAGATTGTTGGAAATGGCAGACAGCTCCGCATTCTGAGCTGTAATACCTGTCTGGCTGATCCATAGTGAAGCGTGCATTTATCAGGAACCTCGAATTAAACGGTCACCGGCTTCGGCCATCTGGCGGGCGGTTTCAATTGTTTTCAGCTGCATCTCGAACTGACGGCTCAGGGACATAAACGCCATCATCTCTTCCACGGAATTCACATTGCTGCTTTCCAGTGTTCCGGAGCTCACTTCAACAGCAGGGTCAGCGGCAAGAGGTTCATTGTTGGCTGTGCGGAACAGGCCATCCGGGCCTTTCAATAAAGGCTCTTCACCATTAGCCAACTTTAATTGTCCAACAGTGATTGGCTGGGTTTTCGGGTCACCGGAACCCAGAACGCTGACTGTGCCATCGGGGCCAATTTGGATCTGTTCGTACTGGGGAACGGTCAGAGGGCCACCGCCAATAGTTGCAACAGGTTGTCCCTGACGTGTAGTGAGAATGCCGTCCTGGTTCACTTCCAGAGCACCCGCACGGGTGTAAGCCTCTTCACCATTGCCATCAAGAACTGACAACCAGCCTTCTCCCTGAATGGCAACATCCAGTTCATTACCAGTGCTGACCATATTGCCGGCACCGGTGTTAGACCATGTGCCGGTGGTTTCGGTGAACACTCGTGTTGGCAAGCCTTCGCCTTCCACGTTCTTCGCAATGATCTGGGCAAAGTCCGCCTTGAAACCATCGGTGTTTACGTTCGCCAGATTGGATGCATGCTGGCGCTGTTGAAACATCGCCCGGCTTGCACCACTCATAGCTGTGTATATGGCTTTATCCATTCGTGTTCAGCACCTAGATGGAGTTCATCAGAACTTGGGTCATCTCGCTGCTGGCGCTGATGCTCTTGGCGTTGGCCTGGTAATTACTCTGGGCAACCACCATGTTTACCAGTTCAGCGGTCTGGTCCACGTTGGACATTTCCAGAGCGCCGGACATGATAGAACCAGTGCCGCCAGAACCTGGTTCGCCAATAATGGCATCGCCACTTTCTGGAGAAGACGTCCAGCTGGTGTTGCCGGCATCAACCAATCCGTTTTCGTTGGGGAAAGTTGCCAGCGCTACAACGCCCTGAAGCTTGGTTTCACCATTGGAATATGTGGCATAAATGCTGCCATCGTCGGCTACCTGAATACCGTTGAAGCTGCCTGGTGGGTAACCGTTCTGGCTGGTAGAAGAAACACTGGAATCTGTGCCGTATTGGGAGATGCCAGATACATCCATTGTGAAGGTTATATCGCCAGCACCGCCTGCGGGGACTGTGATATCGAAGCTGGCCGGATTAGCTGGAGTAATCAGTTCACCGCTTTCGTTGAAGACCAACTGTTCCTTTTGAGAAACACCATTGGATTCGTAGGTAACGTCCCAAGTGTTATCAGCCGTTTTTACATAGTATGCGGAAACGGTTTGTGGCGTTCCCTGTGCATCATAAACAACCGTGCTGGTGGTGTAGTTGTAAGTGTCGGGATCGTCAGAGTCGAACTTGGTTGGATCTTTGATTTCTTCCCGGGAATCCAGGTTAGCATCAAGGCTGGCTTCACTGGTTTCTTTGGCGGCCTGGTCGCTCTTGTCGATTTGCAGGTCGGTCAGAGTGCCGTTAATAACATTACCTTTGTCATCAACTGCATAACCCTGCAGGTTTTGACCTTTAGGTGTAACGATATAGCCGTCTTTATCAACTTCGTAGTCACCAGCGCGGGTGTAGTACTGGTTGCCGTTGGCATCTTCGGTAATAAAGAAACCATCACCGTTGATAGCCATATCCAGACCACTGGTGGTGTACTGAATAGCGCCCTGGGCATAGTCGGTGGACACATCGGAAACGTAAACACCTCCGCCGGTTCCGGCTGCTGAATACACATCAGCAAACTGCACATCTTTGGACTTGTAACCCACAGTGCTGGAGTTGGCGATATTGTTACTGATAACGTCCAGATCACTGGAGGCAGCGTTCAGGCCGCTGATGCCGTTACTTAATGCTGACATGATGAATCCTTAAATAAGCCTTAACTGTTTCTGGCAACGGCAAGAGAAGCTGGCCCCAGAGGCATAGCCGGAATGGTGTCTGGCTGTGCACTGTTATCCACAAGCCCTGATTCTTTCAGGCCAGGGTATTTTTCCAGCAGCTCGCGGTTGAAATAGGAGTTGGGTGTCATTTGTTCGTCAGTCGACTGAACGCCCATATCTCCTTCACCGCTCTCAGATTCCGGAGCAGAAGTTCCTTCCAGTTTGGTGATGTACGACAGTGGAACCAGACCAACATTTTCCACTTCCACCAGAACTTCCTGACCGGGACCGGGAATAACAACGCTGGTCACAGTTGTGGATTGGGTAATGGCAACTTCGATATCGTTTCCATCCACTGTTGCGATAGCTTCCAGGATGTAGTCACCGGCTGGCAGTTCTTCATCCAGGTCTGCCAGGTCGAAATCAATCTTCCCACTTTCGGTCTGTTCGCCAAGAGGAAGAGTGGCGACAAGGTTTTCGCTGGAGTCGTAGATGTTGATGTTCAGGTCGTCGGCCGGTGTTGGCAGCAGAACCTTACCTTCTACAGTGCCGCCATCCTCAATATTCATCACATTGGCGAGAACCATTACGTCCTGCCCAACCAGTGTTGAGGCGTACAGAGCCTGAGAGGAATACAGCTGAGTGCTGAGATCTTCTACGGAACCCTGAAGCTCCGTCATGGCTGTTACGCTGGTCAGGTCAGCCATCTGGGAAACAATTTCACTGCTGTCCATTGGCGCAGTGGGATCCTGATACTGGAGCTGAACCAGTAACAGCTCCATAAAATCATCAGAACTCAGCGACTGATTGTTGGTAGTTGTCGTCTGGTTTTGTACGTTGGCATCATTACCGGTGGCGTTAACAGAAGTCATCAGGCAGTCCTTCCGTTATTGACCAAGAGTAAGCAGACGTTGCTGCATGGCACTGACACTGCTGAGCAGTTCGACACTGGTCTGGTAGCTGCGGGATGCTGATGTCATGTCAGTCATTTCTTCCACAACATTCACGTTCGGGTAGTACACGTAACCGTCGTCACCTGCCATTGGATGATCTGGCTGATATCGGGTTTCCAGTGATGCGTCGCTTTCCACAACGTCCTGAACCTCTACGCCAAAAGCTGTTTCCACTGCGGTAGAAGACAGCAGGTCGTCTTGGGTTTGTTCCAGTACTGCGGCAAAGATGGGTTTGCGAGCGTGATAAGTTGTTTCCGGAGAGCTTCCCGGTGTTTCGGCATTCGCCAGGTTGCTGGCAACGGTGTTCAGGCGCTGGCTCTGTGCGGCCATGGAAGAGCCGGCAATGTCGTAAATAGTGTTCAGTGACATAGCGTGTTAGATCGTCCGTAATAACTAACCGTTGATGGCCTGTTCCAGGCTTTTGAATTTCATGTTGAGGAAGGTAAAACTCGCCTCCCAGTCAGCACGGTTTTCCGCCCACGCGGCTTGTTCTTTGCCGAGTTCAACGGTGTTGCCGTCGGACGATGGCTGGGTTTGTTCCCGCTCAACCAGCTGTGCGTTTGCCTGATTTGCTGATGGTGTGTCTAAACTGCCATTCCCCAGAGACAGGGTTTCTCGTGCTTGTTGGAGTGCAGTGGTGAAATCAAGATCTACGGCTTTGTATCCCGGGGTATCCACATTGGCGAGATTGCCAGAAATAGCACCGGCCCGTTGCTCACGAAAGGCCAGAGCTTGCTGGTGAAGACCCAGGTGGTTGTCGAAACTGATTGCCATGCATTTTCCATCGGCGGGTTAAAGAACACCTACCTATGAGCAATCTATGTGCCATATGTCGTTTATTGTCTGTTGGGCACGGATATGCGATTTGTATCAGTATTTGGAGGGGGAGAACGTTGTTAAACTTTTCCCAGTGAGGAAACTGTTGTCCAACCTCGCGGAATTAAATTTCCGCTGACAGGTTCCAGCGGAACAGGTTTGTCGGAAAATTTGAATGTTGTTCAGCGAGGTTTCATTGAAATCAGTAACCAGAAAGTTATCAGTCTTTATTGTTATGCTGCTTGTTTCGGTGATGGCTCTTGCTGAAGGTAGTGGCGTACCCAGTCCATCATCTGAGATAGAACGGGTAACCATTAATTTGTTAGAAGCTCAGGCCAAAAGTCAGGCTGCCACCATTCCCAACAGTCGCTGGAGAGTTGATGTTTCCCTGCCTGCCAGTGTGAGTAAGCTCGCTCCTTGCACCGTTCCCCTTACAGTTGATGGCAGTCGAGTCTCTGGTGTCGGACGCCAGAGGGTTAAAGTGTCCTGTGAGGGTTTTCGTCCCTGGTCTTTATATGTGAACGGAGAAATCTTGATACAGGCTCCAGTGTTGGTGGTAAAACATGCGGCTGCATCGGGAACTGTTCTTGCTTCTTCAAATGTGTCGCTGGAAATGCGGAATCTGGCAAAACTCAGGCGCGGTTACTTAACAGATATTGGATACCTTGAAGGAAAAACACTGCGCCGGAGAGTAAAATCCGGTGATGTTCTGAATGACTCTTTGTTTGAGCGGACATTTGCTGTGCGCAAAGGTGACCGGGTACAGATTCGCTCCGGTACTGGCGGATTGTCTGTGACGGCCTCTGGCATGGTTATGGATGACGGCGCTATCGGAGATAGTGTGAGAGTTCGCAATAATTCCAGCGGCAAGGTACTTTATGGGAAAGTTCTGCAAAAAAGTGTGGTGGCTGTAGGGCTTTAAGTTTAATTTCCAGTGTTTTATGACGACTCCTGAAGTAAACAGAGAGTCCGGAATTTCAGTATGACTACAACTCGTATTTCCGCCTCGGTTGCAGATTTTTCTGTGGAAAAATCACGCCGTTCGGATAACCGGAAAAATAATATAAAAGCAGAAGACTCCAGCCAGGATTCTATTTCTATCAGTGCTGATGCTGCCCTTCTGCAGGAAGCTGAAGCTCTGGCTAAGTCTGCGCCGGATGTGGATATGGATAAAGTCGAAGAAGTTCGTCAGGCCATTGTTCGTGGTGAGCTGAAAATCGATTATGAGAAGCTGGCACAGAAGATGCTCGACTTTGAGGCATCACTGGAACCGAAGTAGACAAGCTTTCCATGCCCGCACGAATCTTTGCCACTCTTTCTTCCGATATAGAAAAAATGCAGTGTATGAAAACACTGCTCCAGAAACAGGCCGAGCGTCTGCGACAGCGGAATATGGATGAACTTCCGCTTTTGAACGATGAAATATCAGAACTGTCTTCTGCACTGCAAAACAGTGCTGCTGAAAGAGAGATTCTTTTAGCTGCCCTTGGGTTCCAGAGTTCCCGGCAGGGCATGCAGAAGTTTTTAACGGCCCATGCATCTGCAGAAAAGATGGAACTGTGGCTGGAGTTTTCCCGCCTTGGCCGGGAATGCCAGACAGCCAACAACCTTTCTGGCCAGCTGTTAAACATGCAGCAAGAAATCACTACAACCATGCTTGAGCGGCTTGGCCGCGGGCAGAGCCATGTAGGCTATGGGGAAGATGGTTCCGATGGCCGTTACGGGGAATCAGTCTCGCTAGGATATGCCTGAAAGCTGATATCTTATGTCAACAGAACCTAGTGAATGCGCCGCGATATTGGCGTATAAAGACTTTCATTCTGACTGCGCTTTTCAAGGGAGCAAAACGGATGGATGTCCACCTGACACTGAACGAAGCTCGCGTTATCGGTTGTTTGCTGGAGAAAGAAAGCACCACTCCTGATCAGTATCCTCTGACTCTGAATGCGCTGGTGAATGCCTGCAATCAGAAAAGCAGCCGTGACCCTGTGTTATCTCTTACCAGTGCGGAAGTGATGCAGGCGCTGAACAATCTGATAGATCAGCGTCTGGTCAGTGAAGAGAGTGGTTCCAGAGCCAGCCGCTACAAACATCGTTTTTGCAATACAGCTTTCAGCCATCTTCAGCTGTCTGATCAGGAAAGAGCCATTGTCTGCCTGATGTTGCTCCGTGGAGCACAGACTCCGGGAGAGTTGCGCAGCCGTTCCGGACGCATGGCCACATTTGGAGATGTTTCCGATGTGGAATCTGCGTTGCAGGAGATGGTTTCCAAAGAGTTAGTTGTGCAGTTGCCCAGAGAGCCAGGCCGCAGAGAGTCCCGGTTTGCCCATCTGTTTTCTGGTGAAGTGGATGTGCCACCTGCAATTAAAGCTGCACAGAGCGACAGGGAACGTATTCGCGAGCTAGAGCAGGAAGTGGAGGAGCTGAAAGCAGAGGTAGAGCGACTGCGTTATCAGCTCAAGGCAAATTAATAAGCAGGGGGACTGGTTGTTTCTCTTAAAGACAGAACACTGAGTTTGTCCTGACCTTTGCCGCTGTACAGATAATGCCTTTTACCCCAGTCAGCGGCTTTCGCCTGTTCACTGGTAAAGGCATTATCCTTGTGTAGCTGGTTATAGAGGACAGTCAGCAGTATGAGCACAACAGCTATACGTTGCATAAGAACGTTTCCCCTGAAGTTTATTTTTCCCTGAGTGGCTCCCCATCAATATAGATGCCCGCCCAACCATGTCTCATAAACTGTCGGATATTCTGGTGATCATCACCATCAGGGTTGCCTAAAACATGATCCCGGTAAAAATGACCAAAGCACGCTAGAGCCTGATCTTCAGGAAGGTTGTGCATCTGTGAGAACGCGAAAATCTTGCATGAGCCTGAGTTTTGGCCGGAGGCGTTTTTGACATCGCCGTTGCTGAAATCAGTGGGAGTGAAATCATAGTGCTGATCAATCTCTGACATGGTGTCAGCGAACTCAATGGTATGAGGTTCTTTAGCAAGACGATTCAGGAAATGACTGAGCATTATCGTTCCTGTGGCTATTTATAATTCTGGGATGAAGCTTTTTATATTAATTCAGTAGAGTTTGCACGCCATCATAATATGCCTTTTGACTTACGTGCACCTTGTATTCTTTGTGGAAAATATGCCTTGAAGGAGTGGCATTTGTTAATGCCACTCCGTTATTGAGTAGCCAGCCATTCGGGAAGTGGTGTGAGTTCGTCGCCTGTTTTATTAAGATGTTGTTTCTGGAAACTCTTAACAGCAAAAATTCGATCTTCACTTTGCGGATGAGTGCTTAAAAACTCTGGCACATCCAATCCACTTTGTTCAGCAATAAAAATATTGAAAATATCTTCTGCTGCCTTAGTGTGGCCGTAATGATTTTTCAGAGTAAACAGCGCCTCTTCATCAGCTTCCTGTTCCATATCCCGGTTAAAGCCAAGAGTTGTCAGTAAGCTGATTTGCCCGACGACTTGTTGTGCAACTGTGCTGTCTCCCGCGCCTACAAGGCTGAGCATGGCAAGGCTTACAGTTATTCCACGCCCCATAGCAACTATTGGATCCCGATGCTTTATATGGGCAATTTCATGGGCAAGCACCATCGAGAGGGCATTTTCACTCTTTATCTTTTCCAGCAAACCTTTGTAGATAAAAACGTGGCCGCCAAGCGTTGCGAAAGCGTTCACTTCATCACCATCCATATAATGCACAGTGATTGTCATACCCTCAGGCAGCTTCTGGGCTACAGATAATCGGTCAGCCAGTTCCTGCAGATACTGCTGATGTTTGCTGGTTTCTGTTGAAGCCTCAACCAGCTCAGCTTGAAAGTGATTAGCGAGTTTTTGTTCAACACTGAAAGGAATAAACCGTACTAGGTATTCCGCAGTGATTGCCAGTACCGTAATAATGGCAATCACCGTGAGCCCTATGCCGAGCAGCATATAGAAAAAATCTTTCAGAGGGTGTTCATCGGTAACATTGATGCCCTCTGGAATTTTCGGGTTGCTGTAACTCATGGTTAGGGGGCCTGAATCAGTGCTGTGCCGTAGGCGTACACTTCAACACATCCCGTCTGGTCTTTGGAACCTTTGGTGATAGATGCGGTTTCCAGCTTTACGTTAATAATCTGGCTGGCTCCCTTGTTTCGGGCATCTTCTTTCATACGAAGAATGGCTTCCCGACGGGCGCGTTCAATCAGAGTTTCATAGGCTGTTACACGACCGCCAATAATGCTGCGTAATCCTGCGGCGATACGTTTGAAGTAGTCGATAGAAATAACCACATTGCCACTAACCAACTCGCTATGTGCGGAAGAGAATCCAGGTGCAGGCAGACGCTCGCTGAACGCAAGAATATTCCGAAGTTGCTCTTCTCTCTCAATGATAGATTTAAAGTGTCGTTTTTCGGCTATGCGGCCGAATACATACCCCAGCGTCAGCAGGGTAAGAAATATAATAAGGTCATACATGGCTTACTCCAGAATCACAGCTGTTCCGTAAGCAAAAAGCTCAGCCGCTCCGGCAGTAATAGATGACGTTGAAAACCGCACATTGATAACAGCATTGGCACCGATAGATTCAGCCTGCTTTACCATACGCTCAGTAGCTTCTTCCCGGGCTTCGGTAAGCAGTTCGGTATAGCCTTTGAGCTCACCACCAACGATATTTTTCAAGCCCGCAAGAATATCTTTTCCTGCATGTTTGGCACGTACTGTGTTGCCCTGCACCATGCCGAGATGTTGGGTAATTCTTTTGCCAGGTACCACTTCGATATTAGTTATCAGCACCTTTGACTCCTGTTCTTATTGTCTCTGTTTTTACTGTTTATGATGATTTGGGCAAAAGTGTATATCCTTAGTCATCCTCAGAACATAACCAACAACACAAAATAACCATGTTCTGATCAATAAACCTTCAACTAGATGGTGGGGGAGATATGCTGGGTACTGCATTAAGCAAGAATGCAACGCGGGCGATGCTTCTGGGATCAGGAGAGCTGGGCAAAGAAGTGGCTATTGAGCTGCAGCGCTTAGGAGTCGAGGTGATTGCTGTTGATCGTTACGCCAATGCGCCAGCCATGCATATTGCTCACCGTGCTCATGTGGTGGATATGCTTGATGGTTCAGCCTTAAGAGCTGTGATTGAGCAGGAGAAACCAGATTACATCATTCCTGAAATTGAAGCCCTTGCGACCAGTGAACTAGTAAAGCTGGAGTCCGAAGGTTTTCATGTTGTTCCTACCGCCCGTGCTGCTCAGCTGACCATGGATAGAGAAGGTATTCGCCGCCTTGCATCCGAAGAGCTTGAACTGCCAACTTCCCCTTATCGTTTTGCCGACAGCGAACAGGAATATAAGGAAGCTGTTGCAGCTGTAGGTATGCCCTGCGTAGTAAAACCGGTTATGAGTTCTTCCGGCAAAGGGCAGAGTGTTGTTCGCACTGAAGCCGATATCGACAATTCCTGGCAATACGCACAGGAAGGTGGTCGTACTGGTCGTGGTCGGGTAATCGTTGAAGGTTTTATCGATTTTGATTACGAAATCACTTTGCTCACCATTAACGCTATTGATGGTATTCATTTCTGTGCTCCTATTGGACACCACCAAGAAGAGGGGGATTATCGGGAATCCTGGCAGCCACAGGTTATGACCGATGCTGCTCTGGCAGAAGCCCAGCGTGTTGCCAGAACTGTTGTGGAAAACCTGAAAGGGTTTGGGTTGTACGGTGTGGAGTTGTTTGTGAAAGGCGATAAAGTCTGGTTTTCAGAGGTTTCTCCTCGTCCACATGATACGGGAATGGTCACTCTAGCATCACAGGATCTTTCTGAATTTGCGCTGCATGTGCGTGCTTTTCTGGGATTGCCTGTTGCAGGTATTCGCCAGTACGGGCCGACCGCTTCCGCAGTTATTCTTCCCGAAGGTAACAGTGAAAATATTGGTTTTGATGAACTGGATGCGGCGCTTGTTGCTCCGGGTACAAGCCTGAGACTGTTTGCTAAACCGGCTATCAGCGGTCGGCGTCGTTTAGGTGTGGCTTTGGCAACCGGTGAAACAACAGAAGATGCTGTTTCACGGGCCAAGACAGTTGCTGCGTCTGTAGACGTTAGTTTTTAAATGTTGGTATGGGCATCCTGCCAATAAAGCGATTGGTCAGGGTGCCCAGCAACAGTTCATCTCCAACCTGTTGCACAGATGTTATTACGGAAACTGTATCTCCACTTGGATCATGCAGGCTGCCTGCAATCTCTCCTTGCTCATTCAGCGCAACTACCAATCCATAATGAGTTGGCCCAGGCCACATAAATCGTGGCAGGCTGGCAATCAGGTTTTTAAACCAAGGGTGTTCATGCCCCCAATCGATCACCTTTTTTCTTGGCGTTGCCATCGCCACCCAAAAGGTTCCGTCGCGACTTGAAGAAATACCATCGGGCAGGCCGGGAAGGTTGTCGATAAAGATATCCGAGGTGCCAGCCTTTTCGCCATTCGGGCCATCTTTCAGCCAGTAACGTGTTACCTGGTAGCGATAGGTTTCGTTCACCAATACAAAATCTTCGTTCTGTGACAGTGCTATACCATTGGCGAAGTAGAGATCTTTCAGCAGAACCTTTGTTTCACCAGTTGTTGGCGAATAGGACAGAAGTCGTCCGTAGGGACGACCTTCCAGCAGATCGAGAGCGTAATCTGGCTGGTTGTATTTGCTGCTGGCATCGGAGAAATAGATAGTTCCGTCGGAGGCAATATCCAGATCATCGGTAAAAGCGAAAGGAACACCTTCTGCTTCAGTTGTTAAAACCTTGATCTGGCCTTCTGGATTGATGGAGAGAAGCCCTTTCCATGAGTCTGCAACGATCAGGTTATCCTGCGCATCAAAGTGCAGCCCTAGCGGGCGACCTCCGGTATCGGCAAAAACTTCTCTAGTGCCATCTTTCAGAAAGCGGACAATTCTTCCATCGTCACACCCTCCATAAATACGGCCCTGACTGTCTTTATCTACATCCTCTGGGCCCACGCAATCTGTTGTATCAATGGTTGTGATACCCGACAACGTAGTGTTCGGTGATAGTTTGCCAACCATCTCCGGAGTTTTGGGAGGTGCCCAGTGAACGGAATCCAGCGCAAAAGATTTGACTGGTAAGGATAACAGTGTGGTTGCACACACTGTTGACAGTACTCGGCGGAGCTGCAAAGGGGACAGCTTCAAGAAGGGTAGCTTCATGGTTTGTACCTGATGGTTTTTATTTTTCTCCCAGTATAATCACACCTTGCCTAAGAATTGTACTGAGATCCTGAATGGGAATATCCCTCCACCCCTGTAAAGTCAACATGCCACCGGAAAGAACCGACTGTGCAACAGTTCTGGAGTTTCTTATATCCCGGTTCTCAAAAGTAGACGAGAACATCTGGCGGCAACGTATCGCGGAGGGAAAGATTCACTGGGAAGATAAAACCCCGGTAACAGAAGCTGATGCTTACGCGCCCTATAAACGCGTGTTTTATTACCGGGAAGTGGAACAGGAACCTGAGATTCCATTTCAGGAAACCATTATTTTTCAGGACAATGAAATACTTGTAGCCTGCAAGCCACACTTCCTGCCAGTAACCCCTAAGGGAATTTATGTTCAGGAATGCCTGCTGAACAGGCTGCGCAACAGTACTGAGATTGAAACCCTTGCGCCTATGCACCGGATAGACAGGGAAACTGCTGGTCTTGTTTTGTTTTCAGTTAATCCGAAAACTCGCCATCGTTATCACAAGCTGTTTTCTGGCGACAAACTGATTCATAAAACCTACCAGGCATTAGGGCGAGTTTCTGCCGGGAATAAGCCTTACATTGATCAAGAGTGGAAGATTGAAAACCGTATGATTGTTGGTGAACCCTGGTTCAGGATGACAACGGAACCTGGAGACGTTAACGCTCGTTCAATGATTAAGTGTTTGGATGTCAGTGATTATCAGGCGCTGTTTGAACTTTCCCCTCTCACAGGGAAAACCCATCAACTGCGTCTGCATATGAGCGATCTGGGTTATCCATTGGTCAATGATCGGCTTTATCCAGAGCTTCAACCGAAAGCTCCGGATAATTTTGATAAGCCATTACAGCTACTGGCTCACAAGCTGGAATTTATTGATCCCGTCACCCGCGAAAAGAGATTTTTCGAGAGTGACAGAACATTGATGATATGAAGATTCAGGCAATATCTTCTTCCAGAGAATGTCCCTTCATCTTTTCGAGATAAGCATTCACCAGATGGGGGTAAGCCTTGGCAATAGAAGACACAATAAAATCCATGGGTACATCGGCAAAGGTGCCGTGATCGGCCAGATACTCCATATGGCGTGAACCGTCGGTGCCATATTCGTGGAAAATAGAGTCTTCACGGCCATTAAATTCCAGCGGTGCTACGCCCATCTTCTCGCAAAGGTCAGCATTAAATGCTGGTGTGGCTTTTACCCATTTGCCATCAAGATACAGCTCAATAAAACCGTGCATCACAAAAACATCGCTGCGCAGATGATCAATTAGTTGTTGGCTGGAAATATGGTTTTTTACATCGGCCAACCCCAATCTTGCAGGGATACCGATAGAGCGGCAGGCTGCGCCAAGTAATATTGCTTTAGGGATGCAGTAGGATTCTCCGGATTCCAGACAGTAACTGGCACTCAGGGTTGCCGGATCAGGGCGGAAAACGTAAGGGTTATAGCGGATACCGTCCCGAGTGGCCTTGTATAATCTGATCGCCTGTTGAACAGGGTCTCGTTCCTGACCAATTGCACCGTGAGCCCATGCCTGTACGGCCGGGTGTTCGTAATCAAAGAACGCTGTTGGCGCCAGATACTCCTGCATGGGGATAATCCTTGGGGTTATTATTTTTTCCAAATGCGAGTATATCAGGCGTAAACCCGCGTTCATTGGCGCGAATACCGTACCAGGGTTGATCTTTTATTCCATCAGATAGGCGTAAGTTTTTGGAATTTGAATTCAGAAGAGACGTAACAGGCGAGCTGGCCGCCAGTTTTTCCATGGGCCATGAGGCAATAGCGGGCTGGCTGTTGGAGGAAGTGGGAAGTCGTAAAACTGTACTGCCTGATCTCTATAAAGCCATCAGCCAATTACAAAATGGTGAGCGGTGGGAATATTTGCGGGATGGTCAGGAGTATAATCTCCGCCTGACCCGCTCAGAGGCTGAAATCTGTAATGCACAGATTGATTTTGAGGCCGATGATACTGATGCAGACCAGTGTGAAGGTCTGGATTTTTATGATGACGAGGCTCGCTCCAGCTGCGGGCTGGATGATTTTCTTAATATGTTGCAGGAATGGGAGCGCTTTGTTGGCTCTCGATAGACAATAAATAGAGTGCGGAAACGTTTGAAAACACTGATTTCCAGACGGGTTGTAGAACCTCTTCAGGCATTAATGAAACAGGGGCTGAGTCGCCAGTCTCTGGCTATGACTCTGGCTATAGGCTTTGTTGTTGCCACCTTTCCCGTTTTTGGGGTGACTATGGTGTTGTGCGCCGTGATTGCCGCAAGAATGGATCTAAACCAGGTTGCTATTCAGATCGCCAACTATGCAGGTTATCCACTGCAATTCTTGTTATTTGTTCCGCTGATTCGATTAGGTGAGTCGGTTCTTGGGCTGGATCCGGTTTCCATTGACCCGTCCACAATTGGATCGATGATCTGGCAGCACCCGCTGGTTTTTCTGGAAACCTATGGTCTGGCTGTTGGCGGAGCCTGTGTGGTCTGGTTAATGCTGGCAGTTCCGGTTATCTGGGTGTTACAGAAACTGATATTGGCGTTTATCCCTGAAGGCGACGAAGCATAATCCAAGCCATTTCATCCTGCCTGCGCTGTTCGCGGCGGCCTTCCGCGAGCAGCTCTTCCTGTTGATAACGTTCAATAAGCAACTCGGTTTTTCGCACTTCAAGATTGTTATCCCGGAGTTGCTGGTTTTTGCGGCGCTGCTGGGATTGTTGAATCGCCACCTGTTGGCTTTGCAGCTCAATCATTTTGTCCACCTGCTCGTGGAACTGCTGGGTGCTGTTCAGCATTAATCCATTGCTGACTGCACCTTGCCGGAGGCTATGATTGCGGCGGAAGTTTTCAAGAGTATCCAGTTGCTGTTCGGCATCTGCCAGCTTTCTGGCACCGGTGCGAAACTGGTTTTCAACTTCTTCCTGTTTTTGTTCCTGAATCTTTAACCACTGGGAGAGAGGGCGGGTACGACTCATGGTTTACTCCGGCCAGGTTTCTTTCTTGGTGTGGCGGATTTCCATAATCCTGAAAGCTGGGTTTCACAGGCCTTCCACAAAGCTTTTTCAGTAATACCCTGCTGCAGAAGTGCTTCCATTGCTGGTTGGCTCTGGATGGCTTCATCCAGAGTTGGATTGCTGCCTTTCCGATAAGCGCCAAGAGTCAGCAAATCTTTGTTCTGCCGGAACTGAGACCAGAGCTTACGGAACTTATTAGCCTGCTGCTGGTGGGCTGGCGTTGTAATCTGCGGCATCACCCGGCTGATGGATGCTTCAATATCTATCGCTGGATAGTGGCCGGATTCGGCAAGGTTTCGTGACAGAACAATATGACCATCAAGGATTGCCCGTGAAGCATCGGCAATTGGATCCTGTTGATCGTCACCTTCAGATAATACGGTGTAAAAAGCAGTGATTGATCCGCCACCGTTTTCACCATTACCTGCACGTTCAACCAGTTGAGGAATCAGGCTGAATACTGATGGTGGATAACCTTTGGTTGCTGGTGGTTCGCCGATAGCCAGGGCAATTTCCCGCTGGGCCTGTGCATAACGGGTGAGGGAATCCATAAGCAGAAGAACATTCTTTCCCTGATCCCGGAAACCTTCTGCTACCCGGTGACATAGCAGGGAAGCGCGTAAACGAAGTACAGGAGACTCATCGGCAGGAGCGGCAATAACAACCGACCGTGCCATACCTTCTGCGCCAAGGGTATGTTCAATAAATTCCCGAACTTCCCGGCCACGCTCACCAATCAACCCGACGACAACAATGTCTGCTGTCGTGAATTTGGTCATCATTCCCAGAAGTACACTTTTACCCACGCCACTGCCAGCAAACAAACCTAAACGCTGCCCCTTACCAACACTGAGCAGACTGTTAATGGCGCGAATACCAACATCAAGAGGTTCAGAAACCGGGCGACGTTTGAGCGGGTTAATCACATCGCCGTGAAGAGGAATGGTTTGCTCAAAGTTCAGGGCTCCCTGCCCATCCAAAGGTTCACCGGCTCCGTTGATAACTCTGCCGAGAAGGCTTGTACCAACAGGAACCTGGCTGTCTTCTTCTATAGGAATAACAGGATCACCAGGACTCAAACCACGAACTCTGTTCAGAGGCATCAGGAATAGTTTGTCATGGTCAAAGCCAACAACTTCAGCTTCAACAGGTTCACCTTGTTGGGGATGAATAGCACAACGTTGCCCGGTTTGCAGACGACAACCGACAGCTTCCAGAGTCAGGCCAGTCGCTCTTAATAGACGACCGCCCAGTTGTACCGGCGCAATAGCCGGAGCCTGTTGAGCAACTTTGCTATAGAGCGAAGAAAGAGTGTCAGGATTCATCCCCGAACACCTCTCGAACAACTTTCATTGCTCCTGCAAGTCTGCGATCCAGTGTGGAATCTACATCCGACTGGTGGTTAGCAACATGACAGCCTCCAGGAGTGATGCTGTCATCTTCTACAAATATCCAGTCTGCATCGAGTTTATGCCGGAACTGTTCTGCAGTGTTTTTGTCGTTGGGGTTCAGGGTAACAGTCAGTGGTTCACTGTTTTCTGGCAGGGTATTTAAGGCTGCTTGAATGGCGCGATGGATGGTGTCTGGCTGTATTCTGACTTCTGCCATTACCACTTCTTTAGTCAGGGCACAGAGCATCTCTTTCAGCTCAACCAGTTGTTGATGATCCCGTGCACACTGCCATGCATCCAGCTGACTGGAGATGTCTTTGAGTAGCGCCAGTTGCTGCTCAATATGAGGTTTTGCTTGCTCAAGCCCCGCTTCATATCCAGCCTGTTGGCCAGCTTCAAAACCTTCCTTACTGCTGGCTTCATAAAGAGAGTCATGTATCTCTTTATGAAGTTGTTCCCGCAGTTTGCTCTGTCCCTCTATAAGCCCTTCGGCATGCCCTTGGAGCTTTGCAGCATCCAGAGCAAGCTGTCGCTGTTCAGGTGTTTCGTGAATCAAACCATCATCTTTGGCTGATGGTTCTTTTTGCCAGATTGTTGGCTCTACGTGGGAAGGTTGCTCTTCCTGCGTGAGCCATGATGGCAAATCCTGTTCCTGAGCAGGGGGCATAGTTGGGAAAACAGAGCTGTGGTTTGTCATTACATTACTAGCTCATCGTTGGCATGAAGCTCAACCTGCTCATCAGCTTCAAGGCGACGGGCAAGCTCGATAATTTCATGGCGGGCATTGCGCACTAGGCTGATCCGAACGGATCCAAGGTTTTCAATCTCTTCACGCAGGTATTTGGCCGCACGTTTACTCATGCAGTTAAGAATGCGTTCAAGGCGAACTTCCGGAATACCTTTGAGTGCTAATGCCAGAACATCCTGGGCACTGTTTTCAACAATAACAGACAGGTTGGCAATATCGAGATTGAGCAGGTGGTCGAAGTTGAGGCGCAGCTCGTTAACTTCGTTACCCAGTTCTTCATCGGTATCGCGGATATTATTGAGCAGGTTACTGCTCTCAATCTCATCCATGTGGTTGAGCATTTCTGCCAGATGGCCTGCACCGTGAACAAGCTGGGAATCACCAGAACCTTGTTCGAAGCTGGAAATCAGGTCGGCTACGGTATCCAGAGAAGTCAGCGGAATATCTTTCAGGCGTGCCAATCTGTTAGCCAGGTCAATGCGGGCAGGTTCTGGCAGCTGAGACAAAACAGCAGAACCTTTGTCTGGAGCCAGGCAGGCCAAAACAACAGCTTGCAGCTGAGGCTTTTCATTACGGATCATGGCTAGAATATCTGATGTGTCCAGCCAGAGTAGCCGCTCAAGAACAGGGTTAGTTTCGATGGAGTGGGAGAACTTCATCAAACTGCGGGCACGCTCCTGTCCCAGTGCCTGCTGCAGGGTTCGACTGATGTAGTCCGTACCGGTAAGAACATCGTTCTCATCACAGGAGTCCAGAAGTTTTTCTGAAACCCTGGCAAGATCATCCCGGCGAACGACAGAGATATTCTCCATCGCTCGACTAAGGGTCATGATCTTATCGGCAGACATCACCCGAATAACTTCGCCAGCAGCTTCTTCCCCAAGACCCAGCATTAAAATAGCTGCCTCTTCTATTGGAGAGCGAGATGGCAGCATGTCATCGGGCAGTGGCTCACCAAAGGTGGTCATTTCTTCACTCATGAGCGTCAGTGTCCTTCAAGCCATCTTTCAAGCATCAGAGCAACCTGTTCAGGTCTGCGCAGACTGAGCTGGCGAGCTCTTTCTATAACCTTGTCATCTGGGTGAACCGCGATAGTCAGGCCGGCTTCTGCCGCATTCTTGCTTTCCTGGTTACTCAGGGTCTTCACCTTCAGAGCCTGTTCACGTTGCTTGCGAACCTGCTTGCGATAGAAGTAGATACGCAAAATCAGGCCAATAAACAGCAGCAGAATGACCGCCATAGCCGTGATCAGGTACTGGCCGTATTCACCTTCCAGAAGGCTATACCAGGGAGCAGTCTCTTCCTCTACAGGCAGAGAGTTGAAAGGCAGGCTGTATAGGCTCAGGGTATCGCCACGTTCAGGAACCAGGCCAACAGCAGTAGCGACCAGTTGATCCATGGTTTGCAGGGCTTCGGGAGACCAGCCGTCTGCACCTTCCGCTGCCAGAGTATTAACAACAATACCTATGCTCACCTTTTGCAATGTGCCGGGAGCTTTGCGGTTAATAGTGACTGTACGATCCAGTTCATAACTTCTTTGTGTGCGGGAGCTGGAACGTTCAACGCTGTTCTTATCGGAAGAGGATGCTGTACGGTTACTTTCAACGCCGGGAATACCTTTAGCGACAGCTGTAGTCTGGTCGTCGCTGGCTAGATTTTCAGAGCGAACAGCGCTGGTCTCCGGGTTGTAGCTTTCTTTAGAGACTTCCTGAGCGTTGTAATCGATATCGGCTGTTACCTGAACACGAAGATTGCCAGCCCCCACAACGGGTTCAAGTAGGCTGGTTACTCGCTGTGCCAGAGCAGACTCACGTTTCTGGGTGTGCTCAAGTTGCCAGTCGGGAACACCATCAATCATAGTGGTTGAGAGCATATTTCCGTTCTGGTCGAGAACATTAATATCTTCGGGAGCAAGATCAGGAACACTGCCGGAAACAAGGTTCACTATCGCCTGAATCTGCGGATTTTTCAGACGGGCACCCGGGTAGAGATCCACAAAAACCGAAGCGGTAGGTTTAGGAATATCCCGGACAAAAGAAGATCTTTTGGGAATGGCAAGGTGAACACGGGCATTGCGAACAGCGCGTAAGCTGATAATTGTTTTGGCCAGTTCACCCTGCAGACCTTCTGTGTAGCGAGCCTGTTCCACAAACTGGCTACGACCAAGTTCACCTTCTGTGCTAAGCAGCTCCATACCAGCAGGTACATCGGGAGTGATACCACTGGCAGCTAGAGTCATGCGGGCTTGTGAGAGAATAGTTTGATCAACCAGAATCTGGCCACTATCTGGATGCAGGCTGTAAGGAATACGACTGGTGTCCAGCACTTCCAGAATGCTAGCTGTGTCGTATCGTTCCTGCCGCCCAAACAGAGGGCGCAGGTCTGTTTCATTGGTCCAGAAGGAAAGCGTAAGCACAACAGCGATAAGAGCCGCAGCGCCTGCCATCAGCAACCAGCGTTTTTGTTTTATTGCTGGTAAAAGCTTTTCCTGAAAGTTATTGCGCAGCGAAGCCATTCGATCCTGCAGAACCGGGGCAACAGCTGAAGCAGAGAGAGTCGGCATAGAGGGCTCTGGCTATCAAACGGGCATGTTAAAGACGGTTTCGTAAGCGGAAACCACTTTGTTTCGAACCTGAATCAGGCCCTGAAATGCAATACTGGATTTCTGGCTGGCGATCATCACACTAGCCAGGTCATCGGTTACACCAGTTTCATAATCTGCACGCATCTGGTCAGCGTTAAACTGCAGTTCGTTGACATTATCCAAAGCTTCTTTCAGATAAGTGCCAAACTCTTTTCCATTGTTTTTGCGCTGTTCAACGACTGTCGATTGCAGTGGCTGAATGTCTGTGAGCGACGGCGCTGTCAGATTAATGCTGTTCTGTATCACTTTTCACGATCCCGCTTCGAGAAAAACGTTTTTCTGCGAGTTCCCTGTATTCGGAGGGTGCAAAAAAAAATTAAATAAAATTAAAGTGTTATGCCAAGTTCTCGTAAGCGAACCAGCTTGTATCTCAGCATTCGGGTGGTAATGCCAAGCTCTTCTGCTGTTTCACCCCGGTGTCCATTGTGTTTTTTCAGCGTGTCGATAATGACGCTGAACTCCGCCTTCTGGCGGCTGTTAAGCTTTGAATCTTCTAAAAGAGTGCAGTGGTCTTCTGCAGCATCAGGTTTAATGGGTTCTGGTGTTCCCATAAGCAGTAAATCTGCGGCCTGAATCTGCTTTTGTATGCACACCACGCAGCTGCGCTGGATGGTGTTGTCGAGTTCGCGAATATTGCCAGGCCAGCTGTAAGCCGTAAGGTCAGCAAGAGCTGCTTCGCTGAAACTGTCAGGAAGGTTTGGATGCTCTTTTGTGTGTCGCTGAAGTAAGTGCACAGAGAGGGGGCGGATATCCTCCCTTCTCTCTCTTAACGGTGGAATATGGAGAGGAAAAACATTGAGCCGGTAAAACAGGTCCTGCCGGAAGCGACCACACTTTACTTCTTCTTCCAGGTTCCTGTTGGTTGCGGTAATCACGCGAATGTCGACAGGTATGGAGGTGTTCCCTCCCAGTCGTTCGACTTCCCGCTCCTGAAGAACCCTCAGCAGTTTTGCCTGTTGAGGCAAAGGCATTTCTGCTACTTCATCCAGAAACAGGGTTCCACCATTGGCCTGCTCAAACTTACCGGCATGCTTCTGGCTGGCACCAGTAAATGCTCCTTTTTCATGGCCAAACAGAATGGATTCCAGCATGGTGTCCGGCAGGGCCGCGCAGTTCACAGCAACAAATGGTTTGTTGCTTCGACTGGAGCAATCGTGAATAAAACGTGAGAGAACTTCTTTTCCGGTTCCGGATTCACCAGTGATCATCACGGTTGCCTCGCTGGCGGCAACACGTCTGGCCATGGTTTTAATAATGCGGCTGGAAGGAGCTTCGGCAATCCAGTCAGTGCCGCTACAGGCTGGAGTAATATTATCCAGCTGGCGCAGCAGGCGTGCTGGCGAGAAAGGCTTCACCAGATAATCTCTGGCTCCAGCCTTCATGGCATCTACAGCTTTTTGCGTATCTGCATAACCAGTCATCAAAATCACAGGCAGGTCAGGCTGTTCTGTGTGAACCCGTGACATCAGGGCGTGGCCGTCCATCCCTGGCAGGTTGATATCACTGACCATGGCGTGAAAGTTATGGCGACCGCAGATGGTTATGGCTTTCTCAGCGCTTTCTGCAACACAGGTTTTATAGCCTGCGAGATGTAGGGTGTCGGAAAGAGCTGAGCGCAGAGAGTGGTCATCTTCTACAACCAGAATATGTTGATGGCTCATGCGGCTTGTTCCTCATGATTATTGAAGGCGTGTGGTGCCGCTTGCAGAGGGAGGGTAATGTACACTTGGAGCCCTTTGTCCGGTTGTGATTTCAGCATCAGCTTTCCCCCATGGGTTTCGACAATCATCCGAACCACCGGAAGACCAAGACCTGTACCCGTTGTCTTGGTGGTATAGAAAGGATTCTGAACTTTCTGAAGTTCACCGTTATCCATTCCTTTACCGTTGTCGTGCAGTACTATTAAAAGAGCTTTATTCGATGTGCTGTAGTTGATTGTTATTTGAGATGCTCCTGCTTCCTGAGCGTTGCTTAGTAAGTTGCCAAGGGCGGAAAGCAGGGTACTACGATTGCACCGCAGGCTTTGGTTGTCTGTATCCTTTGTGTTTCCAAACCATTGAACTTTAAGGCTCTCCCAAAGAATTCCTTTGCTGTGTGTCTGCATGTCGTCAATCAGCTCATTGACTGATATCAAATCATGTAAAACGCGACCGCCCCGGGCGAACAGCAACAGATCACTGAGTTTGCGATCGATAGAATTTAATTCTTGCTGCAGAGCCAGAAGTGCTCGCGTACCGGTATCGCAGAGAGAATCCTGTAGAAGAAATTCAAGATTGCCTGCCTGCAACATTGAGGTTGTTAAAGGCGTGCGCAATTGATGAGCCAGAGCTGCAATCAAATGTCCCATGCTGTCTAATCGCTTCTGGCGACTGAGTACATCTTTCATCTCATGGGAGGCTGTTAGATCCTGAAGGATAATCAGCTGGCCTGTTTTGTCTGGCAATGGACAGGTGCTGACATGAATGCGACGGCCGTCTTTCATGGAAACTTCATGGCCATCATTATCTCTGTGTTGGAAAATCTCTCTGGCCGCCTTGCCCCAGAGCATTCCTTCAGGCAGAGCCCCTGTAATACTCTCTGCAGCAGGGTTTAACCTGGAAATCAGTCCTCTGCGATCGACCATAACCAGACCCAGAGGGAGACTCTCGAATAATTGGGGATGTATTCCTGCGGCAAGAAGATCCATAACTTAACTCCAGTTCAGCTCAGGGATGGCTGGTGGCGGAGGAATGCGCAGGAGTTCAATTTCTACCCGCCTGTTCTTTCTTCTTTGGGCGTCGGTCTTGCCCTGATTTAGCGGATAGCGGCTGCCATGCCAGCGGATTGTTTCCAGCATGGGCTTTTCAATACCAATGCTGAGAAAGTAAGCCTTAACCTGTTCCGCGCGCTGGCGTGAAATTTTCAGGTTGATAAGACTGTTTCCGGTTCTGTCACTGTGACCATCAATATTTATTAAAGTGACGGAAGGATCGTAGGTTAAATATTCAGCAATAAGATCGAGTGTGCGTTTTTCATTCTCACTAAGAGCGATGCGATTGTGCCCAAAGAAAACCTTTGATTGATTTATATCGGCAAAGCGAACTGGCGGTAGACTGTTACGACAGTTATTAAACTCTTCGAGTGGAGCTCTAAAGCCAATGGAAGAAATCTGTTCTTCCCATACATCGTTGTCATCATTGGTGAGGGTGATTTGTGCCCATTGCCCCTTGCTCATCTGATCAAGAAGCCTTTGTATTTTTTCAGGGAAAACCAACTCTTTTGATGGTGCTTTGCGTGAGCGACTAATTAAGACCGGCTGATTGCTTTTCCATGGTGGGGCAATAGCGTTGACTTCTGCCTTAATAGTTGTCCGGTTTCGAAAAGGAATCGTTAATACCATCAGGGGCTTTCGCCCTGCAGTGGCAATAAAGCTCACTGAGGATTTTTCAGACAAATCCGCACTGAGTTTGCATTCTTCTTTTACAGCGAATGCCTTCCATTCAAGTGGTTCTTTTAAAGGTTGAGACTGGCTGGGCAGAGTAAAAACAAACGCGCCAAGCAGGATAAGTACCCTTGGGAAAAATAAAAGGCGCATAAGCTCCAGACTAAAGACAGATATAAAACAGATGTCGTTAGTTATAAATGTCAGTAGCCTCGGTAATAATCCGTAGTTGTACGGATGTTTAGTGAGTCGGTAGATAATATCATCCTGTCGTATGATTTTTGTGCAGAATTGTGCGTGCTGAACCATCTAATTGTTTATGAGTTGCATGCGGGTTTTGCTTTTATACAACGGCATAACAGACCACTAACTTAAGTTTTGGTTTTTCGTTTTCGTTTTCGTTGTTTAATTATTCCCCTGACTGGCCGACTTCTCATGTTGATTCCACATGATGACAAGAGGGTTATGAGTATTAAACCCTGCAACTTATTTGAAGTCGGCGGTCGTGTTGCATCCGTCAGGCAACGAGCTGCTGAACTGGCAAAGCTCTGTGCACGATCTGTGACAGAAAGCCTGGTTAATATGACCGGTGAAGGTGTCAGAGCATTTGCAGATATTGAATACCCGGCAGCAACTCCCCGTTTTAAAGGACGACAAGTCACGGCATACAGCGTTCAGATTGAAGGTGCAGAGTCTCGGGGGATTATTCACTTAGACAATGCATTGTGCTGTGCATTACTTGAGCGGGCATGTGGTGGACAGGGCGTTATTGAAGATGATGTCGAGCTGCTGACTCTGGCTGAAAGTCGCTTTGCTGAGCGTCTGGTTAATCTGTCTTTGGATCTGATCTCCCGTTCCGTTGATGAAAACAAACCCATGCAGCTGTCGAAAGAGAAAGACTACGACAGCCCTGTATCGGGTACCAAAAGTATGTTTTTGATGAAAATCAAAATCAGCACAGATAATTTCCAAGGCAATCTTTCCGTTTGGCTTCCTGGAGAAGTAATGACTCCCATGCTGGATCATGTACCTCTGAATCGTGATGCGCTGATGGGAGCAATGGTGGATGTGCCGGTACCAATTACTGCGACTTTGAGTCGTCAGAAAACATCTCTTGGAAAAGTACTTTCCCTGAAACCAGGAGATTTTCTCCCCTTGGGCTTACCAGGTACTGCGGAAGTCAGAACGGGGAATAGAGTGCTTTTTCAGGCTCGGGTTGTTGCTCGAAATGGCCAGTTGGCGCTGGAGCTGCAGGATGCCATTAACGGAGAGAAGGAAGTACAACAGTGAAAGATGAAAGTATGACTGAGGCTTCCGCTGCTGAAGCTGTATTTGGTACCGAAACCCCTGATCTAAGTGAAAATGTTTCAGGGGATGTGGTTGCTGTTGAAGATTCTTTACAGCCAGACCTGAGTGTCATTCTCGATATTCCGGTGGTGATGTCCCTTGAAGTTGGCAGCACTGAACTGACAGTGAATGAGTTGTTGTCTATGGGCAGTGGCGCAGTGGTTGAGTTGAACCGTCATACTGGTGATCCGTTGGATGTAAAAGTTAACGGCAAGCTTATTGGCCGTGGCGAAGTTGTGGAAACCAATGGTCGTTATGGTATTCGCCTGACTGAAGTCGTTAGCCAGAATGAACGGTTGGGCCGCCTGGCCTGATGTTGCGCTGCTTCGCTCTTCTTTCCCTGCTTTTTTCTGGTTTTGCCTGCGCTGAAACAACTGGGTCTGCTGCCCAGTTGTTAAATATCGCGGGCATGCTGGCAGTTGTGCTGCTGGTTATTGTCGGCATGGCCTTGGTCGCGCGTCGTGTATTGCCTGGTGCTGTTCGTCCCGGAAGGCATATTCGTATTCTGGAAGTGATGCCTGTTGGCCGAAACGAGAAAATCTGCCTCGTTAAAGTAGGTGAGCAGACACTGCTGCTTGGTGTCAGTGCCGGCGGTATCCAGCGGCTGGAAAGTTGGGATAACTGGCCGGAAACCGAAGAGCTGCAATCGTCAGGTGAATTTCAGAAAGTACTGACAAGGCTGATGAAAACAAAATGAAGGTTACAGGGAAAGTTTCTGGCTGGATCAGACTGAGTAGATGCGCTCTGCTAAGTTTGTCGAGCATTCTCTTTTCGGTAACAGCGCAGGCTCAGGACATCCCTCTGCTCAATGTTGTGACCGATGGTGCAGGCCAGGCCTACAGTGTTCCTTTGCAGATAATGGTTCTGCTGTCGGTACTATCTTTCCTGCCCACCATGTTGATGGTGCTGACATCCTTCACCCGTATCATCGTTGTTCTTTCTTTGCTGCGGCAGGCGATGGGCTTGCAGCAGACTCCTCCCAATCAGGTTTTAATTGGCCTGGCATTGTTTCTCACAATGTTTGTGATGATGCCGGTGTACGACCAGATTAATGAACGGGCTATTCAGCCGTGGGCGAATAATGAACTGAACTTTCAGCAGGCCACTCTGGAAGCCAGTATACCGCTCAAAGAATTTATGCTGCGTCAGACCCGCGAGCAGGATATCAAGCGCATGGTTGATATCTCCGGGATTGATCTTTCTACTGTTGATTCTGAAATGCCCTTCCGGGTGCTGGCTCCCGCCTTCATTATCAGTGAACTGAAAACCGCGTTTCAGATCGGTTTTATGCTGTTTATCCCCTTTCTTGTTATCGATCTGGTTGTGGCCAGTGTTTTGATGGCGATGGGTATGATGATGCTGTCGCCACTGGTTATTTCTTTGCCATTCAAGCTGATGCTGTTTGTGCTGGTAGACGGCTGGAGCATGATAACGGGCACTCTGGCTGCCAGTTTCTGGTAGCGGACTAAAGGACGGGAAATATGACACCGGAAACAGTTGTCGACATATTTCGTGAAGCTCAGGGCCTGATTGTTCTTATGGTTCTGGTATTAATCGGCCCCGGTCTTCTTGTGGGTTTGGTTGTGGCCATCTTTCAGGCTGCGACACAGATCAATGAACAAACCATGAGTTTTCTGCCACGCCTGCTGGTGACTCTTGCCACTATGTCTTTAGCCGGCCACTGGTTACTTCAGCAGATAATGGATTTAACCCAGAATCTGTTTCTGCGTATACCGCAGTTAATAGGCTGAAGCCGTGCTTGCTCTGCCAATCAGTCTTGATAGCCATGTTATTACTGCATGGCTTGGGCAGTGGATGTGGCCGATGTTTCGGATTGCGGCTGCTGTATGGATTATGCCGATCTTTGGCGGAACAAGTATTCCGGTGAAAACGCGGCTGGCTCTGGTATTGGTTCTGACTTTTCTTGTTGCGCCCAATATCAGTTATGTACCGCAGGTCGATCCTTTCTCTCCTCAAGCCATGATCATTACCTTTCAGCAGATTGGTATTGGCCTTGCCTTTGGTTTTATTTTCAAGCTTTGGTTGGCCATTTTCACTATGGCTGGGCAAATCATGTCTATGCAGATGGGCCTGGCCATGGCGGTGATGAATGATCCGGTGAATGGTCCCGGAACAGCTTTACTGGGTAAGTGGTTTCAGACCATTGCCATGCTGGCTTTTCTGGCAATGGATGGTCATCTGGTGGTGTTCACTGTTCTTCTGGAAAGCTTTCAGATGTTACCCATCGGAACCGGGCTGAATGTCAATGTCTGGCAGGATGTTGCCCAGCTTGGCAGCTGGTTATTTGCCGGTAGTCTTCTGGTTGCCCTGCCTATGGTGATCAGCATGCTGATGGTGAACATGGCTTTCGGCGTGATGAACAGGGCGGCTCCTCAGCTGAACATTATTGCTCTTGGTTTTCCCATGACCATGATGTTTGGTATGGCCACGGTGTTTCTTGCCATGAGTTCCTTGCCCGGGATTCTGGTCAATCTGACCACGGAAATGCTCGATTATCTCCAACTGTTTATTGGTGGGTGATAAGAACAGATGGCAGATACCTCCCAGGAACGCACAGAAGAACCCACGGCGCGAAAACTTCGAAAAAGCCGTGAGCAGGGTCAGATACCTCGATCCAGAGAAGTTTTGTCTGCGGTATTGATTGTCGGTTCAGGTTCTCTGTTGCAAATGCTGGGGCCGGAGATAGGCGACACCCTGATGGGAATTCTTCGCCATAACCTTGCTCTGGAACGGGGTGAGATTTACGACCTGGCGTTTATGGGGCAGCACCTTCGGGATTCCGGTTTGGCTGCAGCTCTTGTTGTTCTCCCTATTCCAGCTTTGCTTTTGCTGGCAATTATCGGCAGTTCCGGACTGACAGGTGGTTTTCTGTTTCAGTTGGACCTTCTGCAGCCCAAGTTCAGCAGAATGAATCCGGCACAGTGGATTTCCCGGGTGTTTTCTATTCGGGGGCTGGTAGAGATTGGGAAGTCTCTGTTGAAGGTGACACTGGTTATTGGTTGTCTGCTGCTTGTGCTCTGGCAGCGTTATCCCCTTTCCCTTTCGTTAGGGCGTATGCCGATTGCTTCTGCCATTGCAGAAGGAACAGGAATACTAGGTTGGGCATTGATGGCTTTTGGTAGTGCATTGTTTTTGATTGCAGCTATCGATGCTCCTTACCAGATCTGGGACAACCGCCAGAAGCTGATGATGACCAAACAGGAAGTGCGGGACGAACATAAGGATATTGATGGTAAGCCGGAAGTAAAAAGCCGGATTCGCCAGCTTCAGCGTGAAATGGCCAATCGCCGAATGATGCAAAAAGTGCCTGAAGCCGACGTTATTATCACCAACCCAACCCATTATTCGGTGGCGCTGAAATACGATACAGGTAGAGCATCTGCTCCGTTTGTTATTGCAAAAGGTGTCGATCAGGTTGCCCTGAAAATTCGGGAAATTGCCCGGGACTCCTCCCGTCCGATTGTTGAAGCACCGGCATTAACCCGAGCCATTTATCACTCCACCAAGGTTGATCAGGAAATACCGGCTGATCTCTATCTTGCCGTGGCTCAGGTGCTGGCTTACATCCAGCAGCTGACCATGTATCGCAAAGGGCATGGAGGTGATGTTCCTCCGGTCTTGCCGGGTTTTGAAATTCCAGAAAATTACGATGCAGAAGGCAAGCGTGTTGTGGAACCGCAGGCCGGATCACAAGTCACAGCAGAGACAGACAATACCACCAATGAGTAGTACCTCTTCAACGCAAACAAATGCTGGCTGGGCACTGATGGCCAGAAAATACGCCGGTACGCCCCTGTTGCTCCTGGCCATGCTGGGAATGGTGACATTGCAGCTGCCGCCGTTCCTGCTGGATATGCTGTTCACCTTTAACATTGCTTTGTCTCTGATTGTTTTGCTGGTAGCGGTGTACACCCTGCGGCCGCTGGAGTTCCGGGTTTTTCCTACCATTCTGTTGATAGCAACGTTGATGCGTCTGGCCTTGAACGTGGCTTCTACCCGTGTGGTTTTGCTTTACGGCCATCAGGGTGGTGATGCTGCCGGTAAGGTGATTGAAGCGTTTGGTAATGTGGTTATCGGCGGTAACTATGTTGTTGGTATTGTTGTGTTTGCCATTCTGGTGATTATCAACTTTGTGGTTGTAACCAAGGGCGGTGGTCGTATATCGGAAGTAACAGCACGATTTACTCTGGATGCCATGCCCGGTAAACAGATGGCTATTGATGCGGATTTGAATGCCGGATTGATTGATCAGGACACAGCCCGCAAGCGCCGGGAAGAAGTTCGTCAGGAAGCTGACTTTTACGGTGCGATGGATGGTGCCAGTAAGTTTGTGCGAGGTGATGCTGTTGCCGGTTTGATGATTCTGGCGATCAACATTATCGGTGGTGTGATGATTGGCACCATGCAACATGGCTTGAAGTTTGGCGAAGCCTTCGAAGTTTATTCTCTGCTGACTATTGGTGATGGTCTGGTAGCTCAGATTCCTTCCCTGCTGCTCTCAACTACCGCAGCAATTATGGTTACCCGTGTTTCTGATGCTGAAGATATGGGTGCCCAGATTCACGGTCAGATGTTTGCTTCCCCCAAAGCCCTGACTGTTACTGCTGCGGTACTGATTATCATGGGTATTGTGCCCGGTATGCCCCACATGGCATTTCTGGGGTTAGGCAGTGTTGCCGGTGGTGTTGCCTGGTTGATGCATAAAGCGTCTACAGAAAAGAAAGAGAAGGAAACCCGAAAGAAGGATATGACCGAAGCTCTTCCCGGAGCGCCCAAAGAAGAACGAAAAGATCTGTCCTGGGAAGATGTTCCGGTTATTGATGTTCTTGGTTTGGAGCTGGGTTATCGGTTGATCAGTCAGGTAGATCGTAAGCGTGGTGGCGAACTGTTGGATCGGATCAAAGGTATTCGGAAGAGTCTGTCTACCAAACTCGGTTTTCTGGTGCCAACTGTTCATATTCGGGACAACCTTAAATTGTCGTCTACTGGTTACCGTATATCTCTGTTAGGTGTTGCTGTCAGTGAGGGAACAGTCTTCCCTGACAAACTTATGGCGTTAAATCCCGGTCGTGTATTTGGTGAACCTAAGGGAACCAAGGCCACTGATCCTGCTTATGGGTTGCCTGCTATCTGGATTGATAAAACCGATCGGGACAATGCTGTGGCTCTGGGTTGGACTGTTGTTGATCCGGCAACTGTTATGGCAACTCATATCAGTAAGGTGATGGACGACAATGCCCATGAGCTTCTGGGTTTTGATGAAACCCAGAAACTTGTGGATAAGTTGGCATCTCTGGCTCCCAAGCTGGCTGAAGAATTGATTCCCGGGAAAATGAACCTCACCACTTTGCGTAAGGTTCTCCAGCAGTTGTTGCTGGATGATGTACCCCTCACTGATATTCGAACTATCAGTGGTGCATTGCTGGAAGCTGCCGGAAAACAGACCCAGCCAGTTCTGTTGGCGCAGGAAGTTCGGGTGGCTCTTCGCAGAACCATTATTGATGGCATTGTGGGCATGGAAGCCATGATCCCGGTGATTACTCTGGCTCAAGGGTTGGAGCAACTACTACTTCAGGCTCACCAGAAAACATTGCAGGCCGGTGGGCAGTTTGCGCCTGATGCTATTCCTCTTGAGCCCAATATTACCCAGCAACTGCAACAGCACATGCCGGATGTGACTCGTAAGATGCAGGATCGGGGCAAGGCTCCTATTCTTCTGGTGGCTCCGCAGCTACGACCACTTATGGCTCGCTTTGCCCGGCTGTGCGCACCCGGTTTGAAAGTGCTGTCTTACAGTGAAATACCTGATGATCGTCAGGTCGATGTGGCATTGAATCTGGGGTAATTCAGGTTATGCATTTAAAGACCTGCCATGAATGCGGGCTTGAGCAGCAGGTTAACCCTGTTGCTGGCCGGTATCGCGCACTCTGTTCCCGTTGCGATGGAGTTCTTGTCAGTTATCGCCCCGGTTTCTCTGATCGAGGGCTTGGTTGTGCTCTTGCGGGACTGGTGATGCTGATACTCTCAGCAGCATTCCCTTTTCTTTCTCTGGAAATTGCCGGGCGTATTCAGAATATGTCGTTGCTTTCCGGCATGGAAACTGTCTGGGAGCAGGGCTATGAGTTTCTGGCTTTGGTTATAGGGCTGATGGTTCTGGTTTTGCCTGCCGTACTTCTGCTTCTCATTGTTTATTTTCTGCTGCTGTTTCGATGGACACATAAAGCTCCAGCTCACAGCGCGTGGGTTGGCCATGTATTGGAGTGGTTTATCAACTGGAATATGGCGGATGTGTTTCTGATCGGTGTGCTTGTGTCACTGGTGAAGCTTTCTTCTATGGCCAGTGTTTACCCGGGATTGTCGTTTATTGCTTACAGTGGTTTTTGTATCTGTCTGGTTGGTGCGCTATCCAGTCTTGATCATCATCAGTTGGAAGAGTGGCTGGATCAGGAATCGGAATATCACAGCGAACCTCTCAGTGATCCAAAAGCCATGTTGCAACGTTGCTGGGCTTTGTTATTCACAGCGGCCATCTGTTTTATTCCTGCCAACGTTCTCCCAATCACCATTACAACAAGTGTTGGGCAGACTTATCCCAGCACGATTCTGGATGGTGTGATTGTACTGTGGGGTATGGGGTCTTATCCGGTCGCCAGCGTTATTTTTATTGCCAGTATTTTTGTTCCTGTCGCCAAAATACTTGCCCTTACTTATCTGTTTTTCAGTGTGCAGTTCGGGATGGAAGGGCGACAACGGGAACGAACAACTATTTATCGTTTAACCGAGTTCTTCGGGCGCTGGTCAATGATTGATGTTTTTGTGGTTGCCATGCTGGTGTCGCTCGTTCAGTTCAACAACATTGTTGCGTTTTACGTAGGCCCAGCCGTGTACGCATTCCTTGCGGTTGTTGTGCTAACCATGTTGGCGGCTGAGTGTTTTGATCCACGTCTTATCTGGGCTGACAACCAAAGGAAAACAGTTTGAAGCAAAATGTAGGTGCTGCATCCCCTGATAATGAAACAGGTGTTGCAGAGGCAAGGATAGAGACCGGGCGCAGAGTTTCTGTATTGTGGGTTCTGCCGTTGATTGCGTTATTGATTGGAGGCTGGATGTTATGGAGTTACTACTCCAGCCTTGGGCCACAGGTCACTATTAGTTTTGAAACCGCTGATGGTATTGAAGCTGGCAAGACACAAGTGAAATACCGCAGTGTTGTTGTCGGGCAGGTGACGTCTGTTCGGCTCAATAAAGAGCTGAATGGTGTAAAAGCCACTGTGCAGATGACAGCTGAGAGTAAAGGTCTGGTGCATGATGACAGCCGGTTCTGGATTGTTCGGCCAAGAGTTTCTGCTGGTGGTGTTTCAGGGTTAAGTACACTGTTGTCTGGTACTTATATCGAAATGAGTCCGGGGAAGGAGAAACTGACCAAAGAGATATTTACGGGTGATGAAGCCCCTCCGGTTTCAGACCTTAATGCCGCCGGCCTGAGAGTCTCACTTTACAGTAAGGAAGCGGGTTCCCTGAGTGTTGGAGACCCTGTGCTTTACAGTGGCTTTCGGGTCGGGCAGTTAGAAGACATCGGCTTTGACCTGAAAACCCGACAGATTCGATACCAGCTTTTTATTAACGCTCCCTATAGTGATCTGGTTACTGACCAGACCCGTTTTTGGAACACAAGTGGTTTTGATCTAAAGGCGGGGGCTAGTGGTATTCAATTAAGAACCGGAAGTATTGAATCTCTTATCAGTGGGGGTATTGCTTTTACCACGCCAGCGGGCACACCTCCCGGCAAGGCTGTTCAGAACAACCATCTCTATCGGTTATATGCAGATTATTCCAGTATTAATGAACGAGAGTACATCGGTGGGGTTGATTTCGTTCTTCTCTTCGATGAGCCGGTAAGAGGTTTGCTGCCAGGTGCTGCCGTTGATTACCGAGGGATTCAGATTGGAGTTGTTGAGCGTATAGCTTATGACCTGATGGATGATGTCATTGGTGATGAAAACTGGGCCATTCCTGTTGTTATTACTATTCAGCCTGAACGTTTTAACAGCACCCGTCAGAAAATATCAAAAGAGGAGCTGATTGCAGATATGCAGCTCACTGCTGATAAAGGTTTACGTGCCTCTTTGGAATCCGGCAACCTGCTAACAGGTAGTCTGTATGTTGATATGGATTTTCGGGCTGATACATCCAAATCACCTGTGAAAATGAAGGAGTATCAGGGATACCCCGTAATCCCAACAGAGAAGGCTGGTTTGTCTCAGATTAGTGATCAGGTCAGTAGCCTGCTAGTCAAGCTCAACGCCTTGCCGCTGGAGAAAACCCTGAATGAACTGCAAAACACTCTGGCACGGGCAGAGGAGCTTCTTGGCTCCAGCAGCACCAAACAAGTGCCAGAAAATATAAACGACACTATGGACGCAGCCCGAAAAATGCTGGAGGGATATTCTGAAGATGGTGAAGTTTATGGAGAGCTGAGAGATACACTGGACCAGTTGAAAACACTGATCTGGCAGTTACAGCCCCTAGTGAAACAGGTAAACCAGCAACCCAATACACTGATTTTTGGCAGGACTCCAGGGCAGGACCCTGAGCCGGTTCGGGAGTAATACGATGTTGAATAAATCATGGGTGATCGCCTTATTGATTCTGGCTGGCTGTGCCTCCAAGACTCAGGCTCCTGTTTATCTGTTACTGGATCAACCTACTCATTCTGTTCATCAGGAGCAGGGTTATTTAGGAAAGCTTGATGTCAAAGTCTCTTCCTATCTGCAGCAGCCGCAGCTTGCTATTTCAACCGGAGACAACAGAGTTCAGTTCAGTGATAACTATCTCTGGGCCGAGCCACTCGACACAGCCCTGACCGCCGCATTGAGACAAGAGTTGGGGCAAGTATTGCCTGCAAGTGAAGGAAAGAGTGCAGATGTGAATGTGCTTATTCGTCGCCTGAACTTTAAGCCAGATGGGCAGGTCCAGATGGCCGGCGAATTCACGGCTGATCTATCGGGGCAGAAGAAACGGTATCCCTTTAACTTCGTGAAGAGTACTGGCACGTCAAACTATGCAGATATGGTTGGGAGTGTGTCGAATCTTGTGAAGCAGCTAGCTGAGAATATTGCAGAAAAACTGTAGATGCTTTTCCAGCAAGAAATCGAAGGCTGTTTTGATTTCTTGCTGGCTTGATTCTGCGTTTAACGGCAGTTGGCAGGAAGGTATTTCTTGTTTGTATCGAAATTTCTGTGGCCGGTGCATGTCCAGCTGATTTCTCCACCAGTATCCGAAGGAGTGAAGTGAACCTGGGCGTCCACCCCCATAGTTGAATCCTGATAGTCGATAACTACCACACCATTGTTTTGTACTTCTATATAGGCCACGGCAACACTAGCTGCTCCAAAGTCATCCCTTGGAGCTAATCCTGCCATTGCGTTAGAGCTGGGCCATGCACCTTGAGATGCATAGTATTCAACAACAGATGCCTTCGCTCCTGAGGCAAGGTTAATTCCCTCAGCTACGTAAGCTCGTTTGGTGTAATCCTGGTAGGCGGGTATGGCTACGGCCGCCAGAATACCGATGATGGCAACCACAATCATCAGCTCGATAAGTGTGAAGCCCGATGAGCGCCTTGTTGATACCATATTGTGCTGTCCTATTGGAAATCCATTTCTCTATTCCAGTTAAGGATAGGCCAGCATCTCAGGGTTTCAATTTGGCTGTTTTTGCCCTTAGCTCTTGATTAGTTGATGTTAACTATTTGAAATCCAGGGATTTTTCCAAACTGATATCTCAATTCTATTGCTTTAGCTGGCTTGGAGGAGCCGTTCTCGACTGTGACTGGAAGGTTGAGGCTGCATTGGTTTTTGGTTAGCTCTATGTCGTCATAAACCTTTATGTGAGTTTCAATAACAACAGCGTCAATAGCGTTAGTCGAGTCAAGTTCAAATGTCTGGTTAAGAGCTTCAAGGTTCCCCTCGCTGAGCTCTCTCACGCTATTGTATGAAAGATTGCATAGCTGTCCGAGCTTTCTGGGAGCAAAGGAGTTGATTGTGGCATAAGCATCTAATGACACAGATTCTGGAATCATTACCCCTTCTTTATTCAGGGAAGTGAACAGGTTTTTAAAAATACTAACCTGGCATTCCTCGGCAAGAGCCGCTTTCATGGTTTCAGAAATGATAATGTCGAAGGTTTCTTCTGGTTGCCACAGGCTGGCGTCAGCGCAAACCAGTTTGTAGTCAATGTTGTTTAAATTAAATAGAGCCAGCAGTTGCTGTAGGTTATCCAGTGACTGCTGATGGATATCCAGAAAAGTAATGGTTATCTGTTCCTGTTGGAGTAAAGGTAGCAGGGGCAGTAATAGAGTGGCGAAGGGACCTGTGCCAGCATACAGAATGGAGACACTGCTCTGATTGTTGAGTTTGTCTTTGATAGCGTTATGGATCCCAAGAATAAAGCGCGCTGTCCGCAAATACTCTTCTGCACATTTAGCTGCACTCAGAATGGAAATGGCCTTGCCAGTTTCCGTCAGACTGAAACCATCATCAATATGAACGCAAGGTTGGAGATCAATCTCCAGATATTCCGCCAACCCATGGGCCAATGCCTGTGCTGCTCTACGAATATCTCCATGAGGGAGGTATGGGTGTGCCAGCATGGTTTTGGCAATACCTTTCAACCAGAGTTGTCGTTGAGCATCGTCAAGATGAGCCAGGCTGATTGAATTGGGAAGTCCAATAAGGTTTTGCAACCAGTCATTGCTCAGGCAATCAATAACCAGATGAGTACGGCTGCTATCTCCATCATTAACTACAGCGTGTAGTTTATCGGCATTGATATACCAGAACTCACCTTCACTTATAGAAAGGGTTTCACCTCCTACGGTGAATAGCGTTTTTTCATTGCTTGTCAGGCAAAGATGCAGTCGTACCTGCCCTTTAGAAAAACACAAACCATGGTCGCAATGCTCTCCAATGGATGCCCCGGGCTCCAGAGTCATCAAACGGGCTGATAGCACACCGCAGCGTAGTTCTTCCAAAAAGGAAGCTAAAGCAGGGGTATGCTCCATAACCTTGAAATTAATGTATTGCTCTGGGTTTTCTGATGAGATTTGCATCGCCTGTAAAATAGGGTGTTCATCAGAATTACTTGCTAACCCTCTAAGCGGAAGAATCCGCCATTTCCCCAGATAGTTATTATTGTTGGCGTGATCTACCCAGTTTGCGTGTTCTTCAAGGCTGATCAGCTCCTTTTGCATGGTTACAAAATCAGTGATGGCGATATGTAGTTTTTTGAAGAGAGTATCTGGAATAAATGTATCCATGAATAGTAACTCGTCAGTTGGCATGCCCTGGTCTCGTATTTTTCGGAGTGATCGTTTTGCATTATTGCTAAGTCATCAAAAGCTGATGAATACGAGAGATAAAATATACATTTATGAACGTGCAATTTAATGCGTGTTTCGCTTTTAGTGTAACGAAATTGTTTTTTATCTATTGTAAGCTTGGCTAGTGATTATATTTAAATTACAGTTTTATACACGTCAGACGTCAGGTTTTAGCTTTTATGGAAAAATATAACTACAGCAACCTGCTAGAAATTGTCGGTGACAATATTAAAGTTTCTGATGACTCTGGTGCCCAGAGAAGTTTAACAGTTGAAAGTGTTTCCACTTCCTCTATGCATGGCAGCGAGTGGGAAGCCTTTTCAACCATCCTTCGTGGTGATAACTCTTTTCATATGCCACAGGGAACTTACCATTTTGACCACTACTCTCTTGGTAAGGCTTCATTATTTGCATCACCGAAAAGCGAAACAGAATACGAAGTAATTATTAATAGAAAAATTCATCCTGATAAGGATATTGCCTGATTTGGTGGCTTATCCCTCAGGGAGTCCACTGCATTAACAAGTAAACGTCGTCGGTCTTGTTTTTATATTCAAATCCGAGGCGTTCGTAAAGGTGGCGTGCCGGGTTCTGGAACTCGACATGAATAGTAACGGGCTTGTTGTATTGAGAAGCAGTTTTGAAGACTTCTTTTATTAAATAGCTGCCAAGGCCGTGTTTTTGAAAACTGGGCAGGATAGCGATATCCACTATCCGTATTTCGTTTTCCCAGTAATCAATAAATAGCCGACCAGCAGGCTCACCATCAACATCAACAATATTAAAGTGGTCTGTGCAGTAGTTTTCAGTGTAGTGCCTGGTTTGTGCACAAAATTGTTGGCTGATAAAAGCTGACTTTTCTGCTGGAGTAAAGTTTGTTTGGGAGAGTTCGTATTCTCTAGAGGCACCATAAAGCCGTTCCATAAATTGCAGGTCTTTATCGGTGTATTGTCTTTGAGAAACGCGATGATTCCATTCTGTCGAATGCATACTGCAGACTCACTTGATACTGAAGAAGTTGGGCGATCTTAAAATAAAGATCACATGATAATTTACACATGTCAAAATCACTGGAAGGGAACCTGTTATGGCCGAACCTTTTCTTGGCGAAATCAAAATGTTCAGTTTCAAATTTGCGCCGGTCAACTGGGCGTTTTGTGATGGAACACTTTTGCCAATCAATCAAAACCAATCCATGTACAGCCTGTTAGGTACCACTTTTGGTGGCGATGGTCGTACATCATTTGCATTACCTGATCTTCGCAGTCGAACGCCTGTGCATCCAGGTTCTGAATTCTATGGACCTAGTACCCAATCCACCATCAATCAAGGGCAAATCGGTGGCCTTGAAAGCGTGAAGCTCACTGACACCACGATGCCTATGCACAGGCACTTTATCAAAGGCACAACCGATCTTGCTGACCGGTCAAACGCTGAGGCCAACGTATTTGCAACCTCAACGTCAGGAGGGGCTGTTGGAGGCGATGTTTATACCGCGGGTGAAAACCTGCAGGCGCTTAATGATGCATCGGTATCTAATGTCGGTAGCAGTGTTGGCCATGAAAATATGCAGCCTTCTCTTGTCGTGAGCTTCTGTATCGCGATGAAAGGCCTATTTCCAACGCGTAACTAATCTCAGGGAGAGACATTATGAGTGATCAGTTTGTTGGTGAGATCCGCATGTTTGCGGGTAACTTTCCACCTAGGGGTTGGGCAATGTGTAGTGGGCAGCTTATGGCTATCAGCTCCAATGATGCCTTGTATTCTTTAATCGGAACCACCTATGGCGGCGATGGCCGTACCAGCTTTGCGTTGCCAGATATGCGTGGCCGTCTGCCGTTGCATCAAGGCCAAAGCCCGGGCAACAGCAAGCGAGTTATTGGCCAGCGTATTGGGGTCGAGAGAGTCAATCTTCAAACCCAACACATGCCATCCCATAACCACACGCTCAGTGCCAGTGTGAATCAAGGCAATGCTAATGAAAACAATGGCATGGTGATGGGGGCTCAAATCGATTCTGACAAGCTTTATGCACCACCAGGTAATGAAATGGTCTCGATCAAACATGGCAGTGTTACCTCGATCGGGCAGGGCATTTCTCACACTAATATCATGCCGTACCAATGCTTGAGCTTTATCATCGCATTGTTTGGCGTATACCCAAGCAGAAATTAAAAGGAGCTTAAAAAATGGCTGACGCATTTACTGGTGAAGTTCGTATCCTGCCTTACACTTTTGCTCCGCTTTTCTGGGCAGCCTGTGATGGGCAGACTGTTCCTATTGCGCAGAATACCACGCTGTTTTCGATTATTGGTGCAACTTACGGTGGTGATGGTCGATCAACCATGGGCCTGCCAAATCTACAGACACGTGCCCCAATGCACTGGGGGAATGCACCTGGTTATACCCCGAGAATGTATGGGGAGTTCGGTGGTGTACCTGACGTGACCTTGGTTGAAGCTCATCTGCCGCCGCACACTCACGACATCAATACAGTTGATGGATTTGGTGATGATCTGTCGCCTGCTGAAAACCTGATGATTGCTAAGGACGCCAAATCTGGCGGCAAAACTTTCTTTATGAAAGACGGCGACACTGTTTCAAGCATGGGTACGTATTTAAAAGATGGTGCGTTGAGTGCCGAGGGGCAAAGCGCTCCACACGAAAACAGACAACCATTCCAAAGTGTTCGTTTTTGTATCTGTATGGAAGGTTTGTACCCTTCGCGTAATTAACTTGTTTTTATTGTGCCCCCCTATGTGGTGAACTTTTTGATTTTTGAGAAAAATCTTGGCCGCTAAGTGACATCTTGCAGTTGGTGATATTGACTTTCTGGCCAAGGTATATGGCTTTAAACACAATTAGGATATGCTATCTAGTAGTTCTTGGTCTGATTACACATCTGTCGTGTAATTAAATCGCAGCCTCATAGAAATAGAGGCACATCTTGGCGTTGTATTACAGAACAGCGAGATGGCGATTGGCAGGAAGTAAAGCTTTTCAAATGACAAAATAGAATTATAAATTGGATAGCAGCATGGATGCCTCACTGGTTCATCGGTTAATTCGAGCTTTCAAAAAAACTGACAAAAATAGTCAGCTTTCATCATCATCTTCTTCGGCAGTCACACCGCCTCCAGGGTTTGCTCTTGAACCCCGTATAATGCTGGATGCGGCGATTGTCAGTACGGGGGAAGAGGTACTGACAGAATTAACAACTCAAGAGTTATCAAGCAATAATAACGATCTAGCTCAGGCCGAAAGCAATCAACTTGCTGAAGCGCTTGAAGCTGCATCTTTAAATACCAGTGAAACGACAGAGGTTGTTTTAATTGACCCTTCCGTTCCTGAATATGAAACTCTGATGTCAGGTGTTTCAGACCAGGCTCAGGTTTATATTCTCTCCTCTTCTGCTTCTTTATCAGAAATTGCAGATGTGCTCTCTGGTTATCAAAACCTTGATGCGGTACATATTATTTCCCACGGCAGTGCCGGCTCTTTGTCATTAAGTGGTGAAACTGTTAATGCTGATTCTCTGGATTCACAGCAGGATGTTCTTAAAACCATTGGGCAGTCATTAAATGAGGAGGGAGATATTCTTCTCTATGGCTGCGATGTGGGCAGTGATAGTGAGGGCCAGGTATTTATTGATCGAATGGCTGAACTGACTGGTGCTGATATCGCGGCTTCAGATGATATTACTGGTGCAGGCGGAGACTGGGAGCTGGAAACTGCTGCAGGAACAGTATCTGATGAATCCGCCTTGGCATTTAATGCTCCTGAGAATTATGCGTTTTCTCTCACTGATTCCGTTTTTGGTTTTGATGGCGTGGCTGAAAACCAATCAGGGGGGCAAGCACAAGTTACAGAAACGGTAGATGGGGTCACTGTTACAGTTACCAGTAACACTAGTGATATGTATCCCGTCAGTTTGGGGTATTTCGGTACAGATCCAAATAATGCTGGGTTAAGTGGGATTGTAGTAACTTCCTATGAAGCAAACACATTGACCGTCACTTTTAGTCAGGCTGTAAATGTCGTAAGCGTTGTAGTAGCTAATGCAGATGAGAGAAGCACTTCCACTCAATTAACCCTCTCGCCCTTCCTTGCCGCAGGCGGTACAGGAAGTAATTACACCACAGCAACATTGAATGCAGATGGAAGTAGTGAGAATTATGATGGGGAGCTTGCTGTACTGAATTGGACTTCTGTCAACTCGTTTACAATCACTACCAGTAACGGTGCAGAATCACCGGCGTTGGATAAGATCACTTTCAATACTGGCCCTGCTAATACTGCGCCCACTGCAAGTGGGGTTCCCTCAGATGTCACTGTGATGGAAGACACCGCCAGTAATCTGGATTTGTCGGCTGTTACCTTTGTAGATGGTGATGGAGATGCGCTTACAGTTACGTTAAGCGTGAATGCGGGAACCTTTAATGCTCCTGCCGATGGTGCCGGTGTAGGAGCCGGGGTTGTAGAAAATCTGGTAAACAGCACAACCATTACTCTGCAGGGCAGTGCGGCAGACATTAACACTTACCTGGATACGGCTTCCAATATTCAATACACCGGTGCTGCTAATGCCAGTGGAGGTGATGCCGCAACGTTAACTATCCATGCCAATGATGGCACTGAAAATCCTCAGCTGGGCACGGTTAATATTGATATCACACCTGTGAACGACAACCCTTCAGGCACAGGTGTTCCTGTTGATGTAGTGGTGACCGAGGACACTCTTAGTAATCTGGATTTGTCCGCCGTCACTCTAAGTGATGTGGATGGGGATAATATCACCCTTACACTCACTGCCAGTGCCGGAACTTTCAGTATGCCTGCTGACGGTGTTGGTGTGGGAGGTGGCGTAATAGGAACCCTGGTGAGCGCAACAACGATCACTCTGGTCGGTGCTGCTGCGGATATCAATACTTATCTGGATACGGCCTCCAATATTCGATACACCGGCGCGGCCAATGTCAGCGGTGGTGACGCTGCAACTCTGACCCTTACTGCTAACGATGGTAATGGTTCAGGAAATGTGGTTCTGGGAACGGTGAATATTGATATTACATCGGTGAATGATGACCCTGCAGTGACGGGTATTCCCACAGATGTAACCGTGACAGAAGATACGGCCAGCAATATTGATCTGTCGTCGATTGTTCTCTCCGATGTAGATAGCGCTAATCTCACCATTACGCTCACTGCCAGTGCAGGAACCTTTAGCGCACCTGCCGATGGAGCGGGTGTAGGGGGCGGAGTAACAGAAACTCTGGTGAATCCAACAACAATCACTCTGGTCGGCGCTGCTGCAGATATCAATACTTATCTGGATACAGCCTCCAATATTCGATACACCGGTGCTGCCAATGTCAGTGGTGATAACGCTGCGACTCTAACCATTACCGCTAATGATGGTGATGGCTCAGGGAATGTGACTCTGGGTACAGTGAATACTGATATAACCGGTGAAAACGATAACCCCTCAGCATCTGGTATTCCCACAGATGTGACTGTGACAGAAGATACGGTCAGTAATTTAGATTTGTCGGCTGTTTCGCTCGCTGACGTGGATGGCGATAACCTCACCGTTACACTCACTGCCAGTGCAGGAACCTTCAGCCTGCCTGCCGATGGTGCTGGTGTGGGAGGTGGCGTAACAGAAACCCTGGTGAACGCAACAACGATCACTCTGGTCGGCGCTGCTGCGGATATCAATACTTATCTGGATACAGCCTCCAATATTCGATACACCGGCGCGACCAATGTCAGCGGTGGTGACGCTGCAACTCTGACCCTTACTGCTAACGATGGTAATGGTTCAGGAAATGTGGCCCTGGGAACGGTGAATATTGATATTACATCGGTGAACGATAACCCCACCGTGACGGGTATCCCCACTGATATTACTGTGACTGAGGATACGGCCAGCAATATTGATCTGTCGTCTGTTACTTTAGCTGATGTTGATAGCAGTGCCATTACCGTAACGCTCAGTGTTACTGCGGGAAGTTTCAGCACGCCAGCTGACGGTGCTGGTGTTGGAGGAGGGGTAACAGAAACTCTGGTGAACAGCACGACTATGACTTTGGTTGGTGCTGCCGCAGATATCAATACTTACCTGGATACGGCCTCCAATATCCAATACACCGGTGTTGCCAACGTTAGTGGTGATAACGCCGTGACTCTAACCATTACCGCTAATGATGGTGATGGCTCTGGGGATATGACTCTGGGTACAGCAAACATTGATATTGCAGCTGTGAATGATGTGCCTGTTCTTAACAATGACCCGGATAACAGCTCTCTAGGTGCTTCAGGATTCCATAACCGTTTTACTGCGGGGGATGCTGGTGCCAGTGTTGTGGATTCTGATTTCACTATTACCGATGTTGACGACACACATATTGAAAGTGCCACTATTAATCTGGCAGGTGTTCTGGACGGCGCCAGTGAGAGCCTGACAATTAGTGGTACCCCCGCTGTTGTTAGCGGAATCACGATTACTTATACATCTGCCACAGAAATCAATTTGTCAGGCTCTGCGACAAAAGCGGATTACCAAAACCTGATTCAACAGATTATTTATCAGAACAGTGCGGCAACAGTGACTGCAGGAGAGCGGACAGTCACTGTTTCTGTGAATGATGGTGATGCGTCTTCAGCAGGTGAAGCCAGTAAAGTAACTGTCACTAATGCACCTCAGGTTCTGGCACAGTGGAATTTTGATAACCAGAACCTGACGCCTTCAATTAACCTGCTGGACAGCGCCAGTTTGTCTGAAGGTTCAAATCTTGGTGCAGGATCATTTGTTGCTGGTGACACTCTTGGAGATTACGGCTGGAATCACAGCAGCTGGGCATTAGGTAATTCTCCGGCAACAGGAGATCATGTTGATCTCAATGTAGATTTAACTGACTACAGTGCCTTTTCACTCAGTCTGGATGTCAAACGATCTGCAACCGGCTCCCAGAATATCCAGCTTGCCTACAGTATAAATGGCACAGACTTCACCAATCTGCCTACCACTGAAACCACAGTGACTGATTCTTTCTCAACAGTTACGTTAGATCTGGTAGGGCTGGCAGCTATTAATGACCAATCGACCGTAACACTGAGAATATTCGGTTATGACGCTTCGAGTGGGGCTGGAACGCTCAGGGTTGATAATATTGAGCTATCTGGCGTTCCTGCCAATACTGCACCTGTAGCCTTGAACGACACTGGTACTGTTGCAGAAGAGAGCACCCTTACTGTTAGTCAGACCAATGGTGTTATCAATAGCAATGATACCGACGGTGATAATAACACTCTTACAGTTACCGGAATTCGTACAGGAACCGAGATGGGCACAGGTGTGTCCGGAACTGTCGGCACCAGTCTGACTGGTGAGTATGGAGTTCTTACGCTCAATGCTGATGGTAGCTATTCCTATGCAACAAACCAGTCTTTGACAAATGCTCTGCCGGGCTCTGGTTCTGGCAGCACGGTCACGGACACTTTCACTTACACCATCAGTGATAGCAATGGTGGAACAGATACAGCAGAACTGCAGATAACAATTACAGGTCGTGATGATGCCTCTGTTATTAGTGGTACTTTATCTGGATCAGTCGAAGAGGGTGATGTTGGCGATGATCCGGTGATGGCGACAGGAACCTTGTTGATTAATGATGTTGATACAGGTGAAAGCCCATTCTTTGCTGATCAGACTGCCACTCAGGGTGATAGTGGTTACGGGTTTTTCACTCTGACTTCGGGTACCTGGCAATATGTTCTGGATCAATCTGCCGTACAACAATTAACTGCTGGGGAAACCCTGACGGATCAAATAGTCTTTACTGCCAGTGATGGCAGTACGGCGACTGCCACAGTGACCATTCTGGGGGCTGATGAACAAAGTGATATGGGTTTTGTTAATCCTGTATTACTTCAACCTGTTGCAGCTGAAATTCAGCAGTTTTCACCAGAGCCATCTGCGCCAGAGCTTGCTATTCCAGATCCTATTGATACCCCTGCTGAATTTAACTTGGATGCCAGTAGCGGGAATACACCGGAGTCTCCGTCGAGTGATATTGGAGTCGGTATTGGGAGTCAGGCTTCAGGGTTGTCGTCTGAGGGGGGGCTGATAACCCATAGTCGTACGTTTTCTAATGATTTGGCTGTTCAGGGTTTGTTTAACCAGCTACAAGCTCTTAATGCACGTTATGGATCATCGCTTTCAACCTTGGACGTGCCGGCAGAAGGCTCTGATGAGGACGGTCGGATTATTGATACTTTAGATTTAGATATTGTTCAGTCCGACCAAGTATCTGAATTAAAACTGGGTAACAGTGACCTTTCCAGCGAAGACGATTTGGGTGATGAAGGTGCTCAGGAGTCCGACTCAGAAACCAGCCAGCAGAACAATGAAGATAATGAACAAGGGCAGGGTGGTTTTCAGGAGCAGATGTCTCAGGCCCTGTTAAAAGAAAAACAGGAAATTCTGCAGTTAGAAGCTGCTTTATCCGCTTTAAAACAACAATAAATAATTATTAATTATTGCATTGGGTTAGGGAGTGAACACCATGCATTCAGGATTCAAGTTATCGGTGCTCAGCGCAACCATTTTTCTGGCAGCCTGTTCTGTCAAACCTATGGTTATTTCTGATCAGGAACAGCAAAAGCAAATCAAGGATGACCAGCTGTCATTGTACTCCGGTCAGGAGACGATCTCTGCGCCGCTGACCCTGCATCAGGCCATGGCCAGAGCTATTAAATACAACCTTGACCATCGTTTAAAACTTATGGAAGAGGCGTTGGCTTACGACATGCTGGATGTTGCCCAGCTCGATATGCTGCCTCAACTGGTTTACAACGCAGGCTACCGTGGCCGGGATAATCAGTCGGGAGCCAGTTCACGATCTCTGGTAACAGGTGAGGAAAGCCTTCAGGTTTCTACGTCTCAGGAACGTAACAGAAGAGTTGCGGATCTGGGTATTTCCTGGAACATGCTTGATTTTGGCGTTTCTTATTATCGAGCCAAACAGCAGGCGGATCGGCTGGTTATTGTTGATGAACGACGCCGCAAGGTTATTCACAACATTATTCAGGACGTTCGTGGTGCTTACTGGCGAGCTCTTACCGCTCAAAAGGTTCTAAAAAACCTCGATCCTTTGATGAACCGTATAGAGAAATCTCTGGAGACTGCCCGCAATATTGAAAACCTGGGTTTGAAGTCTCCTTTGGAGAGCCTGAAATATCAGCACAGACTCCTGAACAGCCAGAAAAAACTCTATGAAGTGAAGAGAGGTCTGATCAGCGCCAAATCTGAACTGGCTGCTCTCATGAGCCTTCCTCCCGGTACACAGTTTACGTTGGCTGATGGCGAATTAAATACACCAGAAGTGGCTCAATCGATTCAGGATCTTGAACAGCTTGCACTATTGCAGCGGCCTGAGCTTCGCGAAGAACGGTATCACGACCGCATTTCTGCCGTTGAGGTAAAGCGGGTTATGGCGAGCCTTATGCCATCGCTGAATCTCAGCACTACTTACAACTACGACAGTAACAAATACAACAAGAACAAAGACTGGTTTGATTTCAGCGCCATTATTTCCGGCAACCTGATGGACATTATTACCCTGAAACAAAGGGTAGGTCTGGCTGAGGCTCAGGCAAAAGTGGTCGACACTCGCCGTTTAGCGCTGAATATTGCTGTCTTGAGTCAGGTTCAGATTTCCCTGCTGGAATTTTCTGAGATGGAACATTTGTACAGTACAGATAAGCACCTCCGTGACGTTGAAAACCGCTTGCTGCAGCAAGTCAGGGCCTCTATGAAGAGTGATTCCGGCAGCGAGATGGAAACAGTTGAATATGAAATCAACGCACTACTCGGTGATCTGTATCAAGGGCAGAGCTATGCCGATATGCAGGAAGCCTATGGTCGTGTTTATCTTTCAGTGGGTGCCGATCCACTGCCTGAAAGAGTGCAGGATCATGATATTGAAACCCTCGCAGCGGCGCTCGCTGAAGGTGAGAGTCACTGGAATATGCTGAAGGTTGCAGAGAAGTAAGAGATGTTGCGCTTTTTACAGTCTGGCTTGTTGTTACTGTTGTTTGCAGACCTTTCTGTAGCCGAATCTTCACTGACGGTTCGGGCCATGCTTGAGCCCGTCAGTGAAGTAAAAATCAGCAGTGAGTTAAACGGCCGTATCCAAGAAGTTACAGTGAATGATGGCGAAGCCTTTAGAAAAGGTGATCTGCTGATCCAGTATGACTGCCAGCCTTATAAGGCTGAATTAAAAGCTGAACAGGCTGATTTAGGTGCTGCTCGTGTTCAGTTGACCAATAAACAACAGCTTCTGGACATGAAGTCGGTTGGTCAGCTGGAAGTCGATCTGGCGCGCTTTGATGTAAAAAAACTGGAAGCCAAAGTTGAGTCTGCTCGTTATCGGGTTGACCATTGTCGTGTCATTGCACCGTTCAGTGGTCGTGTTGTGGAAGTTCAGATTAACTCTTTCGAGCATGTGACAGTGGGCTCTGATTTGATCTGGTTGCAGGACGACAATCATTTACAGGTTAACCTGATTATCCCTTCTCGCTGGCTCCAATGGTTGGAAGCCGGACATCCTTTTTTGTTCAGAGTTGATGAAACCGGTATGGAATATCAGGGTGAAATTATGCGTCTTGGTGCCCGGGTTGATGCCGTCAGTCAGACAATCAGAGCTGTTGGGCAATTACAAACAAGTGATAAAAAGCTGGTGGCCGGTATGAGTGGATCAGCCTTATTCGATAATCCCCTGGCAAAGGATTCCCATTCTGGAAACTGAAGCAGTCAGAGTACAGGGCAAAGTCAGAGTGCCAGACAGTAAAGCAATCATTGAACCTTATCTGCGATTGCTGGAATTAGAAAAAGCTCTGAGAAAAGCAACAGATAAAGCTACTCTGGAACTGACTCTGGTGAACAGGATTATGGCAATGATTCCCTGCCATAAAGCCACTCTGTTTCGTTGTGATGATGACCAACTGAAGATCACAGCTGTCAGCGGTCTTGCAAATGTTGATCGGCTTTCGCCTGCCAGCCTGGCTATGGAACAACTAGCCAACGCGATTCATGGGCAAGGCGGACAACCCAATGCAAAATCCTTTACTCTGGATGAGTGTTTTAAAATCGTTTCTGTAAAAGATACTGATAGTAACCCCGCCATATCCGGCGATGTGTTGTGGGTTCCCATTATCCATCCTGAAGGCAAACAGCTGGGAGCACTCCTGCTGGAGGAGCGATCACCTTTCGGCAGCCATGAACAGACGTTAGCTGATCATATTGCAGAAACCATGGCCCATGCCTGGCAGGCTCTATTACCGCAGCCTGGCTTGCTGAGCAGGATGAAATCGAAACCTGTACGCTGGGTTATTCTTGTCGCATTTGCTGCGGCGATGTTTTTTCCGGTCAGGCTGTCAGTTCTTGCTCCCACAGAAATTGTTGCTGAAAAACCTTTCGCTTTTACTGCTCCTTTGAACGGAGTTATCAGGGATATTCTGGTTGAACCCAATCAATGGGTAACGGCTGGTCAGGTATTGGTTGAGTTTGAGGATACAGAACTGCAAACCCGTGTTTCAGTTGCCCGTGATGAGTTAGCTGTGGCTCAGGCAGAACTGCGTAAATCCAGACAAGGAGCATTTACTGATGTTCGTTCTGCAGCATTGGTTGCTGAACAGCAGGCTCGGGTAGAGCTGAAACAGTCTGAGTTTAGTTATTCCCAGCAGCTACTGGAAAGGAGTCGCCTGATAGCTGAGCAGGATGGCATTGTTATATTCAGGGACCAGAATGACTGGCGTGGCAAGCCGGTGCAGGTGGGGGAACATATCCTTTATCTGGCCGATCCACGACAGGTGTCGATGAGTATCGATTTGTCAGTTCGGGATGCTATTTCCCTTGAGCCAGGAACGGAAGTAGAACTGTATCTGGATACTCAGCCCTTACAGGCTTTGTTTGGCCAGCTCGACTATGCCTCCTACGAAGCTCAGCCTGATGATGACTCTATTTTATCCTATCGCTTAAAAGCTTCCTTTAATGATGGAGAGCAGCTCCCAAGAATTGGCCTGAAAGGCGTAGCTAAACTCTATGGTGAGGAGTCAACGCTGTTCTTTTATCTGTTTCGACGTCCATTGGCTTATTTAAGACAATGGTTGGGTGTGTGAGTGATCGAGTCAGCCGAGCATTTGCCCCTGCCACAGCTTAGGCCAGACCTTGAATTGGTTGATGGTGGTATAACCGCTGATCCGGATATGCGCTGGTCCATTTATGACCCCTTGAGAAATCAGTATTTTCGAATAAGCCAACAGAGCTTTCAGCTTCTATCTCACTGGGCAGCCGGTTCTGTGGTTGAACTTCAAACAACAATGGAGCAGTCCAGAGGCGCTTATATAAGTGATGAAGCTATTTCCGAGCTTGTGTACTTTCTGGCATCTAACCATCTGTTGGTAGCCGATAACTCTCAACAGCTGGAAACATTGATTCAACACCGCAAGCAGAGTAAACAATCCTGGTTTTCTCAGGTGATTCACGGCTATCTTTTCTTTCGTATTCCACTGGTCAGGCCCGATAGTTTTCTTACCTGGCTGACAAACAATCTTCAGCCACTGTTGAGTGTTCGAACCTTGGTGTTTTTTCTAGCTCTGGGGGCTGTCGGCCTGATTTTAACTCTGAGGCAATGGGACACTTTTCTACACACAGCAGGAGGTTTTCTAACATTTGAAAGCTCCCTCTGGTTTATTGCTGGGCTGGTACTGGTAAAAATCTGTCACGAACTGGGGCATGGGGTTGCGGCTAAGTACTACGGCTGCCGCGTTCCTACGATGGGTGTGGCATTTCTGGTGATGTTTCCGGTGTTGTACAGCGATACAACTGATGCCTGGCGTTTGAGCACAAGAAAACCAAGGTTGATGATAGGTTCAGCGGGCATCTTGGTTGAAATGGCAATTGCCTGTTTAGCCACCTTACTTTGGTCTTTTATGGAGGAAGGCCCTGCACGCAGTGCTTTATTTATGCTGGCGGCCGTTACCTGGTTAACTAGCTTGATGGTGAATGCAAACCCATTAATGAGATTCGATGGATATTATCTGTTGGCAGATTACTGGCAGATTGAGAATTTGCAGAATCGTTCTTTCAGACTGGCCCGGTGGCAGTTGAGACAATGGCTGTTGCGCTTTGACGAAAAAGAGCCTGAGCACTTTTCTACAGCAGATAGGCGCAAGTTATTAATTTATGCCTATTGTACGTGGGTCTACAGGTTCTTTTTGTTCTTGGCGATTGCTCTTTTGGTTTATCACTTTTTCTTCAAAGTTCTTGGCATTGCACTTTTCCTGATAGAAATCGTCTGGTTCATTGTTTTGCCAGTAGCCCGTGAATTGAAGTTCTGGTGGCAAAACCGCCAAAGAATTCAGTTACGCTCTGCTGTTGCTCGAACAAGCTTGGCTGCAGGATTTATTGCTGCGCTGTTGTTTATTCCCTTGGATTCCAGGTTAAGGCTGCCAGCTGTAGCGGTTGAGGATCAGGTCACTGAGATTTATTCACCAGGTCAAAACAACAAAATACAGGAAATCCTTGTGCGGGATGGGCAGAGTGTGAACGCCGGGGATACTCTGTTGATATTGGATAACCCTGATCTTCAGCAGGAAGCCAAAAGCATTCGGCTTCAAATTTCTTTAGTGCAGAAACTATTGTTGAGAGAGGCCTCCAGTCAAACCTACAGTCAGTCAGCTCAGGTTTTTCGAAGTCGGCTTATTACTCTAAAGGAAAAGCTCGCGGGCATTGAGGCAAGGTTACAACTGCTGAAGATTAAGGCTCCATTTCAAGGTGTGGTGACGTTTACTTCCCCGTGGATAAGGAATGGGTTGTGGGTGGACAGACGCACACCTCTCATGAGAATTGTTCAGAATAAAAACACCAGAATTGATGCTTATGTAGAAGCAAAAAATCTGGCAAGGCTAATGCCCGGGCAATCTGGGACTTTTTATCCCGATGATTTAACACTGCCGGACTTTACTGTGCGCCTCGTTCAGATCAGTCCTACTTCAGATAACAAACTTGATCAACTTTACTTGAGTTCAGATTTTGGCGGTCCGCTTGCTGTCAATATAAGTGCTGCGGGAGAAGCTGTATTGCAGCAAAGTTATTATAAGGTGGAGTTACAACCCTTTGAGCCAATATCCGTTAATAGAGTATTAACGGGAAGCCTTCATCTTAATGTTGAGGGTGAGAGCCTTGGCTACTCAATCTTGGTACGGATATGGGCTGTATTGATTCGTGAGCTGGGTTTTTAAACAGACTCTTTCTTCTGGACATTTATTGTCCCAATGAATTCCAAAACTTTAATGGCTGATAAGGAGCTGAAACTTATTTAAAAGGTTTTATTTCTTGTCGACAATGCAAATGATAATAATTATCATTTGCAAAGTTGTGACAGTCCGGGTGTAAAGGGGGAGTTACCATGTCGGCAGCCAGCACAGTTTCAATGGCGCAGGTTGGACAACTTTATTCTGAGCATAAAAACTGGTTGTCAGCGTTCTTGCAGAAGAAACTGGGGTGTCCGGAAACAACCGCCGATCTTCTGCAGGATACCTACTTACGGGTGATGACCCGCCCCTCTCTTCCACCGGCTCATGAATCACGTCAGTTCCTGACTCACATCGCCAAGGGCTTAGCGATTGATTTATACCGCCGCCGTCGTATTGAACAGGCCTACCTGGAATATCTGGAGCAGCAGCCTGAAGTTCACTTCCCATCACCGGAAGCACAAACTCAGGCGATGGAAGCGCTGGTTGAGATTGATACCTTGCTTCACAATTTGCCGACTAAAGCACGGCAGGCTTTGTTGATGCGGCAACTGGAAGGGTTGAGCTACAGGGATATTGCCAATCGCTTACAGGTATCAGTCTCTTCTGTGGAAAAGTATGTGGCCAAGGCTCTGCAGGCTTGCATGATGGCAACCATGGAGGCCTGATGAAACGGCGCATATCTGTTGAATCTGTCGAGCAGGCATCGCTATGGGCTGCTCGGATGTTAGCCGATGATGTATCCGACCATGATCGCCGCTCCTTATCTCAATGGCGTCAGGCCAATCCGGATAATGAAGATGCCTGGCAACAAGTTGAACAACTACAAAATCGTTTCAGGCAACTACCCGATAACAAACTGGGGCAGCAAATTCTAAGCACGAAGACGACGCTGACTCGTCGTCAGGCATTGATATATACCGGTCTTGCTCTTGGGGCTGGTGGCTTATACCAGCGCTATCAATGGGATATGAAACTTTCCGGAATAGAATATGCGACTGCTGCCGGTGAAATAAAAACGGTCAAGTTAAAAGATGGCACTGGCCTTATTCTTAATACTGCTACCCGAATTTTTGTTGATATCAAGAAGGCTAAGAGAGAACTACATTTGATTTCCGGTGAGGTTATGGTGACAACCGGAGATAATTACAGTTCGCCACTTCGGTTGAATAGTCGGCAGGGGGCAGTAGTTCCAATTGGTACACGTTTTTCTGTTCGGCAAGATGAGTCTCAAACTCAGGTAAAAGTGTTTGAGGGGCGTGTACAGCTGATACCTGAGAACTCTTCACGCGAGGCAGTACTCTCTGCCGGAGAAAACGCATCATTCACAAATTCAAGAGTCAGTGACAAAGGCAAAAACTCTGATACTGATGATGCCTGGCTGCGTCAACTTCTTGTGGCTACCCGTATGCCTCTGCCAGTGTTTATTGAAGAGTTGTCTCGCTACAGGGCAGGCGTCGTAAGAACTGCACCAGGGCTCAGCGGCTTGCAGGTTACAGGTATTTTTGACCTTAAGGATACTGACCAGACTCTGCAACATCTCAGCAATATATTGCCGCTGGATATAAGTTATCTCACTCGTTATCTGGTGCTGGTTTCTCGTCGTTAAAGTTTCTACGGGTCAACTTTTATCACTCTTTGTTCTTGCCTTGAACCGGTGCAGTTTTGAGTCGGTTAAAACAAAAATAAAAATTTGAAAATTCTTTTACGGGTTTTGGATTCCTGTTCGGTAAAGGAAATGAACACGCAATAACAACACATAAGAATTACAAGGCTGTACAGGATGAAGTTCCGTATTAAGCACAGTTTGAAACCGCTTTCTCTCGCGGTTTTAACTGCGACCCCCTTGTTGCTTGCACCCTCTCAGGCAACGGCAGAACAGGCTGTTGTCAGTGCGCAGCAGTTTAATATTCCCGCAGGTAACTTGGATCAGGTATTGAATTCCTTTGCGCTTAAGGCAGGAATTCGTTTCCATCTGGACTCGAGCCTCTCACAAGGTTTAACAAGCCCAGGTTTGCAAGGGGAGTACACGGCTGATCAGGGATTGCAGGAACTTCTCCGTAATACCGGAATTACTCCGTTAAGACAGGAAGACGGCTCTTATCGTCTCCATAACCCGAAGAAAGGTGTAACGATTCTCGCTCCTGTAAAAGTGTCTGCTCTGGCTATGACTGGTGCCGAGCGGGATCAGGCAGGTGAAGATGCGGTTTATGACCAGAACCGGTCAACAGTTTATCTGAGCAAGGAAGAAGTTGAGCGTTTCAAAGGCTCTAACCCTGCTGATGTATTGAAATCTATGCCTGGCGTGACAGGTGGTGATGGCCGCAACGGTGGTGCTATCGAGCCCAATATTCGTGGTGTGCAGGGGCCGGGAAAAGTGCCGGTGCGTATAGATGGTACCGAGCAGGCTGTGACAGTAAACCGAGGTTATCGTGGCACGTCCAGTCGCAGCTATCTTGACCCCAATCTGATCAGTAATATCCAGGTTCAGAAAGGCCCATCTCTGGATACCACCTCCGGTATTGGTGGTGCTGTGGTAGTGAATACTCTTTCAGCCGCTGACGTTATCAAACCAGGTCAGGATTATGGTGTTGAGTTGTTAGTTGAAGGCAGTAACAACACTACGTCGCCTAATGAACCAACGCTGTATACAGGGCAGAACTATAAAGAAACCTCTCCTTATAAAGATCGGCTAGTCAATGGCAGCTCAACACCATTACCTCATAACGCTGACCCAGCCCTGTTTGTAGAGCCGGATGATCACCCTAACAGCAATCTGCTATCCGGGGATGATTATGCCTGGCGCCTGGCTCTGGCCAAGCGCATTGATAAGCTGGAACTGCTTGGTGCCTATGCCTACCGTCGTTCAGGGAATTATTTCGCCGGTAAAAATAAAGAAGGTTATTACAGCACCCCAGGGGCTGACACGACGGCGGATATCAACCGCAGTTTCCCAACTCAGGAGATGGCCCAGATATATCGCCCGGGTGAAGAAGTGCCGAATACTTCCAGTGAAATGGAATCCTGGTTATTCAAGGGTACATACAACTTCAGTGACGACCAGGTTGTAGAACTGGGGCTTCGTCATACCGAATCGACCTTTGGCGATATTCTGGCCTCTCGCACAGGTACCCGTGAGAACAATCGGTTAGCACAATGGCCGCTCAGTACGGTCAAGTCGGAGGCGGTGAACCTCCGGCATCGGTGGAATCCTGCCAATCCACTGTTAAATATGAAGAACAATATCTGGGCTACCTTTACCCGCAGTAAAACCAACACTGGTAATGGCTACCCAAACTTTGCAGGTGCTGATAATCCCATCATTATTAATTCCACACTGGCGGATTCGAAAGAGTATCGTTTTGGTGTTGATAGCAGTAATGATATGCAGCTGAACGATACTCTGGGGTTGGCTCTGGCATCCAGTTATCAATACCACAAGCTGCGCCCCAGCGATGGACTGCCGAATGTCTCCTCTCTTGATGACTTGGAAAACCCCGGGGAATTAAGAGCCGGGCACCGTCAGGAATTTAATGGCAGCTTTAATTTCAAATGGCAGCCAATTAACCCACTGGAAATTACCGCCGGTGCCCGGTACACCTATTACCGGGCGAAAGATGACTATCTGCAGAATCGTATCGATAATGGGGATACCAATCAGAGTACTGTCTCCAAAGACAGTGGTTATCAGGTGCAATACAAAGTTCTGGAGGAGCTTTCCCAAGAGCAGAAAGGCGCACAAATTGCAGAAGCAGAAGAGCGTATTCGTGCTGCAGCTCCACCCTTAACAGGGTTAACGGCTGCTGATAAAGCCAGCCGTTTGCAATCTCAGATTGCCCAGCGTCAGGGATTAATTGATGTTCGTGACGGGCCGTTCTGGAACTTTTTCCCACCTGCTGATCAGCAACGTATTCTGGATCAAATTGCAGCCCTGAATACCGAAATCGATTTCCTGAGTGGTTCGCTGACTGATGCCGATATAGAGGCCAATATTCAGGCAGAGTTGGCAACAGAAACAGCCCGGATTAATAGCCAGCCTCCGACTGAACAGGTCAAAACCACAACCTGGGCGCGAGGGGCTGATGGCAAGTTCAGCTTTGCTGATAACCCCTGTAATACTATTAACTCCCAAACTGTGCCGAACTATGTGGAAGGCAGTTGTGTAGCCACGCGCACGGGGGTGAGCAGTACAAATGTAGCGGCAGACAACTCCACTCAGGAATCTGATGGCTGGGCACCCGCTGTTTCTGTGGCTTACCAGATTAACGACAATAATCGTGTGTACTTCCGTTATACCGAAGCCCTGCGCTTCCCCAGCCTGTTCGAAAGTACTCGGGGTTTCTCCAGCAACAGCAATCCGTACACCGATCTTAAGCCTGAACATAGCTTTAACTATGAACTGGGCTATATCTACAGCTTTGATCAAGGGGATATCAAGCTGGCCTACTTCGATAACCTGACAGAAGACGCAATTGACCGGGTAAGTATCAATGAAGGGTTCAGCAATATTGAAAAGCGCCATACCCGGGGAATGGAATTCCAGGGGCGTTACGATAATGGGCAGTTCTTCACTGATCTGGGCGCAAGTTACATCTTCGAAGATGAAGTCTGTGATGAGCACAGTGCTGTTGTAAAAGAGCTGGATAACAAGTGTGCCCGTGGCGGCTTCCCACCGTCATTGGCGGGTAGCTATCTAGGAGTAAGGGTTATTCCTGAATACTCCGCCAGCTGGCTGATTGGTGCCCGCTTCCTGAACAAAACTCTGGAAACTGGTCTGCGCACCAACTACACCGCGGCCAGCCATAATGACGAGCCCATCAAACGAGATAACGCTACCACCTTCGATGCTTACGTAAAGTACACCTTTATGGAAAACCTCAAAGCTGAGCTGGTAGGTACCAACCTGACCAATCTCTATTACGTAGAGCCAACCAGCACGTCTTTGCTGCCAGCGCCAGGTCGGACAATCAAATTAAGCCTTTCAGCCAGTTTTTAACCGCAGCTGGTTTTGATGTGGCTTGAAAAAGGTTAGTGGCTTTGCTCAGGCAAAGTGCACAACGGTGCAGGGAAGCCTGCGGGTTCAGGGACGAACCCATTGCAAAACAACGTTTATAAATAAAAGAGAGAAGACCAATGAAGAAAATTGCATTAACAGCTGTTGCTGCTGCCGCTCTTGCTGCAGGTTCTCTGGCCCACGCTGGTTTTGATGGTACCGAAACCTATGGTGGTTTCTTTAGTGGTAACGTACATGTTGGTGAATCCAATGTACCTTTCGGCCCTCATACTTCCGGTAAGGCCGGTATCGGTGTTGGTTTTATCGGTAATGCTTTCAAGGCTGACTTTGAAGGCCTGACAACCGCTTCTGCCATTATCAAAACTGGCGATGTGTACACCTTGCCAGAACTGCCAGATGACGGCGACCATGGTAATGCTGAATCCACCTTCAACTTTGCCCGTGCAGGCAGTGGTGATGTGTGGTTCGGTGAGTGGGCCGAAGATATCACCGGTGCTGGCAGCAATGATGGTAACCGCTCCGTGTACTATATCGGTGATGATACCGGTACAACTGTTCCGACCAGTGGCGTAGCAACTTACTCCGTCACAGGCCTTAATCACTTCGACCCAGCCCAGAACAATGCTCTGAGCGGTACTCTCACAGCTAACTTTGGTGCGCAGACTCTGTCTGGAGCAATCGCTAATAGCCAGCAAAATCTTCAGATCAATGCAAACATCAATAGCAGCACTGCAGCCTTTAATGGTACTGCGCTGTCTACTGGTGCAGCAGGGTTCGGTTTTGGCTCAACTGAAGGTCACTTCTTCGGTGCTGATGCTGCCGCACTGGCTGGTATCGCTGAGTTCAGCAGCAACCGCAAGCTGGATACTGCCTTCGGTGGTAGCAAAAATTAAAAGCTAAACCAAAAACAGTCCGTGTATTTAGCGGATGCCCTTATGCGTGAAAACGCATAATCCGGGCAGGGGTTCTTGTGTCTCAAGCCTTTGCCCGGCTCTATTACGGTTAACCGGGTTTTATGAATCAAGCTGTATCTTCATACGAAAAAAACATCTGCTTTTCACTTCTTATAAGAATAATTGTTGTTCTTTGTTTTGTTGTAACACCTCTATCAGCAGATGAAGACACAGACCTGCGTCTGCAGCAGAACCTGGAGATTAATGCGAATGCTCAGGAGCAAGAGGTATTAAAGGAAGAGTTGGAGAGAGAGCAGGCTCAGCAGTCGCAGTTCACCATTAATGGTGATACCTATAGTGTGAAAAATACTGTCGATGATTTAGGGCAGGCACTTTATCTGGCGATCAAACATCAAAAGTGGCAGGCAGCGGAAGAATTTCTCGGCCGTTACCAGGTGATACCTGGTCGGGATCCGATGCTGGTGCACTATGCGCAGGGTGCTTTGGCCCGTAACCAGAAAGACTTTGCTGAGGCAGAAATTCAGTACCGTAAATTACTCGCATTGCAGTCGGGCTTTTTGCCTGGCCGTCTGGAGCTGGCCAGAGTTCTGTTTGAAGACCATAAGAATTCTGAGGCACTGGAGCTGTTTCAGACCATTCAGGCAAGCTTGCCGACGAGCGACCCAAGGGCAGAAGGGGTAAAGAAGACAATTGTCAGTTTTATTCGGGCACTTGAGCTGCGGGATTCCTGGCAGGGTTCTCTGGCATTAGGGCCAGGTTACAGCGATAACATTAATCAGTCATCAGAGAGTAGTACCTGCCTGCGACGGATAGGCTCAATCTGTTTGTTTGAGCGCAGCACACCGGAAGCAATCTCTGCCAGAACTCTCGAGCTTGAAGCTTCTTTGAATAAACGCTTTTCCCTGAAAGGTCATCATGGCCTGCAGCTGCGGACACTGGCTTATGGCACCAGTTATAAAGACCACAGTCAGTACAATGAGAGCACGATTCAAACCAAACTGGGTTACAGCTATCACAATGCTGTAAACCAGTACTACATCGGCCCGTTGTACGAGTATAAAACCAAAGATAATAACAGCCTGTACGATGCCTGGGGCGTTAGTGCAGACTGGTTGCACAGCTTCACTCCTCAAACTGCTCTAAAGCTGGAAACAGATTACAAAGATATTCGTTATCGTAGCGAAGAACACCAGTTCGACAACGGCAGCCAGCACTCAGGTTATGTCACGGTTTATCATCGGCTGAATAACGGCTGGCTTTTGTTTGGTGGTGCAGATTACTCCCGCAAGAATAATGAACAGGATGCACTGGCTTACGACCTGGAAGGGCTACGGGCAGGCACGGTTGGTTCGCCAGTGAAAGGTATCAGACTGTCGTTGTTTACTTCGTTTCGCACCAGAGAATATCGTGACTTTAACGCCTTGCTTGGAGAACAGCGGAAGGACAAGGAGCAGAATTATACTTTGATTGTCAGTGCCCCCCGCTGGCAGTTTGCAGGAATTAAGCCCAGTTTAGCACTCAGGCATAGTCGCATAGTGAGTAACGTTGACTGGCTGTATAGCTATAAGAAAAACAGCATAAACTTTAAAGTCGAAAAGAATTTTTAGAGCTATTTTTAATAAGTGAAATGTGTAGAAAAGATAAGAGTTAATATGTTGCAAATGATATTGATTGTTATTTGATAATCAATATCATCAAATAAAGTTGAAGACTAAATAATTGTTTAAATAAAAATAGACATGTTGTAGGAATTTAATAAAGAAAATAATGCCTAGTTGTTCTTATTTATAGCTTTAAGTATAAAATTTATTAACTCCACGCATACGTAGTTAACACCTCAGGTCATGTTAATGACTCACGTCAATTCAACAATAAAAAAACTAATCAATAATCGTTGAGCAAAATCAAACAAGACCAATCATTAATCACCGTAATTTCGGAGGTTAACGGGTAGCTTTTGATTTTGATTTTCAACTGAATCCGATATTCCTGACATTCTCAGATGGCTTCTGGGAGGAGAATTACCTTGGATGCCAGCTTGACCACTAACTTGACGATCGTCAGCGCAACAGTATTCATGGCCGCCCTTGGGGGTATTTTGGCTATTCTGCTCGTGCTGGCTAATAAACGTCTCTACGTTTACGAAGACCCCCGCATAGAAGAAGTTGAGAACATGCTGCCCAAGGCCAACTGCGGCGCTTGCGGTCAGCCTGGCTGTCATGCCTTTGCAGAAGGCTTGGTAACCGGTGATTTTCAACCCTCCCAGTGCACCGCGAACAGTGATGATATGAACCAGCTGATCGCTGACAGCCTTGGCGTAGCCATGAGCGCACAGGAAAAGCGTTTGCCCCGTCTGGCCTGTGCCGGCGGCAATCACGTGGCCTGGCAGCGCGCACGCTACAAAGGGCTGGACAGCTGTCGTGCCGCTGACCTTGTTGCCGGTGGTGGCAAGGGTTGCAGCTGGGGCTGTCTGGGCATGGGTGACTGTTCCCATGTCTGCACTTTCGATGCAATCACTATGGATGCCAACGGCCTTCCAGTAGTTGATGAAGAAAAGTGTACAGCTTGTGGTGACTGCGTAGACGCCTGCCCACGTTTCCTTTTCTCCATTCATCCAGTCAGCCACAAACTGTGGGTTGCCTGTAAGAACCTGGAGCATGGGGAAAAGGCAGAAGCCGATTGTGATGTGGCCTGTAATGCCTGCACCCGCTGTGTTGCTGATGCTGCGGATGGCCTGATTGCCATGACCAATAATCTGGCCACGATTGATTATTCGCAAAATGATAAAGCAAGCCAAAACGCTATTCAACGTTGCCCAACAGGCGCAATTGTTTGGATGGAAAACGGCAAGGTTATTAAAGGCGATGCCGCTAAGAAAGTGATCCGTAAAGATCCTTTAAAAGCAGCCTGACCAATTGCTGACAATTCTGTGAAGTTTAATTGACTGTTTTCTTTTCTCTCAAGAAGAAAGCAGCCTGGTGATGAAACAGACATTTATCAATAGCAATCATTATTAGATTGTTATTTTAAGCCTCCCCCTCAAGTGGCTACTCAGGAAATGTCTGTTTGATTAAGTGATTACTCCTTAGATGGCGGTATTCAGATACGGCCAGTTAACTTGGGTAGACACCGTGACTAAAGAACCTGACCACAAAGTTGCTCTTAGTAAAGTAAAGTACCCCGGAAAACGCATGGCGATGGACGGCAACACTGCCGTTATCATGTGTGAACGGGAAGCTTCCGACGCCGCAGGCGCCTATCCCATCACTCCATCTACTCAGATGGGTGAATACTGGGCAATGGAATCTGCCAAGGGCCACGTAAACGTTGGCGGTAAGCCGCTGATCTTCGTTGAGCCTGAATCCGAGCATGCTGCCGCCGCGGTAACCGCCGGTATGTCCATGTCCGGTCTGCGTGCCACCAACTTCTCCTCCGCTCAGGGTATCGCGTACATGCACGAATCCCTGTACGCAGCGGTAGGTAAGCGTCTGCCTTACGTTCTGAACGTAGGCGCACGTGCCATGACCAAGTCTACCCTGAACGTTCACTGTTCCCACGATGACTATCACTGTGTAGACGACACTGGATTCTTCCAGCTGTTCGGTGCCACTGCCCAGGAAGCAGCTGACCTTAACCTGATCGGCCGTAAGATTGCCGAGATGGCTCTGACTCCAGCCATCGTTGCTCAGGACGGCTTCTTGACTACTCACCTGATCGAGCCCGTTATGGTTCCAGAGCGTGAGCTGGTTGAAGAATTCTGTGGTCGTCCAGACGACATCATTGACTGCCCAACGCCAGCCCAGAAGATGATCTACGGCCCTAAGCGCCGTCGTGTACCTGAGTTGTGGGACGTGGATAACCCCATCGTTGCTGGCCCTGTACAGAACCAGGATGCTTACATGCAGTCTGTTGCTGCACAGCGTCCTTACTTCTTCGAGCACATTCAAGACATCACTGACCAGTGCATGGAAGAGTACTACCAGCTGACTGGTCGTAAGTATGAGCGTGCTGCCTTCTACAAGATGGAAGACGCTGAATACGTAATCGTTGGCCAGGGCTCCATGCCTCTGCAGGCGAACGCTGTTGCTGATTACCTGCGTGAGAAGCGTGGCATCAAGATGGGTGTGGTTAACCTGACCATGTTCCGTCCTTTCCCAGGCGATTTGCTGGGTAAAGCACTGAAAGGCCGTAAGGGTGTTTGCGTACTGGAACGTACCGACCAGCCTCTGGCAGAAGACCTGCCAATTATTCGTGAAATGCGCGCGGTTTTGACTAAGTGCATCGAAAACGGCCTCGCCGTTACACAAGGGCAGGAAGGCAAGAAACCTTACCCAGACTACGATAGCTTCGGCGCTGCTGACGCTCCTCGCATGTACTCCGGCTGCTACGGCCTGGGTTCCCGCGACTTCCAGCCTGAAGGCGTAATCGCTGCTATCGAAAACATGCTGGATGATGGTGCACAGAAGCCATTCTTCTATCTGGGTATCGACTTCGTGCGTGACGTGGCCGCTAACCCGAAAGACGAGATCCGTCGTCAGGAAATCCTGGACGCGTATCCTCAAGTTAAGGAACTGTCCCTCAAGGGTTCCGAAAACCCCAACCTGCTGCCTGAAGGTGCGATCACTGTTCGCATGCACTCCATCGGCGGCTGGGGCATGATCACCACCGGTAAGAACCTGTCCATGACCCTGTATGATCTGCTGGGTTATGACATCCGTGCGAATCCCAAGTACGGTTCTGAAAAGAAGGGCATGCCGACCACTTACTACCTGTCTGCTGCGCCTGAGCCTATTCGCATCAACTGTGAGCATACTTACGTTGACGTGGTTATGTCTCCTGACGCGAAGGTATTCAGCCACTCCAACCCTCTGGCTGGCCTGAAAGAAGGTGGTACCTTCATTATTCAGAGCGAAGAAACTGATCAGGACAAGGTTTGGGCCAAGATTCCTCGTAAGTTTCAGCAGGAAATCGTTGACCGCAACATCCACGTATTCTTTATCGACGGCTTCAAGGTTGCTCGTGAAGAAGCGTCCAACGCGGAACTGCAGTTCCGTATGCAGGGTAACGTGTTCCAGGGCTCCTTCTTCGCCGCTTCTCCGTTGATGGAAAAAGCCGGCCTGACCGAAGAAGGCCTGTTCAAAGCGATCGAAGGTCAACTGCGTGCCAAGTTCGGCCATAAGGGCGACCGCATCGTAACTGACAACATCCGTGTTGTACGCCGTGGTTTCGACGAAGTTCAGGAAATCACCAATAAGGTTGTTGGTGTTCAGGAAGAACAGGTTCGTCGTGAAGAGAAGCTGCCAGTCATGCTGAGCCGCGCGCCTGAGTCCACTAACCCTCAGACCTCTCTGCACGATTTCTGGGACAAGGCCGGTTCCTTCTACGTGAAGGGGCAGGGTAACGACAACCCAGCCGATCCAAACATGTCCATGTCTCTGATGCCTGCGGGCACCGGTGTATACCGTGACATGACCCAGATCCGCTTCGAATACCCACAGTACATTCCTGAGAAGTGTACTGCCTGTGGCGACTGCTACACCATCTGTCCTGACAGTGCTCTGCCAGGTCTGGCCAACACTCTGGAAGAAGTGTTCAAGACTGCAGTTGACCGGGTTGAGACCAAGGGCATGCCTACCATGTACCTGCGTCGTGAAACCCGCGCTCTTGAGAAACGTGTTCGCACTCTGGTAGACCAGCAGGGCGAAGCGGCTAACGTTTCCCGTCTGATCGACCAGGCTGTTCTGGAACGCCTGGCTGATGAGAAAGACGAGAAGAAGAAGTCTTCTCTGGAAAAAGAATTCGCTCTGTTCCTGGATGTTGTTGGTGACTTTGGCTTCGCTATCACCAAGCCTTACTACACCAACATGGAGAAGAAGCAGAAGGGCTCCGGCGGTCTGTTCTCCATCACACTGAACCCAATGACCTGTAAGGGTTGCATGGAGTGTGTGAAGGTTTGTAAGGATGGCGCACTGGTTGCGACTCCTCAGACTGAAGAAGACGTTGCACGTATTCGCAAGAACTGGGAATTCTGGAACGATCTGCCTACCACTGGTGCACAGTTCAACCGTATCGACGATCTGGACGAGAAGGTTGGTGCGCTGGAAACCATGCTGATGAACAAAGACAGCTACATGGCAACCGTATCCGGTGACGGTGCGTGTCTGGGCTGTGCTGAAAAGACTGTTATCCACCTGTTCACCAGCACCATGAGCTCCCTGATGCAGCCTCGCGTCAAGAAGCACCTGGCTGAGATCGACACTCTGGTTGCCCAGCTCGAAACTCACGTTCGCATGAAGCTGGCCGGTGACGTTGATTTCTCCGACACCCAGGCTGTTGCCAAGGCGATCGAAGAGCACAAGGGCCACGACCTGACTCTGTCCGGTCTGACCGAAAGCATGGGTCAGAGCTCTGATAAGCCTATCGACGCCAAGTGGCTGCGTTGGGTGACTCAGCTGATGGAAAAACTGAAGCACCTCAAGTGGTTGTACACTGATGGTAACCACGGCACTGGTCGTGCGTTCATGGGTGCTACCAACGCAACTGGTTGTACTTCTGTTTGGGGCGCTACCTACCCATACAACCCTTATCCGTTCCCATGGGCCAACCACCTGTTCCAGGACAGCCCGTCTCTGGCAATGGGTATCTTCGAAGGCCACATGTCCAAGATGGCAGACGGCTTCAAGCTGCTGCGTCAGGCCAAGATCGAACTGACTGAAGGTTATGACTTCGCCAAGCATGATGATTTCTTCACTCACCTGAACTGGAGAGATTTCAGCGACGAAGAATTCCACCTGTGCCCACCAATCGTGGCTATCGGTGGTGACGGTGCGATGTACGACATCGGCTTCCAGAACATGTCTCGTCTGCTGGCTTCCGGCCACCCTCTGAAGGTGCTGGTTCTGGATACCCAGGTGTACTCCAACACTGGTGGTCAGGCTTGTACGTCTTCCTTCGTGGGTCAGGTTGCTGACATGAGCCCATACGGTAAGGCCAAGCCAGGCAAGATCGAAGAGAAGCGGAAAGAGATCAGCCTGATCGGTATGGCTCACCGTACTTCTTACATCCTGCAGAGCTCCATCTCTCACACCACCCACCTGCTGGAAGGTTTTGTTGATGGTCTGAACGCTCGTCGTCCTGCGCTGTTCAACATCTACTGCGTATGCCCGGCTGAGCACGGTGTACCAGATGATGTAGCCAAGACCCAGGCTAAGGTTGCGGTTGATTCCCGTGCTTACCCACTGTTCAGCTACAACCCTGACCACGGTGACAGCATCATCGAATGCTCCAGCCTGGAAGGTAACGCTGGTCTGGATAAGAAGTGGCTAGAACAAACCATTTTGTACACCGATGAAAGCGGTAAAGAACAGAAGATGGTTCTGCCTCTGACCTTCGCTGACTTCGCGATGACTGAAGCCCGCTTTGCCAAGCACTTCAAGGTTGCACCAGTTGATACCTGGAACGATGACATGGTGCCAATGCACGAGTTCGTCGAAATGTCTGAAGAAGATCGTGAAGGTCTGTTCCCGTACGTGATGGGTACTGACAAGAACAACAACCTTCAGCGTGTTCTGTGTGCTGAGCCAATGGTTAAGTCTACAGAAGAGCGTGTTCACTTCTGGAACCAGCTGCGCAGCATTACCGGTCAGGACACCGTTAACGCTATCAAGGAAGCTGAAGAGAAGGCCCGCGCTGAAACTGCTGGCGCTGCTATCGCGGCTATCCAGGGTCTGGCTAACGGCAATGTGGCTGCAGCACCTGCTGCAAACATCATCGCAACTGCTTCTTCCGATGCGGCTCCTGCACCTGCTGCGGCAGCGTCTGGTGATGCAGCATGGATTGAGTCTGGCGAATGTACGGCATGTGATGACTGTATCAACATCAACTCCAGCATCTTTGGCAAGAACGACAGCGACGGTACTGCTTTCGTACTGAACGCGGCAGCGGGTCCATTCAAGGATATCGTTAAAGCGGCTGAGAAGTGCCCAGCTGGCTGCCTGCACCCTGGAGCGCCTATGGACATGGGCGAGAAGGATGTAGAGAAGCTGATCAAGCGAGCTGAGAAGTTCCAGTAATCAGTGTTAGGAGCTGGCTTCTTGTTTATGGATAGCAAGAAGCTGGCGCCGGAACTGGGATCATGTTTTCCGCGCCGCAGGCCAGTCCCTGTCCTGAGGCTGCTCTCAGACCATCCCTGGTCTTTGAAAATATGACACCCAGCTCCGGCTCCTCTGGCATCGGAGTTGTCGGCTTTGTCCGAAGTTGTCCAACTCTTTTTACTGGTTCCTTCAGGACTGTTTCAATGAAGAAATCCCAAAAAGGTTTTCTCCAGATATTCGGTGCCAAAGGTACTTTTCGGCACGGTATTCATCCGGAAGAAAATAAAGAACTGACGGAACACAAAGCGATCCGTCGTATTCCATTCCCTCGGGAAATGATCCTGCCTCTGGCACAGCATCGTGGCGCTCCTGCCAAGCCTGTTGTGGTGAAAGATCAGGACGTTGTTCGTGGTGAACTGGTAGCTGAAGCGGGCGGTTTTGTTTCTGCGCCTATTCATGCTCCGGTAACCGGCACAGTTGTTGCCGTTGACCGGCTTGTGCCTATGCCTGACGGCTCCAAAGGCAAGGCCATCATTATTAAAACCTGGCCGTCGTCTACCCAGGAAGTGCTGTACAGCAAGTCTGTGAATACAGATGAAATGTCAGCGGATGATCTGGTAAACGCGGTACAGAATGCAGGTGTCGTAGGTCTTGGTGGTGCGGCATTCCCGACCCACGTAAAGATGAAAGCGCCCAAGGGCAAGACTATTACCACGCTTATCGGTAATGGCTGCGAATGTGAGCCTTTCCTGACCTGTGACCATCGAATCATGCTCGAGTATGCCGAGAATATGATTCGCGGTACCCGGCTGGCGATGAAAACCACCGGTGCCACCCGCGCGATTATTGGCGTGGAAGATAACAAGATGGATGCGGTTAACCATGTTAACAAGGTGATTGCATCTCTGCCTGGCGACAACAGCGATATCACCTGTGTAGCGGTGAAGACTCAGTACCCACAGGGCGCTGAGAAGATGCTGATCAAGAGCCTTCTGGATCTGGAAGTGCCTTGTGGCGGTATTCCTGCCGACATCGGCTGCGCAGTATTCAATGTGGGTACTCTCGCCCAGATTGGCGAACTGGTTCCTGAAAGCCGTGGCCTGATCGAACGCATCGTGACCGTCAGTGGCCCGGGCGTGAACAAGCCCGGAAACTATCTGGTTCCTCTGGGTACTCCACTACCTGAGCTGCTTAAGCATGCTGAAGCGATGGAAGATCCGGGTATGGTCATCCTCGGTGGACCAATGATGGGTGGCGCGATTGCCACGACTGACATTGCGACCACGAAAGGTATTACCGGCGTTCTGGTATTCCCGCCTGAAGCTCTGCCTTCCCCAGACGAGCGCGAAGAGATGCCCTGCATCGGCTGTCGTGCCTGTGTGGAAGCCTGCCCAATGATGCTGAACCCCAGCACGCTTGGTCGCCTGGCTCAGAACGATCGCTACGAAGAGATGGCCGACAAGTTCCACATGTGGGACTGCTTTGAGTGTGGTTGCTGCGCCAATGTCTGCCCCTCCAATATTCCTCTGACCCAGCTGATCCGTGTGGCTAAAGGTGCACACCGTCAGCGTAATCAGCCGGCTTAGAGTGAGGAATTAATAGTATGTCTGGACACACCGGCTCTCATAAAAGCCTCTCCATGAAAATCCGGACCTCTCCGCATCTGAAAAAGACGCTGACGGTCCGGCAGATCATGGCCAGCGTAGTGATGGCATTGTTGCCTGTCTGCCTCTGGTCGATCTGGCTGTTTGGTCTCAGTGCTTTGGTGCTGCTGATCACTACCACTCTGTCGTGTATGGCGACTGAAGCTCTGTTCAATCGTCTGGCTGGCAAGCCTGCAATGGCTCGTGAAAGCAGTGTTGTTATCACCGGTCTGCTGCTTGGCCTGACTCTGCCACCAGGTTTCGCCCTGTGGATGGCGGCCTTGGCAGGTTTCGTTGCGATTGCTCTGGGTAAGGTGCTGTTTGGTGGTCTGGGTCAGAACCCATTCAACCCTGCACTGGTTGGTCGTGCTTTTGCACAGGCGGCGTTCCCGGTTTCCATTACTACCTGGACACCAGCGTTCCTGCCTGAGCGTTTCACTTCCTTTATTCCATCGTCTCTGGCGTTCCCGTTCATGACGCCTGCCGATGCTTCTGGCTGGATTCAAAACCAGGTAGACGGCTGGAGTGGTGCAACTCCTCTGAAGATGATTGGTACTGGCAGCGATTTCGCCAGCGCAACGGATCTGATGTTCGGTACTGTCAGCGGTTCTTCCGGTGAAACGGCCGGTCTGCTGATTCTGCTGTGTGGCGCATGGCTGGTTTACAAAGGCGTAATGGGCTGGAAGATTCCTGCGGCCGTTATGCTGGGTACTGTTCTCACCAGTCTGCCTTTCTGGCTGATGGACGCCAGCGTTTATCCTTCTCCTGTCTTCATGCTGTTCTCCGGTGGCCTGATGTTGGCAGCCGTATTTATGGCAACCGATATGGTTGGCACGCCGCTGACTGAGAAGGGCGTGTGGATCTTCGGCCTGATGATTGGCTTCCTGACAGTGATTATTCGTCTGTTCGGCAGTCTGCCTGAAGGTGCTATGTACGCAGTGCTGATTGGTAATGCCTGCGCGCCACTGATCGACACCTTCACCCAGGAGAAGCCATTCGGCTATCGCAAACCTGCTAAGGATGGAGGCAAAGCATGAGCGAATCCATTCCAGTAGTGAATGTTGACGAAGAGAAGATCGACATTCCTGCACCTCCCAGCTTTGCCATGTTCCGTACTCTGGCTGTGATTGCCATGTTGTCCGGTCTGTTCGTGGTACTGGTTGTGCAGTGGGCGAACCCTTATATCGCTGCCAACAAAAAGGCTGCTACCGAAGCTGCGGTATTCAACGTAGTGCCCGGCGCAACTGCCAGCAAGACCTTCATTCTGGAAGGTGACAAGCTGGCCGTCGCTCCTGAAGGCGCGACCGGTACGCTGATCTACGGTGGTTACGATCAGGGCAAACTGGTTGGTGTTGCCATTCCCGGTGTTGCCACTGGTTACGCTGGCCCTGTGTACGTGATGTTCGGTTACAGCCCGGCAAAAGAAGCGGTTGTGAAGTACCAGATTCTCACCATGACTGAGACTCCCGGCCTGGGCGACAAGGTTGTGACTGATGAGAAATTCCTGGCCAACTTCGACAATCTGGTTGCCAAGCTGAACGACGCGGGTACTGCACTGGAGAATGCCATTGTTACCGTAATGAACGGCGACAAGCAGCACGCCTGGGAAATTGACGCCATCAGTGGCGCAACAATCACTTCCAAGGCTGTTGGTAACGCGATTAACGGTGCAGCTCAGCAGATGGTTCCTGTGATTAACAGCCAGTTGTCGTTCATTGAAGCGGAGGGCGCCAAATGAGCAAGCCCGGTGAATATGAAAACATAAGCGCGGATACTTTCCTGCGCGGTATCTGGGAAGAAAACCCGGTATTCGTCATGCTGCTGGGTATGTGTCCGGCGCTGGCGGTAACCAACTCTGCGATCAACGCGATCAGCATGGGGCTGGCCACCACCTTCGTACTGGTGATGTCCAGCTCCCTGATCTCCATCTTCCGGAATTTTATTCCCAAGCAGGTGCGGATCGTTGCTTACATTGTGATTATCGCAACCTTCGTAACCATCGTTGACTACCTGATTCAGGCAATCAGTCTTGATCTGTACAACGCGCTGGGTGCGTTTATCCAGTTGATCGTTGCTAACTGTGTAATTCTCGGTCGTGCAGAATCCTATGCTTCCCGCCAGAAGCTGGGTGCTACCGTGGTGAACAGCTTTGGTTCCGGTATCGGCTTTACCCTGGCTCTGCTGAGCATGGGTGCGGTACGTGAAATCCTGGGTGCCGGCGCACTGTTCGGTGTAAGCATTATGCCTGCCGGTTTTGAGCCATGGGTTGTGATGGTTCTGCCACCCGGTGGATTCTTCGTACTGGGTTGCTGGCTGATCTTGTTCGCGTGGAACAAGAAGCGTAAGGATCAGGCTCTGCTGAACGACGCTGCTGTTAATGGAGGTGCCGCATAATGGACGACAGTCTGTTTACAATTTTCATGAACGCGGCGGTGGTCAGTAACTTTGTACTGGCCATGTTCCTCGGTATCTGCCCGTTTCTCGGTGTATCCAACAAGGTTGATACATCCTTGAACATGGGTATGGCGACCACCTTCGTAATGTTGGTGAGCTCCGCAGCAGCCTTTGCCATTAACTGGATTCTGGGCGAACTGGGTATCGAGTTCCTGCGTTTGATCTGCTACATCGCAGTGATCGCATCCTCTGTACAGCTGGTAGAGATGGTTGTGAAGAAGTTCAGCCCGGCTCTGTTCCAGGCTCTGGGTATCTTCCTGCCGCTGATTACCACGAACTGTGCGATTCTCGGTCTAACTCTGTTCCAGACGTCCCGTGAGTACAGCTTTATTCAAAGCCTGGTATTCGCGCTGGGCGCTGGCGCTGGCTTTACCCTGGCACTGCTGCTGATGGCGGGTATCCGCGAGAAGCTGGAGCTGGCCAAGACTCCTGACATTGCTCAGGGTGCAGCCATGACTCTGATGATTGGTGGCGTACTGTCTCTGGCCTTTATGGGCTTTGCAGGCCTGGCCTAACCCTTGAGGGATTCTCGATGATTGAGAAATACCTTTTGGCTGTAACTGTGATCTTCCTGGCTTCGGCCGGGTGGATCACTGTTCAACATCTCTATCGCAGATTTGCTAACAAGAATCCCCAGTGCGGCCCGTTTAGGGACGACGGTGGAAATAGTATGTGCAAATGCTGTGAGTCAAAGCAGTATTGTGTGACTCGAATGAGTTAAAGAAAAAGCCAGCTTTAAGCTGGCTTTTTCTTTGTCAGTTATCCCCTGACTGACAGGCAAGACAGTTTCCCTAACTCTCTGTAAGCGTTCTCAGGTTTGCCCTGTCCAAGCAATTCTACTGCAACGCAGGAGTTGTATGGATGCTGGATGGTATCGGTAGCCATAACACGCTTTCTGGCAGAAGTGCAGTGGGGGGGCGCACCGATGCTGAGGTCAGACATGCTGGGCGAATTGTTCGCTGCTTTGAAAGCGGGCACTATTTTCTGCGAGCTGTGCATATGGGTTACTGGCGTAAAGATGGCCAACTGACAGAAAAAGCCCCGAGTTATCTTGTACGCATAAAAGAAGAAGGGGTTGGGCCTGATCCTAAAAAAGCTCTCTGGACTCTATCTCACCGAGTCGCAGAGCTTGATTACCAATCTGAAGAACAAAAGCCCCGACCTGTAAGAGATCTTCGAAAAGACATCCATACAGGTACAACCTTCTGTGATGCTTGGCATTACGATGTCCATCTGGGTTTGATGGATCTGGAAGTGATGTTGGCCTACAAAGGCGATGCTTCAACGCCATTTGCCAAGGGGAATGATTACACTGCGATTTACGAACATGTTTTTCTCCATAGAAAACCACTGCAGAGTTTTGAGGCTTTTTTGGAAAAAAGGCTCGAAATTTCTCGCCGATGGGGAAGTATGTACCCCTGGCGTAGTGAAGGTCACTTTAATGAGAAAGGGCGCCATACTGGTTTTCATACAAAGAGTATCGATACATCTTCGGAATTTAAAAAGGAGTTATCTGCCCATGTCGACTCCATAGATTACATAAAGTTTTATTACCTTGGTGGCGGTGAGATTGTTACCACCGGCTATCGAACAAAGGATTATTCTTCATTAATCATTGATGCTCAGGATCTTTTTCGACCGTGGCAACCACCACTCTGGAAAGACTTTGCCTCTAGATACGGTACTCCTGAGTCTCCTCTTGCTCTTGTATTTTATAGCGATGAAAAAGCAGATATTCAGGTTTGTTACCCCCGTGAACTACCCGGCCTGGAAAGTGGGGAGTATGAAGAGGCTGTTATTCAGCTGAATAAACTGTGTTCAATAGTTGGTCTGCGTCGCTCAGTTTTCGCACGATATTTCTTTTATCTGGGGCCACTTGATGCCATGAGGGCAGCCATGGCCTGCACTCAACATTGCAGAAAGATGTACGAGGCGCTCAATAACCCTGAGTGGAAGTGTTATGAAGCACTGGAAAGCGGTGACAAAAAGGGAGATGAAGTTAGAGCCTTAATTAGAAAGGTGAACCACCCCGAGTGTGAATTTTCTGGTACCGACTATTTAAACTTCATTGATCTGCTTTTTGGTGGTAGTGCTGTAAGACCAGTTCTTCTGGTGAAAAAACATAATGAATACATGTTTGATAAGTGTGGAGAAATCACTATAGAAGGGGAGTGTGATCCTGCTCTGGTGTACGGTGATTTGAAAAAAATTGAGGAAAAAATAGATCCATTAATACAGGACTGGAGCCTTTGCAGGGAGTTTCTTAAAAATGGCTTGAATCCCTCTATTTATACTATTCAGCCCAAACAAATTGTTGCTAACCCTTTGATGGCTGCTGAGTTGTATATGGCGGGAGCCGATATATCCAACCCTGGGCAATACCTGTTGCCAGTTATGACTGCACTATTTATTTCTGTGGATAGACCTATTGTTCGAGACACCTTCAATCGACTGGTTAATTTCTTACATGATACATCCCAGGTGGGCGCGTTTGATCAGGCTGTAGAAGCTTTCGAACTAATGGAATATACAGAGGGAAAGTATAGGGGAAAGGCTGAAGCTGTTGCGCTTTTCCTCATAGATAAGGCGATTGAAATTGACGTTAAGGAATCCACTAAATCCGGTAAAACCCGAGAAGAAACAATAGCGTCTCTCTGTAGGCGATGCAGTGAACTTATAGATTCCTGCCGTGGAAAAAGAATGCCGAAAGGCGTGTTTGCTATTCAAGGTAAAGTTTCAAGATCTGACCCTGGTAAAAAAGTGGCAGTCTCAAGGCTTGCAGTGGAGGATATGCTGGCAACTGAAATAGATCGGTGTCATCAGCAAAAAACTCTTGGCCTGAAAGATCTCTGGGCACTACCTGAGAATGCCCAGAAGATTCTGGATAAGTATTACCTTATGCCTTCAAAGGCGCAGATCTTTGATGGGTTGCGGTTTGGAAGGAGTTACCAACTCTATCGTGATATTCATGGTGCTGATCATGTATGTCGCACGGCAATGAATGTAGGGTGGCTGGTCGAACTGTTTAGAAAGCATGGTCTGGATAATAACTGGTTAACACCAAAGGCATGCCTGTTGTTGCAATATGCAGCGCTCTATCACGATGTAACTGCAGAAGTGGAGGATAAAAAGCTTGAAGAGCTTAATGCCTCCATAGCTATGAAGAGAGATTTGGAAGGGCTTATACCTGAAGAAGATAAGGCACTGTTTGATGATGTTGTCTCAGCCCTGAGAAGCAAAAATGTTAACGGTATGCCCACAGAAGATGTGGTTCCGCCTTATTCTCCTGATCAAGAGGGAACGCGGGAACGTCTGTTCCGGCGTATTCTCAGAATGGCAGATTCTTTGGAAATTACTCGTTGTGCCAGAGTTAACGATAGTTTTGCAGATGATCCAAAAGATAAGGAATCTTTTAACCTCCACTACTCAGATATGCCGGAAGATGTTTTCCAAAATGATGCTGAGTTCAGAAGTGAATTAATAGCTGGTATGGAAAACATGATGGATCTCGGGTTTATGACAGGTGGACGCTGTCCAGCGGATTTCCGTAATAAAGGGAGCTATGGAGAACGCTTTGCCCTGAGAGATGGTCCGTCGAGTAACCAGAAGAGGCAATATGTCATCAGTTTCGACTCGAACGTTTATCAACGAATTCAGAGAGAACAGGAATTATTAATTGGTCGTCGTATTGCTGCGGAATTGGGGTATCACGCGTACCACGAGAAGGAACTTGGAACTCCGGTTGATAAACCTGTCATTTACCATGATGACGACCTGGAAAAGTTTATGGCATTTGTGCGCCCGGCCATTTCAGGCTTAACCCCTCTTCAAAGAGTTACGTTTACCCAGTCTGCGCAGTTTGATGAACTTGTTCAGAGAGTTCGTGAAATGCTCCCTGGTGGTTTTAAGGTTCAGCGGCCGTTGGGAACTCTGTCTCAGCTGGATTTACAGTGTTCCGGTGCCTTGAGAGAAGTGTTGAAGGAACGCAATTTAAAAGTTATCCGCAAGAGCTACCCTTGGGCTGGCGAGCATGCGAGTTATCTCCGGGTGGTGGATTGCAGTGATCCAGCTGAAGAAGAGTCTCTTAAGCCTGGGGCGTTTGCCCAAAGCGAACGGAAAAGGCGTGAGGAGAGACTGAAAGTGCTGGACGAAGAATTGCGTGCCAAGTGGGAGAGGGATAAGACGTTTTTTAAAGTGTTGCCTATGAAGGTTTGAGCTGTATTTACAAAGGAAACAGTCAGCACTTTTATTCTGGCATTGCGCGTTAGGGTGTATTGCACAATTTAGCATCTGTTTTTGCACCAAAAGAAAGCCGTTTTAAAGCGGCTTTCTTTATGTATGGCGTTTAGAAAAATTATCTGACAATATGAAAATCGCCGTTATCAATAAAAATAAAAAGGTGACTTTCCATGGCTTATCCCAAAAGGACGAGGCGTAGCTTTGTAAAAGGGTTAACCGTTGCCCTGACTACACTGACTCTTGGTATTGGTTCTGCTGTTCAGGCCAAAGATAATCGCGATTATATTCTGACAACCGCTTCAACTGGTGGTACTTACTATCCAGTGGGTGTTGCGCTGGCAACTCTCAGTAAAATCAAACTTCAGCCCAAACATAAAATGTCAGTGTCGGCGATTAGCTCTGCTGGTTCTGGTGAAAACGTAAAGCTACTCCGTGAAAATGAAGCGCAGTTCGCTATTCTGCAGGGGCTTTATGGTGCCTGGGCCTGGGGTGGTGAAGGGCGTGTTGCCAGCCAGGGCAAGCAGGAAAACCTGCGAGCTGTCACCATGCTTTGGCAGAACGTTGAGCACTTTGTTATTGAAAGTGATCTGGTGGAAACCGGTACCGTTGCGGACCTCGCCAAACTTGATGGTAAGAAGTTCTCTATTGGTAAGCGTAACTCCGGTACCGAAGGTTCTGGCCGTCACATTCTTGGTGGTTTAGGAATTAACCCTGATCAGTTTGATCTGGCCTATCTCGGTTATGGCCCCAGTGCGGATGCTCTGCAGAACGGTTCTATTGAAGGGATGAACATTCCGGCTGGTGCACCAGTCAGTGCGATTACCCGCGCTTATGCGGCTCTGGGTAAAAAGATGACTGTGCTGGACTTCACGCCAGAGCAGCTGGCTAAAGCCAACAACGGTTACAAGCTTTGGACACCGTACACTATTCCTGCCAACACATATCCCGGCCAGGATAAGCCTATAAACACTATTGCTCAGCCAAACTTCCTGGCGGTTCGCGATGACCTGCCGGAAGAAGATGTTTACCTGCTGGTGAAGAGTGTTTATGAAAACCTGCCATTCCTGAATGGTATTCATAAAGCCACCAAGGCTATGGCTTTAGAGAAGGCGATTGCTGGTTTGCCTGTACCTCTGCATGCTGGTGCTGCGAAGTATTTTACGGAGCAGGGAATTACTATACCGGGTCATCTGCAGCCTCGTTAGTTCGAATGGTGCTCGTTGGGTTACGATGCTGCGCATCTAACCCAACCTACTTCTGTACGATCAATTAATAAATCGAATAAGACCGGGGACGGTGTATGTCTGGTCAGGAAAGTGCTGCTCGAAACCAAGAGCTTCAAGAGCAATTACAGGCTTTTGAACAAACCCATCGCAGCGAACAATCTTTCGCAGGGCGTTTAATCTATTGGTTCTCTATTGCTTTTGCTCTTCAGCATATCTGGTTTAACACTCTGGGTACAATGTCTGAGTTATGGGTGTCGGCCATTCATTTTGGTGGTTTTGCCCTGATCTGCGCTTTGATGGTGCCAGCCATTCCTAAAAAAGCAGACAGTAAATGGTTACTCAGTGCGGACTTCCTGCTGGGAGGACTTGCTTTAGCGTCAGCGGCTTATCTCATTCTTTTTGAAACCGCTTTGTTTGACCGTGGACAGACATTTATTACCAGCGATTGGATTTTCTCATTTATCGCTATTGCCATTGTTCTTGAATTAACCCGCCGCACCGCCGGTTGGTTTATTCCTTTTATGATTATTGTCGCGCTCACCTATGTGTTCTGGTGGGGCAAACATATTGGCGGAGTGTTTCAGTTTCCCGGATTAAGCCTGGAAACGGTTATGTTCCGTAGTTACTTCAGTACTGAAGGGATGTTTGGGCCAATTGCCCGCATCAGCTGGAGCTATGTGTTTATGTTCATTCTGTTCGGTGCCTTTCTTGTGAAGTCCGGTGCCGGGGATTTTATTATTGATCTTTCCCGAGCCGTGGCCGGACGTTTTGTTGGTGGGCCGGGTTTTGTCGCAGTGTTTGGTTCCGGGTTAATGGGATCAGTATCTGGTTCGTCTGTTGCCAACACAGTTTCAACTGGTGTGATCACTATTCCTTTGATGCGGCGGGCAGGTTTTCCTGCAAAGTTTGCCGCAGGAGTTGAAGCCGCAGCTTCAACAGGTGGGCAGCTTATGCCACCGGTAATGGGAGCGGGTGCTTTTATTATGGCGACCTTCACCCAGATTTCTTATGTGGACATTATTGCCTGGGCAGCGTTACCTGCACTGTTGTACTTCCTCTCGGTCGCTTTCTTTGTTCGTATTGAAGCCCAGCGCAGCCATGCTCATGCGGTGGAAACTGATGCAGAACCAGCGCTGTCTGTTCTGAAGAAAGGCTGGCATTACCTTCTGCCTCTTGGCGTTCTTGTCGCTTTGCTGGTTAAAGGTTTTACACCGACTTATGCCGCAGGCCTTTCTATTATTGCCGTTATCGCAGCCTCCTGGCTCGGCAAACATAAAATGGGTATTCGGGAAACTCTGGACGCGCTGGCTGATGGTTCTCGTAATATGGCCAAAACAGCCATGCTGCTGATTGGCGTGGGGCTGGTTATTAATGTGATTTCGTCGTCTGGTGTCGGCAACACTTTCTCTTTGATGGTGAGTGACTGGGCTAATGGCAGCCTGTTGATAACTATCTTGCTGGTGGCTCTGGCTTCTCTTGTTTTAGGAATGGGCTTACCTGTAACAGCGGCCTATATCGTGCTGGCAACTCTTTCAGCTCCCGCCATTTACCAGTTGATAGCGCAAACCGCTTTGATTGATATGATGGTTGATGGAACCTTGCCGGAGCAGGCCAAGGCATTCTTTATGCTGGCTGATCCGGAAAAAGCTATGCAGTTGTCGTCTGGATTAAATCGCCCGGACGCTGTGGCTTTGCTGGCTCTGGTACCCGGCGATTTTAAAGCGACTTTGCTGGAACAGGCTTTGGCTCCGGAAACTCTAACTATGATGTTGCTGGCGGCACACATGATTATTTTCTGGTTAAGTCAGGACAGCAACGTTACCCCACCCGTGTGCTTAACAGCTTTTGCTGCAGCGGCAATTGCCAAAACCCCTCCAATGATTACCGGCTTTTATTCCTGGAAGATTGCCAAAGGTTTGTACATTGTTCCTCTTCTATTTGCTTACACACCGCTGATTGGTGGAGAGTGGCAGGACGTGTTGCAGGTATTCTTCTTCTCGGTATTTGGCATTTATGCCACTGTCGCTTTTCTGGAAGGGTATCTGGAGAGTCGGTTGAATCTGCTTACCAGACTGATGTGTGGCGCGGCGGGTTTGGGAATGCTCTGGCCTCATGGTTACATCGCAGTATCGCTGGTAAGCCTTGTTATATTTATCGGAGTATTTCTTTATAGTCGCAGAAAACATAACACTGCGGTTATGGAAGTATCTTTGCCTTAACCTGCTGTGTGTCAGGCTAATACGGTTAATAGTGTTAGTCTGGCAAACATAGTGACGACTCCCCTTGAACTCATAGCCTCTCTTCCTACTCCCTAGACCTCTGATAACACTATTAATGCTTGGGAGTAAATATGAGTGCACCAATGCAACGCAAGGATCATTACGCAAGTCAGCCAGCTTTATCTTTGAAAACAACAGTTCCGGACCCTCAGCCTTTGGGTTCTGGCCCGGGTATAGCTGTTGTGCCTCCGTCCCCGAGGATGACAACAGAACACTCTCAATCCATGAGCCACTTGCCTGGTACCGATGAGCTTCGTTCTATGGACTCTCTATCGCCTCAACCTGCTGCAGGTCATCACAAACTTCCTAGTATTTCTGAAACAGATTCAGAAGAAAAACTACCTTTCGCCTTCTCTCATGATGAGGTTATGGCAGAAGTGATGGGTGTGCAGGAATCGGAGAAAAAAGAGCTTTCCTGTATTGCCGCGATGGGACTGCTGGAAACGTTTTTAACAGATCCTCATTACCGTAAAGCAAGAAAAGGTGTGTGGGACAAGCTGGGAGGAGATCGAGGTACACAAAGAAGAGCTTCCCGTGCGCTGCATGTTGCTGATACATCTCTGGGGTATGAGGGTTTATTACATAATCTTCTTAAAAAGACTGATGCTTGCCTGGATTCTCGAAAGGTTTCTGATGAGGCCATTAAAGATGATTTGTACAGGCTGGGAGAGTCTCCAGTGCAAAAACCATTCGGTGAACCTCACATGTGGATGATGGGTGAAACTGTGGAAGTCGAAGAGTCTGAGGAGCGAATAAGGCTGAAACAGGATGCTGTGGACAGATTACATAGACTGGCGTGTGGAATGTTGAAAGCATTTGCAGAAGAGATTAAGGATGGAGATATAAACGAACCCTGTGGACACTTTAAGCCAGCGCCTCCTTCTTTACCTGTTTCTGTGGTTCCAAGTGAACTTGAATGTATTACTCCGATTCATGCTCGCGTTACATTTAATGGTGAGGAAAAGCCTGTTAGTGATCATGAATTAACACATCTGGGATTGAGTCACGCACTGAAAAACAGGCAGGCTATTTTAAAAGCTGCCCAGGATCCAGATTTTTGGAAGCAGCTGAATGAAGAGTCCAAGGTGTATGTTTTATCGTGCATTCTGGAAGAAGATCAGGCTTTAAGAAAAAACGCAGCTATTCAGGATACAAGCGTTCATCTACAGGTGGGTGATCAGCTACCGTTGGCCAAGATCAGTGACAGCCGGAGGGTTTATAGTAACTGTGCGAAAGTTTTATCAGAAGAGGAAGGTCAAATAGTTTGTGCACAGCAAACCGTTGAGGCTATGCACTGGCTCGGATTGGATCAAAGTGAGAGGCTTTACCTGAAAGGTCTCATGACCCGGAAAGTCGCAGAGAATGCGTTAGAACTGTGTAATAAAAAAATCTTTCGGAAAGCCGGATTAAATATGATTCTTGTTTATACAGTCCATGAAGACAAAAGAGGAACTGTAAACCTGAACTGTTGGGGACGTGAAGGCAACCTGTTTCAAGTTACCCATGAATACCAATTTGAACGAATGCTCACAGGAACCCCTAAAAGTTATAAAAATAGCACTGATGTAAATGCAGCGATGAAACTGACCTTTTTAGTGCAAAGGGGAACGTCTGGTGAAATGCATGTTGTTGATGTTGGGCTAGATGTTGATATCACTCCAAAAGACAAGCTTGATAAAACTACCTTAAAAAGGTTAAACAGCTATCCCGATGCAGAGTTGTATAAGGGTGAAGAGCATGATTTAGGAGCTTTTGATAAAGCGCTGAACGAAAGGTGTCAATCAGTCTTCCGAATCTTGAAGGCAGATCCAACGCAGGCCAAAAGGCTAGTACTCAGAGATCTTACGGAAGAAGAAATTAGCCAGCTGCAAACATGTTCACCTGATGTTAAGACTCTGGAAGAGTTAGGCTTCACCGATATTCTGTATGTCCCTTGGCTTGGATGTAATGAACCTTTACCCAGCCACATGTGCGATATGAGTTCAGAAGGAGAGGAATTTGATATCGCTTCTTTACCTCAGGCATGTACAGTGACTCATCTTAAAGGTGCAGGTCCGGTTGCTACTTATGTCAGTGATGAAAGATTGGATGAACTTAAACGTTCCTGCGGTTTTGTCAGTCATCAACGTTCACATTCGGCTGGCGATACACTGGAAGGCGATGACTTGCCTGCGCACACCCCTATGAGACGTTTATCTGCTGATCGCTTATCAACCGTGTATAGAACTCGTTCTCAAGAGGTCCTGAAAGGAGGAGTAAAGCCCAGAACCATTCAAAAGCTTCAGAAGCACTTTGAGGCAGGAAAGGATACTCTCTGGACAATCCTGTTTAACTATCACCAAAAACGAGAGCTGGGAACTGGTATTGAACACCATGCATACTTGCTGGGTCTTGAGTGCCAGAAGGCTGGTCTCAGTAAAGGGCAATCTGAGAAGGTTATAGGGTTTTATAAAAGTCAGTTTTCTTCCATGCTGAGCAGCGGATCAGAAACATCTCTCTCTAGACCTTCCACTTTGAAGAGTTTCTTATCATTAGATGTATTACCCGGTAGTAGTGGAAAAGGTTTTGACCGATCTCTGTCTTTGCCGGCAGCTTCTACAGAGGGGCTTTTGTCTCCCGGGGATAGCCAGCTTCATAGTCTTGACCATTCAAGCGGCGGCAGTGGGCAAAGTTCTATGGGGCGCTTGGATGAGGCTGATGAAATAATCACAGATCAAGGAACGACAGAAGACCTTGAGGGCACTGATGGGCCAGCAACATCAGTGCTTGGGGCGTCAGGATCTGTAACCACAGTATTAGGCGATCTTGCATACAATATAATGATGGCTGCAAATGAAAGTGATTTGCAGGGTGTTGTGGATAGTTTTATTCAACAGCAACGATCAGATCTAGATATGTGGGAACTTTCCACTGAAGAAACGGCCTTGAAAAGACAAGAGCTTTTGCATGCACTGGAAGAATACCCTCCCATGTTTGCACCCGATCAGCAACAAGCTATTGATCAGCTAATGCAGTATTTTGATGAGCAAGTAAAGAAATACGACATTAACAGTTAGTCATTCACCAGCCGCCGCCTGTTTCCCTGTGTATCAAATTTTCTGATACATGGGGAGATCAAAAACTTATCAAGAGTTACCAATGTCTTGCTGGTAGTCATACTCCATAAATCTTTAAGAATCCTTAAGCGGAGAATGAGTTTCTCAGTATAAAGAAAATTGATTTTCAGTTTAGAAATTTCTGATTTTCCTTATTCTCAAACTGCACCTACTATAGCACCATCAGTTATATGGTGGTTGTCATGAAAACGCTCACTCCCAGCCTTGAAATTCCCAGAAGTACGAAGTTAAAAGACGCCCTTGCAGGTGTTCCTGCGCCTTTGGGTGGCTTGGCGCTGAGTATTGGGAGTCTTGGTGGAGCGTGGAGTATTCTGCTTCCTGAACAGGCTGTGTGGTTCAGCTTGTTGGCAACGCCTGTTGCAGGCGCTCTTGTGTTGCTGGTATTGCTGAAGTATCTGGTGCACCCAAACCTAGTACGGAAGGATTTGCAGCACACTGTGGTGAGTAGTGTTATGCCGACTCTGGCTATGGCGACCATGGTAATAGCTGCAAACCTTCACGCTATAGTGCCGGCTTTTGCACGCTCTCTCTGGTTAACAGCGGTTGCAGCTCATGCCACACTCTTTTTGGCTTTTCTCTGGCACCGCAGCCGTGATTTCAACATTAATCACATGGTTCCCAGCTGGTTTGTTCCGCCTGTGGGAATTATTGTGGCTTGCGTAACTGGCAGCGCTATGGGCTTTCCCCAGCTGACAAGCGCACTGTTTGTTTTCGGAGTCAGCGCTTACGCTATTAAATTGCCAATCATGCTTTACCGGTTGATATTCCATGAGCGTATCAGTGATGCAGCGGCTCCAACATTTGCGATTATGGCGGCACCTGCAAGTCTGTCTCTGGCTGGTTATCTGACAATATCTGGTGAGTCTGCCAATATGTTTCTGGTTTCTATTCTCACGCTCATTGCGATTCTGATGACGGGTGTTGTGTGGCTGGCTATGACTCGCCTGCTGCGTCTGCCTTTCTCCCCTAGCTATGCAGCGTTTACTTTCCCAATGGTTATTGGTGCAACAGCACTGTTGAAACTGGATGCGCTTTTATCCAGTCTGGGTTACGACTATCCACAGATTTTTCTCTCTGGTTTGGCGAAACTGGAACTGGTGGTGGCAACTGCAACAGTCGTTTATGTCGCTGTTCGCTACCTTAACCACTATACAAGAAACAACATCTAAACGACTCCCCCCCCTGCGCGGTGTAGCTATGTAATTGCATGGCTACACCGCGTATTCCATTACACTCTTTTCTTCCGGATCAAGGCAAAGCTTAACAAAAGCTTTCAGAGGATTATTTCTATGCCGGTTCCTGTGGGTCACGATATACATCGGACGCTTTAGGTTCAGCCCGGGGATTGGCAGGGTTACCAGCCCTTTGTTGAGTATCTGATTTCTTACGGCGAGGTTGGAAATACAGGTGACTCCCAGCCCTTCTATCACAGAATTTACGATGGCCTCTGTATGTTGAATTTCGAAAGCCTTGTACTGGTTGTCGAGCTGGGGAGCTAGATAGGTATCGAAGATATCCCGGCTTCCTGAACCATGCTCTCGCAGAATCCAGGTTTCCCCTTTCAGTTTGTCGAGAGAAAGGTTTCTGTCGTTTGCTAATGGGTGGTGTGGTGGAACAACAATCAGCATATGGTCATGGCACCAGGGCTCGGCCAGTAACTCCTGATGCTGGCAACGACCTTCAACAAGCGCTACATCAATCTGGCACTGAAGCATTCTGTCCAGAAGGTCCTGGGTATTTTTGATACAAACTTCAGGTGTAATGCCCGGGAGGTCATTACGCATCCGGCCAAGGATTGATGGCAGGATATGGTTACCGATGGTGAGGCTGCAGCCAATGCTGAGTGGGCCGGATACGGAATGATTATCGGAAGAAAACAGGGCTTCTACATCTTCGCAGCGAGTAAGAATGTCACGCACGTGGGGCAGCAGATGACGACCATTGCTATTGATAACCAGCCGGTTTCCCATTCTGTCGAACAACTTTACGTTCAATTGTCCTTCGAGATCCCGCAAAGTCATGCTGGCTGACGGCTGGGTGATATAAAGACTTTTGGCTGCCAGATTCACTTGCTGGTACTGGGCAACAGCGTAGAAAACCTGCATTTGCTTGAGAGTTATGTGCATAAGAGGCTGAGTCTGAAAGGGTGGTAAAAAGCTCGGTACTGGCCGTGGCCGGGCTTTATTATTTCATGCTTTACTGAAGCGCTTGTAGCCTCGCGCTGGGAATAATATAGAAAGCAGAGTGTGGTTTTTTAAAACTGTTTGCAGGCATTCTCCGCCGCCTCAGTTAACAGCAGTGCATTTCTCTCGATATTTTGTCTTCTCGCTACACTGATGTAGTCACCAGGGCTTACTTCATCGATTAATGCGTTCAAGTGGCCATGAAGGCTGAAAAGGTCATTAATATATTCTGCTCGTTTAGCTTCATTGTGAGTAAGACGGTGCCAGAATCTGGTCAGACAAAACCGGGGGGCTTTAGCGGATTCCATGGCATGAATTTTATCTTCAATCTTTACACACGCTTTAGCCATAGATTCACAGGCCTGTAGAAGGTAGTCGTCTTGAACCAATGACCTGGCAAGAAAATAGGAGACAGCCGCACCAAAAACAGGAGCGCCGAGATAATTGATGTAAGAATCTACACCAAAAATGGTGTAGCCGAACATTTGAGAAGTAGCCTCTGCGAGTATAGAGGTCATGACTCCCATCAGTGTTATTAAGGCTTCTGGCTCATAATACTGAACCGTTCTTCCGCAGAAAGATCCAACCGCAGCACCGATTGATCCGGCAGCAGCTGCTGAAAACTGCGTGGTAGATGGGTTGATAAGAAATCCTGCAATACCACCTGCCAGAGAACCAGTAATGGCTCCTGCAATCGTGTAGGCGGCTTCTTTCTTTGGTATTTCCGGATAATTCATAATTGCTCCCTCCAAGCGATTTAATCCAATTAGAAAGTAAGCCTTGGAGGATGTTGGAGATCAATAACGGCAGGGTTAGTTGCCCGAACTGTGAACATTCAGGTGTAAAAATAAATGGGATATAGCCCTTTAAAGTCACAATATTTTAATTTTTACACTCTGGGATTTTTTTGATCTGAGTCCGGGTTTTTATACCAGAGGAACAATAAAGTGACTTCATAATTTTCAGAGAATGTATCGGGATTTCCTATGACTGATGTATTTCGTGCGGAGAGTGAAAACCCCGTAGACCTCGGTGTTATTATTGATAACACTGACACGGCTATTGAATACTGCCATAAATTTGAAGATAAAGATGAAGCGGAGGCTCATCTGGAGTCCTGTACCATGCAGGTTCGTGCCATTGAGACAGAACCTTGCCAGATTACTTCCACCATCTCCGAACTTGATGGCAGCGTGCAGCTGCAGGCGCGCTACAAATTCTGCTGTGAAGCCGAGAAACTGATCTTTGAAATGCGTTGCAAAACCTGCTGCGTATAAATTGTTTTCCAACACAACAGCATGCTGCTTTTCAGTTAGACTACCATCGTTGAATAAATAGAACGATTGGAGCACAGCATGCTGTATGCCGTTATGACGCAGGATGTAGACAATTCCCTGCCTCTCCGCAAAACCTGCCGTACCGAACACCTTGCCCGACTTGAGCAGCTCAAGTCTGAAGGGCGCTTAGTTATGGCTGGCCCTTTCCCTGCAATCGACAGCAATGATCCCGGTGAAGCTGGTTTTACCGGTAGTTTGATTGTTGCTGAATTCGATAGTTTGGAGGCTGCACAAACCTGGGCAGATGCTGACCCTTATGTAGCGGCCGGTGTGATTGCCAGTGCTGTTGTAAAACCTTTCAAAAAGGTTCTTCCCTAAAGATTTTTAAGCAGTTTGCCTGCTCTGCACACCTTACTGGCGGCCCATAGATTTGAAACTAATATAGAGCGAAATAATCGATTCTATGGAAAATCTATGATCCGTCATATGGTTTATCTTCGCTTCCCGCAAACCTTGAGCAGTGAAGGAAAGCAACTCTTTTACAAGCGCCTTTCTGAACTGAGAGAAGTGATTGGCGGAATAAGAGATTTTCAGGTCAGAAGCAATGTAAGCGTTGAAGAACCTCTGGTTAAAGGTTTTCTCGATATGTTCTGGTTCGATTTTGAAAGCACAGATGTTCGGGATAGTTATCTGGAGCACCCTGTGCACAAAGCTATTGGGGCAGACATTATTGCCGTTCTCAAAAAAGGGGTGGAAGATGTTTTTGTTTGCGACATAGAACTCTAGATGATGAACACACCCTAAATATTCGCAATAATACGGGAGCAGGTTTCCTGGTTGCTGTAAATCAGTCGGGAGATCAGCTCCAGCATCAGATTGTCATACTCCTGCGCTTTCAGCAGGTCTGACAATGTGTTTTCCCAGTGAAAACGACTGTTGACCTGTTCAGCTTCAGCCATCTTTACAGCTTCTTCGATTCTTGCCTGATGGTATCGGTCCTGGGCCATAAACATTTCAAACAAACCATCATTGATTGTCTGGCTGGCTCGAATGCCAGATGCAGCGTATTGACTAAGGCGTCCAATGCCCGATGCCAACGCCGGTTTATTGCCTTTCTGGAAATTATCCCAGACTTTGGAAATCTCTTTGCTGACAGGCGATAACCCTGCCAGATGAGGTAAAGCTGACAGAACCGGTGAAACGTGCCTGAACTTCCAGCGAGAGTCTGGCAGAGGTTGGTTGGTAAGCTGCGGGCGCGATTTCTCCGTCAGATCATGCCAGCGACTGAGCATCTCTTCATAAGTGGCTGAACTCTGCCTGAATGCTTGTGTATGTCTGTGGCCAATAGGCATTACTGGCATGGTGTATTCCTTTATACCTGCTCGTGAATATTTAGATAGCCATTCAGCGTAAAAGTGTGCTTTTGGTTAGCACTGATAACAGAGCTGTTAAGGGACTATGCTCATCCTCCTGTAGATTTGTTTAACTGGTTGCCGGAATTGTTTCTCTCCAAACCAATGACCTCAGAGCCAATAGACAGAAGCTGGCGTTTTACCGGAGCAGCAGCCATTACCTTGCTGCTAACTGTTCTTGCCAATGATGCTTTTGTGCCGGTCACAAGTACTGTTGCCAGAAGTTTTCAGGCACCGCTGGAGCATTTCCAGCTCACCACAATTCTTCTGGTGTGTGCCCAGGGCGTATGCATGCCCCTTCTGGCCTGGTATGGGGACAGACACGGCAGAGCCTCGGTATTGCAGTCCGGGATACTTGTTTTTCTGTTGGGTAGTTTGGTGTGTGCTATCGGGCAGACGAGGTGGGAGTTTTACTCAGGGAGGCTTCTTCAGGGAATAGGTTCTTCAGCCATTCTGGTGATTATTCCAGCGCTGATTCGCGAAAGGTTTGCTGATAATCAGGCAGCGATACAGTTTTCTTTGATCGCATTTTTTCTTATGGCCTGCCGGATAGTCAGTCCGGAGTTGGGTGTGGATATCTCTGAAGCTTTTGGTTGGAGAGGGTTGTTTTTAACTTTTGCCGTTGCGGCTTTTGTAGTGCTGATCATCGCTCACATGCAGTACCGAAAGCCCACTTTGGTTATTGCAACATCCCAGGCTGACAAACAATTTTTCCATGATTTTTATCGAATCATTAAGGCTAAAGAACCACTATTATATATCACCTCCAATGCTTGCGTTTCCGTTGTAGTGTTGATTTACCTGAGCAATGCCTCCTACCTGTTTGTGGACTTTTATGGCGTGACTAACGAATCACTGGCCTTATTTCTGTCTGCGATGTTTGTTTTTCAGGGAGGGGCTGCGCTGGCAAATATTTATATGGTGAAGCGTTACGGGTTTCAGACTGTTCTGAATATTTCGTTTTATGCGGTGGTAGTGCTGGCAGTGATGAATATGGTTTTGGATTGGAGCGAAAGCCATACACTGATCAGCAACTCTGTACTCTTGGCAATGATGTTTTTCTTTTCAGGAATGGTCGGGCCAAATGCTGTGACAGGCATTATGCAGAATTATCCACATTCCGCAGCCACGGCCAGCGCTGTTCTGGATGTTGTGGCTATAGCTTTCAGTACTGCTATTTCATTGCTGGTTGTCTGGTTTGTTGATGGAACGCCAAAGGTTTTGTCTCTCGTCTCAATGGTATGCTGTCTTGTGGCTTCGGCTATTTGGTTTCGGATTGTCAGGCAAGAGAGGTAAGGGATGTTTTAGGAAAAACTGCTAAGCCATCTGACACAGCTACAGCAAGCCTTTGACTGTTATTTTGAAGAATCTGGCCCGGCTGGAAATTGTGTTGGATTGCCAAAGTTTCTCCATAAAAAGCTAGCCAGTTTTGGCTACCAGCATTCATAAAAACACCGATCACATTAAAAGCCCGAATTTGCTCGGAAAGAGTGAAGCAGTCGCTGCTCCAATCAACGGTGCGATCATCGTCAGTAATATCTTCTATATAACTTCCTTCACTGGTTTGAGGCCGACGCTGTTCATAAAGAACGGAGAAGTTACTCAATAACTCACTTAACAGGTTGGGAGCTTCCAGATAAAGCCGTGTAGCAAACATTTCCAGAGATTCACTCTCAAAGGGCGGGAAGGACTCTTGAAGAACAATATCTCCACCATCGATAGAGTTCGTCATCTGGTGAATAGTTAAGCCGGCAACTTCCGGCTGGCATTGGAGAATATGAGGGAGTGGTGAAGGGCCTCGCCCCATTGGCAATAAAGTTGTATGCATATTCAGGGCATACTTTGCTTGCTCTGGCCTTGGTACTTTCCATGAGTAAGCAGCAGAGAACAGCAGTTCAGCACCTTGATCGAGCAGTTCTTCTATTGTGTTTTCGGTAGGTTTGCCGTCAAAAACAGGCACATTGTAATGTTTTCCCCAGTTACGAATTTCATCCGTGTGCTGAACTTCTTTACCGGTAAATAACTTGATGATCTGGTGGCCGTGCTCCAGAAAAACATCGGGGCAGGCACTGAAGAAGTTATAACCAAAGTAAGCAACTTTCACACACGTTACCTGTTGTTTAATTCCGGGGTGGGTATAACACCAAAATTTTCTTTCACAGTATCGGAAAACCTTCTGCAGGCTTCGGCAATCGTGAGTGATGCCATCTCTTTATCCGCAGGTAGGAACTGAAGTAGTGCCTGCTCCTGCCACTGTTTTTCGGAAAGTTGCTCAATAATCATTATGAAAGCCGCGGAGTAACCTTGTTCATGGCCAATATGGGGAATGTTTTCTGGGATATAGAAAATATCTCCGGGCTCGATGTTCCAGGTTTCACCTTCTTTGATAAGGCTGTCATAAGTGTGATTGTTTCGTGGATTGCTTTCGAAAAATCGCTCACTTGATCCAGTCAGTTTTTGCAGCTGCGTTCTTTTCCAGAAAGTCAGATGTTTTGTTGCAGGCCCCAGATGAAAATGAATCACGCTGGTGGCTGGGCCATCCTCGTGAATACCAAGGGGTGTATGGTTGTAATTGCCAAATATCAAGCCGGGATGGAGTGCCATTCGGCTGCTGTTTTTGTATTCACAAAGGGTTGTATAGAGCCCCTGTAACCGGTGAATTACATCTGGCAAATACAAAAACAGCTTGTTGATAACAATGCAGATTTCATCGTTTGGAAACAGTGATTCAAGCCATACGCCAATCGTTGTGTTCTGGTCTGGCGGGTTTTGAAGAAGAATCTGAAGTTTATCAAGCTGTGTGCCATGGCCGGACATAACTCTGACATTTGGGCTTGTAACAGTGGCCCGGGCAGACACTGAGTGCAGAACATGTCTTATGTCATTTTCATCGAAGTGACTGGCTTGCGAATTACGAAGAACACCGGGTTTGGAAAAGTTGGAGGTTTGTTCGGCAAGGGTATGAATAAGTTGCTGGTTGTGAGTAAAAAGATGAGCCCGCCTGAACTCCTTTGGTACTGCTGAGTCAGGGTTTTGAGGGCTCATCGTGGGTTGCATGAAAAATACTCGTCAAAGCTCAAATTCGTTGTTCTTAACACCTTTGATGAAAGCTTCCCACTCCTGGTTATCGAAAAGCACCATGCCTTTTTCCGGGCAACGGTTGTTGCGCACAGCGATAGTCCCATCTTTCATAGCCACTTCCACACAGGAGATAACTCCCTGAGTGTAAGAGCTGGTTTTGAAGTCAGAGTTTTGGAATACAGTTTTCATCTTGAACTCCTCAGCAACGTGGTTGGTTGTTGCTGTTAGGAAAGATAGGGGGCACAGGGAAAAGACATAAGACAAAGTTGGAATATCTGAACCCTTGAAAAGGTATAAAAAGCTTCGCAAATTCAGTGAGTATTTGTCACTTTGTGCGAAGAGTTAGGGAATTCGTGTGGTTTTTGATGACGTATCCAGATGTTCTATGCAGTTATGAGAGCATTATGAGTAAGAGAGCGCACTAAATTCTGATCCCTCTCAGTGACTGGTGAACATTTTGCACGACTGAGGGGTGCGGTTCGAAAAACCATTGCACAAGACAGCGTTCTTCTTTCAGATTCTTACTATACCAGGGAGAGTGATACAGCGAAGCAGGGAAAATAATCAATGTATTGGCTTTGTTGGCAATACGGCAGTACTCAACAATCTGGCTTTCTTTTCCTGGCCGTCCCTGAGTTTGCCACCAGTCTGGCGGTGGTGACATATAACCTTCCTGCGCCAGTTCTTCCCAAGTATTTTCCAAAGAATTCGGGCAACTGTAGTGATCCAAAACTTTGTAAAAAGAGGTATGACTTACCTCTTCCGGAAATGTGGATCGCCAGATCTGGCATACCCAGCCACCGATAGCATCACAATGAGGCAGGAATGTATGAGATTTGGGAAAGGCTGCATGACTGTTGTAAACAGTAGCGCGGCTTTGGCAAACGTAGGGGAAGGCACCCAAGGTTCTTTGCCAGTATTCTGCTGTCCAGTTTTCAGGGTGCGTTTCGGCAAATAGCTGGATGATATTTTCCAGCTGAGACTGCATAAAACACCCCCACTCACAGGGCAGGGCAATCTCCAGAGCATTGGCCTCTGTACGGGTTATTGGAAGAGCGGGTGTTGCAGACAGTTGTTTCTCGAGGCAGGCAAAAGCTGGGAGAAAGTCTTCGGCTTTAATGAACAGTATTTCTCCTTCTGAGGTGTCTTTGGCTACAAACGGCTGAATATTATCTGCTCGACAGTGGAAAAGAGACTGGTATTCATCAAGGGAAAGAGCTGAGTGCACGAGCGTAAACTTCCTGACAAAGCCGAATAAAACTGTTTACAATCACCTTTAAAATAACACTAAAAGCAACTTTTAATAAAAATGATAAAAAGGCTTTTTAATACCGGCACACTGCTGGTGGTTTTTATTCTTGTACTGCTTGTTCTCTGGCTTGTTCCCCCTCAAGTAGAGCGCAGTATGAACCAGATTACCCCCCATGATCCTTATGACGTTTCAGAGCAGGCACAGCAGCTTCATGAGAGCCTGTTGGTCGCAGACCTGCATACTGACAGTTTGTTGTGGAGTCGGGATCTTAAAATTAAGTCAAATTATGGGCATGCAGATCTTCCCAGATTGAGGGAAGGTAATGTTGCTATTCAGGTTTTCCCGGCTGTTACTAAATCCCCTCGTGGACTGAACTACGAAAGCAATGTTGCCGAAGCGCCGGATAATATTACTCTTCTGGCTGTTGCTCAGACCTGGCCATCCAGAACCTGGGATAGCCTGAAAGAGCGAGCCCTGTATCAGGCTGAACGTTTGGCAAAACTTGAAAAGCAGGTTCCTGAACAGGTGCGCATTGTTCGCACAGCGAAAGACCTGAAAGTTGCACTGGCCACCAGAAACAGTGACAACAAAATGGTTGCCGCATTGCTGGCAACAGAAGGTTCCCACGCCCTTGATGGCAAGCTGGCCAATATCCAAAACCTTTATGATGCTGGCTATCGGATGATGGGCTTGCATCATTTCTTTGATAACAAGCTTGGCGGTTCGCTCCACGGCATTACCAATGAAGGATTAACGGATTTTGGCCGTGCGGCTGTGACGGTGATGGAGGGGCTGGATATTATTATTGATGTTGCTCACTCCTCTCCTGCCGTTGTGGAAGATGTTCTGGATTCTACGAGTCGACCCGTTGTTATTTCCCACACTGGAATGAAGGGACTGTGTGACACTCCCAGAAATATCTCTGACCGGTTGATAGAAAAGATAGCGGCTAAAGGTGGCCTTATTGGAATCGGTTACTGGGCAGATGCCGTATGTGACCACAGCCCCACAGGTATCGCCAAAATGATTGTTTACGCCATCGATATTGCTGGCGTTGATCATGTGGCTCTGGGATCTGATTTTGACGGCGCTGTAACCACAGCTATGGATGTTTCCGAAATCGCGGCATTAACTCAGGCTTTGCTGGATGAAGGGCTTTCTGAAGCCGACATTCGTAAAGTTATGGGTGAAAATGCTCGTGATTTTCTATTGAAATGGTTACCTCAGGCTAGCTAAAGCCAAATGCTCTGGGCAGTGCCAGTGATATTTCTGGAATATAAGTTACCAGCATCAGGGCAATAAACATCACCGCATAAATCGGCAGCATTGGCCTCAGGATTTCCTGAATTTTGAGGCCACTGACCGAACAGCTGACAAACAGAGCATTCCCTACCGGCGGTGTTATTAATCCGATACACAGATTAAAAATCATCATAATGCCGAAGTGGAGAGGGCTCATTCCCAGCTCTGTGACGACCGGCAAAAACACTGGTGTGAAAATCAGCACTGCCGGAGTGATATCCATAAAGGTTCCGACAATCAGCAATACAATGTTGATAATCAGCATAATCACAACGGGGTTGTCGGACACCTTCTCCAGAGTAACTGTTACCAGCTCCATAAGGTCAGCATTGGTCATCACCCAGGCCATACAGGCTGAAACTGCGATTAAGAACAGCGCAATGGACGATATAACCACAGCTTCAAGAATAACTTCCGGCAATTCTTTAAAAGATATTTCCCTGTAAACCAGCACTGAAAGAATAAAAGCATAAGCTACGGCAATCGCTGAGGCTTCGGTCGCTGTGAATATGCCCGCAATAATTCCCCCTATAACCAGAACAATAAGAAACAGGCTGGGAACTGCATCAAGAAAAGCACGAACAGCAATCCGCAGAGTTGGCCTCTCTGGTTTGGGATAGCTGTGATTCATGGCAAACAGTGCTGCAATAATCATCACGCAAAAGCCCATCAGCAGGCCCGGTAAATAACCCGCCAGAAATAACGCCGCAACAGATACACCACCACTGCTCAAAGAATAAATAATCATGGTATTGCTGGGAGGAATCAAAAGACCTGTCGGACAGGAAGAGGCATTAATTGCTGCAGAAAACTCAGGAGGATACCCAGCTTTACGTTGTTCCGGATCCATCACACTGCCTACCGCGGCGGCAGAGGCGATGGCGGAACCGGAAATGGCGCCAAACATCATATTGGCAACAATATTTACATGGGCCAGAGAACCGGGCAGGCGGCCAGCCAGAACCTGAGAAAGATTAATTAGCCGTTTAGCTATACCCCCTCTGTTCATCAAGGTGCCGGCCAGAATAAAGAATGGAATTGCCAGCAAGGCAAAGCTGCTTAAACCGCTTTGGAGTTTTAAAGCGATTACCATCACTGAAGTATCAAATGGAAAAACAGTTAATAACGAGATAAGAGACGCAACACCTATAGAGAAAGAAACCGGGATACCAAGAAAAATCAGACAGAAGAACACACCGAACAAGACTATTAGCGAGGTTGTTCCCATCAGGCGATTTCCTTCGATTTACTTGAGAGCAGCTCCACAGTAAACAGCAGACTGTAAAGCAGCATAAACACACCCGCGATAGGAAGGACCAGATAAAGGTATCCCACGGCAATGCCCATGGCCGGACTGATCTGGCCTGTATTCATAGAAAGAGTGGAAAGCCAGAAACCCCCCATAACCATCACCAGAAATGCAAAGGCACTAATGGTCAGGTGATAGAGCAGCTGTACCCGAAGCTTTGTTGGACCCGTCAAATGGTCAGTAATTAAGTCAATGGACAGGTGTCGCTTTTGCCCAACGGTGTAAGCGCCACCAAGCAAAGCGATACATACCATTTGATAACAGGCCAGCTCATCGGTAAATGTGCTGGGGTGACTGAAAACAAAGCGGCTGATAATTTGCCAGAGAACTACTAACACCAGCAAAACCATATTCAGCGAAATAATAAACGCCAGTAACTTATCCAGACATTTTTTAAGAGTGCCTGCCATCAGGTTTTACTCAGTCGTAAAGTTCTTTCGAGTAGCTCGCGGTGTTTTGGGTTTTCTCTAAATCTGTCATACAGGGGCATAACTGCTTCCTGAAACGCTTTTCTATTGACAGGGATGATTTCGGCGCCACTTTGAATCGCTCTGGTTCGCGCCAATGTAATTGCTTCTGACCACTTATCCCTTTGGTACTGTTCTGAACGGGAGGCGGCCTTCATAAGCCACCCTTGTTGCTGAATAGATAATCTGTTCCATGATTTGCTAGACACGGCCAAAAAATCCGGAAGCGCAAGATGTTTGGTTTCCGAAAACACTGGGGTAACTTCAACATGCCGTGTATCGACCCATGATGTTTCATTGTTCTCAGCGGCATTGACAACACCCTGTTGCAACGCGGTGTACACTTCGCCGAAATCCAGAGGGGTCGCTGAACCACCCATTAACCGAACCATTTCCAGATTCATGGGGCTAACCTGTACCCGTACTTTCATTCCCTTCAGATCGTCAGGAGTTCGGATAGGCTTTTTTGCATAAAAACTACGGTACCCGGCTGCATAAGAAGCTATACAGAAAAAGCCACGCTCACGGGTTGAGTTCATAATCTCTTTGCCAATATCCCCTTGAACAACAGCATTGAAGTGTTGTTCGTCTTGAAAGAGAAAAGGGAGATTAAACAGGGCATAGGAACCTTCGAATGGTTCAAGGTGGCTGCCACTGCCTTTCGTCAGATCAAGAGCACCTATTTGCAACAGTTGCAGGGTGTCTACAGCATCACCCATCTGGCTGGAGGGATAGATGCGAATCTTCATTTTCCCGCCGGATATTTCCTGCAACTGTTGCTGCATATAAACAAAGGCGAGATGAACTGGGTGAGATTGATGAAGGTTATGGGCAAGTTTCAGGGTTGTTGGTTTTTCCTTAGAAGTGTCCTTCTTATGCGAGTCAGCAAAGGCGACCTGCACAAATAGAAGAACAAGTATCAGGAAAAATAGAACTCCCCTGCGAGTGTTCATTGTGTTGGCAGAACTCTGGAGAAAACGAAGAGAGAAAAGTAGAACCCGCTAACAGGTTTGTCACTGTTGCAGCTGATGAATCATAGATTGAATGCCTTCTTTCTTCAGCTGTTCCGCCGCATTGGCAACACTTTCTGCAAACAGGTAATTCACGGAAAGGTCGTGACCAAAAATCGATTTATCTGCCAGTATCGCACGAGCCCTGTTGTTTATATCGCTGCCGTAAGCATCACAAATACCTTTGAACTTTTCTGCCAGTGGGTCTTTGACTTCTATAGTTTTTCCCTGCTCGTCGTAACCACTGATGTACTGAATCCAGGCGGCTAATCCAAGGGAAAGCACATTGTAAGAGCTGCTATTCTCAATATGCCAGCGGATAGTATTCAGCCACCGTTGTGGGATTTTCTGGGAGCCATCCATCGCAATCTGTGAGGTTTTGTGGGCAAGTACAGGATTTTTAAATCGCAGGATCAGTTCATCAGCATAAGCTTTAAGGTCAAACTCTTGGGGGAGTGAAAGAGTTGGTGCCGCATACTTAAGTATTAACGAATGGGCAGCGGAAACATAATCCGGGTTGGTCATCACTTCCCGAATGGTGGCATATCCTCCCAGATAACCAGTGTAGGCAAGGAAGGAGTGGGCGCCGTTCAGCATGCGCAGTTTCATCTCTTCCCAGGGTTTTACCTCATCAACAAAACGAACACCGGGTATAGTGTTCCAGTTTGGGCGGCCACCTTTCCCATCAATAAAGTTATCTTCAATGATCCACTGACTGAATGATTCACAGAGAACTCCGCAGTTATCCCGAAGCTTAATGTTTCGCTCAATCTTATTAAGGTCTTCTGAAGTTATTGCAGGAACAATGCGATCGACCATAGTGGAGGGGAAGCGGCAGTAAGTCTTAATCCACTCTGCCAGACTTTTATCTGTTTGTTCAGCCAGCTGAATAACCGCTGTGCGAGCCCGCTGACCATTGTCTGGAACATTGTCACAGCTCAAAACAGTAAAAGGCTTATGTCCGTTTTGCTTTCGCAGTGCCAGAGCAGCAACAATAAGTCCCGGTGCACTGTGGGGAGTTTTCGGATGTTTGATATCGTGCTGAATAATCTCTGAATCCAGCTGTAAGCTGCCGGTTGCGCTGTCCAGACAGTAACCTTTCTCCGTAACTGTTAAAGACACAATACGAATTGCCGGGCTAGCCATTCTCTTTAGAAGTTCCCGATGTTGGGAACCATCCCGATCATCCAGACCTGCATAAAGTGTTTCAGTGATTGAAGAGACAAGCCTGCTTTGAGGTTCGGTTTCTGCACTGGTTTCCATCACGGTATAGAGATTATTCTGGGCCTGCATGTCTTCTACTAACTTTCGGCCACTGCGAATATTGGCGGCAATAATTCCCCAGTTTTTATTACCACTCTTTTGCATATAGGCATCGGTAATAAGGGCCAGATGTGCACGATGAAAAGCCCCAAGACCAAGATGAATAATGCCTGGTGAGATTGTTTCTGTGTCCAAACTTTCAGGAAAAGCGGAAGCTGCACTTGTACGACTTAACAACTCAAAGCTCATAAGCGGTAGGCTTCCTTTGGCAGGCGATAGGTAAGGTCTTTGGCAATGTCTAAAGCTTCACTGCGAGACAAACGATGTTCCGCTACATAGTGAGCCAAAAAGTTTGCATCAACTCGTCGTGATACATCGTGACGGGCTGGAATGGATAGAAACGCCCGGGTGTCATCGTTAAATCCAACCGTGTTATAGAATCCCGCCGTCTCAGTCACCTGCCTGCGAAAACGCATCATTCCTTCCGGCGAATCATGAAACCACCAGGGCGGGCCAATCTTTAATACAGGGTAATGTCCCGCCAGAGGAGCCAGTTCACGACTGTAAGCTGTTTCATCCAGTGTGAAGGCAATTATTGTCAGATCTGGGTTATTGCCCACTTCATTCAACAATGGGTGCAGCCCATTCACAAAATCTGTTCGGGTAGGAATATCGCAGCCTTTATCCATGCCGAAGTCCCGGAATATCTGCTGGTTATGATCCCGGAAACTTCCCACGTGCAGTTGCATGACCAGCCCGTCTTCACAACTCATACGGGCATTTTCAACAATCATATGGCCCCGAAACTGCTCGGCTTCCTGTGGTGAACAGGTGCCGGTAATGGCTTTGGTTAGAATTCGCTGACAACACTCTTCTGGCAGAATGGTGGTGTACGCACTTGGAAAACCATGGTCAGTTGCCGTTGCTCCAACTTCCTTAAAGAACGCCCGTCGTTTACGAATAGCTTCAAGGTAACCCTTCCAGTGGTTGGTATCTTCGCCGGTTTGAACGCTCAGAGTCAGAATGTGTTTTTTGAACAGAGGGTGTTCCGGGTTGGTAATGTCATCGGGGCGAAATGTAGTGATAACCCGGCCACCCCATTCTGAATCATTAATCTTCTGGTGAGCTTTCAGCGGATCAGTTGCAAACTCGGTTGTTGCCAGTGCTTCAATCTGAAAGGTTGTGAACAGGTTGCGGGGGAGAAATTCTTTTGTGGCGAGTTTGCTCTCAATGTGATCGTAAATAGCATCTGCGGTATCTGTTTTCAGCGGCTTGTCTACACCCAAAATTTCTGTCAGAACATGTGTCACCCATAGGTGCGAAGGTGTGCCTAAAAACAGGTGCCAGTTCTCCGCAAAAAGTTGCCAGACTTTTCTTGGGTCTTGCTCAACATTGTCATCCCAAGCCGGTGGGATTCCTAAACTTTGCAACGAAACGCCCTGACTGTAGAGCATTCGGAAAATGTAGTGATCAGGCTTGATCAGAAAATCAGCCGGGTTGGCAAAGCGCTGGTTGTCTGCAAACCAGTTCGGATCGGTATGGCCGTGGGGGCTGATGATGGGCAAATCACGAATACTGGAATAAATGTCCCGGGCAATATCCCGAATTTTGTTATCGGAAGAAAAAAGGCGATCCGGGTGAAGCTTGTAGCCCGACATGTTCAGTCCTTTATCTGAGAAGAACTGAATAAAGACGATGAAGAATTATTCCGCCACTCAATTTTTGCAAAGAAACCAGACAGAAATGATGTTCTTTGGTCTCTTGCGTTTTATTTCTTTATGTAATTAAAGCGGTCGGCATATATCAAAAGGAAAGGTTCACCCCTTGTTTCAGGAGCTAGCATTAACTGGTTTTGCATGGAAACTCCATCAGGAGGATGCCAGTTATGTTCCAGAGTAGTGATCAGAAACAAACCCTTTTTCACCGTATTGGAGGTGAACCGGCGGTGCTTCTGGCGGTAAACACTTTTTATGAGCGGGTCGCTGAAGATCCGGAGGTTGGTTATTTCTTTACTGACCTGGATTTGGACAAACTGGCCAAAAAGCAGGTGGCTTTTATGTCTATGGCTTTTGATGGGCCGGTAGACGCAGGTGTACGTGGTTTGGCAGAAGCTCATGCGGATTTAAATATCACAGATCACCACTTTGATGTGGTTGCCCAGCACTTGGGAGAAACGCTGGCGGATATTGGCGTGAGCTCGGAACTGCAAACGGAAGTTATGGATATTGTGGAAGGAACTCGGGACGCTGTACTGGGAAGGGGGTGATCCTTGCTGGATAGGACGTTCGATTATGTGTTGATTACAGGACAGGGCCTGTTCACGTTCGAGCAGTTTCAGCGGCTTCCACTGCGTAAGCAGGCAAAAATTGTTCTGGATAAATCGGCACAGTTTTTTTGTAGAGGTGACCCCATTCCAAAAAGGGATGCTCTTGGGAACAAAGTAAAACCAGTGGAGATGTAATTGTACGAATCTTTTCTTTCACTCCCTGACCATGCATGATGAACCGGTAAATAAAAAGATAAAAACAAATGGCGCATATCGTTCTTGCCTGGGAACTGGGTGGCGGTTTGGGGCACCTTTCCCGTTTGCATGCTTTGGCAAAAGAGTTGCTGGTGACAGGGCACCAGATCACTCTGCTTGCCCGTGATTTGGAACAAGCCCGTAGTTTTTTCTCTTCGCTTTATGAGCAGTTCAACAGCATACGTTATGTGCAAGCCCCTTATTACAAAGGCCATTTACCCAACCATTTAGAACAAACGCCTGCCTATGTTCATGTGCTGTTTAATGTTGGCTATGGTCACCCCGATGTTCTGAACCGCCTTGTTGCTAACTGGTATCAGATACTCTGCGAACTACAGCCCGATATGATTATTGCGGACCACGCGCCAACAGCACTTATGGTCTCAAGGGATATGGGTATTCCAAGAATGAATTTTGGCGATGGCTTTACCTGCCCTGCACCGGAATATCCACTTCCTCAGCTTCATAAATCCCTTTCCAAAGAGGCCATACAATCCGATGAAGGATATGTTGTTGGGTATTGCAATAAAGCGCTGGCAGTACAGGGGATAAGCCCCATTCATCAGCTGGCAGATATTTATCAGGTGAATGAAACGTTTCTAATGACGTTTGCAGAACTGGATCATTTTGGAAGGCGCGCACAGGTTCATTACGGCGGGATTCCGGAATTAGAAAAAAATGGATTGCCCCCACAATGGCCAGATATTCATGGTCCAAGAATCTTCGGCTATTTGAAGGTTCAAAAACATTTAGGCTCACAACTCGAAAGCATTGCGCAAACTGGCTTGCCAGCAGTTGTATATATACCGGAAATTTCTCCCCAGCTTCAGCAGGAGTACAGCAACACGAATCTGGTGTTGACCAACCAACCAGTGCATATTGGTGATGCTTTAAAAAATGCCCAACTTGTTATCAGTCATGGAGGACATCAGCTAACAGCAGAATGCTTGCTGGCGGGAGTACCTCAACTTCATTTACCCCTTCACCTTGAGCAACAATTGTTATCCCATCGGTGTCAGCAGACGGGTAGTTCGCTGGCGGCATCGCCTTCTGAGTTTGCCAGTGTTCTTCCAATTGCTTTAGAAAATCTCAATTCTCTGTCTGGTGAGGCAAAACAATTGGCCGATCAGCTTCACATAACTACAGTTTCAAATCCCCTTAAACGCTGTATGGCTTTGATTGAATATTGGCAGGCTCCTTGAGCGGTTAATGCTGATTCGATGCCGCCGAGTATTGCTGTAATCTGCGCCCATCTTTTTAGCCGTGTTTATATAAGAGGACGCGATGATTCAGGTTGTAGGTCATACCAATCCCGATTCCGATAGTGTTTGTTCTGCACTGGTTGCTGCTGAATGGGTGAAAGCTGCCCGTGGTATGGAAGCTGTTGCCGTTGCTCAGGGGGAAGTGACTGGTGAAACTGCATTTATTCTGCAGCATGCGGGTGTTGAAGCTCCTGCAATCTGTGGTTCCGTGGCTGGTGAGAAAGTCTGGCTGGTGGACTTCACTGATTTGTCTCAGGCTCCTGAAGGTATTAACGAAGCTGAGATCGTTGGTATTGTTGATCATCACCGCCTGGGTGACATTACTACCGTAAACCCGCTGGAAGCCTGGATTTGGCCTGTTGGTTGTTCTTGTACCATCCTGTTCAACTTACACAAGCTGGAAAACATTGAGATTGCACGCCCACAGGCTGTACTGATGCTGGGCGCTATTGTGAGCGATACCGTGGCCTTCCGCTCTCCAACCTGCACTGAAAAAGACAAGCAGGCTGCTGAAGCTCTGGCTGAAATTGCCGGTATTAATCTGGAAGAGTTCTGCGATCAACTGATGCTTGTTAAGACCAATCTGGAAGGTTTGAGCATCGCCAGCCTGGTTGATCGCGACCTGAAGAAATACCCTTTCGAAGAAGAGTCTCTGGTTGTTGGTCAGATTGAAATCGCCAGCTTTGAACAGACTGATGACAAACTCGAAGCCCTGCAGGCTGAATTGAAGAAGCGCTGCGAAGAAGACGGCCTGAAGCTGGCTGCTCTGATGGTCACCAACATCTCTACTTCTACCACTCAGCTGCTGTTCCAGGGCGAGTGGAGCGGTCGTCTGGCTGAGCATGCTAAAGAAGAAGGTATGCTGGTTATGGAAGATACCCTGAGCCGTAAGAAGCAGGCGTGGCCTTGGCTGCAGAATGTGTTGGCTTCCTGATAAAGAAATAATGCCCTGTATCTCAGGGTGTTTAAAAGTGCTTCTGCCGCTTTTCTTGAAGACCAAACAAAAATGGCTTCCTTTATGGAAGCCATTTTTTATAGGAGCCTGAGGTTAGAAATCGTAACGAACCTTGGCCTGAACAGAGTCAGCTTTAAAGCCAGACTGCCAGATATGGTCGTAATTGAACGACAGGCTCAAATTATTATCCATCCAGTAAGCCAGCCCCAGCCCAGCCTGATAACGAGTTTTTTCAGGCTCAATACCTACAGTGCGGAAACTCAGAGGAAGGTTAAAGACCTCAGCGCTTACATCCTGAGTCACTTTGTCAGTTTTAAAGTCATGGAAAGCGAACAGAGAGAACTCTGGTAACAGTGGTCCACGGTCAGTTTCAATCAGGTGGCTAAGGCGTACACCAGCACCCAGCTCGAAAACTTCTTTATTATCTGGCGAAACCTTAACGACATCACCAGCACTGGACTTCTCTTTGTAAGAGTCGGTATCGAGCAAGCTGTAGTTCATCACCAGTTGAGGCTCTACCAGAGAATCTTTCTTGTTAAACCAGAACTGATAGCCACCAGTCAGATTCAGGCCATATTGCTTGCTGCCATAATCGGCTTCGTAACGGGTAGAACCGGCAGAACGCTTTGATTCAACATCGTTATAGCCAAAGTTCACAATACCGTTAGCAAACCAGTTATCACGCTGCCAGTCACCATAAACGCTGAGCTGGTAGCTATCCATAGTTGTGCCATTACCGGAATTCTTAACATTCACAGTCACATCAGCAAAACTTAAAGCACTACCTACCGTCCATTCAGGTGTTAGCTCTAAATCACCACCCAGCGTGAAACCTTTACTGCGGGCTTTATAACCGCTGTAGGTCATAGCACCATCACGCTGCTTGCCCTGATTGGCTTCTGTGTGGAGAGCTTTAACCCACACACCGCCACTGTAGGGAAGGTCACCGGTACCTACACCAGAACCAGAGCTACGCAGATCGGAAAGGTGAGAAAGGATATTGTTGAAAGCTCCGTCTTGAACAGCATTGGCAGCTGCCAGCAGCGCGGATTGGGTTTCGTTATCCAGGCCGGGAATAGCGTTCTCTATAACCTCTACAAACTCTTCTGAAGTTTTGATTTGGTTGAGTTGCTCAAGGGCTCCCTTAAGTTCTGTATTACTTAGAGTACTTAGAGCTTCCTGAAGAGCTTCTGCAAGATATGAAGCGTTACTGTTTCCCGTTTCTAATAGCAGTTCCTCTGCTATATCTGCAGGTGTTATTCGTGCTTCGAGAGTATTATCAATAACAGTTTGTTCCAAATTGAAAGCGAAGGAGCTACCGATATCTAAGGCATTTTCATCCACTATTAGCTCGGTGCCTGCAGATAGTATTGGATATGAAGCGGTCGCCAGACTATTGGGTGAAATGTTAATCTTGGCGCCAGTTGCCAAGGTAGCGGCCTCTGAAACCTCAATGTGAGGTATCTCAGAAGATACAAGCGAGATGTTCACTGTCCCCTGTTGTTGGTAGTCACCTTGAATGGTTACAGGTGCATCTAGAGTAAGGGTTGCGCCTTCGTTAACGCTGAAAGAGTAGGGACGTGTATCTTCACTCGGCGATGGGAAAGTGCTGCCTTTCCAGTCAACAGAACCATCAATTTGAATATTCTCAAACCCTATGATTTTTCCATCTATGCGCCCGCTAGAGGCTATAAAATAGTCTATTCCAGTTTCGCTGCCGAGTAAGTCGCCAGAAAGATTACCTGAGCGGTGTTCGAATCTTTGCCCGTTATATGTTTTAGAAAAGTCGACTGACTGTGAAGCTACGATGTTGCCCGTATTTATTATGGAGCCAGAAATACCGTCGCCAAAAACCTCAATGCCTTTGCCGTTTTTCATATTAATGTCGCCGGTGTTTATTATATTCCCATCAATTGAACCGTTGATGTCTAGACCTGAGGAATATACATGACGACTGAAATACCTCCCATTAATAAATGCTTCACCATTATCCGCATCCTCACTGTAGTAGTAATAAATACTGTCCAGTGAATCGAGCTCAGTAATACTTGCTGGCTGGTTTTCAAATTGACCGATTCCGATAACATCGAAAGGTAGACCTAGATTTTCGCCATTTCTAATAAGTGCATACCACTCAGTCCCTTCTTTCTTGAATAGTCGAACATCACTGTTGTAGTCGGATGAGTCTGTGAATGATTCGATCTCAGAGTAGTTGGATAGATCTGGGTCTACCCCATCTCGCTCAAAAATATCATAACTGTTGCCTGTGGCGGTGATGCTGCCAGTATTGACTACGTCTCCTGTGTAGTGGCCGGCTATGAATATCCCTTTACCGTTATCGTCTGGCAGATCTATAGATCCACTGTTGCCAATAGTTCCAAGTGTGGTTGGTTGGTTACTATCAACACCGTATGAAGGGATCAAAGCAATACCATATTCTATAGCAGTAATATCTCCTTGGTTCAGAATATATCCACCGGGGAGACCCTGAATATATATGCCAGATCTGGCATTCAGGGTGCCAGTATTTGTTAAGTATGAAAACGAACTATCAGATGAGTATATTGCAGTCTGTGCAGTTATTTCACCGCTGTTATCTATATAATTCAATCCTGAATTTTTAACGCTTACCCCATAAAGGTCTGATAATAGAACGCCAGAGTTTTGTAGTTCATAAATACTACTGTCTTCTATAGAAATGCTAGTATCTGTTGTTGTAATAGAACCGGTGTTGTTAACAAGTGGAGAGTAACTACCTCCATAAACCAAAATGCCATTTTCAGAAATAATATTTCCTGAGTTGGAAATAGAGGACAAATTGCTGCTCCACAGGCGAATAGCATCTTTTGATGAATTAATATCACCTAAGTTACTAATTTCTGTAGGTGTTTGAGAACCCGTTACATCTATTCCATAACCTGAAACTATATTTCCAGAGTTTATAATTCCACTTTGATCTCCCCTTGAAGAAATCCCTTTCTCCGTGGCTTCTATATAACCTGTATTGACAATACTGCCGTATACTTGACCGTACGAAGAAATACCGTTATCAGAAATAATTGAACCATTGTTTGTAATGTTATCTGTCGTACCGTCAGGTCCGAGGCTTATACCTATTCCAATAGGTGGGTAGCCAGTGGTTGTATAAGTGGTGTCTTTTATTAACCCATTGTTGACTATGGCTTGAATACTTCCGTATGCATCTATGCCTGTTTTAGCATCAATTGTAGCGTTACCATGATTTGTGATTTGAATCGGTTTATTAGTATCTCCAATGATGGTAATACCACTGTAACTATGGCTAATTAATCCGTAGTTGTTAATTGCTCCATTAATAGTTCCTCTAATATATAATCCATGATCCCCGGTATAGATTTCACCGTAGTTATCGAGGTTTCCATTTAAAGTTGCACCCCATAATAAACCTATTCCAGTATCTCCATAGGTTTTTTTGCTGGATTGATGAGGTTCTAAGAATGAAATGTCAGGTTTATGTATCCCGACTATACCTCCAATAATTCCTTCGTTGATAATGTTTCCATTTATTGTCGTATTGCTCGCTTCAATTATGAAGTGGTTAATTCCATAAATGTGACCATTAGATTTATTTTCAATGTTCCCATTTAGAGTGCTGAATGATAGATTGATTGTATTGTGACTATTAATCAGCGATCCATAGTTTTTAATGGTTCCTGTTATTTCAGAACTTTGAACTTCTATTCCAGAGTACTTAGATGATATAATTCCATTTTCTAAATTGGTGATGTCAATATTAGCTTGGCTATCATTGATGCTTATGCCGTTGTTATTGTGTATAGCGTTGTCAGATCCGTATATATGCCCATTGTTTTCAATGGATATATCTCCAAGCACATTATTTAAATCTATTCCCTTGAGATTTCCAGATACCTCGGCTCCATCACTAATGGAGATAGATGCACCGTCGAAAGCCCCTATTCCTGATATCCCATATCTTTCTCTACCATAGCTTGGAGCAGCCATAGGTGAATTGATTTTTCCATGTATAGAAATATCTTTTTTGCCGTCTATATTTATAGACTCTGAAGTAGAATCTTTGGGTATGGTGACGCTAGCTAGAAGAACTTGTGAATGTAATGCAATAGCAACTGCTAAAGCACTTTTCCGGAAAACCTGCATCCTGCAATCCCTGTTTTATTTTTATGTGTTTGTTGTCGTTTAGTGTGTGGTGTTAGTCTCCAGAAAAGATTAAAAAAAATCCATGTCATTTCTGACATGGATATTCGTCAACAAAGCGTGGTCATTTTGGTGCATGGTGCTCTTTAGGCAGCCACAAAGAAATCACAGAAGCCGCAGCAATAAACCCTGCAGAAACCCACAAACAAAGCACCAATCCAGACATTTCAAACAACCACCCGGAAAGCACTGTGCCTATCAATCGTCCCATGGCATTGGCCATGTAATAAAAGCCAACATCCATGGAAACGCCATCCTCTCTGGCGTAGGCAACAATCAGGTAGGAGTGCAGGGAAGAGTTCACCGCAAACAATCCGCCAAATATCAACAAACCAATAACTATTACCGACTGTGGATGCCAGCCAGCCTGCACACCGTAAGCAACAAAGGCTGTGACTACCGCTAATCCGGCAGCCCAAAGCATGGCGGCTCGGCCACCACTGTTCTGGCCAGTTATGCGTGGTGCTATTCCCTGAACAAATCCGTAACCAATTACCCAGAGAGCGAGGAAACCACCAACCTCTTCACTGTTCCAGCCAAAGGTGGAACCGAGGTAAATAGGCAGGGCAATAACAAACCACACGTCCCGTGCGCCAAACAGAAACATTCTGGCTGCCGAGAGAATATTAATAGGGCCACTTTTGGAAAATAACTCAGTGAATTTTGGCTTGGCTTTGGCCTTGCCAATATCGCTGTCTAACATCTTCAAGCTCAGCAGCAATACTGCGGCAAGTACAGTGGCCATAATCACCATGGCATATTTGAAGCCAACCAGTGCTAACAACAGACCGCCGATAAAGAATCCCAATCCTTTCAACGCATTTTTGGAGCCAGTGAGAATCGCAATCCATTTATAAAGTTTTCCCTGAGCACCATTTTTTACCAGCATTTTGATGGAGCTCTTGGCACTCATTTTGTTCAGGTCTTTCGCAATGCCAGAAAGAGCCTGAGCTGCCATAACCCACGGAACTGAAAGCATAGTTGCCGGTACAGTAAGCATTCCCAGGGCAACTATCTGCATACCCAGCCCGATATTCATGGTGCGGTTAAGCCCGAGTCGTGCCCCCAGCCAACCGCCAGTGAGATTGGTGACCACACCAAAGAACTCGTAAAACAGGAACAGCGCCGCAACTTCCAGAGGGGAATAACCCAGCTGATGGAAGTAGAGCACTACCAACATACGCAATGCGCCATCGGTAATAGTGAAGTTCCAGTAATTAAAAGTGATCAGCAGATACTGCTTAATGGAACGATCAATATTGGAAAGCTGAGATTTAATGCCTGTCATTTCATTGAGTTCAATCGAGGTACTGGAAACTTTACAGGCAGACTTCTGATAGAGCGGTAAAACTAACCAGAAGTCTGCCTTCACTCGGATTAACTTTTGCCAACCTTCAAAGCCAGTTCAGCTGTACGGCAGGCGTAGCCCATTTCGTTGTCGTACCAGGCGTAGATTTTCAGCATCCGCTTATCCACAACCATGGTTGAAAGAGCATCAACAATTGAGGAGCGGGTGTCGCCTTTATAATCGATAGACACCAGCGGCTTCTCTTCAAAACCAAGTACGCCTTTCAGTTCACCTTCTGCAGCCTCTTTCAAAAGTGCGTTCACTTCTTCTACAGACGTGTCCCGTGCAACATCAAATACCATGTCGGTGATAGATGCGTTGGCCAGAGGAATACGAATAGCGTGCCCATTCAGCTTGCCTGTTAACTCAGGGAAAATCTGAGTGATCGCTTTTGCGGAACCTGTGGTGGTAGGAATCAGGCTCATGCCGCAGGCTCTTGCCCGGCGCAGGTCTTTGTGAGGCGCATCCAGAATAGTCTGGGTATTAGTAATGTCATGAACTGTTGTCATGGAGCCGCGCTCAATACCCAGTTTTTCATGAATGACTTTTACTACTGGAGCCAGACAGTTTGTGGTGCAGGAAGCGGCAGTCACGATTCTGTGTTTCTCTGGGTTGTAGAGATGATCGTTCACACCAACCACAATGTTCTGAACCGTATCGTCTTTAACCGGAGCGGAAACAACAACTCGCTTCACCCCTTGAGCCAGATACTTGTCCAGATAATCGCGGGTTTTGTGCTTGCCGGTGCACTCAATAACAACATCGCAGCCAGACCAATCTACCGCATCAATCTCTTTTTCCTGGGAGCAAGTGATTGTTTTTCCAGCAACAGTCATAGCGTTTTCGGAAGCTGTAATCAGGTTGTTCTTCCAGGTTCCCTGTACGGAGTCAAACTCCAGCAGGTGCGCCAGAGTTGGTGCGTCACCAGCCACATCATTGATGTGAACGAACTCGAATTCGCTCCAGTCAAAAGCGGCCCGTATAACCAGGCGGCCAATACGGCCAAAACCATTGATACCAACTTTGATAGACATAAGAGTCTCCAAAAAACTGAAAGGTTAGTTACACACGCAGGGTTCGGACTTCAGGCGGTCAGTGTCGGCCTGATAGGTTTCCTGCAAACAATTGGACTTGGCGAGGCCGTCTATCACTTTACGGCTCCAACCGGGAATATCTTTGGCGATGTTGTAGTAAACCCACTGGCCTTTCCGGGTGTCCTGAAAGATGCCAAGAGTTCTGAGCTGAGCCAGATGCCGGGAAATCTTGGGCTGGGACTCTTCTAGTGCAGAGGTCAGGTCGCAGACTCTCAACGCACCTTCTCTGGCAATCAATAAAAGACAGCGCAGGCGTGTTTCATCGGAGAGCAGCTTAAAAAACTGGTGTGGCAGCATGAAATATCTTCACAGTCATATATGAATATATGGATGTGCGTATATTATGGTCGAAATAAAAACGTGTCAACTGAAGAAATACTTATCCGCTATCGGACGTAAGGAAAATAGTTCAGGAAATGACTGTAAGAAAGTTAGAGGCTAAAGCCGGTTGGCCTATTTGGTGTCCGGGGTGTCTTCGTCTTTGTGAAGAAAGTTATCCAGATGAGTCATGGCTATGCTCAAGGCTCCCGCGCCAAAGGCGACGCCGTAAGCAAATAGATAAGCTGCAGATTTAATGGCACGTCCTTTTAGCATTTCTCGTTTCCTTGCAAACACTGTGGCTGGCCTCTTCCTTGAGTATAAGAGGTGTTTCGGCAGCTGGCTGTTTTCCTTTGAGATGGCTTGTTGTGGATTAAACAAAGTTCTGCCACCTCTTGCCGATATGCCTCGCATAATCGCGGAGGATGGCTATGACCTTTTTCAGAACACTGATCCGGTTGGGAATGACTTTGGTGTTAACCTTTTCAGCAGGGCTTTCGGCAGATTTGCTGACTCTGGAGGAGAGCGGTACATCCCAGATCATGGCGAAAATCCGTGCCACCATGAATGCCGAAGCCGCCAGAACCGGATCGCTTATTACCTGGGAGTTCAGCTATAGAGCAGGTGGCTCAGATAAAATCGTACAGGTCATATCGCCAGTCCCTTTCACCGTGAAAATGGATGGAGAGCGCACTGATATATCTCTTTTCAATGTCAGGGTTAACGAGGTTGAGGCCATTCTTACCATGGCCGCGGGAGATGATATTGAAAATGGCGAAAGCCAGATGATGATTGGCTACTCCGCAGAAAAGGATGAGCGCGGTGTTCGTTATCAGGTGTCTTTCAACGGTAAAACAGCTGAAGAAAAGGGGATGTCAGCTGAGCGGATCGGAGGTGAGAACCAGCAAGTTGATATAGAGCTGGAAACCCCGCAGGAACTTTTGCCTACTCAGCAGGAGATCAATACAGCAACCACATCCCGTAGCAATCAGCCTGTTACGATCTTTGTCTTCAAGCATAAGGATGTTCGTGAAAATGTATCCAGCCTGACTCATGAGCATTTCAGCTGGTGGGCCAAACATATGAATGCTATCAGCCAGCGTTACCAGAGAAATGGCAACGGCCCTTTGTTCAGTGAACTGGTGGTGGACTTCCGTACTGATAACAAAATTCAGAACTTCAAATACAGAGGCAAGCCTTCAGGCAAACTCAGAGAGCTGGCCGGTGAGTTTCAGCGCTACAAGCGGGAGAACGGTATTTTAGGCTCCTATAAGCGCAACAAGTTTCTGCTGCTAACCGAGAAGATGATGGATTGGAAAACCCTCGGTATTGCCTACGTTGGTGGCCAATACGGTATGGCGGCAGACGATGATGATCAGGTAGCTGCCCATGAAATCGGCCATATGTTTAACGGCAGGCATGACAAAGCCGATGTTGTTTACAACGGCTGGTGGTGCGAATCCATTCTCTACTGGCAGCATGTATTTTTGCGAGCCAGCTGTCACTACTACACCGACGCAAATATGGATGTGATTACCGACTATTTGAAATAACGAATTACAGTCTGATCCGGGAGCCATTTGGCTCCCTTTTTTGTGCTGAATTATGTGTGGCGAATAAAGAACGACCGTAGCCACTGGTGGGCAGGGTCCTGCTGATGCCTCTGGTGCCAGTAGAGTTCATGGGTAATGGGCTCAATATCAAGTGGCACCGGCAACATAGCAACCTTGTAGCGAGACATTGCGTATTCCGCCCATTGTTGAGTGCAGACTAACAACAGATCAGTGTTCTCACACACACCAGTGGCGTTATGGAAATCATCTACGGCTACCACGATATTCCGTTTCAGCTTAAGCTGGTTCAGAGTGCGATCAACAATAGAAAACTTATCAGTAACAGAACCCATGCCGACATGCCGGAGGTTTAACCAGGCTTGCTGATTCCACTCTTGTGTGAGGCAGGGGTGATCTTTACGAACCAGGCAAACTAATTGGTTGGCGTAGAGGCTGCGGCAATAAAGGCCAGATATACGTTTCTGGCCGCAGTCGAGGTCACTGGGCAGAACCACCAGATCAAGATTACCGGCAGAGAGCTGCTGTATATCACTCAGGCTCAGGTTTTTAATCTTAATCTTTGCCAGAGGAGCCTGGCTGATAATCTCATTCAGTGATCGCTGGAACACCAGCTGGTTGGTCGTCTCTGGTAAAGCCACACGGAAATAACGCTGACATAAAGCAGGTTCAAAGCTCTGGGGCTGAACAATGTTCCACAGGCCATCCAGTATGGGGCGCAGATCATCTTTAAGAGCCAAAGCTCTTGGTGTGGGAATAAGCCCATGAGCTGTGCGGGTGAACAGAGGGTCGCCGCAAATCTCCCGTAACCGGGAAAGACTTTTGCTGACCGCTGACTGACTCAAACTTAACCGGGCTGCAGCCTGAGTCACACTGCGTTCCTCTAGTAGTGCCTGCAAGCAAACAAGGAGGTTGAGATTAATGCGGGACAGTTCGCGTAAAGACATAACCGCTAGGCTCTAAGATATTCCATAAGGGAAATTTGAGAATGAAAAGGTATCACTACCACTCATAATTAATGAAGTCACAATACACGGACAATCACCCAAAATGGAATTAAGAGTCACACCTCAATGCCTGTAACCCAAAGATCAGCCCTGCCAGTTATTTTTGCACTGGTTATTCTCAGCCCTCTGGCTATTGATATGTACCTGCCATCGCTGCCGGAAATGAGTCGTGTCTTTAGTGCGGACGACGCAGGTATGCAGCTGACAATCTCCCTGTTCATGATCTGCATGGGTGTTGGTCAGCTGTTTGCTGGCCCGGTATCTGATCATTTTGGTCGCAGAACGTCCGCTCTGTTGGGAACTGGCTTGTATGTTATTGGCAGTTTGATGGGAGCCATGTCAGAGGCTTTGTCTGTTCTCTATCTCTCCCGCATTCTGCAGGGAATTGGTGCAGCCAGTTGTGCAGTCAGCGCATTTGCCTGGGTGCGAGATCATTTTGATGCCCGGGAGTCTGGTAAGTGGATCAGCTACATGGGTGGAATGATCGGAACTATTCCTACTTTGGCTCCTACTCTCGGCGGAGTTCTGGCTGTGCAGTGGGGCTGGTCTGCCAACTTTGTTTTTATGGGGTTGTTAGGCAGTGCGGTTTTTATTTCTGCCATGATTTTGATGGAGAAAGGTCATCCCGTACACACAGCTCCGTCTAAGTCTGCAAACCATGTGGGAAATAATTTGAAAGAGATTCTGACTCATCGCCAGTTTCTCACCTACTCACTCACCGGCACCTTAACTATGGGCGGCATTCTGGCCTACGCAATCAATGCGCCTTTTGTTGCCATGAACCTTGCGGGTTTGAATGAATTTGGCTTTGCCATGATGTTTGGCATATTGGGTGTGTTACAACTGCTTTCCAGTATTGCGGCTCCTCATCTTGCAGGTCGCATTGGGCGTCGGCAAACCATTATCTTTGGTTCTGCCCTGTCACTTATCGGGGCTGCAGGCATGTTGGTGATTCCTGGCAATGAGCCTCTCTGGTATTTTGCTGTGGCAGCACTGGGATGTGTTGGTTTTAACCTGATTTACGGAACGTCTTCCGGTTTAACACTTGAACACTTCAAACATTGTTCTGGTCTTGCTGCTGCCATAGACGGCTGTGCCCGTATGGCGGGTGGTGGTTTGATTGCCTCTTTGTTGAAGTTAACCGGGTTGAGTGTGTTTGGTGTTGTTTCTCTGGCTTATGCCTTGCTGGCTATTCCTCTTCTGCTGGCCATGTGGGATCTAGCGACCAGAAAAAAAGCTGCTCCGGAAGAAGTCTCTTACCAGGAAGCAGCTTGAGAGGGATACGGCTACTAACGCTTAAGGCTTGGTTGGTGGATTGGGAAGCGAGAACATTTCTATGGCACCACCACTATGGAAGGTGCCTTTTAAACTGGCCTGCATAATAAAATTATTATGGTGATTAGGGTTCAGTAATAACGATAGAGATGCATCGTTATTACTGGAGTTCCCTTGTTGGGCAACGATATTTCCTTCCTCATCAACCACGGTCAGTTGCGCATAATCTTCGGCAAAGAAACCATCATCGGCAGACTCAAGATTAAGATTCACCTGGGTTGGATCACTGATAACCAAAGTTGCAGACGGATCGGATGTGTAATCGGATGTATTTTCATAGGATCCATTCCAGTTCTGCCCATTACCACTGAGTGATCCATCACTGACCGATGTTAACGATGAACTGCTGGTCAGGGTGAAGTCATCATAAGAATCACCATTCGTTCCTGCATAGATGGTGTAAGTTTTCGGCGTTGTTGGCGTATTGGTATTAGGTGTTGCTGAATCTGATGTGTACCAAGACTGGGAAATCTCTTCTACATAAATGGTTTCTGGCAGGCCAATACGCAGAGCCTGTTCTGTAACATCATAAGTTACGCCGGATGCCTGATAGTTCCATGTCGCATCGTTGGCAACAAGATAAGGAGCATCGTCCCTTTGTTGCCAGGCGATATTTTCCATGGAAGCATTAATATCCTGCTCGAGAGTTACCCCTGCCTGACCACTGATACCGGTCATATCATCATCGGACAAACTCTGTAGTTCTGCGTAAGACAACAATGATAGAGCAGACAAGAATGGCAGCAGGGCGATTCTAACTGTATTCATACCTTAACCCCCTGTGGTGAAACGGTTTATAGGCAGAGGATTGGATGCAGAAATACCGCCGTTGGCAAACTCCATTGCAAGACCAGGTGCTCTCAAGCCGTCCTGCAGGTTAAGCCAGAAACCTGGTTGTGCTGTACCCTGAGGGCCGTCACCAATTTTGGGGTAATTGATGGCCTGGCTCTGAAGTCCGAGATACATATTGTTGGTATTGGTGAATTCCATGCGTCCAAATTGGTCGAGATCTATCTCCAAAGGAATGCCAATTATGCTGGCCGTGATCTGATCCTCTCTAACATTATGTGCTTCAGAGTTCACATCAATACTGCCTAAAAAACCAAGATCAACTTCACCTACAGCTTCTATATCACCACTGAGTGAGCGTATGGTTCCTCCCAGCGTACCATTGGCTTCACCAAAGCCCAGGCGTACGCCAACCAATTCGTCATTTTCATTACGGGCGAACTCAACGTATGGCTGTGAAATTTCAAAAGGAACAATGGTTTCTTGCCCATTAATTTCTTCTACCGTTCCTAAAGAAAGGTCATCAATCCAGATATCGGCATCATAACCACCGTTATTCTGACCATCCGGGCGTTCACCTTCCCCAAGAATAACCTGCTCAGCATTCAGGTTTACAGCAACATCAAGGCCAAGGGTTATACGAGTAAAGGAAGTGTCTTTATCACTGCCATCGGTTCGCTGACCAGAAGTGTCTGCAGTATCAATAGGTATTTCAGTAACAGCTATGGCTCCGGTGTTAATGCTGCCATCCGGTGCGGTGATGTTTGCGGTCTCAACACTCAGGTACTGAATCTCTATACCAGTAAGAGTGCTCTGTCCGGTATCCCAACCGTTTACGCCAATGTTATCAACAGTCAGCTCAGCTTTGGGTTGTGCGTAAAACAGTTCTGCAGTGTCCGGTGTAACTGCGGCCAACTCCAAGCTTAATTCGAGATTATCGGTAATATCGAGAGTCAGTGGCTGGTAGAGCGAGCCAATCGGCAGGTAAAGGTCAACGCCTTCCAAAACCCACGTGGAATCTTTTTGTTCACCATCATCATCCAGAGGGGCATAAGTGAGGCTGCTGGCCTCAAAATCAATCAGGCCAGACATAGCCAGCCCGCCATCATCCGTGGCCCAGAGCTTGGTGTAGGAGTTATCCATATTCAGGCCGTACAGAAATAACATGCCTGATTCTTTCTTACCGCTGAGGTGGGTTAACTCCATCTCAGTGGTCATGTCATAGAGGCCAGCACTTTCATTACCGTTGCGGTAATCACCTTCTGGCCAGGCAAAAACCATTTGCTCTGCGTTAATGGTTTGACCGTTAGGCAGTGTTTGGGAGGTTTCTTCGATATTGATAAAGAAGGGATCGCTGTAAGAACCAATATCGTTACCCTTTTCACTGGAACCTGTGCCATTGTCATAATCGGCATTGGTCCAGCTCAGAGTTTTAAATGTCAGAGGCGCACCGGAATCAAAATGCAATTCAAGGCTGGCGTCGTCTTCCGTATTGACGTAGACATTGTCCATGGTAAACGCCACAGCATTACGCCCTTCAATGCTGGACATAGTCTCATCATCAAGAGGGGTTAGTTCAGCATGGTTTACGCCAGAAATTAAACTACAAATAATCGCGGCTGTGATTTTATTAACAGTCATTGTCAGCCCTTCTTTTTATTTTTATGAGCACACCTTAGCGCAGGCTTTTTCTACTATAAATTGCATCTTCCCAGTTCGTACAGGTCTTTAGAGTCAGGTTACAAAATCTCCATTTTTGTATACCCAACCCCTCTGGCATGGGGCTGCCGAGGAATTAGCGGGTTCGTGATACACTCCGATTTGATTGATGGTTCACCCACCCTCTCGGAGTTTCAATGAGCTTTGCAGTTCTGGCTGTTTTTATCCCGACGTTTATTTTTGTGTCTGTGACACCGGGTATGTGCATGACCTTGTCTATGACCCTTGGAATGACAATCGGTGTGCGTCGTACATTATGGATGATGGCCGGTGAGCTGGTTGCTGTTGGTGGAATTGCCTTTCTGGTGATGGTTGGTGGTGCTGCCGTAATGCTGGAATATCCATCACTGTTTACCGCTTTTAAAATGATTGGTGGTGCTTATTTATTATGGCTGGGTATTCAGCTCTGGCAGTCTAAAGGCAAAATGGCGATTCAGGATTTTAATGTTGATCAAAGCCATATTTTGCCGACCGAACTGGCTATGCAGGGATTTGTGACCGCTGTCGCTAACCCTAAGGGCTGGGCGTTCTTTATTTCCCTGCTTCCTCCTTTTATTAATTCCGATCAGGCGCTGGCTCCACAAATTGTGGTGATGTTGTTTCTGATTTTGTTTATTGAGTTCTCTTCTCTGGTTGCCTATGCGAGTGGTGGTCGGACATTGCGCCGTTTTCTCCAGAAAGGAAACAATGTAAAGGTCATGAATCGTATAGCTGGAACCCTGATGGTGGGTGTTGGAACCTGGCTGGCGTTGACCTGAATCTTACAAAGTACGCTCTAAGTCAGGGAAATAGCTTTTGACTCCATAGAGAATGACCGGCTTTTCAGTCTGCTGTCTCTTTGGTTTATGAAGAAGATTGTTGTTACCACCCAGAACCGCCGCACGATCACAGGCTATGCAGCCCGTTGCCGAAATCATCAGGTGTTTATTGTACAGCCAGAGCGCAAGCGCATAGTCAGCTGCGAGGTTCATGAACTGTTCAAGAATGAAACCTGGTTTGATACTGATGCTGGTCAGCCGCACCCTTTCGACGAAATGGATGTATTGATTACAGCCGGTATGGGCAGTGGCCTGAAGGCAGAACTGGCCAGCCGCAATATTGAAGGTTTGGTAACAACCGAAAAAGATCCAAAAGCTGCTGTGAAGATGTATCTGCGGGACACTCTTCCAATTGCAGAGATAGAAGAGTTTCACGACACAGACGAATACATTGAAGACCTAAGTCGTTTACCTAACGAAGTACGCAACAAATGCTGCGGTAACACAGATTTAAATGGTGGATGTTGTGGCAGAGGATTACGAGGATTGGTTTGATCCGGGAGCTTGGTAGGCTCGTATACCTTTACACATAGGAAAGCGGCTGCAGCCCCAAAATTGATTGCCTGCGTTTTTCCCTTGCTTAGCCGTTTGCAACACCATTGTTGATCCGCATCGTGGGCAGCGGGGTGGTAAGTTAGGCTTTTCCCTGTTATTCATTTTGAACATTCCATTACAGGCTTATTAATCCATGATAACTGAATATTCCCGACCTGCTGTTGGTGTAGGAGCCATTATTCTGCGGGGCGATAAAGTTCTGTACGGCTTACGCAAGGGCAAGCATGGTGATGGCTGCTGGCAGTTCCCGGGAGGTCACCTGGAATATGGTGAGTCTGTGGAAGAGTGTGCCCGCCGGGAAGTTCTGGAAGAAACTGGCCTCACTCTGGTGAATACTCGCATTGGGCCATTCACCAATGATGTATTTGAAGCTGAGGGCAAACACTACGTAACGTTATTTGTTATTGGTGAAGCGGAAGGCGAACCACAGGTTATGGAGCCGGATAAATGTTCAGAGTGGCGCTGGGTATCCTGGGACCAAATGCCTGAGCCACTGTTCTTACCCATCGTTCACCTTCTTGAACAGAACTACAGGCCCAGCCTCTAATTCGTAGAATTTTACCTGTTGGATAATCTGAACTAGAACTTCCTGCCTCTCACTGTTGAGTATCGGGAAGTTAATATGTCTGAGTATCTGCATGATAAAGACAGAATAATTGCAGCGGAGCGTTTGAAGTTACTTGAAGAACTGGAAGACCCATCTTCAACTGCGTTTATGGAATCTCTTTCTCTTCCGGATAAGGGAGAATTTTTGGAAGTTGCTGCTGGTAGAGGTTCCATAGCCCTCTGGTTTAGAGATCGGTTTGCGGAGTCGCAGGTTACAGCCACAGATATTGATGTTGACCTGCTTGAGAAGTTACCTGATCTCAGCAGGGTTACGGTCAAGAAACACGACCTGATTTGTGATCCTTTGCCATCCAATAAATATGATGTTGTTCACGTGCGCTATTTGCTGGTGCACATGGCTGAACGTGAAGAGCTTTTGCAAAGGTTGTATTCCGCTACCGCGCCCGGCGGCTGGCTTGTCATTGAGGATGTTCAACTGGCTAATGCCCAGCCTGTTATTTTTCCTGTTGGTTATGACAGTCAGCGCTATCTCGATGTCCATAAACAGTTTTTTAAAGCTTATACCTGCAAGGGAGGGCGCTGGGATTTTGGGTTTGAATTGCCATCAAAGATGAAACTGTTAGACACGATTGATTTCCGAATGTCACACCGTTTCGATGTATATGCTGGTGGTTCTGCAGGTGCTCTTTTTCTTAAAGAAAGTATTCTTCAGATTATGAGGGGAGCGGGAATAGATGAATCTTTACTTGATGTATATGACGTTATGGAAGACCCGGCATGCCTCCATGGCTCTCATACAAAGATCAGCTGTGCGATCAGAAAAGCCTTTTAGTGAGTCGAATTATTCGCTCGGTAACGCTCCAGCCATACATCAGAAAAGCTCTGCAACAGGGGAATGACAATTGCCCAGATGATAGAAAGAATCAGCAGGGTTTTCCATTCCGGCGCTCCGAGGGAAATATCTGAGAGTCTGGCTCCGGCATAATAACTCAGAGGCCCTGCGAACATGCCGCCCAAGGCTCCCAGCCATTTGTGTTCGCGGGTCCAGTCCAGAGAGTGGCGAAGTGTTGTTGCGAATAACAGCCAAAGGCAGGCGAGCCACAAGGGCAAAATGTTCCCCTCTCCGGGAAAAGTGAGCACGCCAAGGTTGCCAAGGAAGGTGTCAATGGTACTGCCTAGTAGGAAAGTGACAGCAAGTAGCTCCCGTTCTTTTTTCCAGGAACCAATCCAGAGAACATGAATAAGTACAACGCTGATTGTATAAGGGATAGCAACGCTGTTTCCTCCCAAAACACAGGCAAACCAGCCAGCCTGAAAGAGCAGAAAATTGATAATTCTTTTTTGGGTATTCATTGTTGTTATCGCCTGCTCTTTCAAACCTAAGTAGGCCTTAGCTTTTTGTACTGCCTAAACCAGAAAGTAGATCACGCTCTGGTCTTCTTCTTTTTCTTGCGATCTTCTTTTTCCTGCTTTTTGGCGGCCTGCTCTTCGTGGAGAGCTGCCAGAATGGCTTGCTCTTTGGTAATCAGCTCTGGAGTTTCCAGAGTGATTCGCCCTAAAGTGCCACTGCGATAATCATTCAGAAGAATCTCTGCAACTTTATGAGTATCTGCGAATCCACCTTTGCGCATTGCGCCACGGCGGCGGCCAATTTCATCAAACACTTCAATCGCACTGGCAGGTAGTTCGCTGAAGTTGTAACGGTTGATCAGTACATCTGGATGAGCTTCCATCAGGTACTCAACCAGGAACATGCCCACATCTTCAAATTCCAGAACTGTATTCTTTATGGCTCCAGTGATGGCAAGGCGGTAGCCACACTCTTCCGGTTCCAGCTTTGGCCACAGGAATCCAGGAGTGTCGTGCAGTACAATATTGTTTTCCAGTTTTATGCGCTGCTGGCTTTTGGTAACGGCTGGTTCGTTGCCGGTTTTGGCAATAATTCTTCCGGCAAGATTATTGATGGTTGTAGATTTTCCCACATTGGGAATGCCCAGAATCAGCGCCCGCAGCGGTGTACCTTCAAAGTTGCGGTGGGGTAGCATGGCTGGGCAGATTTTCAGAAGCTCACGCACTTTACCGGGTTCATGCTGGCTCATGGGAATAGCTTTGATTCCCTGCTCTTTTTCAAGACTTTCCTTCCAGCGCTGAGTCAGCTCCGGATCGGCAAGATCAGCTTTGTTAAGGATTTTTATACACGGAGTATCTTTGCGCAGAGCCGGAACCAGTGGATTCTCGCTGCTAAAGGGGATGCGGGCATCCAGCACTTCGATAATAAGATCAACCTGAGGCATAGCCTCACGGATCTCTTTCCGGGCTTTGTGCATATGCCCGGGATACCAGTTAATCGCCATGCCGACAGTCCCTGAAGAATTCTCTAAAAAACCTCCATTGTAACCAGATCAGGAAGAGCTGTCTTTCTAATGGCTTTCTGGAAACTCTGAAGTCAGCGCTGGAGAGCTACTTGGACTCAGGTTCGTTGGTTTCGTCGGACTGGGCTTCCGCGTTCTTCATTTGCTCTTTCTTTTCCTGCTCTTCACGGGCAAGGCGCGCTTTTTCTCCGAGGCTGATTTGGCCGCTGACACCGGAAGGTATCTGGTCAATTTCACCACCAGATTTAAGAAAGACATTAATCTGCTCTTCGATAGAACTGCTTGTTTCTTTTGCGGCTGGGCCGTCTTGCTTGAGGCTGATCGTGTATTCATTCTTCTTGGGCATATGACATATCCTGCCTGTTTATTGTGGGCAGGGAAGTATAGGTCACCCAGTTACAGTTGCTTGAAGTGGTTTGTAACGGATATCAGTTGTTTTGTGTGAAGATTTACAGCGAGTTGTTTTCATTCACCTTTTGTTGCTTTTGATCATAAATAGGTAAGTCAAATGGATTTAGGATGGCGGTCGTTTCCCCCATCTGCCTGACAGTCATGGCCTGTGATCTGATTTGCCATGAACCGGGCATCCAGTGAATCAGGAGCAAGAATTATGGCGATCAAGATGAATATGGAAGTCATGGAGTTAATGTTTTACTTCTGGCAGGCCACAACTGATCGTGAAAAGGTAGGCGAACCATTCATCATGACCATTGCTGATCATGAACAGATGAAGCCTGTTTACACCGAAGAGTTTCAGCCTGAATCTGTGCGTCGTGCTCTGAGCGCAATCAGCAATCGTGAAATTTTCAGCGCTGATCACAAATGTGAATCACGTTTCTGGAATAACAACATGTGGGCCATGGAAGACATGGGTCTGATGGAAGCCATGATGGCTCCCCTTAAGGTCATGAATTTCGACGGACTGAATATTGAAGGTGATGTGAACGTTGTTGTTCTGCCTCTGCATATGGATGAGTATATTCTGAGAGGCAACACTCTGTACGTGAACTTCTTCCGCGTTCAGGCCGATATGATGGGCGATGGCCCTCTGACTATAGCCGGTATTGAGCTAAAGCAGTGGGTTAAAGAAACAATTCAGAAGGCCTGACAGCGATACCCGTAGAGAAAATGGTTTCTCTACGGGTCATTTCTAGAGGAAAAAAAAGTGGTATACCAGAGGGGCAAGGCCTAACAGAACTGGAAAAATCCACCCCCATACCGGGGAGTCATTCTCAAACTCACACGCATTCTTTCCAAACGGAAATTTACCATCACAACAACGCCCCATACTTCAGACCTCATGAGTAGCGAATTGCCAGGCTCGCTCAGGCTTTATCCTGACCAACTGGAATGGAAAGGTTGAATGTTTACGTATTATTTTGCAATGGATGTTTGTTTGCTTTTTGCGAAAGGCTCTGGCTCGTTTTGTCCTTGATCGGCCAGATGACTACGAAACTGATAAGGCTTAATAGCAACACATACAGACCCATGACCCATGAGATCCCGCTCCACTCTACCAGATACAAGGCGACCAGAGGTGTTGTTCCGCCAAAACAGACAATTGCCAGATTGTAAGGGATATTGGTACCAGTCATGCGCAGACCTGCTGGCCAAATCTCCGAATAAAGTGGGCTGCTGCTACCCATCAACATACCTGTCGCGAATGCAGCCAGAAGTTGACCACCTGCGCAAACAACGATATCGGGCGTACTCATCATAATCACCATCGGAGCAGATGAGGCTCCAATAAAGAGAAGGCTGAGCAGGTAAGTAGCGCGGTGGCCAATTCGATCAGAAAACCATCCACCCAGTGCGCAGAAACTGATAAGAGCGATAAGGCTGACTGAATTTACCAGCATGGCTTTTTCTGGGGGCAGGCCAAGCTGTTCAATCATCCGGGTACTCTGGAATACAAAGAATAAGTGATAAAGAAGCGTGTTCATGGTCACGATCAGAAACATACGTGGGAACACGAAGCGGTGTCGGTGTAGTTGTTTTCGGGACACTGAGCTTTCTTTATGACCCGGTAGTTCAGGTAAATGAAAACGAAGATAAAACGCATTCAGGCATATAAGCCCGCCAAACCAGAAAGGAACCCGCCACCCCCAGCTTTCTATCTGCGTATCAGACAGAGAAAACACTCCTAAGGCGACCAGTGAGGCGATAAGAGTTCCGCCCATACCACTGCTGTGGGCAAGGCTGGAGAAGAAGCCTCGATGTTTTGGTGGGGAAATCTCACCGCTGATAACAAGGACTGAGCAGAACTCACTGGACATTCCCAATCCCTGCAGAAGGCGAAGAACAACCAGAAGAATGGTAGCCAGGGAGCCGATGGTTGCAGCTGTTGGCAGGCAACCAATCAGGAAAGTGGCCAGGCCGGTAACCAGCGAACAGATCATCAAAACATGACGACGGCCAATGCGATCGCCCAGCAGGCCGAAAATTACACCCCCCAAAGGACGAATCATCATGCCGGTGGCAAATACGGCAAATGTTGCGGCCAGAGATGCCAGCCTGGAATCAGCGGGGAAAAACAGCCGGGAAAGGAGAGGAGCCATTAATCCATAGAGCACGTAGTCGTAATACTCTATGACATTGCCTGACAGCAGGCCAAACCAGACTTTACGGCTCATATCACTCCCCCAGATAAATGGCGAGGGAGTGTAGCAGAGCGATGATGTTGAACGTGGCGGTGGCGGGCCAATAAAGGGATGTAACAGTTTGGTTAGTGTCTTCCAAAGAAAATCATGTGTTTATTGCATGCCGAAAAGTTAAAAAATCAGCCAGCAATGGAATTAAGGGCATCAACAGTACGGCAAAGAAGGCGATCGACATTACGACCTTCAACCCGCAAACAATCTTCAAAATTTAAGGCTGCAGTACGGCCAAAACGTTTGAGATGGAATTCTGCCTCATGGAATTATGGCTCCTTGCAATTGCTCAAAAACAAACTGCTGTGGGCCAGAAAAGATATCTTTATTAGAAAAATAAAATCATTAGCAGAAGGCCAGAAGCAGGTTGTTGGACGGGTACAAAAAGAAGCTGATGAAAAACCTCTCTGGCTGTTGGAAAAGCCGGGAAGTGACAAGAGAATATTTTGTTACGGCATTTGCCATCATACTGATCCGGAAATGTTTCCTGTTCCTGCTGCCGTTAAAGAGTGTTCGATGGGCGCAGACGTCCTGGCACTTGAAACCACTATTGAAGATCACTTTGCCGGTAAAGCAGATGCTCCAGATTATGGAGCAATTGCTGGCTATCTGTCTCCACGTAACAAAGTGCTGTTAGCGGCATTAGGAGAAGCTCTTCATATTTCCAAAACAGAATTGTTCAGCTGCAGGAGTCTGCTGGAATTTGGCAATCTTATCTGCAGAGGGTGGCTCAAAGCTGTCGGTTTGAATGTTGTTTCGAGTGAACTGTTTTTTAAAGAGCACCTTACAAGGCCTGATGTGAGAGTGATTGGATTGGAAACAAGGGAAGAGCACTCTCTCAGAGGTTGCAAAATGGAAGAGAAGGAATTTTTGTTTTGTAATGAGGATCGAACAGCTCTTTGGAATCGCCAGGTTAAGGAGTCTCACCAGCATTTATTATTTGATGAAGATTTCCACCAGACATACAAGAAAAAGATATGTCAGAAATGTACTGATACCTTGGTTGTTCATAGCGATGGCATTATGGCTATGAAACTTGATGATGCAGCGGATGACGACAGTGTAAAAACAATTTTTGTTTTGATTGGTGGCGGCCATTTGCAAGGTGGTGGAGGTGTACTCGAATTTATGCAAAACAAGGGATGGGAATTGACAGAGTTGCATCCTGTAACAGGGCTTCCAGCTCGCTCAAAATAAACTCCTATATTCTTGTTTCTTCTCGGTCGTCTTATCCCGTCATTTAAACAATTAGGTTATTCCCCCTAACAGGCTAACAACTTAATAATTACTTCGGGTCAAAGGTTATGGAGTTTAAATAATCATTGGAGTGATTCATGAACGCACCCCTTTCCCGACGCCCTTTATACCCCCAAGATGGTGGACACCCAGCAGGCCAGAAGCGATCTGTAGACCAAAGCCAGCCACCAGAGACTAGTTCATCAAACACGCCTGATTCTAAGAGAAAGAAAAATGAAGAGATGTGTTGTTTCTGTGGCCGTGTCGTTGATATCGACGAGCTGATAGCTCATAAGAAAGAGATTCTTCATCTTCCGGCTGGAGGCAGAATGACTCCTGCTCAAAAGCGACTGTGGGAGTTTCAGGCGCTTGTCAGTGCCATGCATGTAGATGCTGGAAGGGTGCATCTTGAGAAAAGTCAAAGGTTGGCAGCAGATCTTGGGCGCACTGGTGCTGAATTAGATAAGGTCGTAGCCGGAGTCAAAGCGTCTCATCAAACTATGCTGGCACAACAAGATGCTCTTGAGTCCACCACCAGTAAACAACTTAAAACAGAAGCAGATTTGAAATCCTTCAGGCAGGACTATGAGCATTTAAAAAGCCGTTTAGAGGAGTTGAAAGAGGGCCATAGAATATCCCAATCCGCACTGCTTGGGCTTAATCGGTGTCTGGAGTATTGCGAGCATCAAATCCGCTCCTGTGACAGGCAACGTGATGAGCTTTTAGCCAGAACAGTAACGGAAGTTATGGGAGATATGTCTGTTCGAGGAACAGAAGGTGGCACTCCAGAAACAATCAGTGGGATTCATTCCGGAACCTACAATGACAACGTATCGGAACTTATAGAGGTTTATATACGCAAGCCTGGGGATCCAGCGGCTTCACAGCTTTATTATATCTCTAGCAGTATTGTGCGTGAGCTGCTGCAGAAAAGCCGAACCGGTCAGTCTTCTAAAACGCCTGCTAAAACATCTGGCAGTGTGGAAGTATCCTCACCACCAGGATCACAAAAACCATCGCAGCCCGATAGTAAGGATCAACCTTCACATAGTGAGGCTCAGACTGGTACAGCAGGAATTACACAAGGCAACAGATCTCTTGGAGCGGTGCAGACTGCAAGTGCTGTGATGAAACCATGTAGACATGCTGCTCTATTGGCAAGGCGATTTCCACTTGGTTCAGAAGAGAGTTTGGGTTCCGGTGAATCTGTTGACGAGATACTCCTGAGAAGCCAGAAAGAACTGCTGTCTGCCCATGAGGATTGTCTTGGATTTTATATTACCGGGCTTAAAAATCATTCCCAACAGTTGGAACCGGTTAGAGCGGAGCTTGAGCAGTTAGTTGAGTTAGAAGAAAAACGTGAACGCAATATGGCAATTCTGCTGGAAAAAGCCGAACGTGTTCTAAAAAATCAAATGATCCTGTTAAGGAAAATGCATGAATCTCAGGGAGAGTTGCAAGACGTTGAGGCCAGTTGTGACAAGCTAAAAGAAATGCATAGGGCTACTCAAGAAGGTCTCCTTTATTTCACCGAAGCCTTACAGTCCGTGGTTTCTCTGGAGGAGTATCAAACCCTGATGTATGGCAACCTACAGCATAGATTTGTACTGCAATCAAAACTCAATGTTTTACAGGGGGAAAGCGGTAACAAGGTATCGCTGGATGAACGTCGTGGAGCAATGGAAAGCCTCCATGCTCAGGTAAATGCTCAGGAAGAGCAGCATAACCGATTATCTGGAAATATTAGTAAGGAGAAAGGCCTTTTCGATGGGTATAAAAGGAAAGGGATGGAAGTATTACAAGAAAGCCTTAAGAAAGGTCAGCCATCCTCTAGTCAGGTGAAAGGTAAATCAAGAATGTTGCCAGCCAGGGTAAATGCTAAATAAATAACAGGCTCCCATAAATGATACGTTCCTTTTTTCCTGAATTGGGAAAAAAGGAACCTGTTGCCTAAACTGCTGCGCCCCAGCATCCGAGGAGCTTTTGCGGTGTCCAACCCTTTCACCAAAAAGCATTTGGTCGTAGCTATTTACATACTGTTACTGTCTGGCACCTTTTTGGGTGCCAAAGCTTCTTATGCATTCTCTTATGAGCAATCCAGTGGCATACATTCCCGACTGCTGAATAAGGATCAGTCCCGCATGCACTGGTATGCAGAAAATGAAGCTTATGCAGCACTGGCTTTCAGCGGAATGGTGGCAGCCGGTTATGTTGTCAATAAAGTGGTTGCTTCTTCTTCGATATTCGCTTTAACGGCAGTGAGTGTTGGGCTTACTCTGGATTACGTTTTAGCACCAAACTGGAAGTTATTTGCTGGGCGGCAGTTATTGCGTCTTCCTTTGAAAGCTTATCGCTTTTTAAAACCTGGGCAGGGGTATTTGTGGTTGGATTCCCTGGCCGCAGAGAGTCCAACTGTATTGATGGGAACTTGGGAAATCTGGTTGCAGAGTCAGGAGCACCTTCCTTATGGAGTTAGAGAAGTATTGGCAGAACATAAGCAGCCTTATCAGCTCGTTTATATCAACAAGGACAAACCTAGCCTGGCCCTGCACTTTGAAAAGCAATATGCAGCGGGCAACGACCATCTTGCTAACTTGGCCCAGATAGCACTTAAAAACGAAGTTTCTAAACTGCTGATAACACCACAGGGCGATTCATCGCAAAATCTTTCAGTTTGTTTATTTAGGAAGGAAAAAAAATCCTGCTCCAAGGTTCACGTCAACTTGCCTGACTCAATGGAACTCCTATGGCTAACGGATATTTTATCCCGTACACCAGATAGCAATGGAATGGGCAGAGCACTTTACCCTCTTTCTGAATGTGCTGTAAGGCATTGGCAGCAGTTGATTGAGAGGGAAGGAACAGAAGATATGCAAATTGCCTGTTCCGATATAGAGACACCAGTGATCAATGGTCGTTATATGCAGGTTATATCTTTGGGTTCATCAAGCTACCTTCTGGCTGATCATACCAGTACTCAAGGGACAGATTTGCCCGAACTATGGCTGGGCGTTGATGGTTTACCCGAGGAGGCACAGGCCAAGAGCTCTCTTGCAGAGTTGGAGCAGCGTAGAGTTCCTGGGCCAGAACTTGGTGCATGGCGATTGGTTACAGCGGCACGCTCAATTCTTTATCACTCCTTATTAAACTGGGGGTGGGAATCATTAAAAGAGCGGAAATCTGGTGTTAAGAAAATTAAAAGAACTGACAGGGAGAAAAAGCCAGAAAAGAAATTAGAGAGCAAGCCACTGCGTGATGGCAAGCTTGACCTAGGGTTAGTTCATTATTCTGATATGGATCAGGTTCAGGAAGAAACCATCAGGGACTACGCAAAGCAGGTAGAAAGCACGGAAGGGAAAGTCATCGTTTTGGATGGACATTACTACACAGGGAAGAGTCGTCTGGCTAATTATTTGGCGGGAAGTGATGTTTTTATGGAGAACGATGAAGATAAACCCCATAACAAACTGATTGAGGTTAAGACGCTCCCGAACGGTATTCGCATGGTAGAAATGGGTGATCCCAGTTTGTATGGTGATGAGTATGAGGAGGGGAAGCCTTTACTGGACCAGAGAGCGGCAAAAGCTGATCAACTGCAAAGAATGTGGTTGCAGAAGGCGGATGACGTTTTGATTTTCCATCGGATATCCCGCGGTTTTCTACATGGCATGGGAAAAATTCACACCAGGGTTAAGGATATTGTACTGTCAAATCCTTCGCGCAAAGCGGTGGTCAGCTTCTTCGTCAATATGAAGGACTATGAGCATAAGCGTTATGAAAAGCGTAAACTGGACTACTTTGGACCAACCGAGCAAGAGTTCCGGGATGAGCTAAAGAGCCTGGGTTTCAGCGAGAGCAATTCACGAGCAGGCCATTATCTTTCTGATGAGAATGTATCGGACTGGGTTAAGGGCTTAAGGTCTGAGGTACAGGCACCAGCGAGCCAGGTTCAGTAAAAGATGCTTCAAAAATAACGCCGGCTTTTGTCGGCGTTATAGTTTTGGAATTGTTGCCATAACGACTGAATGAATTAGTGACAGTAAATTTATCACTCATTGAATGTACCTGAAGGCTATAACCGTTCTAACCGAACGGTTAGTTAAATCTATAGTTCTCCCCCTAAGTCAGGCGAACAAAACTGTTATTTTGGAACAACTTTTTAAGCGACAAGTTTTCAAAGGTTGTTCTTAATAGCCTACTGGACCCACCATGCTAAAAGCACCCCCTTCCTCTCGTCGTTGTCAGCAAACCAACCATGAGTTCAAATACAAAACACGTGGTAAGACAGCAAAGATGTCGCAATACAAAGTGAAGCTTCGGGAGACAACCAGAGAGCGGCAGCATAGGGAGCGACAAAATAAATTCATGGAGTTCAGGGAAACTTGTGCCAGAGCTTCTGAGGTGGCAATAGCTATCAGAAGGGCTGAAAATGTGGAGGGGCGTATCTTTCCTGCAACTGACCCAGACATGATGGAAATTGATAAATCTTACGTGTGTAATCTCAGTGCGTTAACCGGGGCGGACTACACAAACCTCGTCAGTCGTCTTTCCAGTGACAGAGCCTTTAAAACTGACTTGCAGGTGTTGCGTGATGCTCTTGGCTCTGGAGAGCGTTATAAAAATTTAAAAAGTCCAATGAGGTGCACTCTTCGCTCAGGAGAACAGGTTGAATACTCCTTCGATGTTTCTACAGTCCGCGCAAGACGGGATTTGATAGCAGTCATTGAGATTCTACTATCTGGCAGCCCTTTAATCTAATAAAAATCCCGGTATCTGCGCATGCAAATACCGGGATGGGTTAAAGCAATTGAACCGTTAGTCTGGCAGCTTAGTTAGCAACAATATTTACCAGCTTGCCAGGAACAACAATCACCTTGCGAATGGTCTTGCCATCGGTGAACTTCTGCACGTTCTCGTCGTTCTTAGCCAGCTCTTCCATCTGATCTTTTGAGGCATCAGCAGGAACTTCCAGCTTTGCACGAACCTTGCCGTTTACCTGAACAATCAGGGTAATGGCAGATTTCACCAGTGCTGCTTCATCCAGCTTCGGCCAGCCCGCGTCCACAACCGGACCTTCGTTACCCAGTTGGTTCCAGATCACGTGAGCAGTGTGAGGAACGATTGGGGCCAGCAGCAGGGTGCAGGCTTCCAGTGCTTCATTCACAACAGCTCGACCTTGCTCGGATGTGTCATTGAACTTACCAATAGCGTTGGTCAGCTCCATGATTGCGGCAATAGCGGTGTTGAAGGTCAGACGCTTGTCGCAGTCGTCAGAAACCTTGGCGATGGTTTCGTGAGTCTTGCGGCGCAGAGCCTTCTGGTCATCGTTCAGAGCGTTAACGTCCAGAGCAGCGGTTTCACCAGCCGCTACATGGCTGGCAGCCATCTTCCAGAAACGACGCAGGAAGCGGTTGGCACCTTCTACACCGGAATCAGACCATTCCAGAGTCTGGGTAGGTGGAGAAGCGAACATGGTGTACAGACGCACGGTATCGGCACCGTACTGATCAACCAGATCCTGTGGGTCGATACCGTTGTTCTTGGACTTGGACATCTTGCCCACGCCCGCATGAACAACTTCAGTGTTGGTATCTTTCAGGAAGTGCTGGCCATCGCGTACTTCAACATCACCCGGCGCAACATAGTGCTTCACGCCTTTCTCATCGAGGGTGTAGTTGATGTCTGCCAGTACCATGCCCTGGCACAACAGTTTCTTGAACGGCTCGTCGCTGTCTACCAGGCCACCAACATCACGCAGCAGTTTGTGGAAGAAGCGGGAGTAGAGCAGGTGCATTACCGCGTGCTCAATACCACCGATGTACTGGTCGACTGGTAGCCAGTAGTTCGCAGCTTTCGGGTCGAGCATCTGATCAGCTTTAGGAGAACAGTAGCGGGCGTAGTACCAGCTGGACTCCATAAAGGTATCGAAGGTGTCGGTTTCCTGAGTGGCAGGCTGACCGTTGTGAGTCACCTTGCACCACTCTTTGTCAGCCTTGATGGGAGACTGAACACCATCCATCTCAACATTTTCAGGCAGGCGAACCGGCAGATCTTCCAGAGGTACAGGCACTTCGGTGCCGTCTTCCAGATAACGCATAGGGATTGGAGAACCCCAGTAGCGCTGACGGGACACACCCCAGTCACGCAGACGGTAATTCACCTGCTTCTCACCTTTGCCATCAGCAATCAGCTTGTCGGCAATGGCTTCGAACGCATCTTTGAAGCTCAGTCCGTCGAACTCTCCAGAGTTCAGCAGAATGCCTTTCTCAGTAAAGGCTTCTTTCTCCAGATCACATTCTTCATCGCCAGCTGGCTTAACAACCTGCTTGATGGGCAGGCCGTAAACCTTGGCAAACTCGTAGTCGCGTTGATCGTGACCAGGAACAGACATAACCGCGCCAGTACCGAAATCCATTAGTACGAAGTTAGCTGCCCAAACGGATACTTCTTCACCGGTGATCGGGTGAATAGCCTTGATGCCAGTATCAACGCCTTTCTTCTCCATGGTGGCCATATCGGCCTCGGAGGTGGTGTTGCTCTTGCACTCTTCAATGAATGCAGCCAGAGCCGGGTTGTTTGCGGCAGCAGCTTTGCACAGAGGGTGTTCAGCAGCCAGAGCCACGTAAGTCACACCCATAACGGTGTCTGGACGGGTGGTATAGATACGAATCTCTTCGTCAGAACCGGCAACGCCAAAGGCCATTTCTACACCTTCGGAACGGCCAATCCAGTTGCGCTGCATGGCCTTAACCTGCTCAGGCCATTCATCCAGTTTGTCGAGATCTGCCAGCAGTTCATCGGCGTATGCAGTGATTTTTACGAACCACTGAGCCAGTTGCTTGCGCTCAACGATGGTGTCGCAACGCCAGCACTTGCCGTCTTCAACCTGTTCGTTGGCCAGTACGGTCTGGTCGTTCGGGCACCAGTTTACCGCACCCATCTTCTTGTAAACCAGGCCCTTCTCGTACAGCTTGGTGAAGAACCACTGTTCCCACTTGTAGTATTCAGGGGCACAGGTAGCCAGTTCGCGGCTCCAGTCGAAGCCAAAGCCCAGCTTCTTCAACTGGCCTTTCATGTAATCAATGTTCTGGTAAGTCCAGGGCGCTGGAGCAGTCTTGTTCTTGATGGCTGCGTTTTCAGCAGGCAGGCCGAAAGCGTCCCAACCCATTGGCTGTAGAACGTTCTTGCCAAGCATGCGCTGGTAGCGGGACACAACATCACCGATGGTGTAGTTGCGCACGTGACCCATGTGTAGCTTGCCGCTGGGATAAGGGAACATGGACAGGCAGTAGTATTTCTCTTTGCCTTCCTGCTCGGTGACAGCAAAGCTGTCATTTTCCGCCCAGTACTTCTGGGCTTCTTCCTCAATCTTCTGAGGATGGTAATGCTCTTCCATCATTGCTCAAGATGCCTTGAGGCCCAGCGGGTGAGGCGGGCCAGATGAGTTGCCGGTAAAACCCTGTAGGATACAACAGGGTGGGTGTTGGTAGTAGAGCAGTTATGCAGAAGAGCCGGGTTTTCTCTTAGCAAGCTGGTGCTATGACATAGGGCACCCCTGGTTTAAATACATTTGCCGTAACTCGAAGGGATGATTCGACCGGAGGGGGGGATTTAATCGGCTGCAGTACTGGTCTTTGTAACAAGAAAGGGCGAGCAGGAAGGTCAGCCCGTAAACGCAGGGTTATAATTTGCTCAACTGCTGACTGTATTGCATCAGAACTGTTCTCAGAGAGATTAATGACTGTATAGCCTGCATGTTGAAGAATACGCCTTTTCAGAATCGTTTTACCTGTTTCCCTGTCGCAATGGGCTTTGGGTGATTCCGATAGGGCAAGCTCATTTAAGTGGTGGAAGCTTTTTCCATCGACCTCAATAACTATCTTCGGTTTGCAGTAAATATCAGCGCTTAGCCCCGTATCATTCAGTGTGACCTCCTCTTGGAGGGTTACACAAGGAAGGCGCTCCTTGAGCTTTTGAAAGATGTATTGTTGGAACTCACTTACCACAGGCGGTTGGTCGGATGCATCCTGTGGATCAGGTTCAGCAATAGACATTTTTAAAACGTAATACCCATAAAGGCTAAGCCAGTGCATCATGTCGGATTCGGCGAGACTAAGCCTGTGCTTTTTCTGGAACTCTTTTGCAGACTGTATAAATGTGCAGACGCTTTTCTCCAGCCTCTTTTCCATAACGTTATCTTTTCGTTCACAGGCCAGTGCATGGGTGATCATGTACTGGCGGGCCATACGCAGAAAACGGTGAAACTGTATGGGATGTACTGGTGTGTAAGCTTGTAAATAACGTTCAGATATTATTGCAAAAACCGGATGAAAAAAGCCTGTTTCGGCAACGGATTCTATAATGTTTGCAAGAGTTTCTAAGTCATATTCTTGATAAGGCGCTTTGGTCAACCCAGCGTGTAGACGATCACAAATAGCTTTTACTGTTGCATCATTATAATGAGAGCTCGTGGTAAGAGGCCGGAGTAAGCCCGGAACCCAATCAATTGAGCTCAGAGTTTCCGGAAGAGTATTTGTCACTCTCTCATAGAATGCCCTCAGCACCTTTTCCTTGGAAAAGCTATTGGGTTTGCTTTTCCCAAGGCGGCCAAGTTGTTCGCAGGACATTTGGCTTATTTGTCTTTTAAACTCGTCATAAGGAAGCTGCCAGTAACTTTTTAAATCTCTTATTCGTATTCTTTTTGGGCTGGAATTCAGATGCTCTGGGTCTGAAGACATTGTCGGGTCTTCTTCACAGCCGGAATCGCTGAAGCTTGAGCTGCTGGAGCTTTCTAACCTTCCAGGCATCTTTTCTTGTTCCCAAAGTGGTTTCTGGGTGTTGTGAATTGGTGTCTGACTGGAAGTAAGCTGACCCCAGATTTCACTTTCATCTCTTGGTGTAAATTCAGGTAGTTGCTTCCAAGGGGATTTCTCTGGCTTTGGAGGAGGCGGCGTTACTTGTGAAGAGACAGGTGCGCACTCCCACACTGTATCTAAATCTCCATAGAACGACTGATCGGCAAGTTCTTCCCAGGTAAAAAGATCCTCTTGTGCTTGTGGTAGTGGAGAGCCAAGTGGAGAAGGTGTGCTGCTTTTGCTTTCGGTGCCAGAATCTCGTGAGTCGTGGCCTCCCTCATACCCTGACTCCTCTCCGGGAGTACTTTCTTCACTATCACTGGATGTTTCTGAAACAGTTGATGAGGAATCATCTGACTCTGTTCTCTCAGGAGTGCAGGGGGTCGACAGCTCTGGCACCTCGGACAAAACAGGAACTGTTTCTTCCTTGGATATTGTGCGCTGGGGAAGCGCCGAGATTTCTGCGGTTGAGATAACTTGACTTGAAGTTGCAGGTATCTGTGGCTCTGACGCAGTTATATGAGCCCACGGGCATACGCTCCTTTTGGGTTTGAGCTGTTTTGGTTGTTTGCTCCCTTTGGAAAGGTCCACCAGTTTCATCGGGGTGAGCCTTGTGCTGCGGTTACCTGCCTGCATTGTAATCATCCTTGATTTGGTCTGCTTAACCCGGCAAGTGTGTGATAGCTTCAACATTTTTTGACTAACGGTAGGGTTAGCCAGGCTGACCAGCTAAACCAACAAACGTTTTGAGCGCTGATGTTCTTATTGGCTCGATTAATTAATCAGAATCGGATTTATGACAGTGACACCAGTGAATTCGGTCAGCTATCTGGCTACAAGGAGCTGCTAAAATTTATCTGTGACAATTCGAAACAAAGTCTATCTTGGAAGCTGTTTACAATAATGGCAGTTATATAAAGATGATAAGAGAATAACTGAATGCAGAAACCGCCTCTGATTGCTGTTACAACACTGCTGTTCTCCCTGACGTTTCTGGCTGCGATAACCGTTGTACCTTGGTATGGGTTTACCCACGGTTTTGATGCCTTCGAGTGGGTGATGTTTGCAGTAGTGTTTATGTTTAACGGAACAGCCATAACTGCTGGTTACCACCGCCTCTGGTCCCACAGGAGCTACAAAGCTCATTGGAGTTTAAGGCTCTGGTTTGCGCTTTGGGGAGCGATGGCTATCCAGAACAGTGTTCTGCACTGGGCTTCTGGTCACCGCCGTCACCATACCAATGTGGACGATTATGATAAGGATCCATATTCCGCCAGCCGCGGTTTCTGGTTCTCTCATATTGGCTGGATGTTGCGTTCTTATGATGACAAGTCCGATGACTTTTCAGGTATCAAAGACCTTCAGAAAGACGCCATAGTTATGTGGCAGCACAAATATTACATCCCTCTGGTGCTTCTGATGAATATCGGGCTACCGGTGCTGCTGGGTTATCTCAATGGCGATGTCCTAGGCAGTTTCTTGTTGGTTGGTGTGTTGCGACTGGTAATGTCTCATCATTGTACGTTCTTTATCAATTCTCTGGCTCATATCTGGGGTCGCCGTCCGTACACGGATAAAAATACAGCCCGTGATAATGACATTCTTGCCCTGTTCACCTGGGGTGAGGGCTACCACAACTTCCACCATATTTTTGCCAGTGATTATCGGAATGGTGTGCGCTGGTGGCAGTACGACCCAACTAAGTGGATGATCTGGAGCGCTTCAAAAATGCGCCTGGCTTCAGGTTTGAAAAAGGTCAGCGACTTCCGAATCCAAAAAGCCCGCCTTGATATGGAATATAAGCGTGCAGGGCAAAGGTTGACCTGTGAAAAAGCACTGGCTCAATTGGAAGAACAATATGAGGCCATGCTCAATGCTTTGAAGGAGTGGTCTGCACTGCACCAGCAAAAGCTTGAAGCCAAAGCGGAAGAGCTAAAGAAACAGTGGGAAAACTCGGAAGCCCATACTCGCTACATTGAACTGAAAAAGGTTCTGCAGGAACAACAGGCCCGTTGGTATCTAGCTCGTAATGGACACCTGGTTTAAATACAAAGGTTGAACCAAAAAGCCGGGGCTCAGATGCCCCGGCTTTTTTATATTTTGAAAATCATTCAGGGCATTATCCAGCGTGCATAACCTGGAGATTATTCCCAGTATTGTTATGGCAGGCGGAAAAAAGACTTGGCTGTAGCTGTGGTTTCCTGAGCAACCTGTCCAACACTTTTTCCGGTTTGAGCGGCAATGGTTTTTACCACCTCTTCCAAAAACGCCGGTTCATTTCGGCGGCTTTTAGGTTTGGGCTTTAAAGTTCGTGGAAGAAGGTAAGGGCAGTCAGTTTCTACCATAAGTCTGTTAGCAGGAATGTCATTTAACAGTGGGTGCAGATGAAACCCTCTGCGCTCATCACATACCCAGCCGGTAATGCCAATATGCAGATCAAGATCGAGGTAGCGGTACAGACTTTCTTTGTCTGCGGTAAAACAGTGAACAATCAGGTCGCAGATGTCATCCCGATAGTTCTTCACAATATCTGTGAAACGTTTTGAAGCATCCCGTTCATGGCAGAACAATGGCATACCGTTTTCAACAGCCATCTCAATATGCTTCTCAAACACCTGTTCCTGAACAGGGCGAGGAGAGAAGTCACGGTTAAAGTCCAGGCCGGCTTCACCTACGGCGACTACCTTCTCCAGTTTGTACATATCCCGCAATTCGGCGAAATGCTGTTCGGTGGCATCTTTGGCGTAATGGGGGTGAATGCCTGCGGTAGTGAAGCAGTGATCCGGGTATTGCTCGGTCAGTTGAATGGTTTGCTGGGATTCTTCCAGAGTTGTTCCGGTGAGAATCATAGTGGTGACACCGGCTTCGATGGCGCGCTCTACAACGTCATCTCGATCTTTATCAAAAGCTTTATCACCAAGGTTTACACCGATATCAACCAGTTCCGGTTTCATGGAAGTTGCTCACATAAAAGATTATCTGGGCAGGATAATGTTACGCCGTGAGTTTTGGTAGAAGGGGGGGCGAATGTTTGTGAGTAAGTTGGAGCAGAGGTCATTTCTCTGCTCCTTATCTCTGTGAAGGTGGATGTAAGCAGTTACTTATTGGCAAACAGGCTTACAAACTGCCCATAACCTTCTTCTTCCAGTTTATCCACAGGGACAAAACGCAGGGCCGCTGAGTTCATGCAGTAACGCAGGCCGGTTGGTTGTGGGCCATCAGTGAACACATGGCCAAGGTGCGAATCTGCATTTTTAGAGCGGATTTCTACACGCTTCATAAAGAGAGTGTTGTCTTCTTTTTCCACAATGTTTTCTGAAATCAATGGGCGGCTGAAGCTTGGCCAGCCAGTACCAGACTTGTATTTATCCAGAGAGCTGAACAATGGTTCACCGGAAACAATATCCACATAAATGCCAGCTTCTTTGTTATCCCAGTATTCATTCGTGAACGGGCGCTCGGTACCATCCTGCTGGGTTACTTTGTACTGAATAGAAGTCAGCTTTTTCTTCAACTCTTCCTGTGTATAACCGGAAGGGTGCTGCTCGGTGTTTTTGCTTGCTGGCGCCCCAATAACAAAACTGGAAAGCAGAGCGATAGCCGAGGTTGCAACAGCTGCTGTTATCAATTTCTTCATCATCCACCCCTGAGCATCTGCCCGTTTTCTGTGTTTGTTGTTCTATACGCGCCGAACTGTTGTGCGGATGCAGTTACACCAAAAAGTCGTATTTAACCCTGATTCCAGAAAAGAGTAAAAGTGATTGACTCTGGTTCGTAGGCGAACCAAAATTCCTGCCATGGAAAAGAAATTGTATTTTTTGCTTAATCAGGCGCAGCAGAAACTTTATAAGGAAGTGGATAAAGAATCCCTTGCCGAGTTAGGGGTTACTTCTGCTCAGGCTGCTGCACTATACCATCTTCAGAAGCGTAATGGTTGTCTTCAGGCTGAACTGGGTAAAGCTCTTGGATTGGGAAAGGCTGCGACCAGTGGCATGGTTGTCAGGCTGGAAAAGCAGGGGTTGATTAAGCGGACACCATCACCAATTGATGGTCGTGGTCAGCGAGTTTTGATTACCGTTGAAGGGTTGCAGGTTCTGGTAAAAGCCCGGCCTCTGTTAAATCGTATGAACAAAGCCCTTGAAGAAGGCTTTGATGAAAAAGAGCTGGATGTAGTACGTCGTTATCTGAGCTCAATTGTTGAGCGTTTGAGCTAAGTTAACTGCAAAAAAGCATATATAGATAAGTTGTGAATAATCGGGTTTTTACCCGATTATTTTTAAAATAATGGTTCGCTATAGAACTAAATGCGAATAGGGGGAGTAACAATATATGGCCTATAAGCCTTCTAAAAGCCCGGTGTTAAAAGGGTGGAAGATTGTTGGTGGAGTTGGTGCAGGGCGCTGGTTGGTAACCAAAGCTATTTGTTTTGCTGCACCTTATTTTGGCTCTATTAAACCGCTATTAACAACTGTTCAGCCGGGTAAGGTTGAGGTTGTTATTAAAAAGCGCAGAAGAGTGTTAAATCATCTGAAAACCGTACACGCCATTGCCATGTGTAATGCTGCAGAGCTGGTAGGTGGGTTGTGCCTGGAAGTTTCTCTTCATGGCGATATGCGCTGGATACCAGTGGGTATGACAGTGAAGTACCAGAAGATGGCTAAAACAGATCTCACGGCCACCGCCATTCTTGACGATTACAGCTGGGAGAGTGAGCAGGATGTGATAGTTCCTGTGTCTGTAAAAGATACAAATGGTGTGGAGGTGTTTTCTGCAGACATTACCATGCATATCTCTCCAAAACCGGGAAAGCGAAACTGATATAATCCGGGGATATTTTTCTTCCGCTTCCTGAAGATGTGAGCAGCCCGATGATTGAGATTAATCTGTCGATCCTGAACCAGTGCTATTCCCGCCGTTTGAACTGGTACCCACCGGTGAAAAATCCAGAGGTGGCACCCAGAAAAATTTCAGGAATAGAAGAAATTCTGGATCAGTTCGATCTGATTATGCTGGATTCTTACGGAGTGCTCTGCCGGGGTGTGAAAGCCATTGATGGTGCAGTGGAAGCTATTGCCATAATGCGCCAGCGAGGCAAGGCATTCTGTGTGGTTTCCAACGACACTATGACCAATCAGTATGTGGCCGCAGAAAAGTACGCTGCAAGAGGTTTCGACTTTGCTAACGAAGAAGTTGTCACCAGCCTGGATGTTACAGAGAGCTGGCTGGCAACTATTGATAGTCCGGAACGCTGGGGCGTGATTGCTCCATTACCTCATCCAACAGATAAGCTGCTTGAGGGAATGGTTCGCCTGAACGAGTGCAGTGGTGTGATTCCTGAGCAGGTTGATAGTTTACTGTTTATGGTTGGTACTGGCTGGACCCAGGAAATGCAGGACAACCTTGTGAAATCCGCTGAAGGTCGTCAGTTCACAATGGCTGTGGGAAATCCTGATATGGGCGCACCTTACTTTATTGATGGACAGATCCATATCAATGCCACACCAGGTTTCTTTATGGACAACCTTGTGGAAGTCACCAATCAGAAAGCTGCACCCATGCTATTTGGTAAACCTGGTAAAACAATTTTTCAGACAGTTGCTGAACGCCATGGTGTTACTGATCCATCCCGGGTTTTGATGGTGGGCGATACTCTCTACACCGATATTCTGGGTGGTAACGCTATGGGTTTTAAAACTCTGCTGCTGGAATGCGGTGTTTATATGGGTACTGATGTTGATCAGGCTATCGCTGATGCCGGTATCGTTCCTGACTTTATTGCTCCTCATCTTTAATATCCCCTGCATACAGTCTTTTTAGAAAAGACTGTATGCATTGCCTCTCTCTGTATTACATTCAAAGCAATAACAATAATTGTTTCGTAGAAATGAGAGTGGGTTATGAAAACTCTGATGTTCAGTACCCAGAGTTATGAGAAGCCTGTGTTTGATCGGGTGCTCGTTAACAGTGGGGTGAACCTAATTTATCAAAAAGCACGGCTTGACCTTTCAACAGTCAGCCTGGCTGAAGGTTATGAAGCAATCTGTGTTTTTGTAAATGATGATCTTGGTAAAGATGTTCTGGAAAAGCTTTCTGAGTTAAATATCAAACTTGTTGCTTTACGCTGCGCTGGATTTAATCAGGTTGATATTGAAATGGCAGAGAAACTGGGTATCACCATAGTTCGGGTTCCTGCCTATTCTCCTGAAGCCGTGGCTGAGCATACTGTGGCTATGATCATGTCTTTAAACCGGAAAACTCATAAAGCGTGGAACCGGGTGCGTGAAGGAAACTTTCATCTTCATGGTTTACTGGGTTTTAACCTTTACGGGCGAACAGCGGGTTTGATAGGTATGGGGGCTATTGGCAAGGCTACAGCCAGAATACTGCTTGGCTTTGGTATGAATGTTTTAGCTTACGACCCTTTTCTCACTGATGAAGGTGCCAAAGAGTTGGGCGTGAAGCTTGTAGAGTTGGATCAACTCTATGAACAGAGTGATATTGTCAGCCTGCACTGCCCGCTGACAGAAGATACCCATTACCTGATCAATGGAACATCTCTGGCTCAAATGAAACCCGGAGCGATGTTGATTAATACCAGCCGTGGTGCACTGATTGATACGCCAGCAGTTATTCGTGCCCTGAAGTCGGGAGATCTTGGTTATCTCGGTATTGATGTTTATGAACAAGAAGGCGATCTGTTTTTCAGGGATTTGTCTGAAGAAGTGATTCAGGATGATGTCTTCCAGAGATTGTTAACCTTCCCAAACGTTATGGTGACCGGGCATCAGGGCTTTTTCACTCGTGAGGCTCTGGAGTCGATAGCTAAAACGACGGTAAGTAATATTAAGACTTTTGAGCACACCGGCTCCTGTGATAATGCGGTTAAGCCGCAGCTTATTGGATAGGTTTTTATGTTGAAAAGTTTACTCCAGCCCCCGGGTTTACAGCTTGTAATCTTATTGGTTGCACTGTTGTGCTGGTTTCGCTTTCGCTACCTGTCTTTTGCTTTGGTGTTGCTCTCGTTTACTTCTCTTTATCTGTTATCCACAGCCGCTGTTTCCAATGCGCTTATGAAAGGTTTGGAAACAGAAAGCATTTTCTACTCCAAGCCCGATACGCGACAGGCTGATGCCATTGTTATTCTGGGAGCCGGGGTTCTGGGTAATACTCCTGAATATGATATGACGCCTCAGCCGGGGGCACTTCTTCTGCAGCGTTTGCGTTACGGGCTGAAGCTTCATAAAGAAACTGGATTACCGCTTTTGGTCTCTGGTGGCAGTCGTTATGGAATTAACGAAGCCCATGTTATGAAAACCTTTTTAGAAGATCATGGTGCAACTGTGCAATGGTTGGAGTATTCCAGTAGAACAACCCGCGATAATGCAGAACAAAGTGCCGATATTTTGAAGAAAAATAATAAACAACGGATTTTACTGGTCAGCCATGCATGGCATTTGCCTCGCGCGAAATCAGTATTTGAACAAGAAGGTATTACGGTTATAGCAGCACCAACTGCACGGGCATCAACACGGTTATCAGTAAAGAGTGTTGAAGCCTGGCTGCCAAATATTCGTTATCTTCGTAAAAGTCAGTTGGCGTTACATGAATATGCAGGCATGTTCTGGTACCGAGTTTCCGGCTAGATACTTGATCAAAATCGTCATCAGCTTTTAAACTGGCTTTATTAATAATAAAAATCCAATGGATGGGATTACTATGAATTACCTGCAAAGAGTATTTCTCTTAACTCTATTAAGTTTCCTTTCTTCTTTTTCTTTCTCCGAAAGTTCAGTTGATGAACAGCTTCTTCAAAAGGTGTATGACCTTTCAGGTTTGGAAAAACAGTTTGCTTATATGGGGCATACCTTTACTGAAGAAGGTTTACGTATGGGCAGGAATGAATTGCCTGATAATGAAATGAGCAAACAAATGCTTTCTCGCCTTGAGGTGGGGTTGACTGCCAAGTACGCCCCTGAGCGTTTAAGAGAAACTGTACAGGATGTTCTGGCTCGGGAACTCGATAATGTCCATATAGAAGAGATTGTTAAAGTTATGGGAGGTAATATCTGGAAGAAGGCTGTCCGTCTGGAAAATAAAGCCAATAATCCAGATAACCTGAAAGACTTGGAAAATTATGTATCGGTTCAGCTACAGAAAAAACTGCCTCGCCAGGTACGTCTTGATCTTATACGGGATCTTGTTAAGAAAACCGGTGCCGTAGATACAACTATGAACATGATGGTGAGCGGTGCTCTTTCTGCTGCTGAAATCATGATGGGAAGTGATACAATTCCTACTCATTTTGAAACCAGTATGCGCAACCAGATGTCTTCAATGCGGGCAGAGTACGAGGAGATGGTTACCCGACAGTTTTTGTTCACCTATCGCTTTATGTCTGATGAACAGCTGAAAGAATATGTAGAGTATTACGATACACCAGCTATTCAGTCTTTGAACAAAGCCATAACAACTTCACTGGTAGAAGCCTTTAAGTAAAAAAAGCCCAGCATTGTTGCTAGGCTTTTTCAGATAGGTAAAAGGTTTGTTTTAGAAAAGTTTTACTCGATAATCGAGGTAGACGCGGTAGTCGTCTCTTCCTCTGTCAAAGTCAGCACCTAAGCCATTATTGGCAGAATTAGCTTTACGACCATCTGGGCGGTAGATACCGTAACGGAAGCGGAAAGACAATCCATCAAGTGCAGGGGTTTGGAATTTGTATTTAATGTCTAAATCGGTTTCATATTCTTCCAGGTTTTCGCTATGCTTTCCATCCTTGAAGTTATCACCCTTGGTGTAGAAAATTTCAGCTGTCAGGCCAGGAACAATATCCTTGAAGTTATATCCTGCACCAACGATCCATGCTTTTTCGTCATCGTAAAAGAAGTCGCCAATAAGCATTGATGTTGGAATATCAAATCCACCGTGGGTATTTGGGCCAAAGTCGTAGTAATAAACGCCCAAGCGCTTGTTACCGTTTGAATCTTTATAAGAGGCTTTGGTTTTACTGTAACCAGCAATTAACATCAGGTTGCCAATATCAGCGGTCACATTGAAATGGGTTAAATCTGCATCATTGTTAAATGCAGGTGATCCCCATACAAAGCTGGTCCACAATTTGCCGTCTTCTTTTTCCTTGTAGTATTTGGCATTAAATGTCAGTGACAGATCAGGGCTGATATCGAACTTGTAGCTTGCATCAAGGTTATAGGTGTACAGGAAATCTTTGGCGTGACTATCTCTGTATTTTAGAGACAGTCCCATTATGTCGTAGTCGAGTTCTACACCCCATGCATAATCAATCTTTTCTGCTTGAGAGGTATCCGTTGTGGCATTTGCTCCATCAAGGTTCTTACCCTCTGGAGTACCTTTCTTCTTGAAAGACTTCAGATCCTCAAAGTTTGAGGAATTACGGAGGGAAATCTGATCAACCCAGGCAAAGCCGTATGACAGCCCTTCGTACCCACCTTTTATATCAATGCCTTGCCATGCTGAAGGAATGGCACGAGAGCCTGATCCGGCAATCAGGCCTGTATAGATACGCTCACGGCCGCCTCTAAATGAAATCAGCGGGTCTTTTCCATCTTCAAGGCTGTATTTGGCTTTCACATAAGCCTGTGCAACCTTACTGAAACCAGTTCTGTTATCGCTGTCTGTGACCAGCAGAAGATCGCGGGTTCTTGAGTATGGTGAATTCAGGTTACCAACAGTAAAGAGTGAGGCATCAAACCCTACTGCATCAGCATACCAGCCAGATTGAAAATTAAGTTGAACACCTAAAGCGGTGGCGCCCTCGTCTTCCCGCTTTACTTTGACGCCAGAAGAGTTGAGTGATTTCTTGTTTTCACGATGAAACTCCACCAATCTGACACGTGCCTCCAGATTGTTGGCATTCATGAAGTCCGACATCTGTTCTTCAAGAAAGCTGGTATCCGGACGCCTGTCGTCTTTGATACCACCAATAATAGTGTCGGCAATTGTTGGCGTGGCAAGTGTTGCCAGGCCGGGAATAATAAGAGAACGCAGGTTCATAGATCAAAACCCATTGGCTCTGAGTGAAGACCTGATACAAGATAGATGGTGATTAGGGACTTTGCGCAATGGAGTTTGGGGTTTTGTTGTTATTGTTGCGGATTAACTCCCAAAGTGAATCAGTTGAAGCAAAATAAGCGGTAGTAATAGGGTTCTCTTATTGGAAGGGGAAATGATGGATAACCGGTACAGGTGTTGCACCGGCTATGTTGCTGTGAGGGCTACTAATAAGCTTTAAAAAACTCTCGTATACGTTGACGGTCACGGGTTTGGGTTAAAGCCAGTTGCAGAAGAATGCGTGCCTTTTGAGGGTTCAGCAAACCAGAGGCCACAAAACCATAACTGTCATCATTCACTTCACCTGCTTCAGTTACAGCTCCACTGAGAGCGCGAGATGCCCGAATAATAGTGGCACCTTTTTGAACAGCTTTCTTCAGAGCATCGCCCACTTCATGGTTGAAGTTACCGTTACCAAAACCGGCGTGAATAATGCCATCGTAGTTATGCTTGATAAAAGCATTCACCGCGATAGCGCTGTCGCCACCTGCATGAGCGAAGGCAATACCAACTTTGGGTAGCTCAGTCAGGTCATCAACATTGAATTCAGACTCTGTCGTGTGCTTACGCTGCGGTTTGCGCTGGAATTCAACATGCTGGGCATGGATATGGCCGAGGGGACCAAAGTTGGGAGCCTGGAATGTATGAATAGCTGTAGTGCAGGATTTGGTGACGTCACGGGCACCAAATACAGTGTCGTTTGTAACAACCATAACACCGCGGCCGTGTGATTCTGGAGCCACTGCGGTAGCAACAGCTTCGAACAGGTTCATCGGGCCATCTGCGCTATGGGCATTGGCGGGGCGCATGGCTCCCGTAACAACAACAGGTTTATCAGAGCGTACAGTCAGGTGCAGGAAGAAGGCGGTTTCTTCCATAGTGTCTGTGCCATGCGTAATAACAAGACCATCAACATCGTCACGGGCAAGCAGCTCATTGCAGCGCTTGGCCATGGGCAGCCAGATAGTTTCATCCATATCCTGAGAGCCGATACTGGCAATCTGTTCACCAGAAATATTTGCCAGATTACGTATTTCAGGAATAACGGATAACAGGTCGTCTACACCAATTTTGCCAGAGGTGTATGCGCCACCGGTTTCTGTTGCAGCAGAGCCGGCAATCGTGCCGCCGGTAGCGAGAATTACAATGTGTGGTTTCCTGGACACGAGGAGTCCTTGCAGAAAACAGATATAGAAAAGAATAGCGGGAAATCAGCGCCTGCTGCCCCACCAGCTGAGAAGACGGCACAGCCTAATGGCAGGCTGTATATGAGGCAAGATTAATGTTAATGAAATAAGCCTGATTTCAGCAGATTCCACTACCTGCTTAATTGAGAGTTTTCTTGTTCAAGCATGAAGCCTGGCCTGCCTTAAGAAGGTGTAAGCTTGTCTTTGGGCTCTATTACGTTTGGACTTGGCCATAAGCTTAAGATCATCTTCCATTAGAGTGCCAAGCATGATCAGTTTGATGAAGTTATCAATATTTCTGCTGCTTCCAACACGAGTACTTTTGAACTTCTTCCAGCTCTTGCAAACCAGCTGACAATAATCTCTGGTAGTACTAAACAAACCAAGATCATTATGGAAACGTCGCAGCACTTCCGCAGATATCTGTTCGCTTTCTGCCTCGGAACGAAGACTTGTATAGTCAGAGCTTCGTCTTAATGAGCTTTTTGGACAAACAGTGGCTTTACATAGCCGGCAGAAGCCGTTGAGTGACCAGGCACCCAATTCTTTTGCCTTACAACACCAGTCTTTGGACTGGTTTTGAAGAGCCGTCATTTTCTCATCAATAACGGAAGTCAGGCTCTGGGCATGAGCCTCAATAGCATCTGCTTGTATAAACTCTCTACAAACACGCATTTGGGCGGCTTCTGAATAGAGAACCCCCTGGAGGGTATACAGTTGCTTGATCGCATCTTGTAAAGGCATGGAATCCATAGCTCTTTTCAGGTGCTGTACTGAACCTTTAGCAAGTTCGAATGCCTTTTCTTTTGGATAACCCTGAACGACATAGTTTCCCAGGTGGTGGAGAAACACGGCATGCATTTCCTGTACTTTTTCAGATAGGCGACGGGCATTGGCCCGGGTTTGTACATCAAGTTTAAACGGTGCCATAAATGGAGCCTGATCATGACGGCGGGTACGGTGACCTGCCCACTTACAGTTTTTATGACCATGATCACGAGAATAATCCTGATAGTCACACCGCCAGGAACTAAAACCTTTATCAGGGACGCGTCTATAGAGTGCTATTGAAGGGAGTGCCATGTCTATATGCCTAAGCTCTGCTCTGTGGTACGCATAAAGACAGGGGGTGATAACAGGGGTTCCAGAAGCGTTAGTTACGCTAACGCTTCCGTCAGGAATATTGGCAACGGAACGGTTACAAAGAGTTTTTTCTCTGTCGTATCAGTAGCAGCGAGGCAAAAGCCAGAATCAATACCGGCCAGGAACCAAAGCGCATAAATGGCGTTAACCCTTCCATTCCCGGAATTTCACCTTCAAGCACGCCAACCTGATAACGGGGAATTGTGCTGAGCGTGTTACCAAACGGATCTATAAGCGCGGTAATACCGTCGTTGGTGACTCGTAACTGGTAACGACCAGTTTCCAGAGAGCGCATTCGTACCATCTGGAAATGTTGTTCGGGGCCAATAGATGTACCAAACCAAGTGTCATTAGAAACCGTTAGCAGGATATTTTTGTCGATGGCCTGTCGGGCGGCAAAATCGGGGTAAACACTTTCGTAACAGATGTATGTAGCGACTGGCTTTTGTTGCAGAGAAATACCTGCTTGTTCATCGGTACCGGCTGAGAAGGATGACATGGGCAGATCAAAGAAACTGATCACTCCACGTATCAAACCTTCAAAGGGCACAAACTCGCCAAAGGGAACCAGCTTTTGTTTGAAGTATTTGCCGTCAGCTTTACCAAGGCCTACCAGACTGTTGTAGTAAATACTCCGGTTATCTTCCCGTCCCTCATACCAGGGTAAACCCAGCACCAGAGCGGTATTGGATTCTTCGGCCACTTGATCCAGCTGTTCCATCACATCAGGAACATTCTGGTAAAAAGTTGGGATCGCGTTTTCCGGCCAGAAGACCAGATCTTTCTGCCATTGTGGCGCAGTGAGGGACCAATAGGTTTGAATGGTTTTATCCAGATGGCCAGGTACCCATTTCAAATCCTGAGAGATATTTCCCTGCACGGCACTAAATGAGAGTGATTTGTCGTTTGAAGGTGTTGTCCACTCATAATCTTTCAGGGCATAGCTGACAGTAGCCAGCGTAACGATGGATGCTGCAATAGCAAAAAGAGGTCTTACTCGCTCGTAAGAAAAGATGAGAGCTCCAAGAGTTGCTCCAGTAAGTGCAACCAGCGTGGATAACCCATAAACACCAGTTACAGGAGCTAGCCCTGAGAACGGTGTGTCCAGCAATGTGTAGCCTGCCATCAGCCAAGGAAAGCCAGTAAATAACCAACTACGCAGCCATTCCCCAATAACCCAAAGCCCGGAGAAAATGAGTACCTTACGCCATATTGATAAAGAGCCTGTGAATCTACCGAAAAGATAACCAACGGGAACAAAGAAAAGGGCGGAAAGCAGAAGAATAAAAAGCCCGGTTAGTAAACCGGCCAACAATATTGAAGCGCCACCAAACTGGGAAATGCTGACATAAACCCAGGACGCACCTGTTCCATACAAACCAATGCCATAAAGCAGGCTGCGTAATACGGCTGTTTTCAGAGATTTGTTATTGATAAGGGTAAACAGCGTTGCAACACTGGCAATCATCACTGGCCAGTAATTGAAGGGGCTGAAGGCCAGAGTTGCAACTGCACCGGCCAGTCCGGCCAGTAGATGGCCGGGCCAGTCTTTTTTCATCATGCTTTAAATGTGTGCTCTTTTTATCAGAGGCCAGCTGGAGCTCTGGTCACTCTGAGCAGTCTTATACGACGATTGTCAGCATTAAGAATCTGGAAGCAGAACTCATCCATCGATATGGTTTCATTACGCTTGGGCAGATGTCCGAACTGCTGCATAACAATACCGCCAATGGTATCAAACTCATCGTCGCTGAACTGGGTCTGAAAATGTTCATTAAAGTCCTCAATAGGGGTGAGTGCTTTAACTACAAATTCATCGTTGCTCAGAGACTTGATGTAACTGTCTTCTTCTACATCGTATTCGTCTTCGATATCCCCAACGATCTGTTCAAGAACATCTTCGATGGTGACAAGACCTGCCACACCGCCATATTCATCGATGACAATAGCCATGTGGTTACGGTTGGTGCGGAAGTCGTTAAGAAGAACATTGAGGCGCTTGCTCTCGGGAACAACCGTCGCCGGGCGCAGGTGATCCTTGATCACAAACTTTTTGCGATTCTCTTCCAGAATCAAAGGCAAAAGGTCTTTTGCCAGAAGAATACCCAGAACTTCATCCTTGTTATCCCCGATAACCGGGAAACGGGAGTGGGCAGCTTCTATAACATCAGGAAGGAACTCTTCAGGCTTTTGGTCTGAATTTACACAAACCATCTGGGAGCGGGGAACCATTATCTCCCGTACCTGCATTTCAGAAACCTGGAGTGCACCTTCAATAATGCGGAGGGCTTCACTGTCGAGCAGATCGCTGTGCTGCTCTGTATCACGGAGCTGATCCAGCAGCTCATCACGGGTCTGTGGGTCGCCAGAGAAAACCTGTTTAAGTTTCTCCAGCCAGGTTCGGTTGGGGTTACCGTTGCCCGAGTGATCGTCAGCCATTGTCTTCTGTTTTGTCCTCGTATGGATCGTTATAACCGAGAGCTTTCATAATGCTGGTTTCCAAAGCTTCCATTGCCTCAGCCTCATCGTCCTCGATATGGTCATAACCCAGCAGATGAAGTGTGCCATGGATTACCATATGCGCCCAGTGTGAGGTAAGGGTTTTCTGCTGTTCTTTTGCTTCCCGTGCTACTACCGGGGCGCAGATAACCAAATCTCCGAGAAGGGGCAGCTCAAGTTCGGCAGGAAGATCAGAAGGAAATGACAGAACATTGGTGGCGTAGTCTTTGTTACGCCACTGGTTGTTCAGTGCCTGACCTTCCTCGGCATCAACAATGCGAATGCTGATTTCCGCTTCATCCCGCTCGTCTCGTACGGCAGCGCTGGCCCAGCTGGTCAGCTGTTCTTCAGAAGGCAGGTCGCCGCTTTCGCTGGCAACCTGCAGATCAATAAAGGCAGACATCAGTTGCGTGTTTCCTGATCAGTCCGGTTTTCATGGCGATCATAGGCTTCAACAATACGTTGTACCAGTGGATGGCGCACAACATCGCGGGAGCTGAACTGAGTTACACCAATGCCGTCCACACCTTCCAGTACTTCCTTGGCGTGGCGCAGGCCTGAGCGGGTATTACGGGGCAGGTCGACCTGGGTAATGTCACCGGTAATTACAGCTGTTGATCCAAAACCTATACGGGTCAGGAACATCTTCATCTGCTCGGTGGTGGTGTTCTGGGATTCATCCAGAATAATAAAGGCGTTGTTCAGGGTGCGGCCACGCATATAAGCCAGTGGGGCAACCTCAATCACATTCTTTTCAATCAGGCGGGTCACCCGGTCGAAGCCCAGCATTTCATACAGGGCGTCGTAGAGCGGGCGCAGGTATGGGTCAATCTTCTGGGCCAGATCACCGGGAAGGAAGCCAAGCTTTTCGCCAGCTTCTACCGCCGGGCGCACCAGAAGAATGCGCTGAATCTCTTCCAGTTCCAAAGCCTGCACCGCACAAGCCACAGCAAGATAGGTTTTGCCGGTTCCTGCAGGGCCGATACCGAAGTTGATATCGTTCTTCATGATGGTGCGAACGTAATCCTGCTGATTCTTGCCCCGTGGGCGAATCAGACCTTTGCGGGTGCGGATCACAACATCCTGTTCGCTGGACGCTGTTTCTGCCTGCTCCATACCGGTTTCCTGAATATACAGGTGCACCATATCTGGGGTCAGGCTGTCGTTCTGGGCCGTAGCTTCATAGAGTTTCTGGATAACCTGGCTGCCAGCCCGCACCGGATCATCTTCGCCGGCAAGCTCAAAACGCTGCCCACGGCTGCTGATACGGATGCCGAGACGGTTTTCGATCTGTTTCAGGTGTTCATTAAACTGGCCGCAGAGTTCCGCATAGCGGCGGGCGTCGAAGGGTTCGATATCGAACTGCAGAGTATCTGGATGTGCGTTCAAAATGTGGTATTCAGCCTTTCTGGCAATGAGTTTCTATGTTTAAGCATATATCGGGGCTGGAGGCTTTAAAAGCAAGGCGGGATTGAGGAAGTTTTTTCAGGGAGATAGCCCGTAACTGTTTTCATCGTGAGCGTCTTTTGTCATATTTGTCAGCAGCTGGCGTGTGCCCGGAAATAATCAAAACAATAATAGCCTTCCGGAGCATAAATTCTGTTTTCATCACAACTTTCAGGTTCGGCATGAAAGGTGCTTTATCTCTATCACAAGTTCTGGCTTGATCGAGATAAGCAAAGAAGCTGCCAGTTAGGGAAAACACAATAAAAATAACCCTCACGGTTGCTGTCGCACAGGCAGGAGCCGGGAATACTGTCTCTGATCAGCTATAAGTAGCGACTTGGTGTGGCGGTGTTTCTAGATAAGGAGTTCCAATGAATTATTTCGTTACCGGTGGCACAGGCTTTATTGGCCGTTTTCTGGTTGAAAAACTGCTGGCTCGTGGTGGCACTGTTCATGTGCTGGTTCGGGAAAGCTCTCTGGATAAACTGGAAACCCTGAAAGAACGGGTGATAAGTGGTGCAGAGCGTATTCGTCCTGTGGTCGGTGATCTCACACAAACAGCTCTTGGCCTGAATGCTGAAGACCGGGAAGCGCTGGCCGGTAACATTGATCATTTCTTCCACCTTGCTGCTATTTACGATCTTCAGGCTGATGCTGAGTCACAGGAACTGGCCAATATTGAAGGAACCCGTGCTGCTGTTGATTGTGCCAAAGCCCTGAAAGCCGGCTGCTTCCACCACGTAAGTTCTATTGCTGCGGCAGGTTTGTATAAGGGAACCTTCCGGGAAGATATGTTCGAAGAAGCCGAGCATCTGGATAACCCTTACCTGCGCACCAAGCATCTTGCAGAAAAGGTTGTGCGGGACGAATGCAAGAAAATGCCCTGGAAAGTGTACCGCCCAGGCATGGTTGTTGGTCATTCAGAAACTGGTGAAATTGATAAGATCGACGGCCCTTATTACTTCTTCAAACTGCTTCAAAAGTTACGTCAGACCCTGCCACCCTGGATGCCGACAGTAGGTATTGAAGGCGGTCGCATGAACATTGTGCCTGTGGATTACGTGGTGAATGCCATGGATCACATTGCTCACAACCCGAAAGTTGATACCAATTGCTTCCATCTGACCGACCCAGAACCAGCAAAAGTTGGTGAAGTGATGAATATCTTCGCTGAAGCCGGTCATGCGCCGAAAATGGCTATGCGTATCGACTCCCGTATGTTTGGTTTTGTGCCCAAGATGATTCGGGATGGAATCACCAAACTGCCACCGGTACAGCGCATCCGAAATGCCATTCTTCAGGATATGGGCATTCCTCCGGAAACTCTGAAGTTCCTTAATTACCCCACCAAGTTTGATAACCGTGATACAGAGCGAGCCCTGAAAGGTTCAGATATTTCCTGCCCGGAATTGAAAACTTATGCAGCGAAAGTATGGGATTACTGGGAGCGTAATCTTGATCCTGAACTGTCTATCGATCGGACTTTGAAAGGCCGGGTTGAAGGCAAAACGGTTATGGTGACTGGCGCGACGTCAGGTATTGGTAAAGCGACAGCCATGAAACTGGGTGAAACCAGTGCCAAGATTATTCTTGTTGCAAGAACACCGGAAAAGTTAGAAGAAACCAAGTACGAAATTGAACGGATGGGTGGTGAAGCCCATATTTACCGTTGTGATATTGCTGACGTAAACGACTGTGACCGGTTGGTGCAGGAAGTTCTGCAGGATCATGGTTATATTGATATTCTGGTAAACAATGCTGGTCGTTCTATTCGTCGTTCTCTGGCGTTGTCGTTTGATCGTTTCCACGACTTCGAACGTACCATGCAGCTGAACTACTTTGGTGCGTTGAAGCTGATAATGGGCTTCTCTCCCGCCATGCTGGAGCGTAAGAGTGGACACATTATTAATATCTCCTCTATCGGCGTATTAACTAATGCACCTCGCTTTTCGGCTTATGTCGCGTCTAAAGCAGCACTGGATGCGTTCTCTCGTTGCGCGGCTGCTGAGTTTTCTGACCGCAATGTGAAGTTCACAACTATCAATATGCCACTGGTGCGTACGCCGATGATTGGGCCGACCAAAATCTATGACTCGGTTCCAACCCTGACACCGGATGAAGCCGCAGATATGGTGTGTGAAGCCATCATCAACAGGCCTAAGCGTATTGCGACTCGCCTGGGTGTATTCGCGCAGGTAATGAATGCTGTTGCGCCTCAGGTGAGCGAGATTGTGATGAACACCGGATTCAAGATGTTCCCGGATTCAACCGCAGCTCAGGGAGCTGGAAAGAAACCTGCGCCAATCTCTTCTGAGCAGGTGGCATTTGCTGCATTGATGCGGGGAATTTATTGGTAAGGTTACATCGCTGGGTTACGCCGCAGTTTGTTGTTGAAGCAGGCGGCTAACCCAGCCTACTTCCTCGGGCGCTTACCTTCGAGTGTAAGCCTTAAAGATAACTTGAGGTCAAACTCCATTCCTTCCGGCGCACCTTTATCCAGCATTCCATCAATAGCCATCATGGCGTGGCCATGAATCTGGGCCCAGCAGTTTTTTGCTAAGAACCAGGCTGGATATTCATCGGTAATACTTCCCTGAGAAACAGCTTTCTCCATAACTTCCACCAGTGCGGCAAAAGCAGCAGGCGGCGCTCCGTGCATAAACTCTGGCTTGCGCCATTCATTCAGTGCTGGGCCAAACATCAAGCGGTATAGAGCCGGGTTTTCCTGTGCAAAAGCTATGTAATGCTCTGCGCCCAGAAGCAGTGCTTCATAGGCATCGTCGTGAGCCTGTGATGTTTCCCTGATTCTCTGCTCCAGCTTCTTAAAGCCTTCAACCGCCATGGCTACAAACAGCAGATTTTTGTTTGGGAAGTGCCGATAGGGAGCTGTTTGGGAAACGCCGATTTCTCTTGCCAAAGCACGGAGACTAAGTTTCTCAGGGCTTGTCTTTTTAAGGTGCTCAAAAGCAACAGCCAACAAAGCCTGGCGAAGATTGCCATGGTGATAGGGTTGTCCAAGACAGCTTTTAGTGGACTCAGTGGCTTCGATCATTCGTATTAAAAGTCATTGTTTTTTGTCAATTCTGTGAATAGAAGTTGACGATGTCAATATTGTTGACAGTGATTACATTAAAAACTAGAGTCCGTTTTATAAGCACAAATAAGAATTACTTTTAATAAAAACGGATAAGAATCAGCGCATGCGCAACCTTCATTCTCTGAGAGTGGCTCTGGGCTATACGTTATTGGGCGGTTTTCTTGCCCTGACTTCCCAACTGGTTTCTGCGGTATCTCCTGAACAGTCTATACGCCCTGTTGAAGTTGCCACGGTTCATTATCAACAGGCTGCTCGTCCCATTAGCATCAGTGCTCTTCTGGCCTATAAATCCACACAAAAGCTGGCCTTCAAAGTTGGTGGTCCGGTTGCCAATATCCTTGTTGAAGAAGGAGATGCTGTAGAGAAAGGTCAGGTTCTGGCCGTACTGGATACAGAAGAAGTTCAGGCCAGAGTTGGAGAAGCTGAAGCCCGCTTTGATAATGCACAGCGCAATGTTGAGCGATTGAAAAAACTCTACAAGAAGAATGTTGTCTCACTCGACCAGCTTCAGGATGCGGAAACGGAACTGGATGTTGTGGAGTCTCAGCTTCGCGTGGCTCGGTTTAATTTACGCTACTCCTCTATCAAAGCCCCAGCGGCTGGACGTATCGTTCGCCGAATGGTTGAAGCTGGCGAACTGATTGCGCCAAACCAGATTGCTTTCACTCTTGCGGATGAATCCCGTGGCTGGATTATGCGTACCGCACTTTCAGACCGGAAGGTTGTTCTGGTACGTCACAATGACCCGGTTTCAGTCCGTTTTGACCCCTGGCCTCTTCAGGCTTTCACCGGCAAGGTCAGTGAAATATCAGAAGCTGCAGAAGAGCGTTCAGGTCTGTTTGAAGTCGAGATTGCCCTTGACCCTGTGACTGATGTCCGGCTTCGTGACGGTTATGTTGGTCGCATTCGTATAGAACCCAGCCAGAAAGAAAGAGTTGTAAAACTGCCATCACTGGCACTGGTTTCTGCGATGAGCCCTATGGGTGTCGTTTATGTTCTGAATGATGACGACACGGTGTCTGCCAGGCAGATACGTACTCACTATCTCGAAGGTAGCTTTGTTGCTGTATCCGGTGATGTGGAAGAGGGCGAGCTCGTAGTCACAACCGGTGCAGCCTTCCTGCATGATGGCGATAAAGTGCGTGTCGTTGGCAGAAAAACAAAATCAGAACTGGCCGATAAAGAGGGGTAATTAATATGCAGTTGCCCCGTATAGCGATTAATAACTTTCAGTTCACGCTGGTTATTATTCTTCTGCTGATTTCTTTAGGTATTGTCTCTTTAAATACAATGCCGCGTTCTGAAGACCCCCAGTTTGATTTCTCTGCAGCTATGGTGCGGGTGGTTTATCCCGGAACCAATCCGGTAGATATGGAAAAGCTGGTTCTTGATCCACTGGAAGAAGCCATCAAAGAACTGGACGACATCAAAGAGCTGAAAGGCGATGTGGAAGATGGTCTGGCGGTTATTCGGGTTGAATTCCTGTTCGGTACAGACCCAGAAGAAAAATATGACGATGTTGTTTCAGAAGTGTCCCGTGTTCGTGACCAATTGCCTGAAGGGATTCAATTCCTGTCTGTAGACAAAATTTCTCCTGCGGATGTGAACATCTTACAGGTGGCTTTGATGTCTGAAACCGCCAGTTATTGGGAATTGAAAACCCAGGCAGAAATGCTGGAGAAAAAGCTGGAAAGGGTCTCCGGTGTTAAGCGTGCTGATGTGGATGCTTTCCCGGAGCAGCAGGTTCATATTCGCGCTGACCTTCTGAAAATGCAGGCGCTCAATATTGGTATTGAAGACCTTCTGAATGCCGTAAGAGCATCTAGCGTGAATCTGCCAGGCGGTCATGCTCTGGCGGGTGAGCGCCGAATGACAGTGCGCACCAGTGGTGATTTCCGGGATCTTGATCAGATACGTCGCACCGCTGTTGTCTCTTCACCGGCTCGGGTGATTTATGTTGAAGATATCGCTTCAGTATCACAGGGCGATGCTCTTCCTTCCTATGAAGCTCGCTACAACGGGCAGCGCAGTGTGTTTATTTCCGTTGTTCAGCGTAAGGGCAGCAACATCCTATCTGTGCTGGATGGTTTGGATGAGGTTGTTGATAAATTTGCCCTGAACCTGCCTGCTGGCATGAGTGTGGCCTATGTCCATGATCAGGGTATCAGTGTTGAAAAACGACTGAACAGTTTTATGAACAGCCTGCTGCTTGGTCTGGCGCTGGTGGCGGGTATTACCCTCATTGCTCTTGGTTTCCGGTCCGCATTCGTTATCGTGATTGTTATTCCCATGTCGGTGGTTATTGCACTGGGGTGGGTTGATCTCAGTGGTTTTGGTTTGCAGCAAATGTCGATTGTAGGCTTGGTTATTGCCCTTGGCTTGCTGGTGGATAATGCCATTGTTGTTACTGAGAACGTAGGGCGTTTTCTGCGGGGTGGATACGATCGTCAGACAGCTGCCGTAGAAGGCGCAAGCCAGGTTGGCTGGGCTGTGGCCAGTGGTACCGTCACCACAATGCTGGCCTTTTTACCCATGCTTCTGCTTCAAACAGGTGCTGGAACATTTATTCGTTCCATGCCGGTCACTGTTGTTCTGACTCTTCTTGCATCTCTTCTTATAGCTCTGAGCCTGACGCCGCTAATGGCGAGCCGGCTGTTCCCAGCCAAAGTCGAAAAGGAACCAAAGGTTCTGCAGGCTATAGAAGTGCTGGCACAGGGGCCTTATGCCCGAGCTTTGAAATCTGCGCTGAATCGCCCCTGGCTGGTGTTGGCTGTTTCGGTAGGTTTGTTTGTTGGAAGTCTGACCTTGCTGCCAATGGTTGGCGTCAGTATGTTCCCGAAAGCCGATAAACCAATGGTACTGGTTAATATTGACGCGCCCGAAAGTGCCAGCTTTGACCGTACCCGTCTGTTAGCCCTTGAAGTGGAAGATATTGTTAACCGTTATCCGGAAGTGACGTCAGTTACCACCAATATCGGTAAAGGTAACCCTCGTATCTTCTATAACGAAATTCCAAAACGACAAGTGCCTTCTTATGCTCAGTTGCTTGTTCAGCTGGAGGCGGGGGATGACATATCCCGTGGCAAGTTTGTTACAGAGGTTCGCAAAGACTTTGCCCGTTTCTCTGGTGCCAAAGTCACAGTAAAAGAGTTGCTACAGGGCCCTCCTTATGAAGCCCCAGTTTCTATTCGAGTGTTGAGTGATGACTTAAACCTGTTGCGTAAGCAGGCTGCCAAAGTTGCGGCAGCAATGGAGTCTGTTGAAGGAATAGTGAGTGTTGATAACCCGCTGGCCCATCGAAAGATTGATATGCAGGTGAATATCAATCGGGAGAAGGCCGCTATGTTTGGGGTTCCTATCAACGCGATTGACCAGGCTATTCGAGCCAGCCTTGTTGGCTTAAATGTTGGGCAGTACCGGGGGGATGATGGTGAGGATTACCCGATCCTGGTGAAGTCTCTGGGGCAGGATCGCCCGCAGGTTGATGACTTTGAAAACATGATGGTGCGTTCCACCAATGGCTCTCTGGTACCGCTGCCACAGTTAGCAAGCTTTGAAATGCAGGATGCTTTGGCCCGCCTTCAGCACAATATGACTGAGCGTATGTCTCGGGTAACGGCTGATGTTGAGCCTGGTTATCAGGCTGAAGCGGTTACCAATATTGTTATCGCCAAGTTGGATGAATTGCACTGGCCGGAAGGTGTTAGCTATCAGGTTGGCGGGGAACAGGAGAAACGTAAGGAATCCTTCGGTGGTATGGGGCAGGTTGGCCTTGTTGCTTTAATGGGTATCTTTGCGGTTCTGGTTTTGCAGTTCCGTTCATTTAGCCAGCCGGTGATTATCTTTGCCGCTATTCCGTTTGCGATGACAGGCTCGATTCTGGCGCTGCTGTTTACCGGCAATACCTTCTCGTTCACCGCACTTGTTGGCTTGACCTCTCTGGTGGGAATTGTGGTGAACAATTCGATCATTCTTGTGGATTATGCCAACCAGCTCCGGCACAACGGGCGAAGTCTGAAAGCGTCAGTGATCGAATCTTCGATTACACGACTGCTTCCAATCATTCTGACAACTCTGACAACTATTGGCGGGCTACTGCCCCTGACGCTTGGAAACTCTTCCATGTGGGCGCCGATGGGGTGGAGCATTATTGGCGGCCTTATGGTTTCCACTCTTCTGACTCTCTTTGTCGTACCGGTGTTGTATCTACTGTTCACACCAAAGACAGCTAAAGGATAAAAATAATGAGTGAAAAGTCTTACAGTGAGCTGGCCGATCAGATAACCCCTGTTTCGGATCATGATCCGGCAACAGGAACCCACCGTTTTCTTGCGGAAATCACTGAGAACTGGGCTCAGGGGCGAGCCTGTTTTGGTGGCATTCAGGCCGCACTTTCCCTGCGTGCCATGGGAATGGTCTTGGAGGAAGACACGCCCCTGCGCAGTATCCTGGTGAGTTTTGTTGCTCCTATTGCTGTGGGAGAGATTGAGATTCAGGTGCGTAAGCTTCGGCAGGGTAAAAATGTTACCCAGATGCATGCGGAAATCGTTCAAGGTGGTGGCGTCTGTTGCTCAATGAATGCCTGCTTTGGTTTATCCAGGGAATCATCTGTTGAACTGGAAGCGAAATCTTTCCCGGAAGGTGTTAAAGGTCCGGAAGAGGTGATGGCGTTTCCTTACATCAAAGGAATAACACCGGAGTTTACCCGCCAGTACGAAATGCACTGGGGTATTGGTGGAATGCCTTTCTCCGCCCAGAAAGGAAATACCACAGGCATCTGGATTAAGGGCAAAGAAGAAGGCCTGAGTGATATGGAACATTTGGTTATGGTGGCAGATATTCCTCCCACACCAGCGCTTTCCAAAATGAAAAAACCTGCCCCCGCCAGCTCACTGACCTGGATGCTGGAAATCCTTCAGGATGACTTTGTTGCCCGCAAAGATGACTGGTGGTTTGTAGAAACCACACTGGAGCATTTCAACCACGGTTACGGTCAGCAGCAGTACACCATTTATGCTCCTGACAAAACTGCTGTCGCATTGGGAAGACAAGTCGTGACTGTGTTTGGTTAATTGTCATAGTCTTGTTGGTCAAAGGGTTACTTCACCGCTTTGATCAACAGGCGTTTTTGAACGGTATGAATGCCTTTGTCAGTTATTTGCTCATCCACTAACTGGCCAAAGGCGATTCTATCCTTTTCTATATCGAATCCTCTGACAAACCCTTTTACTTCTGTCAGCAATTTCTCCAGCCCTTCCGTGCAGTACCAGGTGTCCCACTCACCCTGTATCACTTCTGATGAAGAGTAATCTTCAAGACCTTTATTTATATCCTTGATGAGCTGTCCTCGGTCATAGTGAAGGTTTAAACCTCGCCAGCCATGCTCATCTTTTCCAAAGGGAGTTTTAATATTTTCCTGGTCCCGGTCATCGGTGCGTTCCGCCAGAAGTTTTCCGTCGGGTTTGAGCAGGTGAAATACCTCATCAGGGTTCAGGGTGGCCATAATCCCCAGAATAAGGTCAAAACTTTCATTACGAAAAGGTAATGAAGTTCTGTCACCCTGAGTCAAATGAATATTTTTGATGCTGTGATTTTGGGCGTGGGTATTGGCTTGCTGGAGCATCGGCATACTGATATCGAGAGCAAACACTTCGTCTGCAACCTGCGCTACTGGGAGGGTTTTGAACATTGTCCCACAGCAGAGATCCAGTACACGCATACCCGGTTGCACTGCCTGCATGATTTCCTTTTCGATATCCCAGGGGCGTGGAGACTGCGTACCCCTGAGAATATTATGCTCGTAACCGGGCCTGTAGATCACAGTATTTATCCTTTTGATTTAATTAAAGAAACCTGAAACCGATTAAAAAACTATTGAGCTGGGTCGTGAATCGAATGTTCAGATTGTTGTACGGTGTCTCAGTTTCACTATCGATTATGGTACAAAATGTTCGCTGTCTGATTCAGTGTCAGCTATTCACGTTTTGTTGTCGGGATATTTGGGGCTTTGATGAGCTGGTTACGTAAAATTCTGAGTAGCGATATTTGCGTATTGGGAGTGCTGTCCGTTGTGACCTTCATAGTTGCGACGGAATATGATTTGTTTGAGCGTATCCACACATACGCAGACCAGAACCCAGAGTTACGGCTTGGCGAGCTGATGACTCTTACCTTCGTGCTTTCCTGGGCTTTTATTCTCTTTGGAGCGTACCGGTGGAATGATGCCCGCAATGCCTATAGCCAGCTGGGTGAAGCCCTTGAAGAAAAAGAAGATGCCTTGCAGCGCGCCCGTGAAGTTGCCCGACGTGATGCCCTGACTGATCTTCTGAACAGAAAAGGTGGACAGGAAGCTCTTGCCGACAGTTTGTCCCATGCCAATCGTAGTGGTCGAAAGGTTGCGGTTCTTCTTATCGACCTGGATCGATTCAAAGATATTAATGATGAACTTGGTCATACAGAAGGAGATAACCTTCTTCAGCAGGTTGGTGACCGATTCAAAAAACTTATCCGGGTTACCGACTATATCTCTCGATTGGGTGGTGATGAGTTTGCCGTGATTCTCACCCACCTGAATGATTATTCCGGTGCAGGCAAAGTTGCCAAGAAGTTGCTTGATAGTCTTGATGAACCGTTTACCACTATTTCTGGTGAATCTCTCAAAATCTCTTGCAGTATCGGTATTGCTGTTGCTCCTCAAGATAGTAACGATGCACTGCAACTGATGCATGATGCTGACCTGGCGATGTATCAGGCCAAAGCTAGTGGCCGGGGCTGTTATCAGTTTTATACCAGCATTTTGCAGGAAGAAGTTATCGGTAAACTCAGCTTGGAGCGCGAATTAAGGCTGGCTGTGGATTCCGATGAACTTGAGCCTTGGTATCAACCCCAGTATTCGCTGAATGATATGGAGCTTATTGGCTTCGAGGCTCTGGTTCGCTGGCGTCATCCTATCCGTGGACTGTTGGCGCCGGCTGCGTTTATAGATATGGCCGAAGAAACCGGCTTAATAGTTGCTATCGGAGAGATTGTTTTTGATAAGGCCTGTGCCCGGCTGAAGGCCATGCAGCAGCTTTCGAGAAAGCCCATGCGGATGTCTGTGAATATCTCTCCTAAACAGCTCGAAAGCCTGTCGTTGGTATCAACTATTCGCCGCAGTATTTATCACCACCAGGTTAACCCACGCCATATTATTCTGGAGATAACAGAAAATATTCTCCTGAATAATACCGTTGATGTGCTGGACACCCTGGCAGAGATCAAGCGTCTTGGTATACAGGTTGCCCTCGATGACTTCGGTACAGGCTATTCCGCAATTGCTTACCTTCAGCAGTTCCAGTTTGACCAGATCAAAATCGACCGAAGCTTTATCAGCGGTTCCCATAAGAATGGCAAAGATATCCGGTTGGTTAATTTGATTCTTGGTATTGCCAACCATCTCGGCATGGATACGGTGGCAGAAGGTATTGAAAATGCTGAGCAGCTGGAAGCGTTGCAACAGCTGGATTGCCCACTGGGGCAGGGTTACCTGTTCAGTAAACCAGTAGAAAGCAGTGATGCTGATGAACTAGTAAGGAAGTATGCCGAAAGTTGGGATGATCGTCGTGCCATGCAACAACAGGTTGGCCTTATGAGCAGTGAAAGTCATATGCCGTTTATGACATCGTCACCCTAAATTTATCCAAGCTCTTCGAAGTTAAAAAAAACCCACTCTTATGTGGGTTTTTTTGTCTGTGGAGCAACGAAAAATTTCAATCAGGCAACAGAAGACCAGTTGTCTTCAAGTTCTGAGCAAATCATCTCTCCCCGCAGGCTGTGAGGCAGTGCTTCACCAATCTCCACATCAGCAAAGTGGCCAATCAGGCGAGGATTGTCACAGCGGAAGTTCACCACACGGTTGCACTCAGTTCTGCCTTGGAGCTGGCCTGGATCCTTCTTGGAATAACCGGTCACCAGAATACGCTGGGTAGAACCAACCAAACGACGGCTGATCTGCATAACCTGCTGGTCAATACGGTTCTGCAAAATCTTCAGGCGCTGCTTTTTGGTTTCTTCGGTTACGTCATCCGGGAAGTCCACAGCAGGAGTGCCTGGGCGCTTGCTGTAGATAAAGCTGAATGATGCATCGAAGCCAACTTCAGCAATCAGGTTCATAGTGTCTTCAAAGTCCTGGTCAGTTTCGCCTGGGAAGCCAACAATAAAGTCGGAAGACATTTTTAACTCAGGGCGAATCGCTTTCAGGCGGTTGATCTTGTCGAGATAAACATCGGTCGTGTGGTCACGTTTCATCGCTGCCAGAATATTGTTGGAACCGCTCTGAACCGGCAGATGCAGGTGGTTTACCAGTTCAGGGACTTCACCATAAACGTTTATCAGACTATCTGAGAACTCCAGTGGGTGTGAGGTCGTGAAACGGATACGATCAATGCCATCTATTGCTGCGACAACGGAAATCAGCTCCGCCAGATCTGCAGTATCTCCGTCGTGACGGTCACCACGGTAAGCATTTACGTTTTGCCCCAGAAGATTGATTTCTCGAACGCCCTGCTCGGCCAGGCCAACGCATTCGGCAATTACATCATCAAATGGACGGCTCACTTCTGCACCTCGTGTAAAGGGCACAATGCAGAAAGTACAGTATTTACTGCAGCCTTCCATGATAGAAACAAAAGCAGTTGGGCCATCAACACTAGGCTCAGGTAATTTGTCGAACTTCTCAATTTCCGGAAAAGTGACATCAACAACAGGAATGCCGTTAGTCTGAGTGGCATCGATCATTTCCGGAACACGGTGCAGAGTCTGAGGGCCGAAGACCATATCAACATGACCAGCACGTTTACGGATGGCTTCCCCTTCCTGGCTGGCAACGCAGCCGCCAACACCGATCACAAGATCAGGGTTCTGCTCTTTCAGTTTCTTCCAGCGACCTAGCTGGTGGAACAGTTTTTCCTGTGCCTTTTCCCGAACGGAGCAGGTGTTTACCAGCAGGACATCGGCTTCTTCAGGGTTGTCCGTCAGCTCCAGTTCATGGGTTTCACCGAGTAGGTCTGCCATACGGGCAGAGTCGTACTCGTTCATCTGGCAGCCGTGGGTCTTGATAAAAAGCTTCTTTGTAGCCATGCGCTATTGATGTCACCGTGTTTTTCAAGGCAAGCACAAAGTCTGTCAGTGTTTACTTACTGGATTCTATTGTGCGAAATCGGGGCATTATAATAGCCATCCATGCGGGTGCATAGCTGAGGTTAGGCTGACAGCTTAGAGTTATTTCCTATAAAAACTGAGCGTATGTGCGGATAAAAGGTAGGGGCAGTGCTGATAGGATTTCTGGCAGAAAGGTCACCTTTCCGCCAGAAAGGCAGAATTATTACTTCTCAGCAGCAACAACAGAGATTTCAACCAGCAGTTCCTGACGGGCCATACGGGCTTCAACGCAGGCACGGGCTGGAGCGTGGCCTTCTGGTACCCATGCATCCCATACTTCGTTCATGGCAGTGAAGTCTTTCATATCGCGGATGTAAATAGTGGCGGAAAGGATGTGTTCACGATCGCTACCAGCCTGCTCCAGCAGAGCGTCAACTTTAGCCAGCATGGTGCGGGTTTGTTCCTGAATGCCTGCAGACGCATCTTCAGCAACCTGGCCACACAGGTAAATAGTGCCGTTGTTTTTTACAATGCGGCTCATGCGCTGTTTGGTTTCCATGCGAGTAATGGACATAGGAATTATCCGAGAGGTGATGAAAAGAGCGCGGAATGTAACACAGCTTGGGAAAATGAATATTGATATAAGCAGGCATCCAAAGGGATGCCTGTAAGCAGAGGTGTTAGTAAGGTGCTAGTTCTGTTGAGCCATCCCATTCTCCAGAGCCATCAGACTGGTTATCTGCTGCGCCGCTGGCCGAGTAGCCAGAGCTATGAAGGGTGACAGATTTATCATCAATCTTTATACCTTCACCATCCAGAAGAACTTCTCCGGATAAAGCACCATTTTGCAGCTGGAACGATATTCGTCCTCCGAGAGTGCCGGGAATGGACATGTTTTTCTCCCAGGCAAAATTGAGGGTGTTTTCTTTACAGCTGCGCTGAGCAAACAAGTCAGGTCTGGGCTTTCTGTGGGGAGGGTGGTGGTGTTCAGGATTTCCACGTTTTCCCCTGCAGTGGCCGTGTTCACCTTTGGGATGCTGGTCATGGGTTCCGCATCGTCCATGGCGGGGAAATGGCCCATGTGGACGTCTGGAGACTGTGGCCAAATATTCTTTCTGTTGGTTTCCATCTTTAATGATTACGATAGGAACCCCCCGTTTCATCCACAGCACCATGGATATCTTCTTATCCTGCTCAAATACTCCAGATAGATGATATCTATCGTTCTTGATATTGCATTTGGGTGGAGGAGGTCTGCAGTGGTCGCCTCCTGGCCCGTGTGGTGGGTGATGATTGTGAGCCTGGACGGAGAGTGTCAAAAACAGGCCTCCAAGAAGTGGCACTGTTGCGGTTTTTAATAAAAGTAACGAACTTCTGACAATTTTCATGGAACATCCCTGTTACGGTGGTAACAGGGATAATTATAGGTAGTAGGGAGTTAATAGCCCCTGACGGTGCCGTTGCCTTGGGTGCTCATGTGCTTGCATCATCTACTGCTGACGCTCCATGGCTCTACGTTGGCGCTCCCTAAGCCTGTTTTCACGACGCTCCGCTTGTTCCCTTATCTGCTGGAGTCTAAGCATTTGTTGTCGGTCCTGCCCCTGACGTCTCCGCTCTCTTCTTCTCTCCTCAGCTATCAGGCGCTGGCTGTGATTATAAGAAGCGTTCGGGCCTCGTCGACATATGTGCTCTTGATCCGGTGTCATGGTCCCGCGACAGTCATAACAAAATAAGGTGTTGCATTTTGGTGACTGACATTGAGTCAGGTGCTGCGGCCACTCTATTCTTTTGGCCTTGAAGCTGCACACAGGGCATGAGGTGGTCATAAAGCACCAGCAAGAGTTCGGGTGCTTTTGTTCAAAATCCACGAACATGGGGTTGAGTTCGTTTCCATACTGCCAGGCAACCCCACACATAAAGCAGAATTCCTGGTTACAGACGCACCTCATGTAGTTACAGCCTGCGGTTCTTTCTACAGAGTGGGGGCACCTGGGCGAGATACACTTCATCTGCGTACCGTCTTCCAGCTCTTGCTTAATAAGCCCATCTGTCTTTCTTAGGCCTTTCGCTTCTTCGATCTTTCTCTTTCTTGCAAACTCCCTATCTTCCCGCTTCCGGGTTTCATATTTTTCACGACCAAGTACCTGACGCTGATCAGAATCTGTAATGCCTTTCCTGCACGTGGGCTCTGGACAGCGAGGGTCATTTTTTTCGACAGCTGTAGAAAGGCAGCCTGCACAGTAAATATGTCCACACGCCAACTTAAAACACTCTTCCGCATCAGGAGAAAAGAAATAACTGCTATGTAGCTTCTTTGAATCAAAGCAAACACCGCATTCAACCTTTTCATCGGGGGCCGTAAAAAGAGTACAAAGGTATCTGCCAGCACCGGCTAGGGTTGATGTAAGCCCTGACGATGAACTGCCTGATGGTAAATTACTTGCAGTTGTCTGGGGAAGAGAAGTGATTTCGGTCACAGGTGTATTAGTTTCCTGAGGCTCATATTCAGCCTCAATTTCCATTCCTATGTCTGGAACTGGCGGGTGAATTTCACTCCCCAAAGTTTCAGCCATTCTTGAGGTTGATGCTCTGTCACCAGACAACAGGGAGGGGCGCACACTGACTCCTTGCAGCCGGTCATAAGGTGTTCCGCGAGTATTATGTATGGAGCTCTGTCCCCTCATTCTGCGCCGGCGCGGAAACCTGCGCTGTGGTTCAGGTTCCGGTTGAGATGATGACTGTGGAAGTGTTTGCCTGAGATAGGAATCACTTGTTGAAGCTGGACTTGGATTTCGGGTTGTAAACGGGTTCACGCTTCTTGAAAAAACGGGAGCCACAACAAACTGTTCATCTTCGGTATCCGATGAATCAGAGTCTGAATATTGTGTAACCAGTACTGGAGGTGCAGTTGTTCCTGTACAAAATCTGGCATCCATCTAGTTTTCTCCACAGGATCTTAAAATGTAAACGTATTCCCGATACATTAATAAGACCTGTTCGTATAGCGACAGTTCCTGCATTTCTCAGTCAATAACAAACCTGTTATTCGCAGCTAAGGATGGTTTTTCCTGTCAGTCGTTATGGGCTCTCTGGTAAATGTCTGCCGTAAAAACTTCATTTAGACTTTGGCAAATACTGGAATTGTCAGATGTGCTAACGGAGCCGTTATGAAATTAACAGAAGACATGCTCAAACATTTTGCGGAAGAAAAAATAGAGTTCGTTAAGCGCTCTGGCCTGAAGGTTCTGGAAGCCAAGGCTGGTTATGTGAAGTGTTTCATGCCTGCAGAAGGTAATGGTAACCACTTTGGAACCATGTACGCTGGGGCAATGTTCACGCTGGCAGAAATTCCTGGAGGGGTAATGGCTCTGGCTTGCTTTGAGCCTGGGAAATATATTCCTCTTCTTAAAAATATGTCTATCAAGTATCTGAAGCCAGCTAAGGGTGATATCACCTTTGAAACCTTTTTGGCGGACGATGAAATCACCCGTATTGCCTCTGATGCACAGGAAAACGGAAAAGCTGATTTTGTACTGACTGGTGAACTGAAGGACTCTGACGATAATGTTGTCGCTGTAACGGAAGGGCTTTACCAGGTTCGATCCAGCATCTAAACGCCTGTCGGCTTCTCCGTAAAATGTAAGATTGTCTTGAAATAGCACCGCATTTGGCGGTGTTGTTTTTTTGGAAATATTTCTCACGAATTCTTTTTGTGTTTGCCCTTGGCTCCATAGTGGGAGTCTGACAGCTATACACATTCATGTATGGCCTTAAATGACAGACACTATCTTTAGCCTGTCAGTGACAGCTGAATTGTCTCCGCTAGAATGCAAAGGCCAATAAAAACAATAGTCCGGTATTCGGGCCTGAAATGCAGGTTTCGTGTTCATCCGGGTCACAAATATGCGGGAGTCAAGCATGCGCTACTGGAACAGCTGGGGTCACGACGGTACAGAGAAGCCACCACTTACGGATACAGCTCTGGCCTTCGTCAAAGAAACATTAGGCGACAGCTCCCCTCTTCCAGAAGCAACCTTGGAAGATGTTTGCAGTCAGGTACCTGCTTCCCGTCTGCCTGACCACCCTCTTATCGATAAAAATGTTGAAGTCCGTGTACGTCACTCCCGTGGTCAGTCTTTACCAGATTGGATTGCCATGAAGAGTGGTGACTTTGGCTGTTTCCCTGATGGTGTATCGTTCCCGGAAACTCCTGAACAGATTCGCGAATTGATGGATCTGGCTCGTGCCGAAGATTTTACTGTTATTCCTTATGGTGGTGGCACTAGCGTGGTTGGTCATATCAATCCACAGAAGCAAGAGCGTGCTGTTCTGACAGTCAGCCTTGAGAGAATGACCCGGCTGCTGGACCTGAATGAAGAAAGTCAGATCGCAACCTTTGGCCCGGGAACTCCCGGCCCAATGGTTGAAGCACAGCTGGCCAGCAAAGGTTATGTTCTTGGCCACTTCCCTCAGTCTTATGAACTTTCCACTATTGGTGGTTGGGTAGCCAGCCGTTCCAGCGGTCAGCAATCTCTGCGTTATGGCCGTATTGAGCAGATGTTTGCCGGTGGTCGTTTGGAAACATTCGATGGCACCATGGATATTCCTACAATTCCAGCGTCGTCTGCTGGACCTGATATCCGTGAGATGATCATGGGTTCAGAAGGACGTTTCGGTATTATTTCTGAGGTTAAAGTACGGGTTACCCGTTTGCCTGAGAAAGAAGAGTTTCTGGTTGTTTACTTCCCGGACTGGGCCAGCGCTTACTCTTTCTGCCGTGAAGCTACCCAGAAGAAGCTTCAACTTTCCATGTTACGTGCTTCCAATGCTGTTGAAACCTGGAGTCAGTTAAAGCTGGCAGGCCATGATGATCTTGTCGCCTGGCTTGAGCGTTATCTCCGTTTGCGTGGTGTAGATGAAGGCAAATGTATGGTGACCTTTGGTATTACTGGTTCCTGCGCTCAGGTGCGTGCCGCGAAGAAGCAGGCCCACAAAATGATTCGCCATTACAACGGTGTTGGTATGACCGGTCTCGCTCCCCGTGTTGGTAAATTGTGGGAGAAAGGGCGGTTCCGTTATCCCTATCTGCGCGAGAACCTCTGGCAGCACGGTTATGCAGTAGACACTCTGGAAACCAGCGTGAACTGGGACAAGACCAATGTCACTATCGATGCCATTGAAGGTGGCTTACGTACTGCCCTGGAAGATGAAGGTGAGGTTGTTCACACATTCACACACCTTTCTCATGTGTATACCCAGGGTTCCAGTATCTACACGACGTATCTGTTCCGTTTTGGCAAAACCCATGAAGAAACACTGGCTCGTTGGCAGAAACTGAAGCGTGCTGGCTCTATGGCAATTGTTGAAAATGGCGGAACCATAAGCCACCAGCATGGCGTTGGTCGCGACCATGCTCCTTACCTGCAAGCAGAAAAAGGCCCATTGGGTATGGCTGCTCTGTACAAGTTAAGTGATCACTTTGACCCCCAGCAGCGTCTGGTACCCGGGGTTCTTCTTGAGGAGAAGAGCAATGACTAATCCTGCCGATACCAGCCGTATTGGTGACCTGCAGGAGCAAAACTGGGATCTTATTGTTGTTGGTGGCGGAATTACCGGAGCCGGGATTCTCCGAGAGGCCGCACGCTGTGGTTTAAAGGCTCTTCTGGTTGAGCAGCGGGATTATGCCTGGGGAACTTCAAGTCGTTCCTCAAAGATGGTGCATGGTGGACTGCGTTATATTGCCCAGGGGCAGATTCGAGTAACCAAGGAATCTGTTCAGGAAAGAGAGCGTTTAATGAAGGAAGCCCCTGGCCTTGTAAACCTGGGAGGATTCACCATGCCTCACTATGAAGGCAAGTTCCCAGGTCCTATGGCTTTTGGCGCGCTACTGACAGTTTATGATTTTCTGGCAGGCAAAAAAGCCCACAGCTTCTCTGATAAAACAGCTGTTGATCACCAATTGATTCCAGGCCTTCGTCAAGAAGGCCTGAAAGGTGCAACAACATTCCGTGATGCGTTTGTTGACGACGCTCGTCTTGTATTGAGAACTCTTGATGAGGCGCGTCTTGATGGTGGTATCGCGGCTAATTACTGCAAAGTCGTTGAGCTGCTGAAAGATGGGCAGCAGGTTTGTGGTGTGCGGGTAGAAGATTCTTTGACGGACACCAGTGCTGACCTGAAAACAAAAGTTGTTATCAGTGCAACCGGTGCATGGAGTGATACTCTCCGTGGTCAGGTTGGCCAGAAATCCGTTGTTCGTCCTTTGCGTGGAAGTCATCTGGTATTGCCTGGCTGGCGTGTGCCTGTTGCGCAGGCCTGTTGCTTCATGCACCCGGATGATGGGCGCCCTGTGTTTGTCTTCCCATGGGAGGGTAGCACGGTGATTGGTACAACAGATCTTGATCATAGTACGTCTCTTGATGATGATCCGGCTATTAGCGAGCAGGAAATTGAATACCTGCTGAAAGCTGCCAACAGTGAGTTCCCTAGCGCGGATATTCAACGTAAGGATGTGACATCAACCTGGTCTGGTGTACGCCCGGTAATCAGTAGCGGTAAAAATATCGATCCTTCCAAAGAGAACCGTGAACACGCTATCTGGGATGATAATGGTCTGGTTTCTGTCTGCGGTGGCAAGCTGACAACCTTCCGGTTAATTGCCCGGGATGCGTTGAAGAAGGCTTCTAAATATCTTCCCGACGTGACTGTGCCTGCTCCAGAGTCACAAGCCATGTTGTTCCGCAATTTTGAGGAAACGGTAAACGACAACCGTTTTAACATTCTGGAAGTCGGACAGCAGAAACGTTTACGCGGTCGGTTTGGAACCCGCTTGCCGAATGTTCTGGCTTTGGCCAAAGATAATGAGTTCACGCGAATTGGTTCTACCGACTATCTTTGGCTCGAATTGCGCTGGGCTGCTGCCAATGAACAGGTTCGTCACTTGGATGATTTGCTTTTGAGGCGAACACGGATTGGTAACTTGTTACCCGAAGGGGCACGAGAACACCTTGATCGTGTCGGCAGGATTATGGCCGAAGAAGCTGGATGGTCTGAGAATCACTGGCAGAGTGAAAAATCACGATATAAAGCCCTTTGGGAAAAATCATACAGCCTGAACCAAATAGCCTGATAGTGGTGAATTAAGGTCGGAATTTATGGCGGAAGATAAAAAGAATAACAACACTGAAGCATCCGCTGATCTGATCCTTGCAATCGACAACGGCACCCAGAGTGTGCGGGCGCTGTTGTTTGATTTGCAGGGTAATGTAGTCAGCAAAAGCAAGGTTGAACTTGACCCTTATTTTACCCGTCAGCCCGGTTGGGCTGAGCAGGAACCAGTGTACTACTGGCAGTCCCTTTGTGAAGCATGCCAGCGGTTATGGGAAAAAACGGATATTGATAAAAACCGGATCAAGGGTGTAACCCTGACGTGTCAGCGTGGCACTTATGTGTGTGTTGACGACAAAGGTCAGGCACTGCGCCCGGCGATAGTCTGGCTTGATCAACGCCGGGCCAATACCGATGACTCTATCGGCGGACTATGGGGCCCCTTGGCTTCTGTTGTCGGCTTGAAAGGGCTGATGAATTACTTCCGCAGCAAATGTTATTCCCGTTGGATTTCTCAGAATGAGCCTGAAATCTGGGAAAAAACAAAACATTACCTGCTGTTGTCTGGGTGGCATACTCTGAAACTGACCGGTGAATACAAAGATTCCGTTGGTGGCTCGGTTGGTTATCTGCCGTTTAATTATCGCAAGCTGGACTGGGCACCTGATTGGGACTGGAGCTGGAAAGCGACCTGTCTGAAACGTGAACAACTTCCTGAGCTGATAAAGCCAGGTGAAACCCTCGGCAAAATCACTGCAGAAGCTGCTGAGAAAACAGGTATTCCAGAAGGTTTACCATTGATAGCGGCGGGTGCTGATAAAGCCTGCGAAGTTATCGGTTCTGGTTGTTACGACAAAGACACCGGCTGCCTCAGTTATGGCACCACAGCAACGATCAATGTTGTTCACAATAAGTTTCGTGAACCTCAGCTTCTGGTTCCACCCTGGCCTGCAGCTATTCCTGATACCTGGAACAGTGAGTTTATGGTGTACCGGGGTTACTGGATGGTGAGCTGGTTTAAACAACAGTTTGGTCATCATGAGTGCTCAGTAGCGGAACGCAGTGGTGTTCTCCCGGAAGAACTGTTTGAAGATCTTATTGATGAAGCGCCTGCTGGTTCTATGGGGTTAATGCTTCAGCCTTACTGGTCGCCAGGGTTGAAAAATCAGGAAGCCAAAGGTGGCATTATTGGTTTTGGTGATGTTCATCATCGAGCCCATGTATATCGAGCCATTGTTGAAGGTCTAGCCTATGCACTCCGGGAAGGAAAAGAGAAGCTGGAGAAAAAGGGAAGGTTAAAGCTTCGTCGGCTGGTGGTGTCCGGTGGTGGTTCCCAGAGTGATGGGGCATTGCAGCTGACCGCAGATATTTTTAATCTGCCGGTTGTTCGCCCACACACTTATGAAACCTCGGGACTTGGCGCGGCCATTAATGCCGCCGTTGGGCTTGGTTATTATCCAGATTATCCATCCGCGATTGACTCAATGACTCGCGCTGAGCGAGTGTTTGAACCCAATAAGGAAAACGTGAAGCTTTACCATCGTTTGTACTCTGAGGTTTATCTGAAAATGTACAAACAACTACAGCCGCTCTATCGGAAAATTCGAGAGATTACCGGGTATCCGGAATAGTGCTTGCTCTGTGGCACTTCAAAGCGGGACGCTCAGTGGTATGATGCGTCCCGTTTTTGTTTTCAACCCCATGAGTCTTTTTCACCAAACATGGCAACCAATAAAACCTTCAAGGTTATTTTCCAGAATCAGGGCGAAGTTTACGAAGTCTTTGTTCGTAACGTCTATCAAAGCGATATGTACGGTTTTATTGAGGTGGAAGAGTACCTGTTTGGGGAGCGCAGCAGCTTGCTGGTGGACCCTTCTGAAGAAAAACTGAAAACAGCCTTTTCTGGTGTAAAACGCAGCTTTATTCCCATGCATGCCATTATTCGAATTGATGAAGTGGAAAAGGAAGGGCAGGGGAAAATCTCTACAGCCAGTGGAGAGAAAGTTACACCTTTCCCAATGCCGCTGGGCCCTGCCAAGTAACCGACTGTAATTGCTGAGGTTAGTTTCGGAACTTCAGTGAACTCTTCGGTCTAAGCTCCCAGATTCTTCCTTACTTGTGTTGTACGGGGTTTATGGGGGCTGCTCGTTCTTTCGTTGTTTTGATCCTGTTTACGGCTTTTTCAGCTTTATCTTTTGCGGATCATGGCTCTCAGGCAGCGCTGGAGTTCATTAATAAAGCTCGTACAGGCCTTCGGCCGTTAAAATCTCACCCTCTTTTGATGGAAGCTGCTAGAAACCATAGTGATTACATGGCTCTGAATAATGATCGTGGGCATCATGAGAATGAACGTTGTCCGGGATTCACCGGAGAGAAGTGCAGTGATCGAATGACTTTTTCTGGTTATCCATCTCGACTTTATTTCGAAAACCTGTCTTCCGGGCAGAACTCCTGGGAAAGTTCGGCTCGGGAATTAATGAGTGCGATTTATCACCGGCTCGGGTTTCTCAGTTTCTATCTTGATGAGATCGGGCTTGCAACATCTATCAGTTCAAATGGTATGAAACCATTCTATAGCTACGTGATGGGCTATTCCGGTTATCGTAATTTATGTGAGCGAGGCATAACCGGAACTCTCGCTGGTATGTGCAGCAATGCAAATATCACGATTGATGAGCATGAGTTTTACAACACTGGGGATGAAGCAGCCTTAGGTAGTGCCGACTATGTGATTTATCCTTGGCAGGGGCAGAGAAATGTTCCAGCCAGCTTTCTGAATAACGAACAACCGGCACCTTTTCCAAGTTTAAAAGACGTAACAGGCCACCCCATATCCGTGCATTTCAACCCGGTAACAATGGGTGGAAAAAACATCACTATTACTCGTTTTGTTTTAACGGATAATCAGGGGCGAGAAGTTATCTTGTTACCAAGGCTGGATAAAACATCAGACATTAATCGTGTATTTACGGCTTACGATTTTGCTTGGTTTCCCAAACAACCATTAAAAACCAATACCTATTACACGGCGCAACTCAAGGTAGTGATTGATCGTCACCCTGTTGCTGTGAAGTGGTCTTTTTATACAGCGGCAAAGATGTAGGCAGTAAAAAAGAACCCCGAAGATGTGCAAACACCTTCGGGGTTCTTTTTGAGCAGCCTCTGGATCAGGTTTTAAATATCTGTTTCAGCATTATAAAAATGCCACTGGCTGCAAACAGGTTGCCCAATGCAAGCAGGTATCGGTAAAGATCCAGGCGCAGATAGCCTGCCAGCGATCCCTCTGTTCCTATCACCAAAGCTGCCAGTGCATAAGCAATAACAGCCACGACTATAAACAGCGAGAAAATCCGTTCCTGTTTTATCAGTGATAAAGCGGCCGCTGTAGTGATAAACAAAGACAGGGACGCAGTAATATCGAGAAACAGTTCTCCGTAACCTGTCTGGCGGGAAAGTTCATATCCTGCCATCAAACCAATCAGCAACCGCCACCAGGCTGGGCGACTCCACTGTAACTTCCAGCAGAACACGGCCATGGCCGCTGCCATTAATGGTGGTGCCAGAGTTTTCGCAGCAGACATCATCATCTGGTAAGGCTCCTCCCAGGCAGGAGAAAAGCCATATCGCAATGTGCCAAGGGCTGCTCCCATTCCCACTAACAGGAAAGACAGCAACATGCCTGTGACTGGCATTCGATTGGATGTCAGCCGGTAACTCTGGCTCATAAGAAAGACACCAAAGAAACTGGAGAAAGCCAGTATGGCGTCTGAGATTGCCAGTGAGGTCCAGGTATACGGCATCAGGCGATCCGGGCGAAGGCTCTTTCAGCCGCGTCCAAAGTTGCTTGAATATCTTCTTCACTGTGAGCACTGGAGATAAAGCCAGCCTCAAAGGAGGCCGGAGCCAGGTAAACACCTTCTTCCAGCATGGCGTGGAAGAAACGGTTAAAGCGAGCACCGTCGCAGGCCATAACCTGACTGAAGTTGGTCACTTCTTCCTGCTCGGTGAAGAACAGGCCAAACATTGCTCCCACCTGGTTGGTGCGCAGAGAAATACCTGCAGCCTTGGCGCGTTCTTTCAGACCATCCAGCAAGCGAGTTAGGCGTTCAGTCATAGCTTTATGGAAACCAGGCTCAGAAATCAGGTTCAGAGCAGTCAGACCTGCGGTCATAGCAACAGGATTGCCGGACAGAGTGCCAGCCTGATAAACCGGGCCAAGAGGCGCGATCTGTTCCATGATTTCACGTTTACCGCCGAAGGCGCCAACAGGCATACCTCCACCGATAACCTTACCCAGAGTCACCAGATCAGCTTTAACGTTGTACTGTTCCTGAGCACCACCCAGTGCCACACGGAAACCAGTCATAACTTCGTCAAAAATCAGAACGGTACCGTACTCATCACAGATGCTGCGCAGACCTTCCAGGAAACCGGGAACAGGAGGAACACAGTTCATATTGCCGGCCACAGGCTCAACAATAATACAGGCGATCTCAGAGCCAGATTCTTCAAAGGCGGCTCGTACACTGTCCAGATCGTTGTAAGTCACAGTGATGGTGTGCTGGGCCAGATCAGCAGGGACACCCGGAGAGTTAGGAATACCAAGAGTCAGTGCGCCAGAACCGGCTTTAACCAGCAGGGAGTCGGAGTGGCCGTGGTAGCATCCTTCAAACTTCATGATTTTGTCGCGACCAGTGTAACCACGGGCCAGACGAATAGCAGACATAGTGGCTTCGGTACCGGAGTTCACCATGCGCACCATTTCCATATTGGGCACGATTTCACAAACCCGGTCAGCCATGGAAATTTCTATAGCGGTTGGCGCACCAAAGCTCAGGCCAAGATCAACCTGCTTGTGAACAGCGGCAATAATGTCCGGGTGGTTGTGACCCAGAATCATCGGCCCCCAGGAGCCAACGTAGTCGATATAGGTTTTGCCATCTTCATCAATAACTTTTGAGCCACTGGCTTCACGGAAGAAGACAGGGGTTCCACCAACACCTTTAAAGGCGCGAACCGGGGAGTTTACTCCACCCGGAATATGCTGCCGGGCCTGTTCAAACAGAATTTCGGAACGACTCATATCTGTGGTCCTGTTAATCTCGGAGATGCTGAAATGTCAGCAGTCTTTAAAGAGGTTGAGATAGTCCTGAGCGCGATGGGTTATCGTAGCCGGTTCATCGGGGGAGAACAGGTCGTTGATAACGGCGAGCATATCGGCGCCGGCTTCTACTAATTGGGCTGCATTATCTCTGGTAATACCACCGATGGCTACTACGGGGAGCTGGAATTCGGCCCGCGCTTCTCGAAGCAGAGAAACCGGAGCAGGTTTGGCATCGGGTTTGGTCAGTGACGGGAAAAAGCGGCCAAAGGCAATATAGTCTGCTCCCTGGCTGGTGGCGGTGCGGGCCAGATTCAGGGAATTCTCACAGGTGATGCCGATAACAGCCTTCTCTCCCAGACGCTTGCGAGCACTGATTAAGCCTTCATCGCTCTGGCCAAGGTGAACACCATGAGCTTTGCTGGCGACCGCCAGATCAACATCGTCATTAATCAGAAACAGAACACCAGCTTGATCGCACAATTCCCGGAGCATGGTGGCCTGACGCAGCCGACGCTCCTGATCTCCGCTTTTATCCCGATATTGAAGAATGGTCATGCCACCTTCTATGGCAGCGGTAACCCGCTCACACAGAGTTTTGTCATCGGGCATGAGTTTTGAGTCGGTAACGCCGTACAGACCATGAAGCACAGGGGTGGACATAGAAAACCTGAAACTCGAATCAATAATTGGTGGGTATTGTTGGGGGGAGGTGTCAGGAAAACAAGTACTGAATTTGTAACAGCCCGCTATCTATAAAAGCGATCATAAAAACATCTGCTAGGCTTGCCGCTCTCAATAATAATGAGCAAGAAGAAACAGTTGAGCAGTGCTGCCCGAATAATGGCTTTTGTTTGCCTTATTTCATTTCCGGTATTTGCAGAGACCTCATTTCAGGAATCTGATCATTTTTCTTCATCACCTATTTATGTAACAGCGGCTGGAACTTTTCTCCGCTACGGTGAATACACTGTTTACCTGCCCGATATTTACCTGCCTTCACAAATCGTGAGCACGTTGTTACAGGCCAGCGCTTCGGTTGCTTATCGAAAACTGATGCACCATTTGATAACTGCGGGAATCGCTATTTCACAGAAATTGCTTTCCCCTGAATCTTATAAACAATTGAGAAGATGGTTTAGAGATGGAACTCTATTAATGCCTTTAAAGGTTTGGTATGCCTTCAATCTTTTTATTGGGGGCTGTCGGGGCGCTGTTGCTCTTTATCACGAATCCTATAACCGGTTTATGAATATCAGCGGTCGGCAGCGTACAGGCCGAATGCCTTTGTATCCGGGAAAATATTTGGATCAGGCGGTGAACATCAATTTTCTGCTTGGAGTTTCATCCGGGTTTGGCTATGGATCCCGAATTGAAATCACGCCACTGAAAACAGTGTCTATCTCACCTGCGCAAACACACTGGGAAAAATCTTTTGTCAGCTTGATAAACACGCTTATGGAAAACAAGGTCGAGCTGCTTTGGTTGGCGGAGGATGAAAATGACGCTCTTCAACTGAAATGGCTTTGGCAAACAGAGGAAGGGAAAAGCTGGCAGGAAAGAAACCTGCACAACCTTAGACAGGGTGAGCACAAAAGCATGATGTCCTGGTTGCTTGATTCCTATTCTGACAACTCAGCACATGAAGAACTGTCGTCTTCTATTTCTCCAGCATCCCTGCACTGCATAGAAACGGTTATTAAAGATCCGGAAGCTGAGTGTGACGCTCGAGATTCCCTTGTTGAATTTGAGAATGTTGTACATGACAACTCGCAGGAAGGCAGGCTGCTCTCACCTTCGGGGAAGGGCGGTGGAAGCGGTTTTCTTAAAGTTGTTAACAATCGTTCCTGGTCGCCGGGGCTACCGGGAACAATGTACTTGGCAGACAGTGCTTATACATCTTCCCAAAAACTGGAATCAGGTCAGATACATTTCCCATACTGGGCGGCATTAGCGGCTGAAGCCTTGTTGCATGAAGTTGCTGTCGCTTTGGCGGATACCGCGTTGGAGTCAATCAACCACTGGTACCATAACTCCAGCGGTTACAGATACGATGAAACTCTGAAGAATCAAGAAAGCGATCAGGGGTATATCTCCGTTGTAGAAAGAGTTAAGAGCAAGTCAGGCAAGTTCTGGGTGAGAAAGTCAGCTCCCTGGAAACCCATAAATGATAAAGATAAAAACGCCTATTTTGAGTTAGCCGAAGAGGTCAGAACCCTTTCTCAACTGGACGATGAACACATAATAAAAGTACACGACAGTTGGATAGAAAATGCCGGCAGTGATAAAGCGCGCATGGTAATGATTGAGGAATATGGGGGAGATGATACATCCTCAAGAAGGCCGTTGGATTTTGAAGAGTATCGGGAATATATGACAGGAGCCCTGAAAGGTATTGAGGCTATCCATCAATCAAACCGAGGGCACTTTGATATCACTGCATCCAATATTCTCAGAGGCGTAGATGGCACTATAAGGATTGCTGATCTGGGTTCCGCTAAACACATGGATGAAAACGGCATGGCCTTTTCTATGAAAAGCAATCCGCTTTATCGGGCTCCCGAAAGAGAGCCGCGTGCTCCTGTTACTCAGGCTGTTGATATCTGGGGGCTTGGTACGGCAGGTGTTTATTGGCTTAAGCACCTTGATGTGGAAGGAAGCGAAACTGCCTGGAAAATGCTGAGTAATGCGAACGAGCAGCAACACAATTTTGTACTGAGAAGTTATTTAGATCCTGAGAATATCCCTAAAAGCGAGCGTGGACTATTTGATCTTCTGAATCAAATGCTGACCAGTGATAAAAATAAGCGACCTTCTGTCAGCCAGCTGCTCTTACATCCTTTTTTACAGCAGCCGGCTGAGGCGGTTAATTAAATAGCTTCCAGCGCTTCGGAGAGTTTATTCACACCAATAATCTCAACCCCTTCCATTGGCTTTCTGGGCTTGTTGGCTATGGGAACGATTACCTTCTTAAATCCGTGTTTCACAGCTTCAACAATTCGTTCCTGACCGTTAGCCACAGGGCGGATTTCTCCAGCCAGGCCCACTTCACCAAAGGCGATCAGGTTCTGAGGCAAAGGCACATCCCGGAAGCTGGAAACAATAGCCAGCAGGCTGGCAAGGTCGGCACTGGTTTCAGTAATGCGCACACCGCCAACAACGTTAAGGAATACATCTTGATCGCTGGTAAATATTCCACCATGACGGGTAAGTACCGCCAGCAACATTGCTAATCGATTCTGATCCATACCCACAGTTACACGGCGAGGGTTACCCAATTGAGACTCCACCACCAGAGCCTGAATCTCCACCAGTAATGGGCGGGTGCCTTCCCAGAGCACATTAATAATGCTGCCAGATGTGGCTTCATCCCCCCGGGAAAGGAATATGGCTGAAGGGTTTTTCACTTCTTTCAAACCCTTTTCGGTCATAGCAAAAATACCCAGCTCATTCACCTGACCGAAGCGGTTCTTGGTGGCACGCATAATGCGGAAGCGGGAGTCGTCAGTATTCCCCAGCATGACTTGGGTATCGATGATATGGCTGAGAGTCATGGGTCCAGCCAGAGAATTATCTTTGGTCACATGGCCAACAATCAGCAAAACAGTGCCGGTCTGTTTGGCAAAACGGGTCAGGAAGGCCGCAGTTTCACGAACTTGTGAAACCCCGCCGGGAGCGGAATCGACGCCTTCCATAAACATCACCTGGATGGAGTCGACTACGATAATGCCGGGCTTTTCTTCCTCGGCCACCTGAACAATCTTTTCGGCAGAGGTTTCTGCCAACATCTTCAGCTGATCAGTAGGTAATTCTAAGCGCTTGGCTCGGGCGGCAATCTGCTGCAGGGATTCTTCCCCGGATACATACAGTGCCTTCATATTGGAAGCTACATGACACAAGGTCTGTAACAAAACGGTACTTTTACCGGCTCCCGGATGACCACCAATAAGAACAGCACTGCCGGGTACAAAACCGCCCCCCAGAACCCTGTCGAACTCCTGAGAGCCAGTGCTGAAGCGAGGGGCTTCTTCCACGCTGACTTCTGAAAGGCTTTGAACGGCAGTCAAAGCACCTGCAAAACCGGCCCTGCTGCCAGAAGCGTTGGCAAGATGGGGGCGCGAAGAGCCAAGAGTCACTTCTTTAAATGTGTTCCAGGCGTGGCAGTCAGGGCATTGTCCCTGCCATTTCGAAGAGTCGCTGCCGCATTCTGTGCAAACAAAGGCCTTACGGGTTTTTGCTTTTGCCATTCGTATGAAGTTCTGAAGTCATGAATTACGGGTTCTATTTTTGTGTTACTTGGCTGGATGGGTCAACAGTAGAAACCCATTTAGCCGTCTATGCTTTCCCAATATCGATAAGAAAGGTTATTTCAAACGTGAAGCTAATAATCAGATTGGTATTGGGGATTTTTGTCGGGGTGTTTATTGGGTTGTTTGCGCCTGAAGTTGTTACAAAAGTATTGGTCACTTTCAAAGGTATTTTTGGCGAATTTCTGAACTTTACCGTCCCATTGCTGATTTTGTTTTACGTTATGTCCGGTATTGGCAGTATGCAGAAAGGTTCCGGACGCTTGCTTGGGGTTACACTGTTTTTCTCTTATGCCTCAACCATTGTTGCCGGTGTTCTCGCCTATCTGGTTGCCGTAGAGATTCTTCCTGTTCTGGTGGGTTCTTCTGCGAACAATGTCACTCAGGGAGAAATAATCACTCCATGGGTTTCAATTGATCTGCCGCCTCTTATGGGAGTTGCCACCGCGCTGGTAACAGCCTTTATGTTCGGCATGGGGGTTTCCGTAACCCGCAGTAAGGAACTATTAAAGCTTGTTGATCAGGCACGGGATATTGTTGAGCTGGTATTGCTGCGTCTGATTATTCCGGGGCTGCCTTTTTATATCTGTGCGGTTTTTGCGGAAATGGGTGCGTCCGGCACCGTTTTTGCGACCATTGAAACATTTGCCTGGGTTCTTGGGTTGGCCATTATCCTGCACTGGGTGTGGTTATTAATTCTGTTCACAATGGTTGGTGCGGGAACGGGTAGAAATCCTCTCAGCATGATGCGAACGATGTTACCCAGTTACATTACTGCGGTTGGAACACTCTCCAGTGCTGCGGCTATTCCCGTGACCGTCGATTGCGCCAGAAAGCTACGGCTTAATGCTCATGTTGTGGACTTTGCAATTCCTCTCTGCGCCACGATTCACCTTTCCGGAAGCGCCATTACCCTTACCGTGTGTGCTTCTGCCGTTATGATGATGTCTGCTTCTGGGATTGTCGGATTTGGGGTGTTTCTACCTTTTCTGATGACGCTGGGAGTTGCGCTGGTTGCTGCACCAGGCATTCCCGGTGGTGCCGTTATGGCGTCTATTGGATTGCTGGTCAGTATGCTGGGCTTTGATGATTCAGCGGTGGCACTGATGATTGCTCTTTATCTTGCGCAGGACAGTTTCGGCACAGCCTGTAATGTAACGGGAGATGGCGCGATCGCTACGATTGTGGATCACATCGGCGCTGACAGGTGGGGTTCTGCCGGAGCTGAGCCCCGGCAGATTGAAGATTAGTAACTGATGCCAACTTTGCGGTAGAGGAAGCCCAGACACCAGGCTGGGCCAATCATCAGGTATTGCAGGTCTGCAAGGAATGAAGGTTTTTTGCCTTCCACATGGTGGCCAATAAACTGGAAAGTCCACAGCACAACAAAGGCGATAGCGGCAGTCATCCACAGGGGAGCAATTCCCATAGATTCAAATCCGGCAATCAGGGTATATGACAGCAGGGTGAGAGCCACCATTCCTAAGGTCAAAGTGAAAGAAAGACGAATATAAAAGCCCAGGATAAAGATAGAAGAGAGTGTGGCCCAGTTCAGGTAAGGATGAATTTCCGCAAAAGCCGCAGGAACTGGAATGGACCAGAGCAGCGCCATAATATCGAGGAAAATCAACGGAACACAAACCCAGTGAATCATTTTGTTGAGTTTGTTCTGGTGGCTTTCGCCATATTCTTCAAACCATTGATCGGCCGTTTTCGCAGACATAATTCACTCCGTTTTTATTATTTTGATTTTGGTGACTACATTTTAGTCACATTGAGAAAAGTAGCGGTAGTGCATTTTTTTCACTAACCAGTGAGTGGGGTTGTTGAAACTAACCTGTCCTTTTCAGGGGCTAGCCATTAAATACAACTTTGTGGGGTTTCTATGAAAAGACGAGATTTTCTGGGCAATCTGGCCGCTGCTAGTGCTCTTGCCGGGGCTTCAAGTGTTTATGGCGGTCAATGTATTAAAGCCCCGGCTTCTGGCGCGGGGCCAATGCGTCCGATTCAGAAACCTTTGCTGGAAAATGACCTAACCCGAGTACATCCTGAAGGGCCAGAAGCAGCCGGACGCAGAATTACGTTATCCGGGCAAATCATGAATGAAGGTTGTGAACCTTATGCCGGAGCCGAAATAGTCATCTGGCAGGCGTGTGTAAATGGTATGTACAACCATCCAAATGAAAAACGTTCAGAGTGGCGTGATCCGAACTTTCGGCATGAAGGGCGTACTGTTACCGATGAAAATGGGCACTATGTATTTCATACGATCTTTCCCGGTTCTTACCCTGTACCTGCCCGCGCTGATGGAAGTACAGGAATGGTTGCCTTTCGAGCGCCCCATATCCACTTCACGATTACAATTCCCGGGCAGGAGTCTTTTACCTCCCAGATGTTTTTTGATCTTTTTGATATGGCCAATAAATACGATTTGGTTCTTTACAAAAAAACTGAGCAGGAACGAGATCTATTGACTGCGAAAGTTGAACAGGCTGAGAAATCCGATGCACCGCTGAATTGTCAGTTTGATATTGTTGTTTGATGTTTTTGCTCAGCCCGGCGTACTGAGCAAAAACGATCCCCAAGCAAATAACCTGAGGAATTCCTTAACAAGGATACCTGTAGGAGCTTCTCAGAGCGGCAGATACCTGTTTCGAGTAAGCACAGTACATCCGGTAAAACCAAGATGGTTGTGGTTTGTTTTTGTCGTCTAGCTGAGTTTGCAGTTCATCAGCCTTCTCAGACAATGCCTTGTTTTTATGTTCTAATTCCTTGTTTTTCTGTAGAGCCTTTTCATTGGCGGAAACCAAATCACTGTATTTGTTTTCCAACTCCAGAACTCTTTCGCGCAGGTTCTCCGCTTCTTGTGCTTCGGTGCTCATGGCTTTTTGAGAGAGTAATAGCTGTTGCTGCAGCTTTTCCTTCTCATCAGACAGTGTCGTCACTTTATCTTCGAGCCCCCGAGTTTTTTTCTGTTCATCTGCGAGAGCTTTTTGAGCCTGGTTTAGCTCCTCTTTATGCTCTTTGACGGCTTTCTCTAACGTTAGATTTGTTTTGTTAAGGCGTTCCTGTCTTTGGTGCTCAGCCAGTTTTCCAAAAGGCATAGCCGCCTGACAGTTAAGGCATCTGACGGGTTTGAACTTGCAAGTCTGCAAGTGCGTGCCTTCGTTCTTGGTAGTGAATAGTGGCGATATTTTTTTCCCTTCGTTCATGTCCAGGTCACCATAATTTACGGTCTCCTGGCATTCGTCAGAATAGGGACAGCGAACTTTAATATTCCCAATAAGCTCCTGATAAGGATGAGCCACCAGTGGGTGCAAGCTGGTGGAACCAGTTTGAGAAGATGTTCTAGCCTTTCTTATTGTTTCCGTTGTTAGTTTGCATCCGAGCGGGCATGTCCTTTTTTTATTGATGGAGCCATCAACCTTGAGAACCTGCTGGAAGCAGGGGCGGCAGAAATAGTGGTTTTCGTTACAGATGCGATAAGTGCGAGGTTTATTATCAAAGCAAATTCCACACTTGGATTCCTGAATTAATTTGTTCGCCAGTTCGCTCAGATCAACAGGGTCAACGGCATATCCATAGCAGGTGTGGGAGCTCGTTGTTCGGAAAGTAAACTTGTCTGACGAGAACCTGGGCTCGTCAGTTGGGAGAATCGCGGAGGCCATAACAGAAATCCTTTTCTGGTTGCTACCCGCCATTAGTCTTGTTTGAAGGTAATAAGTTTCAGAGACACTGGCAAAAAAACAAAATGATGCTCTATTTTTAACTTTTTTTAACCGTGGTTAATTTGAGTTGTTTTTCTGCGCTGCATTTACCGGCGAACAAAGGGGTAAATCAAAATAACAAAGCCAATAGAGTAGAGAAGAGGTCTCTGCGATCTTTTTTTCTTTGCTGTCTCAGTTACGGCGTATAGAACAGGAGGGAGTAGAAATGAATACAGTATCGATTCTCAGATCCGCGTCGCAGAATGATTTATGTCGGCGTCCACTGGATACATTTGCTAATGATTGCGCTGCACAGAAGGGGCATTCTGTGGAGGCACTTTGGGGCTCATCAATTCTTGGAGCTTGTTTGAATAAGGTTCTTTTTCGACAGGTTAAAATTGGCGACCGAAAGGTTCAATTAATGCGCCACCTTCCTTTTATGGGGGTACTGGGATTTTTGGAGTGGGGGTGCTTACAGCATATCTTTCCAAAACCAATAACGTGTCGGCATTTGAACCGTGAGGACCTAATGCTACACATCAATCGTGGAACAAAAGCCGTACTTTATGCCAAACCAGATGAGGAGCCTTCATGCGTCGCAGAGGCGCATGTTAAAAACACGTTGGTGGGTGACCCTTACGTTATAGGCTTTTCGTTTAGCCATTACGATAGCAAGAAATCCCGTTTAGGCGAGCTATTTGAACAGGGTACATTACCATTGCTAAAGTTTTGCGCTTCTCTGGTGGGTTGTGGAGCTTTGGCGTATGTACTGCCATTTCCTGCTGGCCTTGTTGCTGCACCTGTTGCCGCAATACTGGTTTATGCAAACTACCCGGCTTTTGCAGGGATATCCTGTGTGGCAGGTTACGACAAAATTAAAGGGGCAGTGATTTCTGGTGGGCACACTAATAAGTTTGATAAAGAGCTTGAACGCCTGCATCGAGATTGTAAATCCAAAGCCGTGCGCTATCGGTTTTTCAGCAATAACTGTTCCGCGAATGCGTCCAGAATTCTTAAACAGGGAATGCCAATAGAAGTGCAAAAGTATCTCGGGCAGCCTTTGTGTTTCTCAACCCCCTTAGACACTCTGATTGATGCCCTGAATATTAATATAGTGAGAGCTGCATTGATCGAGCAGGGGATGCTGGAGTAGTTGAATAAGCCCCAATGTAAAAATGAGGCTTATTCAGTAGAAATGTATTAAGCGTCGATGCGTTTATACTTCACACGGTGTGGGCCAGCAGCCTCTTCACCCAGGCGTTCTTTACGATCGGCTTCGTATTCGGTGTAATTACCTTCAAAGAAAGTCACCTTGGAATCACCTTCGTAAGCCAGGATGTGAGTGGCTACACGATCCAGGAACCAGCGGTCGTGGGAAATCACCATCGCGCAACCAGGGAAGGCTAGCATGGCTTCTTCCAGGGCACGGAGTGTTTCCACGTCCAGGTCGTTGGAGGGTTCGTCTAACAGTAGTACGTTACCGCCGTGCTTCAGGGTTGCGGCCAGTTGCAGACGACCACGCTCACCACCGGACAGTTCGCCAACACGCTTCTGTTGATCGCCGCCCTTAAAGTTGAATCGACCAATGTAGTTACGGGATGGAACTTCGTAGTTGTTGATACGTAGGATGTCCTGACCGTCGGAAATGGCTTCCCATACAGTCTTGGAGTCGTCCAGTTCATCACGCAGCTGTTGCACGTTGGAAATCTTAACGGTGTCACCCAGTTCGATAGAACCGGAATCAGGCTGTTCCTGACCGGTAATCATCTTGAACAAAGTGGACTTACCCGCGCCGTTACCGCCAATGATGCCAACGATAGCGCCTTTAGGAACGCTGAAGCTGAGGTCATCAATCAACAGACGACCATCGAAGCCTTTGGAAATACCGCTAACTTCAATAACCTTGTCACCCAGGCGTGGGCCGGGTGGAATGTAAATTTCGTTAGTCTCATTACGTTCCTGGAAGCTTTGGGATTGCATCTCTTCAAAGCGAGCCAGACGGGCCTTGGACTTGGATTGACGACCTTTGGCATTGGAACGTGCCCATTCCAGTTCGTGTGCCATAGCCTTACGGTGAGCGTCTTGCTGCTTCTGTTCAGTTTCCAGACGGGCTTCTTTCTGCTCCAGCCAGTTACTGTAGTTACCTTCCCATGGAATACCGTGGCCACGGTCCAGTTCCAGAATCCAGTTAGCGGCGTTGTCTAGGAAGTAGCGGTCGTGGGTGATCGCCACAACAGTGCCGGGGTATTCGCACAGGAAACGTTCTAGCCAGCCAACAGACTCTGCGTCCAGGTGGTTGGTTGGTTCGTCCAGCAGCAGCATGTCTGGGTTAGACAGTAATAGACGACACAGGGCTACACGACGACGTTCACCACCAGACAGGTTGGCAACATTGGCGTCCCATTCAGGAAGGCGCAGGGCGTCGGCGGCAACATCCAGCTTACGCTCAATGTTGTGAGCATCAGCTGCCTGAATGATGTTTTCCCACTTGGCCTGTTCTTTGGCCAGTTTGTCGAAGTCTGCATCAGGTTCTGCGTAGGCTGCGTAAACAGCATCCAATTTGGCCTGTGCTTCGGTTAGTTCGCTCAGTGCTTCTTCAACAACTTCACGAACAGTTTTGTTTGGATCCAGCTCAGGTTCCTGAGGCAGATAACCTACATTCAGATCTGGCTGAGGGCGGGCTTCGCCATCAAACTCTTGGTCTACCCCCGCCATAATGCGAAGGAGTGTGGATTTACCCGCGCCATTAAGGCCAAGCACACCAATTTTTGCACCGGGGAAGAAAGACAGAGAAATGTCTTTCAGGATCGTGCGCTTTGGAGGCACGGTCTTGCTGACCCGGTTCATGGTGTAAACGTATTGAGCCATCAGGAAATGTCTCTTGGAAAGGAATTAGATTAATCCGCTAAACATACTGAATGAATAAGATTCGGGCAATCAATTGCAGCCTTATTTTGCGGAATTATTGTGATCTCCCTCTAGCCTGCGCGCGTATAAATTTGAATAGAGTACACAGAAATGAATTGATGTATTGCTTTGTGGACAGCGCAAGTGAGATCTGGTTGCTATGTTCTTTTGTAGCCGTTTGCCAAGGTGGAGTTTTGATTTTCTGTGCTATGGAGTTGTAGAGCACTATCGCCGACATTTCGCATCAGGTCCCTTAATTACTGACCAGGTAGCCGCTTCACCAATGAGTTAGCGGACTATCTATTTGTGCACGCTGTATTAGAATGGCGCCAGCAGATGGATAACAAAAGATTAATTCCACGGGGGAACTCACCGATGTTCAAAAATTACTCAACCATTTCTGACTATGATCCTGAGCTGCATGCAGCTATGTCTGCTGAGGCTAAGCGTCAGGAAGAGCATATTGAGTTGATCGCCTCTGAGAACTACACCAGTCCGCGGGTGATGGAAGCTCAGGGCAGCGTTCTGACTAACAAATATGCAGAAGGTTATCCTGGCAAGCGCTACTATGGTGGTTGCGAGCATGTTGACGTTGTAGAGCAGCTGGCTATTGATCGTGCTAAAGAGCTGTTTGATGCAACCTATGCCAACGTTCAGCCTCACTCTGGTTCGCAGGCTAACGCAGCTGTCTATATGGCACTCTGTAAGCCAGGCGACACCATTCTTGGCATGAGTCTGGCTCATGGTGGTCACCTGACTCACGGTGCCAAGGTGAGTTTCTCTGGCCGAATTTACAATGCCGTTCAGTATGGTTTGAATGCTGAAACTGGCGAAATTGATTACGAAGAAGTTGAGCGTCTGGCTGAAGAGCACAAGCCTAAGATGATCGTTGCTGGCTTCTCTGCTTATTCCCGTATTGCTGACTGGGCACGTTTCCGTACGATTGCCGACAAGGTTGGCGCATACCTGTTTGTAGATATGGCGCACATTGCTGGCTTGGTTGCTGCTGGCGTTTACCCAAGCCCGGTACCTCATGCTCACGTTTGTACAACTACTACACACAAAACTCTTGGTGGTCCTCGTGGTGGTCTGATTGTGTCCGCTCATGGTGATGAGGAACTGGAAAAGCGTCTGAACTTTGCTGTATTCCCAGAAAGTCAGGGTGGCCCTCTATGCCACATCATTGCAGCAAAGGCGGTTTGCTTTAAAGAGTGTCTGGAAGGCGACTACAAGGATTACCAGAAGCAGGTAGCAGTGAATGCTCAGGCTCTGGCTTCTTCCCTGCTGGAACGCAACATCAACATCGTTTCTGGCGGTACCGACGATCACCTGTTCCTGGTTGATTTGATTGGTAAAGAGTACTCCGGTAAAGATGCAGAAGCGGCTCTGGGCAGCGCCAACATTACCGTGAACAAGAACTCTGTACCTAACGATCCACGTTCCCCATTTGTGACCAGTGGTCTGCGTATCGGTTCTCCTGCAGTAACCCGTCGTGGCTTTGGTGAAGATGATTGCCGCAATCTGGGTAACTGGATTGCCGACGTTCTGGACAGCATCGGTGCTGATAACCATGAACAGGTTGTTGCTGAAGTAAAAGGTAAGGTTCTGGAAATCTGCCAGCGTCTGCCTGTATACAGCTAATAGCTGTTAATTGGTTGAACCCAAACGCCGCAGATTTTTCTGCGGCGTTTTTGTTTGAGGTGCTTTTGCTGAAAGGAGTTTGGCCAGTCTCACGTATCGCTGCTGAATTTTAGTGCTATTCCCCTTAAAGGGCGCATGGTTACTGATGTAAGGCTTGTTTTTCGTGCCTTTCGGGGTACTATCACCTTTCCTGAGAAAGAACTGTCCCGGCTATCATGCATTGCCCCTTTTGTAACGCGGAAGATACCAAGGTTATAGACTCCCGGCTGGTTGCTGACGGATGTCAGGTTCGTCGTCGTCGAGAGTGCATCACCTGCAGCGAACGTTTTACCACCTATGAAGGTGCTGAGCTGGTAATGCCGCGTTTAATTAAGCGGGATGGCTCAAGGGAGCCTTTTGACGAAGAAAAGCTTCGTGCAGGTTTGCAGCGGGCTTTGGAAAAGCGCCCTGTAAGCACCGAGCAAATTGAAGAAGCTGTTAACCGGATTAAGCAGCGTTTGCGCTCCACCGGAGAAAGAGAAGTGAAATCTCTGACTCTCGGCGAAGAAGTTATGAGCGCGCTGAAAGACCTGGATGAAGTGGCTTATATTCGTTTCGCTTCTGTTTACCGCCAGTTTCAGGATCTTGATCAGTTCCGCGAAGAGATTGAGCGGCTGGAGAAAGTTCCACACGGGTCTCTGACCAGAGACAAGTGATTTATGCCTGATTCCCCTTCTTTTACCCCAGCGGACCATTCCTTTATGGCCCGGGCGTTACACCTTGCCCGGAAAGGCATCTATTCCACCATGCCCAATCCTTCTGTCGGCTGTGTGCTGGTGCGGGATGGAAAGATTATTGGGGAAGGTTTTACCAGCCCTGCTGGTGGCCCTCATGGTGAGATTAATGCCCTGCGCTCTGTTCAGGGGGATGCCAAGGGGGCAACCGCTTATGTAACCCTTGAGCCCTGCGCTCATTTCGGCAGAACACCACCCTGCGCCAAAACTCTTGCAGAAGCTGGTGTTGTCAAAGTTATCGCTGCCATGACTGACCCTAACCCTAGAGTCTGTGGTGGTGGATTTAAAATTCTTGAAGACGCGGGTGTTGAAACCGCATCCGGTTTGCTGGAATCAGAAGCGGCAGCTTTAAATGTCGGCTTTTTTAAACGCATGAAAACTGGCAAACCATTTGTGCGTTGCAAACTGGCCATGAGCGTTGATGGTCGTACTGCAATGGCTTCCGGTGAATCCCAATGGATTACCGGCCCCGATTCCCGGGCAGACGTTCAGCAGTGGCGAGCCCGTTCCTGCGCTGTTGTAACCGGCGTTGATTCCATTATTTTTGATAACTCTTCCCTGAATGTTCGCCCCCACGAGTTACGAATTGAAAACCCGGAGCTGGCAGCAGAAAAGCAGCCTCTGAGAGTGGTTGTGGATTCTTCTCTGCGTATTCCGCTGGGTGCAAAGATTCTTACCCTGTCGGGAAAAACAGTCATTGCCTCCGTAAGCCCAGACAAAAACAAGGCTCATGCCCTTGCCGAACTGGGTGTTGAGGTTATGGTTCTTCCGCCAGATAACTCCGGGCGGGTTGACCTCGAAGCCTTGATGGAAGAGCTGGCTCGCAGGGAATGTAACGAAGTACTCCTGGAAACCGGCGCTAAACTGGCCGGTGCTGCGGTTGATGCTGGTGTTGTGGATGAGCTGCTGGTTTATATGGCTCCCATTCTGATGGGTTCTGATGCAAGACCTTTGCTTCAGTTGCCATTCACCCAAATGGCAGAAAAGAAGCCGTTAGAGATTAAAGATATTCGTGCTTTTGGTAATGACTGGCGAATAACTGCAAAGCTGGTGCAGGAAAGCACAACCAACTGAAGTTGATGAGGAATTTGAGTGTTCACAGGCATTATTGAAGCTGTAGGCTCAATCAAGCGTTTGGAGCAACGTGGTGGGGATGTTCGCCTGCACGTAGCGACCGGCGACCTGGATTTGAGCGATGTAAAGCTGGGTGACAGTATTGCCACAAATGGTGTCTGCCTCACGGCTGTTACATTGCCGGGAGATGGTTTCACTGCGGATGTTTCCCGGGAATCTCTCAAGCGTACAGCGTTGGGCGAATTGTCTACCGGAAACCCTGTGAATCTGGAAAAGGCGATGCAGCCTACTTCCCGTTTTGGTGGCCATATCGTGAGTGGTCATGTGGATGGCGTTGGTCGGGTTGTTGAGATCAGCCCGTCCGGTCGTTCTCTGATTTATAAAGTTGAAACGCCAGCGGAGCTGTCTCGTTATATTGCCGAGAAAGGCTCCATAACTGTGGATGGTGTCAGCCTGACTGTAAACGCCATAGAAGGAAACGTATTCCACCTGAATATTGTTCCTCATACAGCCCAGGAAACTGTAATCACCCATTATCACCCGGGTAGCCGGGTTAACCTTGAAGTCGATATTATTGCCCGTTATCTTGAGCGCCTTCTTACCGGGGCCGGGCAAAGCGAGAAGAGTGAATCGCAACCAGAAAGCCGGTTAACAGAGAGCTTTCTGGCAGAGAATGGTTTTTTCAGAAAGCGCTGATTGCATCTGAACTGACCCGCTACAGGTATCGTAACTTCGCTATAAAGAGAAAGATCATGCAGCTGAACACCGCGGAAGAGCTGATTGAAGATATTCGCCAGGGGCGAATGATCATCCTGATGGATGATGAAGACCGGGAAAATGAAGGTGATCTGATTATTGCTGCGGAGAAGATTACTCCGGAAATCATTAACTTCATGTGTACCCACGCCCGTGGACTGATCTGTATGCCCATGACAGCCGAACGCTGTGATTACCTTGGGTTACACCAGATGACGGCTAACAATCAGGAAGCCCAGAGCACAGCTTTCACCGTTTCTATTGAAGCGGCGACAGGTGTAACAACCGGAATCTCTGCTGGTGACCGTGCCCGTACTGTTCAGGTGGCTATCAGCCCTATGTCCCGTGCTGAAGATATTGTTCAGCCTGGCCATATCTTCCCGCTGCGTGCGATGGATGGTGGTGTACTCCAGAGAGCCGGTCATACCGAGGCTGGTGTAGACCTTGCCCGCATGGCCGGACTCGAACCCGGTGCCGTGATTGTTGAAATCATGAACGAAGACGGTACTATGGCTCGCCGTCCTGATCTTGAGCGTTTCGCGGAAACGCACGGTTTGAAGATTGGTACTATCGCTGATCTGATCCATTACCGGATTCTCAACGAAAAGACGGTTATCCGTGAGAGTGAACGTGTTCTGTCTACGGTTTATGGGGATTTCCGAATGACCGAGTACAAGGACACAATGTCTGGCCGTACCCATCTGGCACTGGCAATGGGGCAGCCAAAAGCGGATCAGCCTACACTTGTGCGGGTTCATCAGGCAGAAACTTTCAGGGACCTTTTGGGCGCTCGGAAAGAAGGCAGCACAAGCTGGCCACTGCCAGCGGCTATGGCGCGCATTGCCAAAGAAGGTGAGGGTGTTCTCGTACTGCTGGATTCTGATCAATACGATGATCTGGGTACGAGCCTGAAGAGCTTTTCCGGCCAGGAAAAACCTCATCACAGTACCGGAGCCCATGCTGGTGTGTATATGACCATTGGTACAGGTTCCCAGATTTTGCGTGATCAGGGTGTTGGCAAGATGCGCTTACTGAGTTCACCGCTGCGCTTCAGTGCCATTTCCGGTTTTGATCTGGAAGTGACAGAAAATATTCCCTGTGAATAACCTGTCTCACAGGTAACTGTTTCACCATGAAAACGCCCGCGCATTATTATGTGTGGGCGGGCATTTTCCGCTCATGGCTGTTTAGAGAAAAAGGAGGCCTGAAGATTATTGTGCTGCAAGGTGCATTACTTCGGGCCGAAGCTGCTTGAGAAAAATGAGGAATCGCCATGACTGGCATCAGAACAATTGAAGGAATGATGACCCCTAACGATGGGCGTTATGCCATTGTGGTAACACGTTGGAACGCCTACGTGGTTGACAGCCTGGTAGAAGGCGCAGTGGATTCTCTCAAGCGTCACGGTGTGAGCGAAGAGCAGATTACAGTTGTCCGCTGCCCAGGCGCTTTCGAGCTGCCACTGGTGGTTAAGAAGGTTGCCGCTTCCGGTCGTTATGATGCCGTTATTGCGCTGGGCGCAGTTATTCGCGGTGGAACACCGCACTTCGAATATGTTGCAGGAGAGTGCACCAAGGGTATGGCCAATGTCATGCTGGATCAGGAAGTTCCTGTCTCCTTTGGTGTGCTGACAGTTGATACGATCGAGCAGGCCATCGAACGGGCCGGTACCAAAATGGGTAATAAGGGCGAGGAAGCTGCCCTGGCCGCGTTTGAAATGGTGAGCCTGCTCAAAAATCTGGAGTCATGATTTGAGCGCTCAGAACACAACCGCCAGTCAGAAGCAAACTGATAACAAAAAAGGCCGCACCCAGACTCGCCGCAAGGCGCGTGAACTGGCTCTGCAGGCTTTGTATCAGTGGCAGATGGCTGGTGCCTCCATCGTTGATATCGAAGCCCAGTTCCGGGCTCGTAACGACATGACCCGTGTTGATGGGGGCTTTTTCCATGAGTTGCTGTCGGGTATTGCCCATCAGCTCAGCGACCTGGATAACACCATCAAACCTTTGCTGGATCGCGGCTTTGATCAGCTTGACCCAGTAGAGCGTGCAGCCCTGCGTCTGGGGTGCTACGAAATGATGAAGCGCACTGATGTACCTTATCGTGTGGTGATTAACGAAGGCATTGAACTGGCTAAGAAGTACGGTGCCCAGGATTCTCACAAGTACATCAACGGTATTCTCGACAAACTGGCGCTGGAACTGCGTCCGGTAGAAGTGAAGGAATATCGTAGCAAAAACCGCCGTAAATCCAGTTAATTACGGGATGTTGTTGAAAGGAGCAGTACCATGGATGAATTTGCTCTGATCCGAACGATATTTCACCGTTCGGAATTAACGACGGCCGGCGGCCATCTCGATATGGGCATAGGCGATGACTGTGCCCTTATCTCTCCACCCGCAGAACAACAGCTGGTGCAGAGTATTGATAGTCTGGTAGCGGATGTTCATTTTCCTGCTGGTGGTGATCCTTTCCTGATTGGTTATCGTTCCCTTGCTGTAAGTGTCAGCGACCTTGCTGCCATGGGGGCAACGCCTCACAGTTTCTTTCTTGCGATTTCTATCCCTGAATCTAACAGCCAATGGTTAAGCAGTTTCAGCCGTGGCCTTGCAGTTATGGCGCAGGAGTGTGGAATCTCTCTTGCTGGTGGTGATACCACCTGTGGCCCGTTGACGATCACTATGCATGTTCAGGGTTTTGTTCCTAAAGGGCAGGCACTGATGCGCAGTGGTGCAAAACCGGGCGACCATATATACGTCAGCGGCACACCAGGTGAAGCGTGCGCTGCCTTGCCTTATATTCTTGATCAGAAAACGGCACAGACAGACGCTGAGAAAAGGTTTGTAGACCGTTACTGGCAGCCAACTCCCAGAGTTGAGTTAGGAGAATGGTTATCAGAACAAGGTGCTACAGCAGCTCTAGATGTATCTGATGGTTTAGCAGGCGACCTTGGTCATATTCTTAAGGCTTCAGGTTGTGGTGCTGAACTGGTAAGCGCAGATATTCCTTTGTCTGAAGAATTACTGGAAGTGTGTAGTGATCAGGCTCTGAGAAAAGCGCTTTCTGGTGGCGATGATTACGAACTCTGTTTCTGCTGGCCTGCTGACAAGGTTATGCCAGACGATGTTCCGGTACCCGTTTCACGAATTGGTACTGTTACGTCAGAAGAAGGTGTTCTCAGACTCGATGGGAAAGAATTTGTACCCGGCAGTTATCGCCACTTCTAGCGGCTCCCAGATACTGTATCATGCAGTAGCTTTAAAGATTTGATTAAGGATTTCCTTTGTCCCAGTCTCTACCCCGGCCTCAACTTTCCAACCCCTGGCATCTGCTGGCTTTCGGCTTTGGCAGCGGTCTGGCACCTAAAGCGCCGGGCACATTCGGTACGCTCGCAGCTATTCCTTTCTACCTGCTGCTGATGAACTTGTCTGTACCGGTCTATCTTGCGGTTTTGGTTGTGGCTTCTGTTGTTGGCATAACTATTTGCGGCAAGACTTCCGAAGACCTTGGTGTGCATGACCATGGTGGAATTGTCTGGGATGAATTTTGCGGTTTCTGGTTGACCATGATTGCAGCTCCGGCGGGATGGCAGTGGATTGCTATTGGCTTTGTGCTGTTTCGTATATTTGATATCTGGAAGCCCTGGCCAATCAGTGTGGCTGATAAAAAGGTGCAAGGCGGATTCGGTATAATGCTGGATGATCTGATTGCAGGTGTTTATGCTCTTATCTGTATGCAAATACTTGCGCGCGTCTTTTAAATAGCCTTGTTCCCCGAAAACAATAAACAACGGGAATACCAAGAATGATAAAACCCTTTGCCTTTCTTTCTTTTCTACTGGTACTGAGTGGCAGTGTGATGGCTGCCAATGTCAGCGTGGTAGGTCTGTTCCCTAATGCTGCTGTGATACTGGTAGATGGACAACGTCATTTTTTGAAAACAGGTCAGAGTAAAGGTGGCGTCCGGCTTATTTCGACCAGCAGCGGGAATGCAGTTGTTCAGGTAAATGGAAAGCAGGTAACTCTGAATCTCAGCAGAGAAAATACTAACGGTTTTGTTGAGGCTCCAAAAAAGAAAGAAGCGTTGCTGATAAGAAGTAATGATGGGCACTACTGGACGACCGGAAAAATCAACGGCCGTGCCGCACGTATGGTCGTAGATACTGGTGCATCGGATGTCAGTATCAGTGAAGCCACAGCCAAACAATTAGGTATCTCTTACCGACATGGCAATCAGGCCACCTACCAAACAGCTAATGGTTCTGTTGTTGGTTATCAGATTACGTTGAACTCAGTGACGGTAAAGAACATTACCCTGAATAATGTGAAGGCTTCTGTAGTACCCAGCAATCATCCTATCCTGCTGGGTATGAGCTTCCTGCGCGAGGTGAACATGCGGGAAGAGGGGAATAAACTTTATCTGGTGCCGCGCTACTGAACTCTCAACAGCTTCCAAACTTCAAACTGTAAATCTAAAACTGTAAAGCTTTAGACTCTGAACCGTTGAATGCGTTAAAAGCTACAGGCCCTTCTTCAGTTAGTTCCAGCTCCCAAGTGTTGCCAGGGTACAATCTGTTTTCCACCAGAGGAGTACACTCTTCAAGCTTTTTGGTCTTGCACTGGCGAACTGTGTCCAGATAAACGTTGGTGTTGCCTTTATTGGTAAGAGTGAGCAGATTGCCTTTTCGTGAACCTGTCAGGTCAAAGCTGGGTTTGTCTGGTCTGACAATAACCAAAGCCTGGTAACCAACCATCAATCGAACAGATGTTTCGTCAGCGTCGCGCTCTCCGGCTACCGGAGTAAAGTTAACGCGATAGATGCGCTCCTGCTTTTCGGTAGGAAGCAGGCTAACCAATCTAACCAGCTTTTTACTTCTTGGCGGAATAATAAGTTTTGTTGGGGATGCTATCAGGCCAATCTTAAACGGGTCGTCAGTAACAACTCTTTTTTCTTCGGGCAATCCTGGCGCTGCAACCTCAAGAACTTCAACTTTCACATAGAGGGTTTCTACTTCGCTGGTGTTAACAAGCTGAACATCGTTGGTATTGGATGATTGAGGTGTGAAATCAATAATGATGCGATCAACAGCCAACTGCGCTAAAGCACTTTGAGATGCAAGAAAGATTAAAAGAGTAAAAAATTTGGCAAGATATGAATTCATTGCATGATACCTTCCGGGAATGGAATAACCAGATGGCTCATGAACAATTAACTTTTGTTATTAATTGACCACGACCGACAAAAGTTTATAACTGTCGGTCGTCCAAAAACAGGAAGTTAATTTATTTTTAGTGAAAGTGCCTAGGTAACGACTTTATGTAGCTATTGATGATGCGTTTACTCTGCAGCAATAAGTAAATTTGCTGAGTTGTTGAATTTGTTACGAGAAGTTACTATGCGCGCCCCGTTGCAGCTGCTTTGGGACGTAGGTGATGTGGCATAGGTGTTTGTGTAGTTATTCGCGACAAGGCCGGCATCTGCATTTGTCTGGTTGTTGGATAAGCGATAGCCAGCAACTCCGCGCCCAGAAACGCATACGGAGTAATCAATAAAATCATCTTTTACTGATACTTGATCTATTTGGGCAGTCAGTTTTGGTGGGATAACCAGCTTAACCTGAACACGAGCTGAATCTGTTGATGCTGCAAAGGATAGTTGAGAAAACAGAACAGAAACTACACACACACTAATTTTTTTAATGAAGGGATTCATGATTCATAGCGTCCTGTAACGTTTTATTTCAACTTAATTGCCTATTGAAAATAGCGAGCAATTGATTTGAATCAATATTTTCTTAATAGGTGAAGAGCACCCTACTCATCATGTTGTTTAGTTAGCAGATGATAATAATAAACTGGTTATGTGAGTTGATTAACTCTTGGTTTCCAAGATAAACGACAAAGGTTTTGTTTTCAGAAAAATAAATCGGATTTATGACGCAGTTGGCAAAAATAAATGAAATGTGTTCATAAGTTGTAGCTGTTGGATCTCTAGTGTTCATGGGGAGAATGATAGTGATTCGCACCAAAAAATATTTTTTAACCCTATCAAAAATTGTTGCTTTGTTATGCAACACAGTTAATGCAGAAACTCCATCTTCCACAGCTACTGAGGAAGTTGATGTTCTAGTTAATGTTCTTGATTTAATAAGAATAGAAGACATTGATGAACAGATAACCATTACCGGAACAGAGTTAGCTGACTGGGTGAGCACAATTGATTTTAAGGTAAAAAGAAGTGGTGCTAATTATAACACCCGAACAAAGCTTCCCTATCAGCTTCAGATAGAGAGTTCTGCCGGTGGTAGCGGAGATGACTTCTATCTGAGGGATGGTGAAAAGGTGCTGGGTATCAAGATTGATTACAGCACTGATGATGAGCAGGGCAGACTTGCTTATCGAAGCTGGTCAGAAAATCTACAAACCGAACTGGGTTTTTCAGATGATCAGCCAGATATAAGAAATATAAGTCTTACTTTTTTAGTTCCTGAAAGTGTTGTGAGTAATGCCAGATCAGGAACTTATGAAGCAACGATGACATTAGTCGTAACAGCCCGATAAGCATTTAGGGCATTAGTTAACAGGCAGGCCAGCCTCGTTGAAGGAGCATGAGATGAAAAAGTTAGCATTCGCTGCAGTAGCTATGGCAGTTGCAACCTCTGGCGTATTTGCCGAGTCAAACTTACCAGGCAACTATGACAGCAGTTTGGGTAATTCTGCCAGTGTTGATAATCTTCAAATCCAATTGGATGTTCCAAACCTTATTACCTTGTCAGGTTTGCCAACAGAAGTTGAACTGACAACGGTTAATGGCAATGACACTTATGCGGAGTTTGATTTTACTATTGGCCGGAATGGACCTTTGGCCACAGGCCGTCCTTACAACCTTATGGTAACTGGAACAGCTGGTGGAAGTGGCCGAGAGTTCAACCTGAAGCATGAATCAAAAGATGCAACTCTTCCTATGACTATTGATTTCATGCCAAACCTTGGTAATGACGATCGCGTTTATGTGAAGCATGGTGAAACCATGAAAGCAGACAACATGGTCAGCTATCAGGGGCTGAATAGCACTACAGACAACGCTGGCTTTATGATGGTTGTTGATAACGACAAGATCCAGCAAGCTCTTGACGGTGCTTATAAAACAACACTTACCGTTACTGTTTCTGCAATCTAAAAAAAATCGACCATGCGAACCACTGTTCGCATGGTCTGCTCTGGCTATGTAAAAACTTACCCGCTCATTTATGTGAGGCTGTAGGCAGTGTGTATAAGAATAATGTATAAGTTTGCTTTAGGTATGTTATTGATGCCTGCTTTAGCTTTTTCCTACACGCTGGATATTGATCAAACTGTTGTAAAACTCACAGATAAAAACATAAAGAATCAACTTTCTTTAAGTATTGAATCCCTACCAAAAGAAAAGCATTCATTATCTATTTCTTATTCAAATGTAAAAGCATCTTCCGCAAGAGATAAAGATTCTGTTTATTTATTGTCAGCACAGGCTGGAGAAAGAGGAAAAGGCTATGTGCAAATTTCTCTAACACTGCCTTTTGAAAAACAGACAGCAGGTGGGCTTTATAGTCGCTCATTAGATAACAGAGTTATTCCGGGTGAATTCCGTTCAATAACTGATGATTATTCATTGTGCCCTAATACCAGTGGCAACTCTGAATTGAAGAAATTGTGTAAGCCTCTCGGCTTCACTGTACTTGATGATGAAACAGCTATTCCTGGTGTCACTTATCAGGCAAGCATTCTTGTAGAAATAAAATCAGAAAGTGGAAAAGTAGCTCGTGAGCGCGTTCAGGTTTCTTACGTTAAACACGCTTCTCCTCTAAGGATCCATGGCTACAGAGATAAGCTGACTCTTAACCAGAAAAATGGTTTCTCTGATAAGGGACGTTTCTGTGTTTATAGTCCGTTCCGTTTTGTTTTCCCGGAATTTGATGTCCGCCTGGAAGGCGAGCGGAAAAATGGCGCATTTATTCTTCGTGGGAAAGGCGGGGCTACGGTTCCCTATTACACAAAAGTATTTCTCAAGGGTAGAGGACGAGGAAGTTGGAGCGAAAAAGATGCTTCCCCCTATGAGTGGGTTGATGGCGGCAAGGTCATTCGTTCAACCCGATTCACAAAATGCAGTGGTAAAAGCAATCTGAAGGTTCAGGCCTACGCTCAATTTGATGACGTGATGAGTGTTATTCCTGGGCGCTATACCGGTAACCTTGTTGTAAGGGTAAGAGCGCTATGAAACGGACATGGACGTTTATTCTTGTTTACTACGTTATAGCTCTGGCCGGAAGTGTTGCTGCAGAAGAGTCCAGTGCTCCGCTTGAAGTTAACAGTGTACCTGCAGAGTTTCTGGATCTTGCAGAACCTCAGGTTACGTTTGCCGACTTTTATTATGGAGGCCGTTATATTGGTTCTGGCTCCGTTCGTTATACGCCGGACACAATAACTATTGCCGACCCTGTCAGCCTTATAAGAAGAATCAAAACCATTACCCGACCAGAAGCCATACAGGCGGCTTTAACTGGGGAAGTTTTCTCTAACCCCGGGCAGGTGTGCTTAAATGCTGCAGATAAAGATTGTGGATCAATCTCCCCGGAAGTGGCTGGGGTGATTTTCGATGCGGGCCGGTTCCGGGCCGATATATTTATTGCAGAATCCCATCTGGAAACCAAAAAGGTTTTTCAGAGCAAATATCTTCCTGATTCAAACACTCCGTTTGGCCTGGTCCAAGGGTTTTCATTTACTACCAGTGGTGTAACCGGGCTTGATAATAGCCAGGATAACTACTCGTTGTTTGGAGATACGCTTGTTGGCTGGAAAGAAAACCACCTGATATCCAGCTGGGATTTGACCCGTGAGCAGGATTTTTCTGTCGATACTCTTTATTTTGAAAGAGATGCTAAAGGTCTTCAGTACGGTGGTGGTTATCTGGATACCGCAGGTGTTATGAACTCTGAGTTTTCCAGCAGCCAAAAGCTGTTGGGCTTGAAAGCTGGTACGTCAATGAATTCACGCCTTGATTCGGCTGAAGTGAATGCCAGTCCGCTGAGGATTTTTACCAGTGGTCCCCGCAGGGTTGAAGTTATCAGAGATGGCCGACTGATTTATGCAACGACTGTTGATGCAGGAAGCCAGGAAATTGATACCCGTTCTTTTCCTGATGGTGCCTATAACGTCACGATCCGCATTTATGATGGCTCTTCTCTTGAGCGTGAGTTTACCCGTTTCTATGTGAAATCTTTACAGCTGCCACCATCTGATGAAATGTTGTGGTTTATTGAGGGTGGTGAAGTTACTAACAGAAGCTCCGGCTCAACAATGCCTGAAACTCAGAGTGCCTGGTTAACTCGGGGAGGCTTAGGTTTCAGGGTCGGAGAAAATACCGGCTTATATCTCAAGAGCACAGTTGCTGAAGATGAACAAACTGCAGAGGCTGAAATCTTCCATCAGGGTAATGAGTGGAATGTCACTGCAACAGGAATGGCTGGGAATAACAGCGTAAAAGGTAGTGCACTGGATACAAGCGTGACTTTTGGGCCGCTGTATCTGAGTTACTACTACCGTCGTCTTTGGAATGATGATTACCAGGCTAAACCAAGCGATGAATTTGAACTGATCGGGCAGGGGTTTGAGTCAAACAGTCTTTCCGTATCAACCCAGTTTTTGGATGGAAGCCTGTCGGGTAACTATAACTCCACGGAAAATGATGGTAGTGCCAAGCAGACTATAAAATCCCTTAGCTGGTTTAAAACGCTGCTCCGTTTCAGTGACCACGATCTGGACTTGAACCTTGATTATTCCAAAGGTGAAGATGACAAGATCATCACGGTTGGGTTAACGATCAGAATAACGACCAGCACCTGGAACTATCGGGTGAAAGGGGAAGCCCGCCGTGAAACCAATAGTGCTGGCAAAACCCAAAATGAAAACCAGTACACCGCGGATTCCCGCTGGTTCGATGACGACATTATGGGGGGTAAGGGTGAGTTTGGCCTGAAGCATGAGAGCCTGATCGACAGGAATGTCACAGGTGGCGATCTGATTTTCGAATCCTCACGTTTGCGTGCTGATATTTCCGCAGACTATAACGCTCCCGATGTTGGTGATAGCTATACCAGTTATACCGCTCAGTTCGACACTTCATTTGCCATGAATACGGATCATTCCGGTATTGGTGGAGGCAGAACTGCAGACAGTGCTGTTCTGATTGATATAGCTGGTAGTGAAGATGCCAAATTCTCTGTGCTGGTGAATGGCGCCAAATCGGGGATTGCGTCTGGCAACAGCACAACGGTTATTCCACTTTCTCCGTACGAGACTTATAACGTTTCGATCCGTCCAAGAGGGGATAACTTCTACAACTATGATCAGGTAGAAAAGAGCGTCACTCTCTACCCCGGCAATGTGGAAACATTGAGTTTCAAGTCAGAAGATGAGCTGGTGCTGCTTGGCAAGCTGGTCAACAGCGAAGGTGATGATCTGAAGTCTGTGTATATAAAAGCTGGTAAGAGCAGTGCAGTCACTGATGATAACGGCATCTTCCAGGTTCGTATCTCCGCAAACCTCACATCTTTTAATGTAGAGTTTGAGGAGGGTGAAACCTGCCAGGTTGATATTCCGGAGACATACCAGAAACGAGCCGGTGTCGGTCTTGTAGGTATTCTGGAGTGTCATACACCGCAATAAAAGATTTCTCTAATTCAGGGTGTAGGGGTTAACGCTCTTGTGCCCTTTTTTATCGCCGCAAATAATAAGAACAAGAAAATCCTGAGTCAGGGAAACTCAATTTGGAAAGGAGAGTCTGGGAAGGAAAAATACTCAGGGTGCGTATCGCACATGATTCACAGGCAGGCCAGTGACCGGAATTTGGAGCATGAAGATGAGTATCTTCACACCCTGAGTTCAAAATCATGGTAACAATGCAGGGTTTGTAAAGATGAGAACTGGTTCACCCTTTTTTCGTCTTGAACCCCTAAGGTGGTGGAGAGTTGATACAAATCAACAGGTTAGCAATGAAGCCTTTCATTTATGTAACAGAGTCTTTTGTGCACAGCTTGCTAAGCTTCTTAGCCCGTTCAGGCTCGCCTGATTGTTCTACCACTGATACAATGCCTGCCCGCGACCAGTTGTTGAGGAGTGTCGAGTGTCAACCGTCTTCGTGGCAGCATCTAAACTGCCCACCCCCCATGGCACTTTCACCATGCATGGATTCCAGGATGAAGCTACCGGCAAGGAGCACCTGGCACTGACTATGGGTGATGTTGAGAACGGCGAGCCAGTTTTAGGCCGAATTCATTCTGAGTGTCTGACCGGTGACGCTCTGTTCAGTATGCGCTGTGATTGTGGTGCCCAGCTGGAAGCCGCAATGGCTGCTATTGCCCGGGAAGGTCGAGGAGTGATTCTTTATCTGCGTCAGGAAGGTCGGGGAATTGGCCTTTTGAACAAAGTTCGTGCTTACGAACTGCAGGATCAGGGGGCTGATACCGTAGAAGCCAATGAAAAGCTTGGCTTTGCTCCCGATATGCGCAAGTACGATATGTGCGAAGTTATGCTGCGCCATCTGAATATTACCAAGATGCGCCTGATGACCAACAACCCTCGTAAGGTTGATGCGCTGAAGAATCTGGATATCGATATTGTAGAGCGTGTTCCTCTGCAGACAGGCCAGAACCCCCATAACGAACGTTACATTGCCACCAAGGTTGGCAAGTTGGGGCATCTGTACAATAACGCCTGAACTGAGAAGACCAAGGCTGCGTGTTAGCCTTAGCCTCGCCAGAATGCGGATAGCGAACTCTCGACTATCCGCAGGAATGGATTAAATCTGTTAACTTCTCTTCTGTAATACCACACTGATCCAGCTGATTATCTCTGTGCCCGTGAGCAATAAATGCATCTGGGATGCCCAAATTCATCACTTGGATTTTGTAATTCTGTAACAAAGCTGCGACTTCTTCCCCAACGCCGCCTTTTATCGCCCCTTCTTCCAGAGTGATTAATAACTCATGGCTGTCTGCCAGTTGTTGTACTAACTCTTTATCCAGAGGTTTGATAAAGCGCATATCGGCAACTGTGGCGTCAGTGTTTTCAGCGACTTTAAGAGCCAGACTTGTCAGGGTGCCGAAGCTAAGAATCGCAACTTTCCTACCCTTGTGAAGCAGCCTTCCTTTACCGAGTTCCAAAGCAAAATCATGGCCGGAAAGTAAAACTTCCTGTGCCGTTCCTCGTGGGTAACGAACAGCTGCTGGCCCCTGATATTCATAACCAAAAGTCAGCATCTGCTGAAGTTCCAGTTCATCGGAAGGTGCCATTAACACCATATTGGGAATTGCACGCAGAGCAGGAATATCGAATAGTCCATGATGGGTTGGTCCATCCTCACCAACTAAACCCGCGCGATCTATGGCAAAAAGAACATCCAGCTTTTGCAAAGCAACATCATGGATCAGCTGGTCATAGCCCCGTTGTAAGAACGTGGAATAGATTGCGACAACAGGTTTCATGCCTTCACAAGCCATGCCACCGGCAAGAGTGACAGCATGTTGTTCGGCAATGGCGACATCGCAATAACGTTCTGGGTATAGCTCGGAAAACTGCACAAGATCGGAACCTTCGCGCATAGCCGGGGTGATCCCAAACAGTCGTTTATCTCTGGCAGCTGTGGCACACAACCAATGGCCGAAACGATTGGACCAACTCGGTCTCTTTTCCTTTTTAGGTTCGTTTTCCGCTGCAACTTTGGCAACAGCATGGTATTTCACTGGGTCAGCTTCAGCTTCAGGCAAGCCTTTACCTTTGCGGGTCACAATATGAAGCAGCCTTGGGCCAGGCTGATCTTTTAACCTTTGCAGGGTTTCTATCAACTGAGGTAGGTTGTGGCCGGAAATAGGACCAGCCATAGTCATGCTGTGATCTTCAAAATGCACAACAGGATCTTGCGTTGAAGCTTCACTATAAGAGGTTGCCTGAATGCCTCTCAGGTATCGGGCCAGCATGCCAACGCTGGGTGAGATAGACATGTCATTATCATTGAGGATGACCAGCAGGTTCGCTTTTACACAGGCTGCATGATTAAGGGCTTCGAAGGCTTGCCCGGCAGTCATGGCTCCATCACCAATCACCGCTATGGCCTGTCGATGATCTCCTTTGGCTTTTGCTGCCATCGCCATTCCCAGAGCCGCACTTATAGATGTACTGGAATGACCCGTGCCAAAAGCATCATAAGGGCTTTCTTCTCGCGCTGGGAAGCCGCAAAGGCCATCCTTTTGTCGCAGCGATGGCATATCATCTTTGCGGCCGGTAAGAATCTTGTGGGGATAACATTGATGGCCCACATCCCATATCAGCCGGTCTTCAGGAGTGTTGAAAACGTAGTGGAGAGCGATGGTAAGTTCAACAACCCCAAGACCAGCACCAAGGTGGCCGCCGGTCTGGTAAACAGAGGAAATGAGAAACTCCCGCAATTCTCCGGCTAGGTCGGGAAGCTGTTCCGGGGCTAGTTTTCGCAGATCTTCAGGTAAGGAGATTTTATCCAGCAGAGCCATATTCGCTCAGTGATCCCTCTCAACAATGTATTTCGCCAGATCCTGCAGGTATCTGGTGGCATCGGGGTTATCCAGGTTCAGGGATTTCAGCTCATCCAGGGCTGTTTCCTTCAGTGCTTTAGCCTTGGTCCGGGCCCCTTCAAGGCCTAATAGGGATACATAAGTATTCTTGCCTTGGGCAATATCCGCACCCTGGGTTTTTCCCAGAACCTCAGTGCTGGCAGTGACATCAAGAATGTCATCCTGAACCTGAAACGCCAGACCAATGGCATCAGCATAACTTTCCAGAGCTTGGACCTGCTGGCTGTCAGCATCAGCTGCTAAAGCGCCCAGTGTGCAAGCTACTCGAATCAGTGCTCCGGTTTTGCAGGCATGAAGCTGTTTCAGTTCTTCTAGAGAGAGAACCTTTCCGGTAGCCTGCATATCCTGCGCCTGACCTTCAATCATGCCATGGCAGCCGGCAGCTTTTGCCAGAGCTAGGCTCTGCTGAAGGCGAATCTCAGCAGAAAGATCAGAATTGTTGGCAATAACCTCAAAAGCCAGAGTCAGCAGGGCATCGCCGGCAAGAATAGCAGTCGCTTCATCAAATGCTTTATGGCAAGTGGGGCGGCCGCGGCGAAGATCATCATCATCCATGGCCGGCAGGTCGTCATGGATCAGGGAGTAGGTATGTATCAGCTCAATAGCGCAGGCTGCGGGAAGAGCATTGCTTATATCCCCACCCAAAGCTTCACAGGCTGCCCTGACCAGCATGGGGCGAACTCTTTTTCCTCCGGCCATGGTTGAGTAAATCATGGCCTCACGAATCAGGTCGTTCTTTATTTGTGCATTATTCAGAACTGCCCGTAAGGCATCATTTGTCCACGTCTGACAGCAGGACAGATACTCGGAAAAATTCATTAATTGGCGTCGGTCTGGTCAAAAGGCTGAGTTTCTAGTTTTCCGTCTTTTTCGAGAAGGATGCGAACCTTCTGCTCGGCTTCTTCCAGGGCTTTCTGGCAATCCCTGGTCAGGCCAACTCCCTTCTCAAAAGCCGCCAGAGCCTGCTCCAGTGGCAAATCACCGGATTCCAGCTCACGAACTGTTTTTTCCAGTTCACTGAGGGATGTTTCGAAGGCGAAACCTTCTTTTTCAGTGTCAGGCTTTTTGCTTGCCATACCGGGCCTTCGTGTGGGTAGTGGAGGATATCAATTAGACTGGAGAACAGTACCCGAGAGGGCAAAAACCGTCAAACCGACTGAATCTCCCGGCAGAGGCTCCGGAAGCTAACTATAGTGGGAAGGTCGGACAGGGAAGATCCGGCCGTTTTCATCCTGAAAATTGGCGTATTGCATTGATTTAAAGGGTAAAAGCGACAGAAGTGGATAGTACAGGATGTAGCAGTTATGAAAACCGGAAGAAGTAGTGCCGGAATCCTGACGCAGGCTCTTCATCGTAGTCTTGATCGCCGGAAGTTATTTCCCCTGACGTTTCTCCTGATAAGTGCTTTTGCACTGGCCATTGGGTCTGCGAATGCAGAGCTGAGACCACTGGATGATATACAGATGGCGGCAATATCTGGTCAGGGTGTTGATGATGATCAGAAAGAGATTCAGGCACAGAATGCCAGCCTTAATGGGCTAACCCAGGTTGTACAGTCAGCTTTCCCGGTGTTGGGACTTATTGATGCGGATACTTCGGTCAGCGGAGTGCGTTATGCGGAAGGCGTAAGTCCTCTGGAAATCAATCTGGCAGATGGATCAATAACGATTAATCTTCCTGAGTACATTGAAAATGTCAGCCTTGGTAATTTGAGGCCTCTTGGAGCAAGCAGTAACGGACCTTCCTTTGGTTCCGTGCAGATTCAGGGGCTGAGTTTTAAAGACAGCTCTATCACTATCAGGATGAAACCCTGATAGCGACAAAGCAATACAAGCAGTTCGTCGTTGGCAAGGGCCGGTCACTCCCAAGGGAGGCTGGCCCTTTCCATTTGTAGAACTGTTATCTGTCGTTTATAGCGCCTGGTGATTTGGTAAAGGGTTACAGTTGCTGCAGATGCAGTTGTATCCCTGATCCATTGCACGACACAGTTCTTCTTCCTCGGCATCCCAGACATCTTTGTCCATAGTCGTATCCAGGAACGGGAATTTCTTGCGGTTGAACTCTGGTTCCTTACCGGCATCCAGCTGCTCATCAAAATCTTTGAGAACCGGGAATACATGGCGAGCCAGCACAAGAATAACGCCAAGGTTAATCAGTGCCATGATGCCCATAGACATATCTGCGAAAGACCACACCAGAGGCAGTTCACCGACCGCGCCCCATACAACCATGCCCAGAACCAGAACACGATAAGTCATGATGACGGGTTTCTTGTTGCAGATAAAACGCAGGTTGGATTCACCGTAGTAATAGTTGGCAATCAAGGATGTGAAGGCAAACATCAAAATGGCGACAGCAATAAAGTGCTTTCCTGCTGAGCCAATCTGGCTGGCCAATGCCGCCTGAGTCAGGTTAATACCGGTTACACCGCTACCAGGTTCCATCTGGCCGGAAATCAAAATGATTGCTGCTGTGGCAGTACAGATAACGATGGTATCTACAAAAACACCAAACATTCCCAGCAGCCCCTGAGTGGCAGGGTGATGAGGGATTGGTGTTGCAGTTGCGGCAGCATTCGGGCCGCTACCCATACCCGCTTCGTTGGAGAACAGACCACGGGTAACACCTTGACGGATAGCTTGGCTCACCAGATAGCCGGCACCACCGCCAACAGCAGTTTCCAGGCCCAGAGCACTTTTTACGATGACTGTGAATACGGCAGGTAGTTCGCCAATATTCATTATCACAACGACCAGAGCTACTGCGAGATACAGTAATGCCATAAATGGCACAACCATTTCAGCAAAGCGGGAAATCGCACGAATACCGCCGAAGATGATAATCCCGGAAGCAGCAGCCAGAGCAATACCAACACCCAGAGGTGGCAGGTTATAGGTGGTCATGGCAGCAGCAATGGAGTTGGACTGCACGCTGTTGAATGCGAAGCCGAATGCGATGATCAGGGAAACAGAAAAGGCAATACCCAGCCAGCGCAGGCCAAGAGCTTTCTGAATGTAATACGCAGGGCCACCACGATAAGTTCCATCGTGGTTACTGGATTTGTAAATCTGCGCCAGAGTGTTTTCAACAAAACTGGTAGACATACCCAGCAGGGCGATCAGCCACATCCAGAACACTGCGCCAGGCCCACCGGTATAAATTGCAACAGCAACACCGGCCAGGTTGCCTGTACCCACACGAGCCGCAAGACTGGTACAAAACGCCTGAAAAGAGGATATGTGGTGATCTTCACTGGTTGCCCGACTGCCCAGCATGGTCTTGACAGAAAAACCAAAACGACGGAATTGGACAAAACGGCTGGCGAGGGTGAAATAAAGGCCAGCACCGATTAGCAGGTAGATGAGGATATTTCCCCAGATCACGCCATTGATGGCGGAAATAACTTCACTCATGCAGTTACTCTTTGTAGTTTGGGGGATTGGTAAATGAGAGTCACGGCGATAGTACTGGCAGGATGAAATATGAATATTAGTGAATCGCCGTGACAAGGATTATAGAAATCCGTAACAGTATTGCCACTTATACTGCTTTGTTGGTGGTATGGCCGAGGTGTGAGTTGGCGATTTCCTCTAGTTGGTTTGTGTTGTCTATTACTCTGAAAATCACATAAAAATTGGTGTTTTTCTACAAAAATTGCCTCTGTTTGGAGGGATCTTCTGCCTTCTTTTCATGCCACACGTTTTTATCCATTGTACTGTCAAGCTTTGGAAAGTTTTTCCGGTCAAAGACTGGATTTTTTCCGGACCGGTACTGGTGTTCAAAATCTTCCAGAAGCAGGAATGCCTGCTTGGAAAGGATAAGAATGGCGGTGAGATTAACCAAAGTCATAAAGCCCATGGTGACATCGGCTAAAGCCCATACCAGAGGAAGGCTTCCTACTGCTCCCCAGAACACCATAACCAAAACCAGAAGACGATAAATGGAAACCCACTGATCCCGGTTGTGAATAAAACGCAAACTGGACTCACCATAGTAGGTATTGGCGACAATGGACGTAAATCCAAACAAAAGCGTTGTCAGTGCAATAAACGGCTTACCGAAGCTTCCCATGGTGGCATGAACCGCTGACTGGGTAAGAACGATGCCGGTTTCACCTTCCTGACCATAAGGCACGCCGGAGAGAAGGATAATGGCTGCTGTGGATGAACAGATTATGATGGTGTCAAAGAACACACTGAACATGGACACCAGACCCTGAGTTACCGGATGATCTGGATAAGGTGTTGCTATGGCATGAAGATTTGGCCCGCTACCCATTCCCGCTTCGTTGGAAAACAGTCCCCGGCGAATACCATGAGCAATAGCTTGTGAAACCAGATAACCTGTTCCGCCGGCCACAGCATGATCAAGACCAAAAGCACTGCGAAATATCAGGTTGAGAATGGCTGGTAGCTGATCAATTTCCATCACTGTGACCGTTAAGGCAATGGAAATATAAGCTAGAGCCATAAAGGGCACAAACTTCTCAGCGAAAGAAGCAATACCCTGTATGCCTCTGTAAATAATCAAGGCAGAGAAAACAACCAGAATAATAGCGATTGCTTCCTGAGGAATATGGAATGCATCCTCCATAGCTGCGGCTACAGAGTTGGCCTGCACAGCATTAAACGAGAAGCCAAAGGCGCTGATCAGGCTTAGCGAGAAAAGGATACCCAGCCAGCGCTGCCCCAAAGCTTTTTCTATGTAGTAGGCAGGCCCACCCCGAAATGAACCATCCGGATTTTTGGTTTTGTAAATCTGGGCCATGGTGTTTTCGACAAATGCCGTTGCCATTCCCAGAAGCGCCATTACCCACATCCAGAAAATAGCGCCGGGTCCACCAAGGCTGATAGCAATAGCAACACCGGCAAGGTTACTGGTTCCTACATGGGAGGCCAGGCTGGTGCACAGAGCCTGAAATGTAGATATTCCTTTGCTTTGGTCCTGTTTTGTTGCTCGGGAGTGAAGCAGAAGCCGGGTAGCCAGAGGCAACAGGCGAAACTGGATAAACCGGCTGCGTAAAGTAAACCAGATACTGGCCCCCAGTAGGAAATACACCAGTCCGTAATCCCACATTGCTGCATTAACAGTTGAAATCGCATCAGCATTCATCAGGTTTTTCCTGCGTTAAGCCGGCCTTTTTTATGTTCTAACCGGTTCTCTTTTAGAGAAATTCGTTATAATCCATTTCACAATTATAAGCCTGCCTACAGGATTTGATGGTGACAGACAGGTTATATCGCGTTTATATCAGTGTGGCTCCTGCTCCAGGTGAGCCCCGAGTCGAGACTTTGTTACCCGCTTTGCTGAAGCTGGGGATTGTCCCTGTCTGGCCTGAACGTCGTTTGGGATGGGATGAGCGCAAGAGTCTTATCGACGGCTGTGACTATCTGATGATGCTCAGTGGCCACACTTATATTGCCCGTCCTCCTTCGGGTGTCAGCTGGCAACACCGAGAGCTGAACCATGCCGTTATACGCCGTGTTCCGGTGTTTTCCGGGTTGTTGGCAGAAGAAAAGCTGGATACCTCTGTTCAGGATGAGGTTTTGGCCCGGCTTCAATCTTTCCGTTCTCAATTTGAGGGCCGTGCTTCGATGGTCTGGTCTGAACGAAAAGATATCCCATCATTGCTGAAATCTACCTGGCCTTCCTTTATTAATAGTCACCCTGCTCCTGGCTGGGTTCGGGCAGGTTCTGTCCCTGCAGTTCCTGTTTTTGAAGAAAAAGCACCGGAAACACCAGTGCCAACTGTTCAACCAGAGGTGAAACAGGAAGACGAAATTGCTGTTGATATGGATCTGGATGGCTGGCTCTATACTCAGGAGTTATTCTCGTTCCGTTGCCACATCTATATTGGTGGTAACTGTCAGGTTGTGGAGCAGAATTTGCCTCTCACATGGGCTGATGTGTGCGAAGCTTTCCTGTCACAGATTTCACCCAAAGCCAGTGAAGATCGCATTATGCGGGAGCTGTCAGAATTTCTTGAAGAGCACTTCTCCAAGAGCACACTGGCAAACTATACTCAGGCTCATGCTGCGGCTGATTTTGCTTTCACCGAAACATCTATGCGCAAAATTCGCCTGAAACTCAGGCGCTCAGGCTTGATTCGCAAAGATACACATGCTTCAACCAGGCATTCACAGGTATGGGTAATCACCCCGGCAGGCAAGCGACTGTCTTCTCTGAGCGAGAATCTGGCGGACTGATTATTTTCCATGCTTATCACTGCGTAGGCTGTTATTCTGGTGGCTCACTCTATTTTTGGAAATTCCCTTTCATGACTGTCGTTGCTGATCCAAGCGCACTTGAAAAGAAAGTTGTGGATAACAAAGTTGTCCTGATTCACTACACCCTGAAAGATGAAGAAGGGGAAGTTGTTGATAGCTCCGAAGGTCATGAGCCACTGGCTTATATTCATGGTCTTGGAAGCATTGTTGCTGGTCTGGAAGAAGTTCTGGCCGGTAAGAGTGTTGGCGACAAGCTGTCCGTCTTTGTTGAAGCTGCCGAAGGCTACGGTGAGTTTGATGAGAGCTTGGTACAGCCAGTTCCCCGTGAACAGTTCGGTGACCACGAAGTCACCGTTGGTCAGCAGTTCCATGCGGATACTGCCGTTGGACCGCGCATTGTCACTGTAATGGCTATTGAAGGTAATGATGTCATTATCAATGCCAACCATGAGCTGGCTGGTATGGATCTGCACTTTGATGTTGAAGTTGTTGATGTGCGGGATGCGACAAAAGATGAACTTGAGCATGGCCATGTTCACGGACCGAGCTGCAATCACTGATTGTGCTCAAAGAGACTTATAAAAAGCCGGCCATCATGCGCCGGCTTTTTTTATTAAAAAATGCTTATAAGAGATAAATAATCTGATTTTTTGTAATAGTCAGGTAAAGGTTATCATTTAGTGGTTTTCCAAATCTGGAAAGGGCGGTTAAGATGTAGGTGTTTTCCGCAGTTTTTTGTGCGGATTAAAGTCGAGTATGCAATGCTGTGGCTCGGTGTTTGGGAAGGGATTCACAATGAGGTTGTTATGCTGAGTGCGGCAGGCTGAAAGCATCTTCTACTGAGAGAAGGAGATAATAATGAAACCTGTTGACCTTCAAACGATGATATCTCTGGCTCAGTCTCCCCATGCTCCGGCAATGATTTGTCAGGCAGGATATGTTTTTGTGAATACAGAAGCACTTGCCAGGCATCCAGATCTTGTTGAACAGCTGCACCAGCGTGTGCAGAAAAAACTTCTTCAGAAGCTAGCTCCCTGCTCAGACAAGAGTGTTGAAGTCTATTCAATGACTAATCCACCTGAACCACCTTCCAGAGAAAGAAAACGCCAACTGGCTAGCATGTTTCAACTGAACAGATAAATTTTTATCTTTTTAGTTTGTAATGATTTGGTTGTGGTTTTGTAGTGATTTAAATCGCAAACTGTAAGTAATAACACTAATTCAATTGGTGTATTTTCTTAGGTCTCGCTGATTTTATGATCATAATGGTCATAAATTATGATCTGCGTCATTAATGGCCCATTCGAAATCCTTATGATTGCCCACGCCTGATATTAGCGACCGGAAGAGGGTGCCTGTTAATAGCCCTTCCAGCGCTATCCCCCTATCTACTGGACAGAGTAAATTATGGGCAAGTTTAAATTCCCCTCAGCTTATACGGTCTTAATCGCGATAATTATTTTTGTCGCCTCTCTCACTTTTATCGTTCCTGCTGGTCAATATGACCGTGTGATGAATGAAGCTCTTGGTAAGGAAGTTCCTGTTGCCGGAACGTATCAGGTAGTTGAATCAACTCCACAGGGATTTCTTGATGTTGTAATGGCTCCCATTGCTGGTTTCTACGACCCATCCAGCTATGAAGCCGGCGCAATTGATGTAGCACTGTTCGTACTGATTATTGGTGGCTTTCTGGGTGTAGTTACCAAGACTGGCGCGATTGATGCTGGTATTGCTCAGGTAACAAAAGCCCTGGAAGGCCGTGAAAAGTGGATGATCCCCATCCTGATGGCTCTGTTTGCTGCCGGTGGTACCTCTTACGGTATGGCGGAAGAAACATTGCCGTTTTATATGTTGCTTATTCCAGTCGTTATAGCCGCAGGCTACGATGCACTGACCGCTGTTGCCATCGTAATGCTGGGCGCAGGTATCGGTGTTCTGGGTTCTACTGTTAACCCATTCGCGACAGTTATTGCTTCTGACGCAGCCAGCATCTCCTTCACGGATGGCATGAATCTGCGTCTGGCGATTCTTGGTCTGGGATTCGCTATTACCTGTGCATACGTTATGCGTTATGCGGAGAAAGTGCGCAAGAACCCTAAAGATTCTCTGGTTGCTGACCAGAAAGAATCCAACGAAGAGTTCTTCCTGAAGAACGGTTCTGAAGTTTTGGAATTCACTGCTTCCCGTAAGCTGATCCTGGTTCTGTTCGCAGTAACCTTCGGCATCATGATCTGGGGCGTATCTTCCGGTGGCTGGTGGATGGCAGAAATGTCTGCACTGTTCCTGGTTGCTTCTATCGTTATCGGTCTGCTGGGTCGCCTGTCTGAAGAAGAACTGACTGGCACTTTCGTAGATGGCGCCCGTGACCTGCTGGGTGTAGCTTTCGTTATCGCGATTGCCCGTGGCATCGTGGTAATCATGAACGCTGGTAACATCACCGACACTATTCTGTTCTGGTGTGAAAATGCTGTAACCGGTCTGTCCGAGATGGTATTCATCAACGTGATGTACTGGATCCAGGTCGTTCTGTCCTTCTTCATTCCTTCCACTTCTGGTCTGGCTGTTCTGTCCATGCCTGTTATGGCTCCTCTGGCAGACTTCGCTAACGTTAGCCGTGACCTGGTTGTTACTGCTTACCAGTCTGCATCTGGTGTCGTAAACCTGATCACTCCTACTTCCGGTGTGGTAATGGGTGGTCTGGCAATTGGCCGCGTTTCCTACGCCAAGTGGGTGAAGTTTGTAATGCCTCTGGTGGGTATTCTGACTGTATTCGTTATGGTTATGCTGAGTGTGGCTACCATGATCTGATAGTCTTTTGTGCGGGAAAAGTTAATCTCGCATCATAAGATTAGAAAACGGCTTCCGAGCAATCGGAAGCCGTTTTTTATGTAGATAAACGACGAAAATGTTCTTGTTTGTTTGACTTTTTACACGTTCAAAATACTGTACAAAAAACAAACAGTTTTTCCCGCCTCAGTTTTCCCAATACCTCTTTGCACAAGTTAAGAAGAAAACCACAGGGTTATCCACAGGTGTTGTGGAGAACTTTTCCTGTATGATTTTCAGAGAACGAACAGGCTTCAAACGGATGTCTGCAATCAGAGGAAAGATAGATGAGTGAAACAAACCGACAACGCTTTGGTGGGATGGCGGGCTACGATATTTTTCGGGTAGAAAAACTCAATAAAGATGGAGCAGTGTCGTCTGTTGGCTTTGAAGTGCTTACGCCGGAAGGGGAGTTTCTGGATCGCTTTCGCTCAGTGGACCAAGCTATGCGTTTGGTGAAGTCTTTAGCTGGTGTTCCGCTCGAACAGGATGACTTTGAAGAATATTAATTTTTGAAGACTGTGGATTAATACGCCAGCCTATGTGGCGGGAAAGGTCACAGACAGTCACGCCTTCTCTCTGGCACAGTGAGCTCCGTTCACTACTTTAAATAAGATCAATTTTAATAAAAGAGTAAAGGGGAGCAGGTAATGATTCCAAGAACAGTATACGAATCCGAGCATGAGATGTTCCGGGAAAGTGTTCGTCGCTTTCTTGAGGACGAAGCAGCTCCCCATCATGAAGCCTGGGAAAAAGAAGGCCAGATCGCCAGAGACCTTTGGAACAAGGCTGGTGAGCTTGGCTTCCTGTGCCCGACTGTGTCTGAACAATATGGCGGCGTAGGTGTAGATTTCCGTTATAACGCCATTGTTGATGAAGAAGTTGCACGCCTTGGCCTGAGTGGTATTGGTTTTGGTCTTCACTCCGATATCGTAGCGCCTTACATCGAGCACTATGGTTCTGAAGAGCTCAAGCAAAAGTACCTGCCAAAAATGGTTACCGGTGAAATGGTAACGGCTATTGCCATGACCGAACCAGGCGCTGGTTCCGACCTGCAGGGCGTTCGCACAACAGCTGTCGTAGATGGCGATGATTATATTCTTAATGGCTCTAAAACCTTTATCACCAATGGCCAGCAGGCTGATCTGGTTATTGTTGTTGCAAAAACAGATCCTAGCGCAGGCGCTAAAGGCACCAGCCTGATTCTGGTTGAAGCGGGTTCTCCCGGATTTAGCAAAGGCCGTAACCTGAACAAGATTGGTATGAAGGCTCAGGATACTTCCGAACTGTTCTTCGAAGACGTGCGTGTTCCCAGAAGCAATCTGCTGGGTAACGAAGGCATGGGCTTTATCTATCTGATGCAGGAACTGCCGCAAGAGCGTTTGTCTGTAGCTCTGAACGCTGTTGCCAATATGGAAGCTGCCCTGGAATGGACTAAAGAATATGTTCAGGAGCGTCAGGCGTTTGGTAAGGCTATCTCCAAGTTCCAGAATACCCGCTTCAAGCTGGCAGAGATGGATACGGAAATCAGCATTGCCCGTACCTTTATCGATCGCTGTCTGGAACTTCATGTTCAGGGCAAGTTGGATGTTCCAACAGCTGCCAAGGCCAAGTACTGGACCACTGACCTGCAGTGCAAGGTTCTGGATGAGTGCCTGCAGTTGCACGGTGGTTACGGCTACATGCTGGAATACCCAATCGCCCGCGCCTGGGCTGATGCACGGGTTCAGCGCATCTATGCCGGTACCAATGAAATAATGAAAGAAATCATTGCCCGCGCACTTGTATAAGTAACAGTCTTTTACAACGTCTCTTCAGGCTCCGTCTGCGATTGCAGCCGGAGCCTGCTACTTTTCATGGCTGCCATTTATTTCCTTTGGGAGCTATGTCCGTGGGGTTTGGTCGTTTTTATTTCGCACTCTTTTGTTGTTTCTCTCTGAGTCTGGCAAGAGCCTCGGAAGAGCAGTGTGATGCTGAGACCTCGGCCCCTAAGTTTTACTCCTGCCAGATTGGGGTTCCTGTTGTTAAAGGGCGTTACAGCCTGTCTGACTCAAGTGAAGCTTCCCAGGCTTCTTTTCTCCCTGCAGATGTTCATAAACAAATGGTCATTTTTAACCGGCCTCCCTGGAGTTTTCTTTTACAGCGCAGTGAACAGTGGCAGTTCTGGACAGATGGTGAGTGCCGCAGACTCATGCTGACCGGCATGAACGATGAGTGTTACGGCGTCATCTCTGTCTGTGAAGGGGAAAGTCCGATATTTCTTCCGGGTGTCGATGCCTTTCCTGAACCTGTAGATATCCACAAACTTCAGGTGTTACACCCTTCTTATGAATTTCTGGGAACCTTTACCTTTTCCCCTGCTTCTGCGGTAACGGAAACTATTGAAGGTGGCTGGGATTTTCCTGATGGTGACCTTGTTGAAAGGGATAGCCCCGCGCCACCTGCTGCTGTGCCTCCTCATACTTTTTTCCCGGATGGTATCCATCGCAGTCTGGTAATGGGCTTTTTCATCGGTATGGGGGTTGAGAGCCTGTATCGCTCGTATTGCCTGCTTCAAAAGTACCGAGCCGGTGAAGAAATCAATTCTGATGATGCCTGGAAAACTGTTGACCGTTTAATCAAGGCGGGTGTGGTATCTGCCATGATGTCTGGAGCAACTCATACCCTTGTGCATAACTCCGGGCTCTGGAAGCCGGTATCCTCATTCGTCGTTGGGGCGACGGTTCGTACCACCCGGTTTGGCCTGAATTACTGGAGTATCAGTGCCGAGGATTTGAGCTGGATTCTGGTGAAGTCCGGAGCGATCAGCGGGGGGAGTTATCTGTTTTCTCTGGGCAGCTCCAAATTGCACAAATCTATAGTTACGCCGGGAAGTGTAACTGGAGGGATACTGGGCGATACGATTATCAACCGAATTCGGAGCTTTCTCAGCACTTCAAAGGATTAAGTAACTTATTGATTTTTAGTTGGTTATTTTTCGGACACATACTGAATAACTTTTTAACTTGAAGAACGGGCGTTCTGGTCAAGACTTAGCCGCGATAAAAAAGACGAATAAACTTGCGGAGTAAGATCATGCGGAGTCGGACCACAGTTGCACAGCGGAATAATTTTGCTGCCAGCACTTTTCTGGTGAGTACACTGGCTTTGGCAGTGGCAGGTATTTCAAACCCTTGCTTATCATCGGTTCCTGAAGAAGGAATGTCACCTGAAGAGGCTCATTGGTCGAACCTTGAAAACAAATATCGGGGGGCAATGACGGCCCGTGATGAAACTCCTGAAGAATTAAAATTCAGCTCCGGTCATTTGATGAATACCTTTGAGGGCGTTCAACTGGTGCTGGATGTTCCTGGCGGTACCCCTTCCGAAGTAGTTGGGTTGTTACAAACTATTGACGATGAAGGGGTAACCTCTCTGACGTTTGAAGAAGATCATGGTGAAGGTTCTATTCAGGCTTACAACAGCGAGGGGACTTACGCCAAGCTGAAACTACGCAGATTGCGAGTCACCCTTGAAGAGTTTGAGCAGGGGCCAACGAATGGTGGTATCCAGAACCCTGTTTTTGAAGACAACATCTACAAAGCTTATCGCTGGTTGCTCACTGTTCTCAGTATCCGCAAGGATTATGCTGTGAGGGACATGCTTCTGCAGGCCAATGCTTCGCTGATTATCCTGCGTGCAAATGGTGATATGGATATCAAACTTTATCGCCGCCTCCAGGATGGAACCGTTGAGCACTTAGGAGAGGTGCTTGTTGATAGTCATACGCGCTATGAAATGACAGAAACATCGCAGGAAGCTCTCACGTTTATAGAGAGTCAGAATGAGATACAAAGGGAATTGATCGAGCTCGATAAGAATATAAAAGAGATGCAAAAAGCAATCGCTCAGATGGTACGTACCGGTGAGCATGAGGGGTTGCAGCAGAAGAAGGATGAGATTGACGCCATGACAGAGCGCTTTCAAACCCTGTATGAGCAAATGCAACTTCCTACTGACTTTGAGTTCTTTGCCGTTAGCGAACATTTTGATTATGAAGCCAGCCATATCGTGAAATGGACCAGCGACAGTGGTGTGGAGATAGGCTCACAGGTTGCGGCTAATCAGGTACTGTCGGGCTTGGCATCTATGGCCACCAGCAAAGCAATTGCCACTGCCGATACTCAGCGGATACTCCGTGATGTTGGGTTTCAGATGGATATGCTCAAGGTGAAGGAAGGTATGCATGCCGATGAAACTCTGCTGGCATATATCACCCGTATGCTGGCGAAATCCTGGTCAACTCTTAAAGGCGAGTACCCTGAACCAAGCTTTAATAACAGCAATAACCTTGTGACTCCGGTTATGGAGGTTCAGGGAGTTAATAATCAGATTGTTAAAGGAAGCACTATTGGAGAAACAATGGACAGTTTGATTAATGCTCATACCGATACCTCCGCTAATCTGAAGCCCGATTACTCTCTGGTTCATCCTGATCATCTTAAGAAGATGCAAGATGCTCTGGATAACGCCAGCTGGACAGCCTGGTTTAAGAGTTTCTTCGGTAGAGGAAATTATCAGCAATCCGAGATGGCCCGGAACCTGAAAGCCTTGTTAAAAGAGCGTGGCAAGCGGCATCTTGATGAGTTGGTTGGTTCAAACCGGATTCCATCCGACGCCCTGACGGGGAATGAAACGGCGGATAACGCATTCTTGAGTAAGGTTGCTGGAGATCAGCAGGCTGAAATTACCACAGAGGCCACTAAGCAAGCTCAGGGATACAGAATCGTGAATGCAGGTAATGCGGTGCTTGGAACTGTGGGTGCCGGTTTAACCGCTGGTTTCTCTGCTTATGCTCTGCAATATGGTTTGGATGCAGGTGCGAAGTACTATAACGAAGGTGTGCTGCCCTGGGATTACACAGCAAAAGACAGCGAAGAGGTTTATAACCGGGCGGTACATACCGGCACATTAGGCTTTATGAGTGGTGCCATGAGCTACTGGGTTTTGCCAGAAGTTGTGAAACATCAGCAGTATTTCACTAACGTCACCCCGGAAGTACTTAAGAACACTGGTATAGCGGGCCACTACGCCGGAACCGTTGCTGGTGGTGTGACTGGTTTTGCCGCCAGGGCACTGTCTTCCGGTTATAGCTACTACCGGGGGGATCTCAGCGGCAAAGACTTTGCCTATGATCTGGCAGATGCTGGAGCCAGAACTCTGCCAACAATGGCAGGAAGCGCTCTGGGGCATTACCTGCTCCCTTATTCATTTAACACATTCGGGTTGGCTCAGCTGCCACTTATCGGCATACCGTTTGCTGCCGTGGCCAATGCTGTAGGGCCAACTATGGGTTCAATAGTTGGTGGTGTGGGAGCCAACGTACTCTACGATACTGGTAAGCACCATTTATTTAACGGACTTAAGCAAGCCAGTGATTATATTTATGGTGTAGATACAACAGCCCCTGCCTCTACTCCATCACCAAGAAAAGCTGCAGCCGAAGCGCAGGTTGATGACCATTATCATTATGATCATGTGACTCATGAAGAACTGCCAGCCATGGAAGATGATGAAGATCTGATAGCTGTTGATACAACGGATTTAAGCCTGAACGATTCGGAGCCGCTTAGAAGTGATGAGGTGACGATAGAGCTTTAACGCAACAACTGACTTTACTTATTCCGCTTTGCCCATCGGTTTTGCCTGACCGGTGGGCATTTTTTTATGCCCGCTGATCAGTCATAGTTCGCGCATGTGTTACGGCATTCCCGGGGTACAACATCTTCAGGGATATTTGCGCTTTGCACAGGGTGTTGGCAGCACACCCAGGTCACGTTGCCATTCTCAAATGTGCCCGTGAATATAAGAGCCTGCCCTGCAGCCCAGCCATCATAAAAATTCTGTGGATAAACGTGGATCTGCTCCCTGCCTGCATTATCGATCCAGAACTCAATTTCCCGAACGTAGGTAGAGTTTATAGTGTCTTTTCTGTTGGGGGGAGGAGTATTATTGACTGCATAATACTCTGTAGCTTCTGTCTGATAATCTTCAGCAAAAGCAAAGACTTCCGCAAACTTGGAGCGGTTGGCATTATTCTGATATGCAGGAATAGCAATAGCCGCCATGATTCCGATGATAGCGACAACTATCATCAGCTCCAGTAGAGTAAAGCCGCTTTGCAGTTTGTATTTGATCATCATGATCAGGTGCCCATTCATCCCTGAATTTAACCTGTTCAACTATAGCAAATAGCCCTGTGGGCAGAGGAACTGCTGGTTTTTATCAGCTCCCCTCCAGATGCAGGGCAACATTCTCTTTTAAAGCCTCGGCTTTAAGCTCCACACCCAGTATGTAAATACGACTGTTTTCCAGCCCCTGCTGTAGTAACTCGTCTTTTACTGCTCGGGCCCTTTGAATGGCCAGCGCACGGAGCGCCTGATCTGATACTGCCCAGTTATCGACAAGAGACGTGGTCAGCTCCGCAACAGACTTGCCATTTGATTCAAGAGACTTCTCCTGGGCCAGAGCCTTAAGTAATTCAAACCTGATGTCTTCAGGAATAATGATACTCTCGTTTGCCTCAGGTTTTGTTCCCTGTTCAGCCAGCAATTGTTGATAACGTTTCAGCAATTCTTGCTGAAGTTGCTGCTGCGCAATAACAGGCGTATCGCTGATTTTGCTGGCCGTTGCTTCAATTTCCAGATTCAGTTGAGGGCGTTCCTGCAGAGCAGTAACAAGGTTGCCGACCGTAGATTTTTGTTTGCTGGTCAGGGCGCTGTTTCCCGGAGTAAAGGTAAAGGCGGACATGTCTTCAGCGTCCCCGGACACCAGCGATGCCAGCATATTAAAGGGCGCAGTCACAATATTGGTAATGAAGTTCACCACCGCCATGCGGATTACTGGCCCAAGTTCAAATTGTGGGTTATCCAGATCACCAGAAATGGGCAGGTCTACCGCTATACGCCCATCCCTGTCTTTTAACAGTGCGATAGCCAGCTTCAGCGGTAGGCTGGTGGTGTTTTCGCCGGGAACCTTTTCACCTAAGGTCAGGTCATGAAGAAGGATATTATTACTGGCATTCAGCTGACTGTTTTGAATGCCATAATCCAGATCAAGATCCATCCGACCCTTACGGATTCTGTAACCAGCAAAGCGGCCGGAATATGGGGTCAGAGTTGTCAGCTCAATATCTTTAAACGAGAGTCTTACCTGTGTCTTTTTCAGCGGTGAATCCGGTATCAGAGAGGCGTTGATTTGTACTGGTGAGTATTTGTCCACTTCTCCTTTTAAAGTCATTGTCGTGCTTTGTGGTGAGAGGCTGTTAAAGTCTGTGATCTCGCCATTCAGCTCAGTAATTGGTGCGGCAAAGCCGGGTTTGAAAGATTTATCTGCAAAATCCAGGGCACCGTTTTCGATAGCAAACTTTTGAATAGCAATTCCCATAGCCGGTGCTGCTTCGTCAAGCTGGCTTTCTGGTTGTTGAGAGGGTTTTATCAGTTGAGCTAGATTGGTATTCAGCTGGCTATCTAAAATCACTCTGGTTGCAGGAGCAGAGAGGTGCAGATCAGCAATGCTTAACCAGTTATCTTTCTGTAGGAACTGCAGGTCTTTTGCTGCGAGCTTGTCCCAGCTAAGTACCAGAGCACCACTCCGACTGTCGGTTATATTAAGATTATCTATCGACATATTGCTGTTCACGGCTAACTGATTATCTGTACTCCATTTAAGGTCGACATCTCCAGATACAAAGCCTTCACTAATAACACCATAAATATAAGGCGTTAGATAAGGCTGAATGTCGGCAAGGGGAATGTTCTTCAATGCCAGAGTGGAAGTGACTTGAGGGCCGTTTATTGATGAGTCGGAAGATAAATGTCCGCTTTCGTTAATCACTACCTGCACGGAAAGAGTGCCTTTCTGCTCTGGCCAAGAGATGTTGTGAGCCTGTATGGCTAAAGGTGAAAGAGTCAGGCGGAAAGGCTCATCTTTAGCGGTATTAGCCCAGTCGGTAAGTTTGAATGATCCTCCGGAAACCGATAGCTTATTAATAAATACATGAACAGGTTCTCCGGCTTTTTCAGAAGTAGGTGTGTTGGTTTCTTTTCCTTGATCGGTACTTTTCACAAGCCCTGCGAGATTAACATTTCCATCTTCAAAAAGCCGAACATCTGCAACAGGCTCTTTAAGTTCTATGCTGTCAAAAACTAAAGCCTTGCGGGTGAGTGATGACCATGAAAGGTCAATAGATAAACTGCTAAAACCCACGACGGGATCAGAGTAGTCGTTACCAAGTTTGACAGATTGCAACTCCATACGAAGAGTGAACGGGTTAAAAGTGAATGCGCCAGTATGGAAAGGAACAGCCAGATATCGTGGAGCCAGCCAGTAAGCAGAAAGGTGCACGATCGCTGGCAGCAGTACAAAACCAGCCAGACAGTAAACCAGAAGGGCCTTGCTCAGGATTGATAATAATCGGCGCATCATTTTGATAGTTATCCTGACATTACTTCGTAAGAAGATGATAATACGACAACAGATTAATAAATGTTGGCTTAATGTGATTAAAAATTTATAGAAATTACATAGGTTGTTTAATTGTTTTTGTTAAAAATAAAATAGATTGAATGTCAAAAGGCAATCGCTTCATTGAAAAAATAGCGCCACCGCGCCCTGTGAAATAACAATTGAAAATCAAATAATTGTTAAGCCTTTACTTAAAACCGTTAATAAGAACTGCAGTCGTCGAATGCAAGTTTGGTGACAGCTTTCAAACTTTATAAGTGATAGTTTCTGGTCAGTTTCTGCATGATTTTTAGCGGGAACAACCGTAACTATTGCCTATAGCGCATAAAACACTGGGGGCTAAGTATGACGAAGTCTAGTGAGATGCATATTGGCAAATCGCAAATTACTGAAAACCAGTTTGCGACAGACCTGATCTATGAACTTGAAGATCGACCACCTCCCATCCACGCTTTCTTCGCCGCCCTGCAACACGTTCTCTCTATTTTCCTGAGTATTATTGCTCCGCCACTGATTATCTGTGGTGCGATGGGTGTAGATATCAAAAACACCAGCTATGTCGTGAGTATGTCGCTGTTTATCTCTGGTATAGCCACATTTATACAGGCCAAGCGCTTTGGTCCAGTCGGCTCTGGCTTGCTGAGTATTCAGGGCACCAGTTTCTCATTTCTGGGGCCAATTATTGGTGCAGGTATGGGGGCTATAAAAGGTGGTGCAACACCTGAGCAGGCGTTGGGAATTGTCTTTGGCGTGTGTATTGCTGGTTCATTTATTGAGATGACCATCAGCCGCTTCTTCCATATAGCTCGCAAGCTCTTCACTCCACTTGTCACCGGTACAGTGGTTACCTTGATTGGTATGACCCTGATTAAAGTGGGTATGACCAGTATTGGCGGTGGCTTTGGTGCCATGAAAGATGGCAGTTTTGGTTCACTGGAAAACCTGATGATAGCCTTTATAACCATGGCAACCATTATCATTTTCAATAACTCTAAAAATAAGTTCCTGAGAATGGGATCTATTTTTATCGGTATTGTTGTTGGTTATTTTGTTTGCATTGTTTTGGGACGCGTAGATTTCAGTGAGCTTTCTCAGCTAGATGCTTTGGCAATTCCAACCCCATTCAAGTTTGGTCTTGGCTTTACTCTGGAAGCCTTTATTCCTATCGCTTTTGTTTATATGGTAACTGCCGTTGAATCCATTGGTGATATGACCGCAACCTGTGCCGTATCAAAGCAACCTGTGAAAGGTCCTGCTTATATTGACCGTATTAAAGCTGGTGTACTTGGTGATGGTGTTAACTCATTCATCGCTGCAGTATTTAATACTTTCCCAAACACCACTTTCTCCCAGAATAATGGTGTGATTCAGCTGACTGGTGTTGCTTCCCGTTATATCGGCTACTACGTGGCAGGTATTCTGGTTGTTATCGGTATGTTCCCCATCGTTGGTGGCGTGTTCAAACTGTTGCCTCAACCAGTACTTGGTGGTGCCACCATTATTATGTTCGGTACTATTGCTACCAGTGGTATCCGTATCATCGCTTCCGAGAAGATTGACAAGCGGGGAATCCTGATTCTGGCAGCATCATTTGGTTTGGGCCTTGGCGTGTCTTATGTGCCAGATATCTTCAATTACCTGCCACCTATCATTAAGAGCATCTTCTCCTCCGGTTTCACTACTGGTGGTATTACTGCGATGATTCTTAACCTGGCTATTCCTAACAAGAAATATGAACTGGATGAAAGTCCTGCTGATCATCCTGAAAATCAGGCTGCATAATTGACAGTTTTGATGGAAAAACCCCGGCACACGCTGGGTTTTTTTTATGGTTAGTAATAATAACAAACTGATATTTTAATAAACCAAAACTACCTTTTGCTTGTCCTAGCTATTCCAGTTTTCAATTGATACGAGAGTAAGCTATGGATGCGCGCCTTTCACATACTCAAAGTTCACAGGTTTTGAGTAGACACCAGCCGCTAACTAATGGTGTTAGCAAAGAGAATAGTATTGCTCCAACAGAAAAGCGGTTCATACCAGATTCTGATCAATCTCCAGTGGGTAAAAATGCTTCTTTCAGTGTGAAACCTGAAAAGATTTGCACCTGTCCGGCGAAGGTACAAGTTCAACCATTACCGCAAACAACGCAAAAACTCATAGATAAAGTCATTAGCTCGGAGCATTTTGCCAAGCTGTGTATGGGGATTGGTAAAATGGCCGGTATATCGTTTACGAATATGCCTAACCTTAAGGAATGCCTGAGTAGTGCGGCAAGAAAGGTTGGTGCAGCGCGCTTTAACACTTGTGTTGCCTGGGCTATTGCTCATGGGGGAGTGTTCGCTAAGTCTGGTACTGCGCTTTTCGATGGAGTTTCACAGAAAGGTGACAATGGGTGGTTAGCCTTAAATGCGCCCTATTGCCGAGCATTTTTGAGTCATCTTGTAGCGGCATCCATAGAGTATGATTATGACTGGAAATCTACAAACTGGAGACATTTTCAGCCTTATGAAGAACTCTTAAAAGAGATTGACGAGTATGTAGAAAAGCACGGCATATGCCCTGCACGAGAGCATTATCACGAAATATTAAAGACAGCTGTCGACTTTCAAATAATTAAAGAAGGGCTTGATAAGTTAGAGAAAGAATTTATGGGAACTTACCCAAGTGCGTGGAAGTATTGTAGAAAGTATTTGTTAGAAAGTTGCCATGTAGGTGCCAATGAATTTTGTTATTCAGATGATGGTGCTGAAGATATGGCTGCTCTTTATGGGTGGGTATTTGATGTTATGTCGTCGGAAGACTCCCTGCTTGAACTGGAAACATTTATAGAAGAACAGTCCAGCCTTGAAAAAGATGTCTTTGAGAAACTGGACGAAATGGTAGACAGGGTTGTTGATAATTGTCCGCAAGGAGATGATTTAGAGGAAGGCGAGCCGGTGACAAAGAAAGCGAAATATTCCTCACCGGCCCTATCTTGATTCCAATGACAGAAAGTCTATTTACTTAAGCAAGCATCCACAGCATCAACAATCGATCCATAACCAGTACACCGGCAAAGGTTGCCAGCATGCTGGTGGCGGATCTCTTCACGGCTGCACTCTTTACCGCCATTCTCTTCAACAAAAGCTGTAGTGCGCATCACCAATCCTGGGGTGCAGAACCCGCATTGAATAGCGCCGCTATCCACATAAGCCTGTTGCACAGTGGAAAGCTCGCCATCCTGAACTTCACCTTCAATGGTGCGAACAGATTTACCTTCTACCCAGGTTCCCAAAGTCAGGCAGCTGTTAATGGGCGTGCCATCAATCAGCACGGTACAGGCTCCACATTCGCCAACACCACAACCTTCTTTGGCACCAGTCATGCCGTAGTCCCGCAGGGTTTCCAGCAGTGACTTTCGGATATCAACCTGCAGCTCAACATCTTTACCGTTGAGGTTAAAAGCAACTGTTTTCAGCAGTGTGTTTTCTGCGGCACTCATAGTACGGCACCTCCGGCACGAAGAATGGCGCTGGCAGTGACCCGTTCTGCCAGAGTGGAAATAATATGTTTGCGGAAGTCTTTGCTGGCCCGCCAGGAATCTCTGGGTTTCAGATTTTCATGAACAACTGCCGCCAAGTCCTTGAGCATGGCTTTGGTGGGCACCTGACCTTTAAACATGGCTTCCGCTGTACGACAACGAGTTGGCACTGGCGCGGCTACGGTAAAGGCGATACGCAGATCATCAATCACATCGTCATCACCCATACGGCACACCACGGAGCAACCAATGGTGGCTATATCCATGGATTTGCGCATGGCATATTTACAGAACTCACCGCCGGTATTGAGATGGCCTTCTGGTGGAATCACAAAGCTGGTAACAATCTCATTGCGTTCCAGGTCAACCTTGCCCGGCCCTTGGTAGAACTGTTCTACCGGAACGGTGCGGGTTCCTTCCGGCCCAACAATATTTACCTGGGCATCCAACACCAGCAAAGGTGAAGCATTCTCGGCACTGGGGGCACCGTTACAGATATTACCGCCCAGAGTCGCGGCGTTGCGTACCTGTGGGCCGCCAAGCTGATCGGCTGCATGTGCCAATACCGGAATATGGGCCTGAACAACTTCAGAGAAAATCAGGTCAGAGCATGTAATCCCGGCACCCAGCACAATACTTTCATCGTCCAGCACTTCAATCTTTTTCAATTCATCCAGATGATGAATATCAATCAGCTGGGAAAACTGTGCATGACCTTCCCGCAGTTTCACCAGAACATCGGTGCCGCCAGCGAGCAGGCGGGCATCGGGATTATCGCAAAGCAGACGAACGGCATCTTCTATTGAGTCAGCCTGCTGGTAGTTCTCTATGGCAAACATCTCTTTACTCCTAAACCAGCCCGGCTTCCCGGAAGTGAACAAACAGCTCTTTTGGCCCCATAGGCAAGCGATCAATCTTCACGCCGGTGGCATTCCAGATAGCATTTCGAATGGCGGGAGCAGGGCTGATAATGGGCGGTTCACCCAAAGACTTATGGCCGCAGGCAGAATTAGGTTCCTGGGTTTCGACGAACATCCCTTCAATCTCTGGCACATCCGGGCAGGTAGGCATTTTGTAATCCAGCAGGTTGTTGTTGCGAACCTTGCCGGTGGCTGGATCGATCAGCAGCTCTTCACTCATGGCGCCGGCAATACCCATGGCTGCGCCGCCCTGCACCTGTCCCATAGCCAGTTGCGGATTGAGAATCTTGCCGGAATCGTGAACATTGAGAATGCGCTTGATGGTGACCGAGCACATAGGGATATCCACTTCCACCTCAACAAAGGTACAGCCATAGGAGTAGGCGTTGTGGGTCACTTTGTGAGAAACCTCAGAGACCAGCTGCTCGCCACGAACTTTGTGATAGTAAGCATCGTAAGCCAGTTCCTGCAGGGATAAACGAAGGCCGTTTTCTCCGGTAACTTCTGTGCCATCAATATGCAGAGTGGCTTCTGGTTGTTCGGTCATCTCAGCAGCATGAGCGAGAATCTTTGCGCGTAACTCTTCCGCAGCCTTGGTCACGGCATAGGCAAACACGTGGGTCTGGCGGGAAGCAAATGCACCAGGATCGTAAGGTGTGGAATCGGTATCAACGGATGGCAACACCTTAACCTGTTTAAGGTTGATGCCGAGAGTATCTGCGGTTAACTGGGCAATAATGGTATCGGAACCCTGACCAATCTCGGATGCGCCGCACTGCACATTAACCGAACCATCCTGATTTAAAATCATCCGGCAGCCGGAGATTTCAACAGATACTGGCCAGGTATTACTGCCATAAGAGAAACAGGCTACGCCGATGCCTCTGCGAACATCGCCAGACTGTTCCGCGAACTGTTCACGCTTTTCATTCCAGCCAAATTCTTCACGGCCACGGCTCAAACATTCCACCAAACCAGTACTGGCAATTTGCTTGCCGGATATAGGGTGAATATCACCGGTAATAGCAGCGTTCTTCAGGCGGAAATCCACCGGGTCCATGCCCAGCTTCTGGGCGGTTTCTTCCATAGCACAGTCAATGCCATAGCTGGCCTGTGGTGCGCCATAACCTCGCATGGCACCTGCGGCAGGAATATTGGAGTAGTGGGTTTTGGCGTGATAGTGGATGGCAGCCCGGGGGTACATCGGTGCCATCTTTGAACCCGCGGCCGTTGCAATCGAGTGGCCGTGGGACGCATAAGCGCCAGTGTTGGAGATAACATCCACATCTAGAGCTTTCAGGGTGCCGTCTTTATCTACGCCAACTTTGGTTTTAACTTTGAACGGGTGTCGTATACGGGTGCCAACCAGACACTCCTCCCGGGTCAGTTCGAGCTTAACCGGCAGGCCACCAAGTTTGCTGGCCAGGAAGCCCAGCATCGGTTCAATCACCACATCCTGTTTATTACCAAAGCCGCCACCAATAGGTGGCTTAACAACGCGCACTCTACCCATAGGCATATCCAGAGCCTGGGCGACGATGCGGCGGCAGATATGAGGAATCTGGGTGGAGGAGTGAATGATAATATGATCAGTGTCGTCCATATAAGCCCAGCCCACCATGGTTTCCATATGGCAGTGTTGAACCATTTGAGTGGATACCGAAGATTCCAGAGTGATATCAGCATTAGCAAAGGCTGAGTCGATATCCTTGGAACTCCACTCATGTTCGCCCACTTTATTGCCCTGTGGATGAAGCTTAAAAGCATCTGATGCCAGAGCATCCTGCTCACTCAACAGCGGTGGAAGCTCTTCGTATTCCACATCAATGAGAGAAAGCGCCTGCTTGGCGATCAGGTCATTCTCCGCCACCACGATGGCAACTTCATCACCGTGGTAGCGAACATGGTTAGTCAGAATCAGCCGGTCTTCCTTATCTCGCTTTGCTGGGTCGAGATTGTAGGCATGGCCGGCAGTCGCGAAGGGTATATCGGGAACATCCTCAAAGGTGAAAACCGCGTCCACACCAATCAGAGCTTTCGCCTTGCTGGTATCAATGCGTTTTACCAACCCGTGAGCAATTGGGCTGCGCAAGTAGTGCGCCACCCGTGCACCCTGTAGAGTTGTATCTGCTGCAAATCGGGTGCGACCAGTGACTTTGGCTTTAGCATCAACACGACTGACAGACTTTCCAATAACCATACATCCTCCGGATGTGCTGGAACTTTCATACTTGTTGTTATCAAGCTCGTTGTAATAAAAAGCTGGTGTCACCGCGATGACGCCAGTCATATCGCTAGTACTTTTCTGGAGTGGTGGGTTTGCCGTTTACCCAGGTTTTGAAGATGTTGCGATCGTCGCCCAAGGTCATCAGTACAAACAACCGCTCTTCCAGAGTTGTGGTTGTGCTCTTTCGTATCTTCTCAAGCGGTGTGGCTGCTTCTTCAACCACGATAAAGTCGGCCTCTTTACCTTCGTCAAAGTTGCCTAAACGATCTTCCAGATTGAGGCTGTGGGCACTGCCCATCGTCGCCATATAGAAACCTTCAAACGGTGGTAGGCGGTCACCCTGCAGCTGCATCACCTTGTAGGCTTCGTTAAGTGTCTGCAGCATGCTGAAGCTGGTACCCGCACCAACATCAGTTGCCAGACCAACGCGAATGTTATGTTCCTGTGCTTTACGCAGACGGAATAAACCGCTTCCAAGGAACATGTTGGAGGTTGGGCAGAAGGAGATACCGGAGTTGGTTTCCCGCATCACATGGAAATCCTGCTCATCCAGATAAATGGAGTGAGCAAAGGTGCTGTACGGGCCAGTCAGCTTGTAGTGGTCGTAGACATCCAGATAGCTGCGGCGTTCAGGGAACAGCTCCTTAACCCAGGCACATTCATTCAGGTTTTCCGCCAGGTGGGTTTGCAGGTAAACGTCAGGATATTCTTCCCGCAGACGCATCACCTGTTCCAACTGTTCTGGAGTGGAAGTGGGCGCAAAGCGAGGTAGCAGGGAGTAAAGCTGGCGACCTTTGCCATGCCACTTCTCAATCAGCTCCTTGGTTTGGGAGTAACAGCTTTCCGGGGTATCCAGCAGGTTGTCTGGCGCGTTTCGGTCCATCATCACCTTACCGGCGATCAGACGCATATTGCGCTTCTCGGCTTCTTCAAACAGCGCGTCGGCGGACTGTGGATGCACAGTGCAGAATACCAGTGCGGTGGTGGTGCCGTTATCGAGCAGGGTTTGCAGGAAAACACTGGCCATATCCCGGGCATAAGCAGGATCAGCGTATTTGGCTTCGGTCGGGAAGGTATAGGTGTTCAGCCATTCCAACAGCTGTTCGCCGTAAGAACCGATAATTTCGAGTTGGGGGAAGTGAATGTGAGTATCAATAAAACCAGGCATGATTAATCGATTCTGATAATCATAAACCCGGGTATTGGGCGTTAACCGTTGTTGGCCTTCTTCCCAGGTTCCCCGCCAGAGAATACGACCGTTGCCCATTATCATCAGACCATCCGGGGTATAGCGCACATGTTTGGCTATCTCTTCCGGATTGGTGACCACACCATCAAAGTCCAGCAGGTTACCGCGAACTGCAACTAGCTCACCGGTTACATCAACCATGAACAGACTCCTTGAACTGGTTGTTGTGCTTGTTTTGGTTAGCCCGTAATGCAACGTAATGAATGGATCGTCGGGTAATGCCGCTGCGCGGTTGTCGGTCTTCACTGCGTTCAGCACCGACCTACGCATGAGTTGTAGGTCGGTGCTGAGCAACGCGAAGCCCGACAATCTGATGGGCTATTAATGTTTTTGCTTAAGCTACAGCTTTTTCATCCAGGGCTTTCAGGACTTTTTCAGGAGTGATGTTCCACTCACGAATCCATACGCCCACAGCGTCGTGAATCGCGCTGGCAATCGCAGGAGCGGCTGCATTAACGCCAATCTCAGACACAGACTTACCACCGTAAGGGCCAATCTTGTCATCACTGGCGACCAGCTCAGCACGGAAGTCCTTAGGAATATCACCAATGCCCGGCGTACCGTAATCAGCAAAGTTGGCATTCACCACCTGGCCTTCATCGTTGTACAGCACACACTCAGACAGAGAGTGGCCAATCGCACGAATGCTGGCACCGTAAACCTGACCAAGAGCCAGCTCAGGGTTGATTGGCGTACCGCAGTCCAGCAGAGCGTGGAACTTACGCAGTTCAATCTCACCGGTTTCAGTGTCCACAGCCACTTCCACGAAGTTCGCGCCGTATGGGAAGGCAAACTTGTCAGTGATAAAGCTGCCCTTGCCCTGCAGCATGCCGCAACCGGCACCGCTTTCCGCAAAGTGAGCGACTTCAGCAAAGCTGATAGAACCGGTTTTACCTTTAACGACACCGGGGTAAACCAGTTCTACATCTTCAACGGCTTCGCCCAAACGCTCAGCACCAACTTTCAGAACCTGATCACGCAAGTCTTCAGCGGCCAGCTTGGCAGCATTACCGGAGAAGCAGGTACCACTGGACGCGTAAGCACCCTTGTCGAACAGGCAATGGTCTGTGTCACCGGAGATAACGTGGATATCGTCCAGGTCAGTGCACATCACTTCGCCAACCAGCTTTGTAACTACTGTATCCAGACCAGTACCCAGATCAGCGCCACCGGAGTGGGCAATCAAGGTTCCGTCGGAAGTCAGTTTTACAGTGGCGTTGGCCTGGTCGATATCAGCGATACCAGACTTCTGCATCATGGTGGCAACACCACGGCCAATCTTGATATGAGGCTTGGTTGGGTCTTCGGCTTTAGGCTCATTCCAGCCCAGAGACTTTTCACCACGTTCCAGAATCTCACCCAGTGCACAGCTCTCTGCAGAAGGAATACGGCTTGGCATCTTGCCTTCGCCAACCTTGCCCAGCAGAGTCAGTTCGTCACCTTCGTGAACACGGTTCTTCTTCACCATTTCCAGATGATCGATACCCAGCTCAGCAGCAGCTTCGGCAATAATCATCTGCAGGGCAAAGTTGCCTTTAGGCGCACCGTAACCCTGGTATGCGCCAGTAGGCACAATGTTGGAGTAGTAGGTGGTCACCTCGAACTTGATGTTCGGGCAGCGGAACAGCGGCAGGGAAAGTGCTGGCGCGTTGCTGGGAACAGTCAGGGAGTGGTTACCGTAAGGTCCGGTGTTGAAGCGGTAATCCACTTCAGCGGCAGTGATGGTGCCGTCTTTCTTCACACCCAACTTGATGTCGATCTTGGCAACGTGACGGGTAGAAGTCGCGATGAACTCTTCTTCACGGGTGTGACGGAAGTAAACAGGGCGACCAGTCAGGTAAGTGGCGAAGGAGCAAACGTCTTCAACCAGAATATCCTGCTTGGAACCAAAGCCACCACCCACACGTTCCTTGATAACGTGAACCTTGTTCTGCTTGATACCAAGGATACGGGCAACCTGACGGCGAACGTGCCATGGCACCTGGGTGGCGGCACGAACTACCAGACGATCGCCTTCCATATAAGTCAGGCACAGGTGAGGTTCGGGTGGACACTGCTGAGCCTGCTTGGACTCATAAGTACGCTCGATAACCAGATCGGCTTCTTCAAAGCCCTGGGTGATATCACCGATAGCGCCATGGCCACGGGCAGCAATGTTCTTGCGAGGCTCGCCACCGAATGGGAAGTTGAAGTGGATACGGCCGTCACGTTCGTCGGTATCAGCGTTCTGTTCATCCAGATCGGCAGGAGCGCCAGCACCGTAGCTGATCAGACCTTTGTGAACGATAGGCGCCTCTTCAGCCATGGCTTCGTCAACAGACATCACCGGCTTCAGCACTTCAAACTCAACCTCGATCAGCTTCAGTGCTTCTTCAGCAATTTCAACACTTTCGGCAACAACAGCAGCAACACGGTCACCGTAGTGACGCATCTTCTGACCGAACAGGCGACGATCCAGTGGAGAAGGCTCCGGGGCAGTCTGGCCACCAGGGGTGAAGTACACATCTGGGCAGTTCTTGTAAGTGATTACACTCACTACGCCAGGCAGAGCTTCGGCAGCGGCTGTATCAATGTTCTTGATGTAAGCGTGAGCGTGAGGGCTGCGCAGCATCTTCATATGGCAGGCGTTGGCAGGAACGAAGTCCTCTACGAACGCAGCTTCTGCTTTCAGAGTGCGGGCAGCATCAACCTTGCGGGTGACTTTACCAACGTGACGCAGTTCACGGTTGAAAGTGTTGTTGAACTCTTCTGCCACCTGAGTGGTGTACTCAGGGTTAGTCAGACGTTCCTTGGCAATCTCAACCGCAGTGAACACCTGTTCGTAGGCGCTTTCACGGAGGAAGATACCGGACAGCACATCGGTCACTTCTTCACGGCTGGCACCAGGGTTGCGCTTGAGCAGATCGGTCAGAACCAGAGTAACGGCTGGATCGTTATAACCGGATTGCACCGCACCAGCATCAATCATGGCGGACTGAACGGCAGACAGTTCACCGTAGACGTTTAAAGACTCTGCAGTGACAACTTCACGATCTTCCAGCTGAGCGGCAATCAGCATGGTGGCGTTTACGGCCTTACCATCCAGAAGAATGGTATCGGAACCAGCAAAGCCGTAGCCGTCATCACTGTTACGAACAGAGTTCAGGCCTTGCTCACGCAGCAACAGTTGGGCAGACATGCCAGCGTCAGACTGAACCGTGACAGGCTTGCCGTTAAGAGTAAAACTGATAGCCATTACTTATTCTCCCTGACCAGCAAGTGCTTCATTTACGAGACGGGCGATAATCACACCGCTTACACGACGACGGTAGTCTGCACTGGCACGGAAATCTGATTCCGGGAAGATGGCACCGGCCACAGTCTTGGCCAGTACATCGCTTTCGCTCTCGCCACTCAGCAGAGCTTCTGCGTCACGCAGGCGTACAGGTTTTTCAGCAACGCCAGACAGCGCCAGCCCCCAGCTGCCATCTGCCTGATGACAAACAGCGGCGGTCAGTACAGGATCAGCGGCAGCGGTGTGAGCAACCTTGTGAACCTTGAGGGCTTTCAAGTTGCAGGGCACGGACACCTTGAGAATCAGGTCTTTACTGGTTTCCTGCAGGTACTGCTCAACGGACATGACCCGTTCGTCAACCAGAGTGATGCTGGCACAGGCTGCCAGCAGAGCTGCCAGAACTGGGCTGCGGGAACAGCCGTTGGCAATTTCACCACCCAGAGTACGCTGGTTGCGGATGTTGCGGTTAAACACCAGCTTCATGGATTGTTGCAGATCGTTATGAACAGCAGGGCTGTCGATCATTTCCTGCAAAGTCACCATGGCACCAATCACGCAGTCGCTGTCGTTTACGACGATGGTGTTCAGGTCCAGATTTTCCAGGCTGATCAGCTTGGTCGGTTTGCTCTTGTTGTAGCCGGCGTTGATATGAGAACCACCGGCCAGCCAGCAGGCGGTGTCGCCGTGCTGTTGCTTGAGAGCCAGCGCGTCAGCCAGCGTCTCGGGTTTAAAGAAATCAGTCATGTTTCTCTCCTGAAATCACAAAAAACGGGTCACACCCCAAAGAACACAAACTTCATGGCGAACAGTGCAGCGAGAATCCAGATGCTGATGCTGCACTCTTGATGACGGCCGGAAAGAAGTTTGATCAGGGGGTAGGAGATGAAGCCGAGAGCGATGCCGTTTGCGATAGAGAAACTCAGAGGCATCATCAGGGCGGTAATTACTACGGGGCCGGCTTCGGTGAGGTCATCCCATTTCACTTTGGCCATGCAGCCCATCATCAGAATGGCGACATAAATCAAGGCGCCAGCTGTCGCATAACCGGGCACCATGCCGGCCAGAGGCGAGAGGAACAGGGTCAGCAGGAACAGTCCGCCGATAACAACAGCGGTGAGGCCGGTACGGCCACCTGCGGCTACGCCGGAAGCACTCTCAACATAAGTGGTTACTGTTGGAGCACCAAAAACAGCACCAATCCAGGATGCGGTTCCGTCGGTGATCATGGCGCGGCTCATGTTCTTCATTTTGCCGTTTTTGTCAGCAAGGCCTGCGCGGTCACCTACAGCAATCAGAGTGCCGGTAGTGTCGAACAGGTTTACGAACATAAAGGCAACGATGACGCCGATCATATCTGGGGAAAGGGAACCCATGATGTCCAGCTTACCGAGAACCGGTTCCATGCTGGGAGGCATGGAAACAAGGCCGGTGTATTCCACATCACCAGCGGCCAGGGCAATCAGGGAAACAATAACAATGGCCATAAGCACAGCCGCTTGTTTGCCGCGTTGTGCCAGACCAAGAATCAGGAACAGGCTGAGGCTGGCCATCACTGGTGCAAAGGCGGTGATATCACCCAGGCCAACCAGCGTGCCCTGGTTGGCAATTACAATGCCGGAGCCTTTCAGGCCGATCAGAGCCAGGAACATACCAATGCCGCAAGTGATACCGATGCGTAGGCTGTTGGGTATGCTGTTGATAATCCACTCCCGAACCTTGAACAGGCTCAGCAGCATAAATCCGATACCGCCCCAGAAGACTGCGCCCATGGCAGATTCCCAGGAGTGTCCCATGCCGAGGACGACGGCGTATGCGAAGAAGGCATTCAAACCCATGCCCGGTGCCAGGCCAACAGGCCAGTTGGCAAATAAGCCCATTATGATGCAGCTGATGGCAGATATCAGACAGGTGGCAACAAAGACCGCCCCGTAATCCATTCCTGCTGCGGAGAGCATGCCGGGTATAACAAAAACCACGTAGCACATGGTTACGAACGTGGTGAAGCCGGCAATCACCTCGGTTTTAACGGTGGTGCCGTGAGCCTTGAGTTGAAACAGCGTCTCAAGAAGGGATTCTCCGCCTTTGGATGTCAGCTCTTGGCTGTCCATGGCGGGAACATCAGACTGAAGAGTGTCAGCTTTACCCATGTTGTCCCCCTGAGATAGTTAGTGAAATTGGTCTTGGAAGTTGATGCCCCCGTTAACCGGGGGCTCCTTGGTTTTGCCGGTTAGGGCAGAGCGTCCATGTTTTTCCACAGGCGCTCAGCGGCGACCCGTGCTTTGGCGTAGATGTCGGAGACATCAAATGGGAATTCAAAGTCTTCGTAGCTGACCTTGCCGTTCACGATTACAGTGCGTACACCGGTGCTGTTCATGCCGAAGGCGAAGTGGCCTGGCAGGTTGTCTGCACACAGAGGCGTTGGGCTGTTGTAGTCATAAACAACGATGTCAGCTTTGTAGCCGGCTTCCAGGCGGCCGAACTGAGCGCCAAAATTACGGGCCAGCAGCTCGTTACCGTTGTTCAGGAACTTGAGGAAACTGTCAGGCCACATGGGACCGCCATCGTCACGGTGCTTGAAGAAGGCAAACTTCAGTTCTTCAAACATATCGGCGCCGATACCGTCGGTACCCAGTGCCACGTTCTTGTACTTGGGCAGATTGCTATTGTACTTCACGTGGTTGTTCATGTTGGAGCGGGCGTTGTGCAGCAAAAAGGCATCACGCTCGTTCAACAGGTCGATATCGGAATCCAGTAAGCCGGCACCGTGACCGATCACGCTCTTGCTGTTCAGCAGACCGAAGCTGTCCAGGCGTGCCAGCAGTTCCTGACCGTAGTGATGACGGCTGTGGGAGCAGTCATAAATATCTTCTGCAACGTGGATATGCAGACCGCGGTTGGTTTCCTTGCAGGCTTCAGCCAGAAGGCCTAGGCCATCGTTAGGAATGGTAAACGGCGCGTGTCCACCGATATGGGATTCCACCAGATAAGAAGAAGGATCTTCTTTCTTGGTCTTGTCGATGAAGTTGGCGAAGTCGATGTTCTCCTGAACACCTGCTTCCACTTCCTTCATGCCTTCGTTGCGGTCAGTAGTTTCGTAGCAGGTCATACCACGGAGGTTGGCCAGCAGGAAGCCTTCGCGCAGAGTCTTGAGGGAACCTTTGATGTAGCTTGGAGAGGCGTGGTGATCGATAACGGAAGTACAGCCGGACATGATGGCTTCGAGGGAACAGATAGCGCTGCTGTAGTAGGCGATCTCTTCATCAAAGCCCCGGTCCATGCGCCACCACAGGTTTTTCAGGGTGGAGATAAAGTCCGGGCAAGGGTCAATATTCGCCATTACACCGCGGGACAGGCCGGAGTAGTAATGGTGGTGGCCACAAACAATGCCGGGGAAAACCAGCTTGCCAGTGGCATCGATAGTTTTCAGCACACCTTCAGTGCTGAGGTTGGTGCCAACCTCTTTGATCTGGTCGTTCTCAACCAGAATATCCACGCCTTCGGTCACCTTGGCGGGATGAAACTCGACAGCTGTCGCGTTTTTAATCAGAAGCATTGCGCTTCCTCCTAGAATTCTTTTGCTTTGTCGCTGCGTAGGTTGGGTTAGACGCGAAACGCCGTAACCCAACAGGTTTCTTTCGCTTTAGGGAATCACATGTCCGAGCAGGTGACGGTACTCACGGTGAACGTGGGTCAGCACCTTGCACATGTCTTCCGCACCTTCAGGGATAATGCCGTCCAGCTGGCTATCTGCATTGATAGACAGACGGAACTCTTCACCCTTGAAGCGCACCTGAACATCGCCTTCCTTCACAAGGAAACCCGTGTTAGTGCTGCTATCAAAATCTTCCTGCAGGCTGAAGATGGTCAGCTTGGACTTGTAAGGCAGGCTCTTGTAGCTACAGAACGCGCCACAGTTGCCACACTCGTTGCAGTAAGCGTCAAGGTGAACAACCTGGAAGGCATCCTTAAAGCCAGGAACAGGGATGGATACGTTGGCACGGTTAGGGCAAACATCTACGCACTTGGTGCAGATGTGCTCGCATTCCAGGCAACGAGTCGCTTCGCGGGCCGCCAGTTGACGATGATCTTTTTCATCAATCTCAGTCAGCGGAATCACACCCTTCTTGCTGTAGATAGCGTCGGCGTGGTTGCTTTCCGGGATGGTGAACTCAGGCAGGGTGATACCTTCGCGAGCCATAATCTCATCGGCTGCTTTACGGCCACCGCTGATAGCGCTCACGATAGTGGCTGGGCCAGTGGCTGCGTCACCAGTGAGGAATACACCTTCAACAGCAGTTTCCATGCTGTCGGACAGCGTTGGCCAGCCATCTTCACCCATGGGGATGCCCATGGCGGTGAGCATGTCACGGTCAGCCTGCTCGCCGATGGCGGAGATTAGGGTGTCGATCTTGTGAGAAGTTGTAGCGCTGGTTGCAACAGGGCTGCGACGACCACGGGCATCTGGCTCACCAAGAACCATGGTGCGGCAAGTCAGTTCGCCCTGCGCCATTGCTTCAGGGTTGCTCAGGAAGCGGAATTCCGCGCCATCCTTGCAGGCGTTTTCGTACTCTTCCCGGTCAGCAGGCATTTCGTTTTCGGTACGGCGATAGAAGACAGTGACCTTCTCAACACCTTCAACCTGCAGAGCAGCACGGGCGCTATCCATAGCGGTGTTACCACCACCAACAACGGCAACGTGGGAACCGATGTTCAGGCTGGCGCGGTCTTTATTAAAGGTGCGCAGGAAGTCCAGAGACTTGATGACGTTAACGCCTTCACCTTCCAGACGAATTGGGTTGCCTTTCTCAGCGCCAACACCCAGAACAACGTAGTCAAAGCCACTTTCTTTCAGGGAGTTTACGTTGATGTCTGGAGAGCAGTTGAACTCAAACTGTACGCCGTGCTCAGCAACAAAATCGATATCCTGCTGGATAGCGCTTTCTGGCAGACGGAACTGAGGAATAACGTTCTTAACAATACCGCCAGCGTTAGGCTCTTTCTCAAACACAGTCACTGGAATACCAGCGCGAGACAGGAACAGGGCAGAAGCCAGACCAGCAGGGCCAGCACCGATAACGGCAGCACGCTTGTCGCTGTTCAGGTCAGGCTTGGTCCAGCCAGCTTTGTATTCTTCCCAGCCATTTTCCAGAGCGATGCGCTTCAATTCGCGAATCTTCACCGCGCCTTCATAGTTCTGACGGGTGCAGCTGTACTGACACTGGTGATCACAAATGTGACCAGTGATACCTGGCAGAGCGTTCTTGGAATAGATAACAGCCAGAGCGTCACGGTAGCGACCTTCGGCAACCAGCTGAATGTACTCAGGAACATCCTGGCTGATAGGGCAGGCTTCTTTACAGGGAGCAATAAAGCAGTCTGTTAGTGGAGACTCGCCATCCTTACGGTTTGGCGTATCGTGCCAGTCTTTACGGGTGTAAGGGTCTTCACCGCTGGTGGCGCGAGCAGCCAGTTTTTCAACAGCTTCCACGTCGATGCAGTCCATGCCCCAGGACGTAGTCTTTTCCAGAGCTTCTGCACAATCCTTCAAACGCAGGTAACCGCCGGGCTTGAGCAGGTCGGTTGCCATGGTGATAGGACGGATACCAGTATTGAAGATGTCAGCAATGTTGCCTTTCCATGCACCACCGGAGTAGGACATTGGTAGCTGGCCCTGGAATACGCGAGCCAGAGTCGCTGCAACAGTGATAGTCAGTGGGTACAGCGCACGACCAGACATGTACATCTCTGCGTCTGGCAGGAATTCCTTCTTATTAACGGAACCCAGAGTGTTGGTAAGCTTTACACCAAATCCACGACCATGGTCTTTTGCAGCCTTGAGCAGGCGCTCCAGCATAGGCAGAGCATCGTTCAGCTGCAGGTCGTGAGTGAAAGATTCTTCTTTCAGGTGAATGTTGGTGAAGCCCAGATGGTCGAGAATGCCACGAACCTTTTCGAAGCCCAGCAGTGTTGGGTTCAGTTTTACAAAGGTGTTGATCCCCTTTTCTGTCAGCATGTAGTGACAAATTTTTTCGATTTCATCAGGTGGGCAGCCGTGCATGGTAGACAGGGTCACGGACTTGCACATCTGTGACGGAACACGGGCAGGAACCTTACGCAGCTCTTCCAGACGGTCTGCACAGTTAAAGGTGGACAGGAACTCAGGGCTTTCCAGCCACTCAGTCAGTTCCTGACGGTATTGTTCCAGCAGAGGATGGCTGGACGCATCAAGCATGTTATCAATGAAGAACTGCATTGGCGCAGTCTTGATGCCTTCCAGATCGTAACCAACACTCATGTTGAAGATGAAGGTCTTTTCGCCACCCATCTGAGGGTCGAACAGTTCCTCCAGAGCGTGCAGGATAAACCAGGCTTTAATGTACTCGTCGTAAGCCTTGATCAGAGTGAATTCAGTAGACCACTCACAGTTGTAGGCTTCGTCTTCGGAATCAATACAGGGCTTGGACACTTCCAGCTCGTCCAGTTTCTGTACTGTTTTCAATTCGATGAAACGGGCACCAGTGCACCAGGACGTAATAATGTTCTGGGTCAGCTGGGTATGAGGGCCAGCAGCCGGGCCGACTGGAGTTGCACAGGCTTCGCCGAAAACACGGATCTTGCCAGTGTTATTCTTGCGGAAGAACTGTCGTGCAGGGATGCCAAACAGAGTTTGAGTTTTACGGAATTCCCCGGTAATTCGTTTCAGCAGCTCGCTGAACGGAACCGGGCGCATGATATCACCCATGATTAAACGCTCCTGTCATCTGGTCTGGGAAAGGAGCTGCGGAACCATACTCGGGTGTACCGCTTGCCCCTGCTGGTTTTAAACCAGGCCCCCTGGGTTGTTGTTCATTACCTGCCGTTTATTTATCAAGCAGGATGGAAATCTATGGCGTTAACTTTATTTGATACTTGCACGTCACTTGCCAAAATTATTAATCAGGCAGATGTCTGATGGTGTAAGTTCTATTCAAATGATCTGAAGCAATAAATACATGGGTTGTTTTCAGATTTTTTAATGGTTTCACGGTTTTACGCTCTGATTATTAACCTGTTTATATCGCTATTAATCAGGTTTTTAATATTTCTATTGGCTTGTTGATAATGAATTTCATTAACGGGTTTTTCATATCGAACTGATAATTGTTAAAGGCGACAGTTTTCATATTGATATTCAATTAATATTGATAAAGTTAAATTGTTTTATCCTCTAGATCATATTTTTTGATTTTTCTGTAAAGAGTTGCGATGCCTATGCCAAGAGCTTTGGCTGCTTTTTGTTTGGTATCGTGATGATTGGCAAAACGATCCAGAGCTTGGTTGATAAGGTTCTTTTCCAGAGCTTCGAGATTTAGCTGGTCGTCACTTGCTGCCATATAAGGGTTTGGTAAATCGCTTTCCTGCAGACTTGCGCGATGCTCAAGACTGGCTGAGCCATCGGTTTTTGTCTGAACAAAATGTTCCCGCATGCGAGCTGGCAACAGGTTTGTGGTTACCGGAAGGGTTGGGTCGGCAACGTTCACAAGATATTCGATCATATTGGACAGTTCTCGAATATTTCCTGGCCACCGCCAGTTGCGCAAACAGGCCATGGTTCTGGGTTCAAGAGCCGGGCGATGCCGTGCCAGAGCTTTTGAGTGATAAGCAAGAAAGTGCTCAATCAACAGATCTATATCTTCTCCCCGCTCCCGCAGTGGCGGCAGATCAAGGGGGACAACGTTCAGTCGGTAAAACAAATCTTCCCGGAATTCGCCCCTTTCAATCAGGTCTTCAAGGTCGCGGTGAGTCGCGGAAAGTATACGAATGTCTACCGGATAGACCTGTGAAGAACCTACGGGAGTAACTTCCCGGCGATCAAGAACCCGCAAAAGTTTGGCTTGAAGGTGAAGAGACATATCGCCGACCTCATCCAGGAACAGAGTGCCTCCGTTTGCCTGACGGATAAGGCCTTCGCTGCCTTTTTGATTAGCTCCGGTGAATGCGCCTTTGGCATAGCCAAACAGTTCACTCTCCAGCAGTTGTTCAGGAATAGCCGCGCAGTTGATAGCAATAAAAGGTTTATCCGCACGGCGGCTGGCACTGTGAACTGCACGGGCAAACACTTCTTTACCAGTGCCGGATTCACCACGAATCATAACGCTGGAAGGACTGTCTGCTACCCGGCGAACCTGCTTGAGCAGCTTTTGAATTTGTTCGCAGTTGCCCACTACTCGAGTGTGGTCGGGAGTCTCAGTGGTGGACTGCTGATTCTGCGCTAGTCCTAGAGAGAGTAGGCGGTAATCGCCCAGCGACGTTTGCTGGCCGGGGATGATGCGATCCTGGCCATCGTAGGTGACAACATAATGGGTTTCCGCACGGCCTGTGCTGTTGCACAGGCCAAAAGGCCGGGTGCTGATATCTGGTAGAGCGCCCTCGCTTTCGGGAAGTTTTAGTTGCTGGCGGGCGGCAGTGTTAATGTATTCCAGTTTGCCCTGAGAGCTGAAAAGCATGAGTCCCTGCTGCAGAGTGTTGGCAATCAGGGGCAGGGTTTCAGCCCACGGGGTGTCATTTTGGAATCTGCTGGTTGCCTGCAGGTTGTTCTGTGACTCTTTGCAGGCTTGGTTCAAATATAGGCGTGTAGTGGTTTTGCAGTAAGCCTGCAGTGTGCCGGAATTCTTCAGTAACTGGCTGCGCTGTTCCTCTGTATGACAGGAGAGTCTGGTGACACCAATGCAGCGGCTTTCGGATTTTGTGATATCAAGAGTACTTGGGCTTTGTGATACACCGCTGTCATCTGGATCACCAATCGTCAGCGGCATGACCATCATGGCCAGGGATTTTCTGTGGGTTTTGCAATCCACAAAACGACGACACTGGTGACATAAAGGGTCGGATACCGTATTGCGGACAGTCAGCGGCTGCCGTGTATTCAGTACTTTCTTCAATATCAGACAGTCGGAAGGTTTCTGCCCAGACGCATTACCACCGGTGTCGGCGACCTTGATGATACGTTCATCATAGAGTTCAACATCCAGCTTCATAATACGAGACAGCACCTGAGCACATCGGGTTGCTGTCGATTGAACCGTCATCAGTACAGATGATGAGGGATTGTGAGGCAAGCAAGGCTCCTGACCACAGACTGCGACACTCATCGACTAAACGGTGACGGGGACGTGAAGTGACTGTGGGATAACATTAAATGTAATTAGTAATGAAAATTGAACTATGACTTATGGCAATGTGTCGTTTTTTTAATGATGACATGCCTAGTTTTTTGAAAGATAAGAAAGTCTATTTGATTTAAATCATGCTGGAATCATTTTGATGTTGACGCTTATGGTTGGCTCTAATATTTATTAATTGTTCTCAAATGATCCCGAGCGCTGGTCTTCAGGTAATAGGTCTGGTCGTTGTTCTTATGGAGTTTGTGAATGTATTTATTTTTCTCACGAAAAATTCATAAGAATAGCTAATGCCTTTTAAGATCTATGTTGAATCATTGTTGTACGCCCAGCGATATTCCTGTTTCGGCAAGGTAAGCCTCAGGTGTATCGATATCCCGGTATATTTCGGGGGAGGATACCGGGATATGAATACAATCATCTTTTAAGAGTTGTTTCATCGGGTTGTTGTGATCGGCATTTAGCAGCGCCGGGATCATTGAGTTCGTTATTAAAACAGGATGGCCTGACTGACCATTACAAACCGGAAAAACTGCACACTTTTTACGAGCCGCTTCGGCTCTCGCTGACCAGAGGTCGCTAAAGTTTTGCCGGTTCAGAAAGGGCAGGTCTCCATGAGTGATAAAGACAAAGTCAGAAGAGACATGAGCGAGGCCGGTGAGAACCGAGCTGGTTAGCCCCTGCCGGTAATCAGGATTAAAGACCAGATGAATATTGTCCTGGTTCTGGTACCGCTCAAAAAGTTCATCACTGCGGTGACCGGTTACAAGAATCACCCTGTGGCAGAACGAGAGGGCATTGGCAAGGGAGCAATCCAGAATCGTGTGTTGCTCCTCAGATTTGTCGCCAAGAGATTGAGATTTATTGACGAGAGGAAGCTGTAGCTTCCACTCCCCCATACGGGATGAGAGCCCGGCCGCAAGAACAACGCAGTCCACCGGTTGTGGATATTCAGATGTCGGCCCCTCGAAATCCTGTTTTCCAAAAGCCTGTTGCTCAGCAGCACAGGTCGCATTCTGGGAGGTTTTGGAATGTCTGTTCACCGCACAGCCCCTGTGCTCAACTCTCAAGAAGAGCCTCAAATAGATCATCGAAAGCATCCCCTTTCTGACAAAAATCAAAGAAATATCAGTGGGGCATTTGCGCTGCCTTCATTCTTTGAAAAAGGCGCTGAACGCATTATCGCGATCACAGGAGCCGGAGGAAAGAGCACGCTGATGTATGGGCTGGCCGATGAGCTGGCCGAGCAAGGTCTGCGGGTTATTGTCACAACCACTACAAAAGTTTATCGCCCCAGCCACTATCCCATCTCTACCCCTGATTCTGTTCAGACTCTTTCTAAGGGGGAGATCCGCATTGTTGGTAACCCCTGTGCGGAAGAACCAGCCAAATTGTCGGCAGTGGATACCCATCATCCATTTAGCTGGGTAACAAACGATATCTGTGATGTGGTTCTGGTCGAAGCCGACGGTGCCCGAGCAAAACCCTTAAAAGCTCCCAAACCTGGTGAACCAGTTCTGCCAATTGGTTGTGATCTGGTTATTGGCGTAACCGGCTGGGATGGATTGGCTGCACCTGCAGGCCCGGAAGTGATTCACCGCTGGCCATTGTTCCAGAAACTGACCGGCCAGATTGAAGGGGAGCCGGTTAATGACTTTGCCCTTATTCGTTTACTGAACAGCACAAAAGGTTTGTTTGGAGAGGTTCCCGCTTCAGCCAGAGTGTGCTGGCTGATTAATAAAGTTGAAGATGAGTACGACTGGGCTGAGGCGCGGGTGATGTGCCAGACAGCTCTTCTGTACAGTCACCGTATTGATACTGCTGTGATAGGGGCTCTGCAATCCACCGACAGAGCTCTGGAAAGTGTTTTTAACCGGCACTGAAAACAAGTATCAAATTGGAAAGATGTCAGGATTACTATGAATCTGTTTGCCGAAGCTGCCCGCTTAACTGAAAGTAATACTCCTTTTGCTCTTGCTACTATTGTTTCCACAAAAGGTTCTGCGCCCAGGCACTCTGCCCAGATGCTTGTTCGTCGTGATGGCACTGCCATTGGTACTGTTGGTGGAGGATTGGTCGAACGTTATGTGACCGACCAGGCGGTAGAAGCTATTCAGGCACGTAAACCAAGAACGGTTGAGGGTAGCCTGACCCGCAAAGGCAAAAACTCTCTGGATATGGATTGCGCAGGTGCCATGACCGTTCATATAGACGTGCATGGTCTCAAACCCCGCCTGATTCTTGCTGGTGGCGGTCATGTGAATCGGGCCGTAGCAAAACTTGCTGGTGATATGGGTTTTGATATCACGGTTGTAGACAGCTACCAGCCAAGTCTGGATGCTTTGCATTTTCCTCAGGGAACCCATCTTGTATATGGCGAGACCATGGCTGAAGGTTTGGCAACTCTTGAAATCGACAGCAGTTGCTATGTACTGGTTGCTACCAACCATGAAGACACCGATGGCCTGGGCGCAGTTATTGAATCTTCCGCTGCATACATTGCTCTGCTGGGAAGCCGTACCAAGGTAAAAACCCTGAAGCAGCGTATGTTGGAACGGGGCGTCAGTGAGGAAGTTGTTGCCAACCTCAGAGCGCCTGTTGGACTGGATATTGGTGCCGAGACGCCTATGGAAATTGCGGTCAGTATACTGGCTGAAATTTTGATGGAGCGAAATGATCGCAGCGGTCAGGCGATGCGCAAAGGTATCCGCAATGGCGGCGGTAATCTGGTTGTTGTGCGGGGGGCGGGTGATATCGCTACCGGTACAGCTGTGCGTTTATTCAACAGCGGCTTCCAGGTTGCCATGCTGGATATTGCCAAGCCCACGGTGATTCGTACGACAGTGTCTTTTGCTCAGGCTCTTTATCAGGACAGTATTGAGGTTGAAGGTATAACTGCTGTTAAGGCGTCGTCTGTTTCTGAGGCCTGGCGTTTGATCGAAGCTGGCAAAATTCCAGTGTTTGTCGATCCGGAGGGCAGCACTCTTCGTCAGTTGAAACCTGCTGTGCTGGTGGATGCCATTCTGGCTAAGCGTAATACTGGAACAAACCGGGATATGGCACCTCTGACGGTAGCTCTCGGCCCAGGCTTCAGTGCAGGGGAAGATGTTGACGTTGTGGTAGAAACCAAACGTGGGCATAACCTTGGACGAGCGATTACTAACGGTCCGGCTGCTGAAAACACAGGTATACCAGGTGTTATTGGTGGCTATGGGGAAGAACGGGTTATTCGAGCGCCAAGTAATGGAGTTATGGAACCTGTCGTTAAGATCGGGGATATCGTTTCTGAGGGTGACCTGCTTGCAAGAGTGAACGGTGAAGATGTTATTGCGCGTATCGCTGGCAAAGTTCGGGGTATGTTGAATGGCGGATTAGAAGTAACGTCTGGTTTCAAGGTGGGAGATATTGACCCTCGTGGAGAGGATGCAGACCACCTTACGGTTTCGGATAAAGCCCGTGCTGTTGCCGGTGGAGTACTGGAAGCTGTAATGACATTTCGCCGCACGAACTAAACAGTAGTTGAAGAATATTTCTATTTTTTAATGGGTCTGCATAGGCAAAACCTGTGCGGATCATTGATGCTAGGTGAAATCACTAATAGCTTTGTGAAAAAACCTTACATTCATCACTCAGAAGGCTCTATATAGTCCCACGCTTCGTGTGCCTATTCTCATGGCACACATTAAACGCTGCCAAAAGCCTCTACCTGGCAGGTTTCGATTTACCACCACTTAGAGATAATAATGAACCGCGCTTTTAAGATTCTTCTTGCCGGAGTCGGCATAAACCTGTGCATGGGTGTTCTGTACGCCTGGAGTGTATTCAGCAAAGCTCTCGTAAGCATGATGGGCTGGTCCAATGCTGATGCAGGTATGCCTTACACAATCGGCATCGTAACTTTCGCAGCTGGCGTACTGATCGCCGGTAACCTGCAGGACCGTATGGGTCCTCGTAACCTGGTAATCTCCGGTGCCACCATGGTTGGCCTGGGCATGATTGCTTCCAGCTTCGCGACTACTCCTCTGGCTCTGCTGTTGACCTTCGGTGTCCTGGTTGGTACCGGTATCGGTTTTGCTTACGCCTGTCTGAGCCCTTCTGCCATGAAGTGGTTCCACCCATCCAAGAAAGGCATGGTTAACGGCCTGATCGCTGGTGGTTTCGGTATGGCTCCTCTGTACCTGGCCCCAACGACTAACGCTCTGATTGCTAATGTTGGTATCAACAGTGCCTTCCTGTACCTGGGTATTGGCGTTCTGATTGTTGCCGTACCTCTGGCCTGCACCATCGTTAACCCACCAAAAGACTACAAAGCTGAAGTACCTGCTGGCTACAAAGCTCCAGCCGGTAAGACTGACACCCATAACTTCACCTGGCGTGAAATGGTTAAGACCCGTCAGTTCTACATGATGTGGATCATGTTCTCCTTCGCTTCCTCCGCAGGCCTGATGCTGATTGGTAACATCACCAGCATCGCTGCTGTACAGGGTGGCATCACCGAAGCGGCTTACCTGGTATCCCTGTTGGCAGTATTCAACACCTGTGGCCGTGTCGTTATGGGTATGCTGTCTGACAAGATCGGCCGTGTTAAGACCCTGATGCTGGTTATCGCTCTGCAGCTGGGCAACATGGTTCTGTTCCCGAACCTGACTACTGAAATGGGCTTCGTACTGGGCGCTGCTCTGGCTGGCGTTGGCTACGGCGCGCTGCTGAGCATCTTCCCATCCATGACTGCCGACTACTTCGGCATGAAGAACTACGGCTCCAACTTCGGTGTGGTTTACACCGCCTGGGGTATCAGTGGCTTCATGGGTCCTGTTATGGCTGGTATGGTTGTTGACGCAACTGGCTCCTACGCTATCGCTTACACTGTATCCGCGGTAATGCTGGGTATTGCAGGTGCCATGGCGTTCCTGACCAAGCCAGTTAACGTTGAAGAGCTGAAGCAGAAAGGTGTTCTGGCTGCTGCCTGATCACTGATTTAGCTCAGCTTCTCCAGAGAAAGCCCCCGATACTTCGGTATCGGGGGCTTTCTTATGGATAGTTGTTTCAGCAGGAATATATCTGGCTGAAATGGCTATTTGTTCTGCTGATGCCACAATAGTACAGGCCTTGAAACTCCTGTAAGCTGCACCGCCGCCAAAAGGCGGGGTATTGATTTTCTTTTACTGACACAGGCGACTCTATGAGCTTTGCTTCCCTGGGCTTATCCCTCCCTATTCTCAAAGCGGTTGAAGATAAGGGTTATAAAACCCCTTCACCCATACAGGCCCAGGCGATTCCTGCTGTGCTGCAGGGTAAAGATGTAATGGCTGCCGCACAGACTGGTACCGGTAAAACCGCCGGATTTACCCTGCCACTGTTGGAACTTCTATCCAAAGGATCAAAGGTAAAAGGCAATCAGGCCCGGGCTTTGGTTCTCACACCAACCCGTGAGCTAGCCGCTCAGGTGAGCGACAGTGTTAAGGCATATAGTGAACACCTGCCTCTTACATCCACTGTTGTTTATGGTGGCGTGAAGATTAATCCGCAGATGATGCGTTTGCGCCGTGGAGTTGATGTTCTGGTAGCTACCCCTGGTCGCTTGTTGGATCTGTATAATCAGAACGCGGTGAAGTTCAATAATCTGGAAGTGCTGATTCTGGATGAAGCCGACCGTATGCTGGATATGGGCTTTATTCACGATATTCGCAAGATTATGGCGCTGCTGCCCAAGAAACGTCAGAACCTGATGTTCTCAGCCACTTTTTCCGATGACATTCGTGAGCTGGCCAAAACCATTGTTCATAACCCTGTTGAGATTTCTGTTACCCCACGCAATGCCACCGCGAAAACTGTAAAGCAGTGGATCCATCCAGTAGATAAAAAGAAGAAACCGGCTCTGTTGCTGAAGCTGATTACCAGCAACCGTTGGGAACAGGTACTGGTATTCAGTAAAACCAAGCATGGTGCCAACAGGCTTGTAAAATACCTTGATGGTTATGGCCTGAATACTGCGGCGATTCATGGCAACAAGAGTCAAGGCGCACGCACAAAAGCACTGGCCGATTTCAAAAGCGGAGAACTCCGGGTGCTGGTGGCAACAGACATTGCTGCCCGAGGCTTGGATATTGATCAGTTACCTCAGGTGGTGAACTTTGACCTGCCCCAGGTTGCTGAAGACTATGTGCACAGAATTGGTCGTACAGGCCGTGCTGGAGCAACAGGTTCGGCAATCTCTCTAGTATGCGCAGATGAGTTCAAATTGTTGTCTGACATTGAACGACTGACAAAGAAACTGCTGGAACGCAGAGATATTGAGGGTTTTGAGCCTGTTCATAACTTGCCGGAATCCAAGCTGGATCTCCGCCCGATAAAACCGAAAAAGCCTAAAAAACCAAAAACTGAACACAGTGACGGTCAGCGTTCAGGTGAAAATTCCAGAGGGCACAAACCAGCCGGGAAAAATAAAAAGCATACCGGCAATCGTGGTGGAAAGAGTGAACAGCCAGGGCTGAAACCTCGTCAGGGAAATCGCAGACGCCGCCCTGCCGCTAACCGCAGCAAGACCCCAGCCTGACCTTTCCCCAACACCTCTTTGCAAAACTTGTGCTGCTGCCAGAACGTCTGGCAGCAGCTTTTCACTCTGAATGCAGAAAAATAAAATTCTCGTTTGGAAAAAAACGCTTTTAGCAACTATACCTGTCTCGCTTTCCCCCCGGCACAGCCATTAATGGTTGTACGAAGTAAAGATCCTAGAGGGGGCTCCTTTCTGAACTTCCCGTAGAACAGGTCGAAGTTATGCGTCGTTTACTGCTGTTGTTTGCAGCCGTCCTCCTTCCTTTATCTCTTGTTACGAACCTCTCTTATGCAACGGAAGAGGGGATGAGCATGAGCACTCGGTCCAAGACTCAGTATGGAGGCTCAACTTCGGCAGGTTCGGTGCATACATCTGAGATGGAGGGGGAGAGTAGTTCGAGCTTGCCATCCCTTGAGGTTCCTGTCTCAGTGCCTGTGGGGTTGGTTAAGAAGATTCAAACTGGTATGTACTGGACAGCACAAAAAGATCTTGATGCTACAAAACAACAGACTGAAGAAAGAATTGAGAGTATTGAGGGAGAATTGGACCGAGGGAGGCAGATGGTTCATAAACTCCAGGGGAATTTAGAGTCTTTGGACGAAGAAGAGCAGGAGGCAATGAAGTTAGTAAAGGATGAGTATGCTCGAAGGAGAGGGGTTGCTCAGGGACTGGTTGATGATAAAAATGCTGAAGTGAAACAGCTTCAGGATCAATGGGAAAAGTGGGGGCTAACGTTAGAGCAATATCTGCAGTTGCTTAAGCAACTCGAAACACTACAGCAAACTGACCAACGCTTAACGGAGGCACAGAGAGAGAGGGATCAAAAGAATCAAAGCAAAACCAATGCAGAAGGAAAGCTAACCGAGGCACAAGGTAAAGTCACGGCGAATGAAGAAAGTATCAAGGATGTTGACACTAAAACTCAGGCGCTGCAGGAAGAGAGAAAAGGGCTGGAAACTGAAGCTACAGCTTTGTTAGATGCTAGCAAAAAAGCTGATACTCTGGTTAAAACTACAGATAAGGAGCTTCAGGAAGCGATACAGACTTGCGAGGGAATAGAATGTACACGCCAGAAGCTGATGGAAGCTCTTCAGACTAAGGTGAAGGAAGACCCTGAGCTTCTAAGCAAGTTGCAAGTCGAGGCAGAGCAAGCCCTCCTCAGAGCATCAGCATCTCCAACACCTTCCAGAGAGTCAGAATCACCGTCGCCTACTTTACAGGTGGTTCACGAGCCAACGCCTCCAGAAGTTGTTTCTCCACCGCTGGCGACTTCATCATCGTTAGAGAAAGACACTTCACCAACGCTCCCCAGAGAAGTTGATAAAGATGGGCCAAGGGTCACTTTTGCTGAGGGCGAACAGCTTGTTCGTTCTGATTTCATCCCTCCGAGTACGGAAAGTGAGGAGGTTGTAACAGCGACAGAAGAGGATTCTCTTTTGAAGGGCTCAGAGGGTGACTTAGAGTCAGATTCTACTGCAGCAGGCTCTTCCAGAGGCAAGGAGCATGCGAGCGGCAAAAAAACTCCGCTGAAGAAAGGGGGGAGACCTTTAGATTCCACCCCCTACACAACCACTTTCGAATCTAAAACTACAGTGGAAACTCCAGTTCATTCTGGTAGCCCCTCCAAAACAAAAGGCGGGGATGTTGTTGACTCTTTGGGACAACCTGATCAGAAAGCACGTACTGGCGAAGTACGAAGGGAAAAAGACACGATAAGAGGTGTAGCCCGAGGTAAAAAGATTGCTGATATCAAAGATTTAAGTCAGCTCCAGGCAAAGAAAATATGTGGACGGGCATTATGCCAGTGGTTTGCCATCAAGGTAGGTTGGTATACGAACCCTCTTCATACTCATGTGCTGACTCTGGGGGATGGAGAGCAAATTACCTACGAACACTTGGTGGCAAAGCACGAAAAAGATGATGGCTTTCTGAGCTTTTCCAAAAGAGTGGTTGTTGAGGCTTCAAGTACTGGCAGGCCGTTTAATGTGCATGTACAACAGGAATATGATCGAGAACCAGACAGCCCACGGGAGTTGTTGAAGGTAACGTGGAGTATCTTCGGCGTTCCCCAGTCGCGAGAATATCAGGAAGAAGTGTTTGAAGGAGACCGTCTGGCTATTATCGAGGTTGATCTTGCACCTGAGAACAATATAGAACGCAAAGATATCCGTCAGATGAAAGTGAAGATAGCTTTGGAAGGCAGGCAGGGGGGAGGCAGGAAAGTCAAAACCTACACAATGCCTTTGGATTTGAGCTTAACAGACTCGCTTGCTAAATCTGACGCACATAGAGCTGAGGAAATCATGCGGGTCGTTAGAGACAGGTTGTATGCTTATAGATCAGGGTTGCCTGAGGAAGGAAACGCTCTTCCCGGAATCTATCTGGTGCCTGATATTCAAGTTATGGGAGATATGATGGCAGATAGTGTTGGTGCTCTTAGCGGGGGTGGACCTGCTGATCAATTAAGCCGTTGGGCAGCGAGTGGTGCTAAGCCTCCTCGTTTGAAGGTAAAGACTACGGCTGCAGAGGCTGCAGGATTGAATGAAGTCCCACCCTTTCGGTTAATAGAAGTTACCGAGACTGGAGAGATCTATCTGATTGACAGTGATGGTGGCAGTCCTACAAGGCTCGTGCATGCCGCGACCAAGAAAAATTCGAATGTTATTCTTTTGGAAAATGAAGGTGAAGTGGAAGACGAACAAAGGCATATACCCGTCTTCCCTGATCCATAGATATTATTAATGCGGGCAAGTCGCATAGTACTGCTTGCCGCGATAAGGACGGCGGTACTCTTCGGCGTAGTCGAAGGGGCCGCACTTTCCGCAGCGCAGTTTGCCATTGCAGTTATTAATGTTCTGCTGACAATAACGGGCAGCTTTCAGAGTTGTTTTTCTGTCTCGCCGACCATCGGCAATATCTTCTTTACTCCACTGACATGGTGTTCTTGGGCAGATACAGTTCAGAGTATTCCCGACAATCTGGCACTCTTTGCATTGTCCATGTCTCAAAACCTTAGGTAATACAGACTCACAAATCAGCGAGCCCTTGGCGTAGGTCACTGTTTCCCCTTTGCACTGATCAAGAGCGATAGACGTTTTCACTTCACCGCTCTTTACCCGGCAGTTGCAGTTCATGCGACCTGCTTCCAGCCAGCAGGAAGAGCAATACTTCTTATAGTCCCCAATAGGCATGCCATTAACATCCAGCATGGGTTTAGGCTCTTCAGGTTCTGGTTTTAATAAATCGTCACCCGAACCTGAACCGTCTGCGGATCCAGAGCCGTCAGCAGAGCCAGAGCCCTCTGTAGATTCTGAATCATTAGTCGAACCCGATCCGGAGTTTTCCTTTTCCTCAGGCTTTGGTTCATCAGGTTCAGGGAGAGGTAGTAGAGGTTCTTCCTGATCAGGCTTTACTGGTGCAGTTGGCTTGGGTTTTGGCTTAGGCGTTGGAACTGGTTTCTGGCTGCCAGATGGCGCTTCACCGGGAACACTGTTATTACAGAATAAAAATCCGCTCTTAAATTGAACCCTACCATCTTCACAGACAGTTAAGTCCACAGTCTGTTCAAACACCTGCCCGGAATCATCCTTACAGTTACAGGTCATTTCCTGAGTGTTTGAGTCGATAGAGCAGTCGCTGCAGTATTTCAGATAATCCCCTTTAGGAAGAGGGGCAGCTGAGATGCTTGTGGAAAGTAATAATGGGGCAAGGCAAATAGCCAGAAGAGTGGCGATCGTCCTGATCATAATATATTCCTGCAACTTTTCATCTTGTCAGCATAGCCACACTATTCCGTTGTAGAAAATTCCCATTCTGATTTTCTCTCGCAGCTGGTCATATCATTCTGATAGATGAAGTGAGAGGCACGTATTCAACTCTTTGACTGAGATCATATTTCCTCAAGGCTCCCCTTTATGCTTGATTGGTTGTAACTGCATGAAAAATAAGGATTTATAAAATTAATTTGGTGTATGGGAATCTCTGGCACGCTATTTGTTATGTATAGGTCAGAAGGCGGTTCCCGGTTGCTGTTCTCTTTTCCCGGGTGCCACGCCCACTCCTCACTCTTTCCGCTGATGCGCTTTGGGTTCAGCAGGCAAAGAGTTAAACCAGAAGAATTGGAAAAGAAGTAATGAGCAATCTGAACAACCTGCTGGCCGAAATTCGCGATCTGGAATCCAAGCTTGACGAAAAAGATTTTCTGCTGACCTGGGAACAAACTCCTGAAGAACTTGAGCGCGTACTGCTGGTGGCCGAAGCTCTGAAGAACCTGCGTGACAACAACGTTTCCACCAAGGTTTTTGACAGCGGTCTGGGCGTATCACTGTTCCGTGATAACTCCACCCGTACCCGTTTCTCTTACGCTTCTGCCTGTAACATGCTGGGTCTGGCTGTTCAGGATCTGGATGAAGGCAAGTCTCAGATTGCTCACGGTGAAACTACCCGTGAAACTGCCAACATGATCTCCTTCTGCGCAGACGTTGTTGGTATCCGTGATGACATGTACCTGGGCCACGGCAACAAGTACATGCGTGAAGTGGCTGACTCCCTGGACTTCGGTAAGGAAAACGAAGTACTGCCTTCCCGTCCTGCCATGGTTAACCTGCAGTGCGATATCGACCACCCAACTCAGTCTATGGCTGACCTGGCATGGCTCAAAGAGAAGTTCGGTTCTCTGGAAAACCTGAAGGGCAAGAAGATCGCTATGACCTGGGCTTACTCTCCAAGCTACGGCAAGCCTCTGTCTGTACCTCAGGGCATCATCGGCCTGATGACCCGTTTCGGCATGGATGTAACTCTGGCTCATCCAGAAGGTTACGACCTGATTCCTGAAGTTGTTGAAACTGCCAAGAAAAATGCTGAAGCCAGCGGTGGTTCCTTCACTCAGGTTGCGACTATGGAAGAAGCTTTCGAAGGCGCTGACATTGTATATCCAAAGTCCTGGGCTCCTTATCAGGTAATGGGCGAGCGTACTGAACTGCTGTACGCCAACGATCAGGAAGGCCTGAAGGCTCTGGAGAAGAAGTGCCTGGAGCAGAACGCTCAGCACAAAGACTGGCACTGCACCGAAGACATGATGAGCAAGACCAAAGATGGCGAAGCTCTGTACATGCACTGCCTGCCTGCGGACATCACCGGCGTTTCCTGTGAAGAAGGCGAAGTGACCGAAGGCGTATTCAATAAGTACCTGGTAGACACCTACAAGGAAGCTGGCTGGAAGCCATTCATCATCGCTTCCATGATCTTCAACCGTAAGTTCAAAGACCCAGCCGCTGCTTTGGAAGCTCTGCAGAAGAAGCATCAGGATCGCAAGCTGGACGCTTAATCCTCCAGACCCTCACAAAAAGGCTTCGGGTGTATGCCCGAAGCCAATTCAAAAAGAATGACGGAATAAAGACAATGACCAAACTGGCAAATGTTTCCAAAGATTTTATGGAGAAGGTTCCTTTCTCTGAGGTAATGAAAAAAGCAGAAGGCTACAAAGCCGATATGACCAAATTCCTGCGGGACATGATCGCTATCCCAAGCGAATCCTGCGATGAGGAAAAGGTTGTTCTGCGCATCAAGGAAGAGATGGAAAAGGTTGGTTTCGACAAGGTTGAAATCGATCCTCAGGGTAACATCCTCGGCTACATCGGCCACGGTAAGCGCGTTATTGCTATGGACGCACACATCGACACCGTTGGTGTGGGCAACATGGACAACTGGACCTTCGATCCATACGAAGGCATGGAAGATGATGAAGTGATCGGTGGTCGTGGTGCTTCCGACCAGGAAGGCGGTATGGCTTCCATGGTTTACGCTGGCAAGATTATCAAAGATCTGGGTCTGGAAGACGACTACACCCTGGTTGTAACCGGTACCGTTCAGGAAGAAGATTGCGATGGCCTGTGCTGGCAGTACATCATTGAAGAAGATGGCCTGAAGCCTGAGTTTGTTGTTTCCACCGAACCTACCGATGGCGGCATCTACCGTGGTCAGCGTGGCCGTATGGAAATCCGCATCGATGTAGCTGGTGTTTCCTGCCACGGTTCTGCTCCAGAGCGTGGTGACAACGCTATTTTCAAGATGGGCCCAATCCTGAATGACCTGCAGGTTCTGCACGAATGCCTGCACGTTGATGAGTTCCTGGGCAAGGGTACCCTGACTGTATCCGAAGTATTCTTCACTTCCCCAAGCCGTTGTGCAGTTGCTGACAGCTGCGCAGTATCCATCGACCGTCGTCTGACTTGGGGTGAAACCTGGGAAGGTGCTCTGGAAGAAATCCGTCGTCTGCCTTCTGTTAAGGCTGCCGGTGCAGAAGTTTCCATGTATAACTACGATCGTCCTGCCTACACCGGTCTGGTTTACCCAACTGAGTGCTACTTCCCAGCATGGAAGATCGATTCCGAGCACGTTGTGACTGAATCCCTGGAAGACAGCTATCGTCTGCTGTTCGACAAGGAGCCACGTACCGACAAGTGGACCTTCTCTACTAACGGCGTATCCATCATGGGTCGTTACGGTATTCCTTGCATCGGTTTTGGCCCAGGTAAAGAAGCAGAAGCTCACTTCCCGAATGAGAAGACCTGGAAGCAGGATCTGGTTGATTGTGCCGCTATGTACGCAGTGATTCCGCTGATGTACCTGCACAAAACTGCCAAGTAATTAGATAAGTAACGTATACCCCGGTCGAAGAGTAATGTTGTGACTGCATCAATGGCCCTGGTCAGAAGTGATGTTACTGTTCGGCGGTAGGGGTAGATCTTTTCTTGTACGCACAGCCTGAATTGGAATGGATATTTCCGTTTCGTAATGCCTATTCCAATTCAGACCACAGGCATCGCTTCATGCCTGACAGCAGTATGAGTGTGGGGGATGGGTATGTCGGTTCTGATCAGAAATGCCACTCTGGTAAATGCAGAAGAGTCACGACAGAGTGATCTTCTGGTACGCAATGGTGTGATCGAGCAGATTGCGCCAGTCATCAGCCAGCCTGCAGACAAGGTCATTGATGCAACCGGGCAGTATGTGATTCCCGGGGGCATTGATGTTCACACTCATATGAATATTGATGTAGGTATCTGTCGTAGCTGCGATGATTTTTACTCAGGTACGGTAGCTGCCGCCTGGGGTGGAACAACGACAATTGTCGACCACATGGGGTTTGGCCCGTCGGGATGTGATCTTCATCACCAACTGAATGTTTATAAAAGCTGGGCTGCGGAGCAGTCGGTTATCGACTACAGCTTCCATGGAACAATTCAGTATGTGGACGATGCTATTCTTGATGAAATGGCTTCCATGGTGGATGAGGAAGGCATTTCCAGTTTTAAGCTTTATCTGACTTATAACTACAAACTCTCTGATCGTGAAGTGTTGAAAGCTCTGCTGCGTTTGAACGAGCTGAATGCGCTGACCTGTGTGCATCCGGAAAACGACAGTGCTGTACAGTTCCTGCGGGAACGTATGCTGGCATCCGGCCAGACAGACCCAATATTCCATGCCCTGAGTCGCCCTGCAGAATGTGAAGCAGAAGCTATAGCCCGGATGATTAATCTTTCTGCGATGGCTGATGCTGCGCCTCTTTATATTGTTCACCTTTCTAATGCGCCCGGGCTTGAATATATCCGCTTGGCTCAGCAGCAGGGACAACCTGTTTATGCGGAAACATGCCCACAGTATTTGATGCTGGATATGCAGCGCTACCATGAGCAAATGCCTGGACGTAACCCTAAGCTGGGTGGTTTGAAGTATGTGCTGAGTCCACCTCTGCGGGAAAGCTGGCATCAGGAAAAACTCTGGGCTGGTTTGAATGACGGTACTATAGATACCATTGCTACAGACCACTGTTCGTTTACCCTTGAGCAAAAACGTATGGGGCTTGGGAACTTCACCAAGTGTCCTAATGGTATGCCCGGCGTTGAAACCCGCATGCCATTGATGTTCTCGGAAGGGGTTATGAAGGGGCGGATGTCTATCAACCGCTTTGTGGAAATTTCCAGCACTATGCCAGCTCGCTTGTTTGGCTTATATCCCCGGAAAGGTGTGATTCGCGAAGGGGCCGATGCAGATCTGGTGATTTTTGATCCGTCTCATCATGCAACTATTAATATGAGTATGCAGCATGGCAATTGTGACTATTCGCCGTATGAAGGTTTCCATCTTCAGGGGTACCCGGTATTGACGATGCAGAGGGGTAATATCCTGGTTGAGGATGGACAGTTCAAAGGCGCTCCCGGGCAGGGGCAGTTTATACACCGGAAGCCTTTGGATGAATCATTTCGGTTGCATCACTCGCCAGTGTTTTGATGTTTGCTTGTCAGGGAACGTGATCAGAGAGCTTTATTAATATGGCTCTCTGACTTATGCGTTTAGTTGCGCAGGTGTTCCTCATAAAACTCTTCTGCAAGCTGTTTGCTTATTGCAGATATGAGAATCTCTACAGCTCTGTTTGCCAATAAGTTTAACTTTTTCTTAGCGGTTTCTTCATCTTCGTAAGGGGCTTCAGTAGGCAGGCTTATCTGACAGTATTGTTCCCCCTCTTCTGAAAACTGATTGCAGTCATTTCCTTGTTGAGCGTATTTATCGACTAGCGTTAAAACAGATTTTTTGAGTTTTGAGTGTATGAAAACATCTACCTTTCCAGAGAAGTAATGCTTGGCTCTTGATTTCGCACGTTGCTCACTCACTCCGTCTAAGGGTTTATAGACTTTCACCAGGTTTTTGATGTCTGCTTTTAGTATGCACTGCATTGCCAGAATCCAGCCATCAAGACCCGCCTTGATTATTTTGCCAGCAAAAAAATTGGCTTGTTCTTCATATGCAAATCTACACTCCTCAGTATATGGGGCTCCACAGAAGACAAGCTCAGTTGTATTTTCCTCTTGGCCAGCTTGAGCATGATTCCATAAAAATAGCCCCATAAGTGGCGCCAAAACCAACAAAGTCCGCATTATCTTTCTCATTCCTGTTTCCCCAAATTGAATGGTTTCAGGAATAGACACCGCATGAAGCATAAAGCTGTTAACGAGGCGGTTAGTTATCTTCACGCAAATACAATGAATGTTTATTTGAGCGTTTTCTATGGGAAGGGGTAGCTAATACTTTGAAACTACCCTTTCTCTTAAGGGTAATATCTTGTCTGTATGGGAAATTAAGTCATATTTTCTGCTGTTGCAGTTTTTGGTAGTGGTTAGGTTTGTGTTGATACTTGAGTTGTGGCTTTAAAGTCTGACTTTGTTTTTTTTAGTAGTAAGTAACTCTATGGTTTTTAAGGAAAAATGCCCGTTAAAGGATGTGCTGGCAAGATAAATTCCTGTGAAGTTGATCTGTGTCAGGGTTATTCCGAGCCTGGCTCATTAGTGTGTTAACGCTTTCTGACCCCGCAGCTGTCAGTTGATGTGTTTTGTGTTCGCTTATGTTCGTCTGCTGACACATCGCTCCCGCCATAAATAATTACTAAAGCGGTTTTCTGATCTGATTGATTTCAGTCTCTGCGGAGTATTGTTTTGTTTTTAAGGGACAGTAGGATTTTATGATAACAAGCGTATACAGTTTCTTTTCTCTCCTGATGCTATTTATTACAGCTGTTCTGTATTGTGAAAAAACTCTGCAGCTGAAGCTTTTCAAAGTAGTGCCCGCACTCACCTTTATTTACTTTGGTGGGATGATCGGTGCTTCTCTGAAAGTCTGGCAGCTGACTCCAGAAGTAAGCAGTTTTATCGGCAGCCTGAAGTACTACCTGCTGCCAATGATGTTGTTCCTGCTTCTGTTGAAAAACGACATTCGCGACGTATTCAAGCTGGGGCCAAAACTGGTTGGATCTTTCCTGGCGGTAACGGCCAGTATTCTTATTGGCTTTATCATCGTTTATGTTGCTTTCCAAAGCCGCTTTGAAGCTGATGCATGGCAGACCTTCTCCATCCTGTCTTCTTCCTGGGTGGGTGGTTCTACCAATATGGCTGCTGCCCAACAGGGTCTCGGTGTTGCTGATGGTTCTCAGGCGCTGACTTATGCCTTCCTGATGGACAACATCTGTGCATCTATCTGGCTGGTGCTGATGATCTCCTTCGCTCCTATGCGTCAGGCGTTCAATAAGTTCTCCGGTGCAGACAGCAAAGAAGTTGATTCCATTATCAGCAAGATTCACCTGAATGCGGCTGAGAAAGAAGACAAGCGTGAATACAACTTCATGGACTTCATGCTGACTCTGGGGCTTGGTCTGGGTGTTGCCGGTATCGTTCTGGTACTGGGCAAGCAGGTTGTAAACCCAGGTGGTTTGACTGACGAACACTTCCTGTCTGGTCTTCGTGGCTTCTTCAGTGGCAGTGGCTGGGTTGTTATTCTGGCAACTCTTGCAGGTATTCTGGCGAGCACCACGCCTTTGAACAAAATCAAAGGCCCAGACCATGTTGGTAGCGTTCTGCTGTACGTTGTTGTTGGCCTGATTGCCAGCTCCACTGACTTCTCTACTATCGATCTGAGTCAGGCTGCGTTCTACATTATTGCCGGATTCCTGATTTTGTTGTTCCACCTGGTTGTTCTGCTGATTCTGGCCAAGGTTTTCAAACTTGACCTGTTTATCTGCGGTATTGCTTCTCAGGCAAACATTGGTGGTTCTGTATCTGCTCCTATTCTTGCCGGTACTTACGACAAAGCTCTGGTACCTGCTGGTCTGATCATGGGTATCTTCGGCTCCGCGATCGGTACTGTATCGGCCCTGATGCTGGCCAAGATTCTGATGACCTTCTGATGTTCAAAGCTTGAAAGAGTTCTGATATCAAAAAGCCCTGCAGTGTTAACGCTGCAGGGCTTTTGTCGTTTATGGCCCTCTATACTGCAGTGTTTAGCTGAAAGACTGGAGAAAGGCATGCCTGTGGATATTCCGGTTGCAACGGCCGGGCAGTCACGAAAGTCCTTTATGGAGAGGGTAGGTCGGGCGATACCTGACCCCGTGATTATCTTTATTGTCCTCTTTGTTGTCTGTGTGCTCGCATCAAACTCTCTTTCGGGAGTGACTTTTACGACTCCCGGTGTTGGTGATGAACCTGTAGAACACAGTATCCGCAATATGCTCTCTTTCGATGGTATTCGCTGGATGTTTGAAAATGCCCTGCTGCAGAACTGGCTAGCTTTTGGGCATGGTGTGTTGGGCGTGATTCTGGTTGTTATGCTTGGTGTTGGTATTGCTGAGCAAAGTGGCTTGCTTACAGCCTTGATTAAAAGTGTTGGGCTTCGACTGAGTGAACGGTGGTTGCCTGTCTTGCTAGTGTTTCTTGGCATTATGAGCAGCCTTGCCAGTGATGCCGGCTATCTGATTCTTGTTCCTCTGGCGGGCTTGCTTTATGCCGGAATAAACAAAAACCCGATTGTGGGAATGGCTGCAGCGTTTGCCGGTGTTTCTGCGGGGTTCAGTGCCAACCTTCTACCAGCAACACCAATTGATGTCGTGATTGGTATGAATGCAAGGTTGTTCGCGGAAAGTCAGGGAGTGCCGTTTGCCCGCTTTAATGGTGATGATCTGATGCCAGCCACCATGCATTACTGGTTTATCTGTCTTTCGACTTTTGTTCTGACCATTGCCGGTGGGTTGGTGACTGCATTTGTAGTTGGGCCACGCTGGAAAGATAAAGGCTGGAAGCAGACGGATCAGAGTGCTTCTGAAAGTTTTTCCTTATCTGAGCGAGATCGGTTTGGTTTGCGTTGGGCGTTGGTTGGGTTGGTAATCGCTTTGGCCATAGTGACCTGGCTAATTTTTGGGCCGCTGGCCGCTTACTACGAACCTTCCGGTAAACGCGTTGTTCCATGGTTGAACAATATTATTTTGCTCATAACTCTGGTTTTCGCCCTGAGTGGGATTTTTTATGGTGCAGGAACAGGAAGGTTTGCATCAGCGGATGAGGTTGTAAAAGCCATGGCAAGGCAAATGGATACCATGGGCTACATCCTTGTATTGACCTTCTTCTGTTACAACTTTCTCTCATTGCTCTCTTACAGTGGAATTGGCACCTGGTTAACCTGGCTGGGAGCGAGTGGTTTGCAGGCCATGGGGTTACAGGACTGGCCGGTGTTACTCCTGTTAGGTTTTATTTTAACGACGGCAGTTATTAATCTGTTTGTGGGTGGATTAACTTCAAAATGGATGTTACTGGGACCTATTTTTGTACCGATGCTGTATCAGGTTAACAGCAGTATGACGCCAGATATTGTTGCTGCTGCCTTTCGGGTAGCGGACTCTTCCACCAATATTGTGACACCGATGATGACGTACGCAGGGGTTGTGTTGTCGTTTATGCGGCGCTACCGCCCAGACCTTTCTCCGGGGGATCTGATCGGCATTATGTGGCCATATACTCTGGCCTTTATCATCCTCTGGAGTGTGTTGTTGATAGCTTTCTTTATGTTCCAGCTTCCCCTAGGCTTTTGAGAGAGTGGAATAGAGTTGCTCATGGATGAGAGACGTTTCCGGGAAATTCGCAAACAAAAAAGTTGATACTGCGGTTACCTCTTCTGAGGCTGTTGGCATAGGGATTCGGGGTGCTAAGTCAGAAAGTGCTCAGAAACAGGAAAGTTTATCTCGCTGGCAGCAGTTCAAGGTAGAAGTCAGAAAAGGTGGGCAGTGGTTGTATCAACACCTCCTGCCCAAACCTATTCAGCGTGCGCTCTCATCTTATAAAGTTTCTGCGGCAAAACCTCAGGATGTGCAAACATTCATCACTCCCAGTGGTTCTTCTGGTAGCTCTGTAATTGACTCGATAAAGAACCCGTTGCATAGAAGTGTTGCGGAACAGGTCTGGCTAAGTGGTAATAAAATGCTGCCTGAGAAGCAGGCGTGTGATGTGGCCGGGGCTTTTCTGGTTATGCATGGATTAGCTTCCTATAAAACACCATACACAGCAGGCAAGAGAACTGACTTCACATTAAAAATTCCCAAGAAGCAGCCATCAGCTAAACAGCTTCAGCACATGGAGAAGATGATTCGTGGTATGCCCTGGTTTGATATGCAGCAGTTTTACACCAATGACGGCATTGTTGTTCCACGAAAAGACTCAAGCCTGAAAGGTGTGAGAAGAATGTTGTCGGGAACTATTACCCAACACTTTCATGGCAAGACTGGTCGTGCAGAGAAGGCCAAAATCCCTGAGCAGACCCGGCAGTTATTGAATGGGCGGGTTAACCCAGGTTCCGTGTATGTGATGGTTTATAAGGATCAGAAAGAAGGTGCTGCAGGCCATGTTGCTCTTATGCTGGGAGATAAGCCTCAGGGCAGTTATGTGAGTTATCTGGGGCTTACGAGGAAAGATAGCGACTCCGTTCGTATGGTTGTACCCAAAGTGAGTGTGGAATCAGTTCAGGGTGACTTAAAAAGTGACTGTGGAACTTTCGGCATGCCGGATTTTGTTGTGGAGCTGAAAGGTTTGAACCTTGAGAGGATAAAGGAAAGGTTTGCCGCTAAAAAAGATAAGGGATACGATCTGGCAACACATAACTGCTCCACCTTTGCCAGCGACTTATTGCTAGCCGGCGCGGATGAGCAAACTCAGAAAGGAGTGAAAAAACCATCAGGTTTTTGGACTCCTTATAACGTCACAACGCTGGCGCAGGAATTGTGGCGGCGGGAACAGGTTGCTAAGAGTTAGTTCTCATTTCTCTGTTCCCTGTAGTTAACTCTCAGACTTCCGCTACAAACTCGAAAGTATCGCCAAGAAAGTGTGAACGGCTATATTCAACAGGTGTGTTGTCGGCCAGTAACCCTCTGCGTTCCATAACTATCACTGGAATACCTGCTTCGATATTCAGGTAATCGGCATGACTTTCTTCTAATGCAACTGCCCGTAGTTTCTGGATGGCCTTTACCGGGCGAGAGCCTGCACGACCCAGTGCTTCGTACAGAGAGCCGGTGACATCGAATGGTGTATCCAGATATTTTCTTGGAACAACAGCATATTCCAGAGCGACAGGTGTATCGTCTGCCATACGGACCCGGAACATTCTTACCACCTCAGCTCCGGAAGGAAGTTGTAGGCGTGCCTGCTCATCTTTATTGGCTAAACCTATGCCCCGCTCAATCCAGAGAGAGTCCGGATGTTTGTCCACTGACTCGATAACTTCAGAAAAACTGTTGAGGCGATCGAGTTTATGGACCATCCTTTCAGCCACAAATGTACCCGCGCCCTGGCGCTGGACTAGCAGGCCCTCTGTAACGAGTTCACTGATAGCTCGCTTAACAGTGACTCTGGAGACCTTCATATATTGAGCGATTTCACGTTCGGCAGGCAGCGCTGAACCCCGTTCCAGGGTGCCATTGTCTATGGCTTGCTGAATCAGGCTTTGCAACTGGAGATAAAGAGGAGTTGCGTTATCTTTCAGGGAGTCAGGTTCACCAAAAATGCGCTCAGTCTGGCCTTGTGGGAAATTGCCGACGGGAGGTGCTTTTGAAGCTGTCTGAACAGTGACGTTAGTCATGGTGTTACGGCTCATGATCTATCGGATCCAGAGTCTGACGGAAAACCGCTGGTAGAATTCTGGCTCTGTTGGTCGGTAGGCTGTGCTTGGATTTGAACCTTGATCATAGTCGCTACCGAAGAACAGATGTAATACCAGAAAAAATGAAATTGGATAATACCAATTTTGAGGTAGATGTAAGGTTTCTGTCTGCAAAAGTGGGCTGAAATCAATGTAAATGTTGATTCTCGTCAATTGGACAGGTCGGAATGACATGGTTGGGGTGCACGGGAGGAAGAGAATAGGTATTATCCTGCGCACAATTTCCTATCAACCGGTTCCACTGCCCACGCAGTAAACGACTGGAGACTATTAATGACCAAGATCGCAGAAATCCGTGGTCGCGAGGTTCTCGACTCTCGTGGCAACCCCACCGTTGAAGCTGATGTGAAACTGGAAAGCGGCCATTGGGGGCGTGCCTGCGCACCTTCCGGGGCTTCTACAGGTTCCCGCGAAGCGCTGGAACTGCGTGACGGCGATAAGTCCCGTTACCTGGGTAAGGGCGTTCTCAAGGCTGTTGGCTTCATTAATGGTCCTATTCGCGAAGCCCTGATTGGTTTTGATGCTGCAGACCAGCGTGGACTGGACGACAAGATGATTGCTCTGGACGGAACTGACAACAAGAGTCAGTTTGGTGCCAACGCAATTCTGGCTGTATCTCTGGCTGCTGCCAAAGCGGCTGCGAATGCCAAGAACATTCCTCTGTATGAACACATCGCTAACCTGAACGGTACCTCTGGCCAGTTCACCATGCCTGTGCCAATGATGAATATCCTCAACGGTGGCGAGCACGCTGACAACAACGTTGATATTCAAGAGTTCATGGTTCAGCCTGTTGGTGCCAAGAGCTTCCGTGAAGCTCTGCAGGTTGGCGCTGAAATCTTCCACAACCTGAAGAAGGTCCTGTCTTCTAAAGGCCTGAACACTGCGGTTGGTGATGAAGGTGGCTTTGCACCTAACCTGGCTTCCAACGCTGACGCTCTGGCTGTTATTAAAGAAGCTGTAGAAAAGGCTGGTTACAAGCTGGGCACTGATGTGACTCTGGCTCTGGACTGTGCAGCGTCCGAATTCTACGTAAATGGTGAGTACAACCTGAAGGGTGAAGGCAAAGTCTTCAACTCCAACGCTTTCTCCGACTACCTGGCCAAGCTGACCGAAGAATACCCAATCATCTCTATTGAAGATGGTCTGGATGAATCTGACTGGGATGGTTTCGCTTACCAGACCAAGATTCTAGGCGACAAGATCCAGATTGTTGGTGATGACCTGTTTGTAACCAATACCAAGATTTTGAAAGAAGGTATTGATAAGGGGATTGCCAACTCCATCCTGATCAAACTGAACCAGATTGGTACGCTGTCCGAGACTCTGGACGCAATCAAGATGGCTAAGGATGCTGGTTACACTGCAGTGATTTCTCACCGTTCCGGTGAAACTGAAGATGCAACCATTGCGGACCTGGCTGTTGGTACTGCAGCTGGTCAGATCAAGACTGGTTCCCTGTGCCGTTCCGACCGTGTAGCTAAGTACAACCAGCTGCTGCGCATCGAAGAAGAGCTGGGTTCTAAGGCTGCTTACCGTGGCATGGCTGAGTTCAAGTAATACTTACTGACTCGCACTCAATCAAAAAGCCGCTTTTCATTTAAGAAAGCGGCTTTTTTTGTGCCTCCTAGTTATAACTTTTGATTGGAGAAGATTGGATTCTTGGCTGATCCTTAGCTTTCTGCACCGGTCGACTTATGTGGGCGTCAGTATCCAGAGGTTCGGGTGTTCACACCTTGTTCATAGGAGCTAGGTATAAAAGGTTATGTAACCTATTGTGTAAATGGTATTGCGATTGATGTGTGTCAATTGTCCTTGTGTACCAATGTAATACCATTCGCGCAGTAAGTTACCCGTCTAAATTATTGAGATACAGGATTTTGGGTAGGTTTCAGAGCGACAGACTACAATGATGGCTCTTGAAATTAGGGTTGCGCAGTCGGTGATTGCTGCTGACAAGCTTACTGATGAAATTTCAAAAAGTGCCGAAGTGTATTTGTTGAATAGGCATTTTTTTAATCCCGGGCCCGTAGAGCGGACCCGCGTTGAACAAACTGGATAGTGAGAGTTCAAGATGATCCGTATTGCTATTAACGGTTATGGCCGTATCGGTCGAAATGTTCTGCGTGCCCTGTATGAGAATGGCCGCACTAACGAGTTTAAGATTGTTGCCATCAACGATCTGGGCGATGCCAAGATCAACACTCACCTGACTAAGTACGATACTGTTCACGGTACTTTCAACGCTCAGGTTGAAGGTGGCGAGGGCTCTATGTTCGTTAATGGTGACGAGATCAAGGTTCTCTCCGAGCGTAACCCTGGTGCGCTGCCCTGGGCAGACCTGAAGGTTGATGTGGTATTTGAATGCACTGGTATCTTCCGTTCCAAGGCTAAGTGTCAGCCACACCTGGACGCTGGTGCGAAGAAAGTCATCATCTCTGCTCCTGGCGACAAGGATATCGACGGCACTGTTGTTTACGGTGTGAACGAAGAGACCCTGTCTGCAAACATGAGCGTTATCTCCAACGCTTCCTGCACCACCAACTGTCTGGCTCCTGTTGCCAAGCCGTTGAACGAAGCTCTGGGTATTGAGTCTGGCGTGATGACAACTATTCACGCTTACACTAATGACCAGGTTCTGACAGACGTTTACCACACTGACCTGTATCGTGCCCGTGCTGCTGCACTGAACATGATTCCTACCAAGACTGGCGCAGCTGCAGCGGTAGGCTTGGTTGTACCTGAACTGAAAGGCAAGGTTGATGGTATGGCTGTACGTGTGCCTACTGCCAACGTATCTCTGGTTGACCTGAGCTTTATTGCCAAGCGTGATACCACTGTTGAAGAAGTTAATGAGATTGTTGCTGCGGCTGCAGTTTCCAATCCTGCCATGAAGCGGGTTCTGGCTATTAATACCCAGCCTCTGGTTTCCATGGACTTCAACCACAGCCCATTCTCTTCCAACTTCGATGCCACTCAGACTCGCGTACAGGGTCGTCTGGTTAAGGTGATGAGCTGGTACGACAACGAGTGGGGCTTCTCCAACCGTATGCTGGATACCGCTAAGGCACTGATGAACGCCTGATATCGCTAGTGTAAAGGTTTAAACCGAACAGTGATGTGATGAGGGGAAATAGATGGACTTCCATTCTTTTCCCCTCTTTTTTATTCCCCCATAAAGACACTGATGGCTTGCCATTGGTGTCTTTGTGTTTGTTAATAAACATTCTTTATTGAGTGCCCTTCTGGAGCAGTATCATGCTGAGACGTACAAAAATTGTTGCCACCCTGGGGCCTGCCAGTGAAACTCGCGAAGCGCTGGAAAAGCTCGTAGCTGCAGGTGTAGATGTTGTTCGCATGAACTTTTCCCACGGTGAGCCTGAAGAGCACATGGCTCGTGCCGAACTGGTTCGTTCTATTTCTGCTGAGCAAGGCCGTAACGTAGCCATTCTAGGTGACCTTCAAGGGCCTAAAATTCGCATTGCTCGTTTTAAGGAAGGGAAAGTAAATCTGGTTCCTGGTGAAAACTTCACTTTGGACGCGGATCTGGAGCGTGATGAAGGTACCAGCCAAAGTGTTGGTATTGCCTATAAGAGCCTGCCAAATGACTGTAAACCAAGCGATGTTCTGTTGTTGGACGATGGTCGCCTGAGCCTGGAAGTTGTGAGTATTGATGGACCACAGATTCGCTGCAAGGTGCTGACTGGCGGAATTCTTTCCAACAATAAAGGTATTAACCTGCAGGGTGGTGGTCTTTCTGCACCAGCTCTTACCGACAAAGACAAGGAAGATATCAAGACTGCGGCCAAAATGGGCGTGGATTACCTGGCGGTATCGTTTGTTCGTTGCAAAGAGGATCTGGAAGAAGCTCGTAAACTGCTGGTAGCTGCTGGTGGACATGCTGCCATTCTTTCCAAGATTGAGCGTGCGGAAGTTGTTAACAACACTGATAAACTTGAAGAAGTTATTGCTGCTTCCGACGCTATTATGGTTGCTCGTGGCGACCTGGGTGTAGAAATTGGAGATGCGGAGCTGGTTGGTGTTCAGAAAGAAATGATCACCATGGCCCGACGCCTGAATCGCCCAGTAATTACTGCCACCCAGATGATGGAATCCATGATCGAAAACTCTCTGCCAACTCGTGCAGAAGTATTCGACGTGGCAAACGCTGTATTGGACGGCACTGATGCGGTAATGCTCTCAGCAGAAACTGCAACTGGCCATTCTCCGCATGGTGTTGTGGAAGCTATGGGACGTATTGCTTGTGCTGCAGAAAAGCAGCCATCTGTGACTGTTTCACAGCATCGCATGGATATGACCTTCGAGCGTACAGATGAGACCATTGCTATGGCTGCAATGTATGCAGCAAACCATCAGGAAGGTGTCAAAGCTATTATCTGCCTGAGTAAGTCTGGTCAGACCGCTCTGTGGATGTCCCGCATTAACTCTGCTCTGCCTATTTTTGCGTTGAGTCGCCGTGAAGAAACTGGTCGCCGCTTGGCTCTGTACCGCGGTGTTCAGTCACTGCCGTTTGATGTGAGCAGTGATAGCCCTGATGTGGAGGAAAAGGCTATGGAGTTAGTAGTCGCTACTGGTGGCTTCCAGAAGGGCGACAAGGTTCTACTGACTCGGGGTAGTAGTCAGGGGAATACTAATGTGCTTAAGATTTTGAGTGTTTGATTTACTTATCTTGGCAGGTGTGGTGTTTGCTACGCCTGCTAAGCACGTATGCAAATTCATAAATTTTCATAATTCTCCCCTCACCAATAAGCATGGATACACCTAGCTCCGATCAGCAAGAATCTGTAAAATGCTCCGCCTGTTAAAAACTTTAATTAGATAAAAGCACAAACTAGATAAGATATTTTCCGGCAAATACAGTGGCTGGAGGGCGGTAGCGTGGCAAAAATTTAGTGTATTCCTTTGAATCCTCATGAAGGGAAGTGATCATTCTCCACGTTTAATGGGACGAAGAGAGCCCTAGCTGGACAACAGGTACCCAAAGTCTTTTCGATACGACTGGGAAGAGCTCGATATCTAGATTTTGTAAGCAATAACGCATTGGAAAACGTACATAGTTAATATGTGTGGATAAACAATACGGGATTATTTTCCAATTATAAAAACTAATTGGAAACGATGAAAAACCAAAAAGGGTAAAATGTGAAAGTACTCGTTGTGTTCGGTACGAGACCTGAGGCCATTAAAATGGCTCCAGTTGTAAAAAAATTTTATAATCATCAACAGGTTGATGTAAAGGTATGTGTTACTGCACAGCACAGGGAAATGTTAGATCAAGTCTTAAAGCTTTTTGAGATAAAGCCAGATTTCGATTTGAATATAATGTCGCCTGGTCAAAGTTTGACTGATGTAACAATTAATATCCTGAAAAAGATGGAATCAGTACTAAGTCAGTGTAAACCAGATATGGTTTTGGTGCATGGAGATACAACAACCACATTATCGGTTTCGCTGGCAGCCTTCTATAAGCAAATTCCTGTTGGTCATGTCGAAGCTGGTTTAAGGACTGGAAACCTTTACTCTCCTTGGCCTGAAGAGGCAAATCGTAAAATTACAGGGGCGCTAACCAAATGGCACTTTGCGCCAACAGAAAAAGCTAAAGAAAACTTAATAAAAGAAAATGTAGATCCCAACAATATATATGTAACAGGTAATACTGTAGTTGATGCACTCATTGATGCAAAAAAAATAATTCGAGACGACCAAGAAATTCGAAATAAAATGAAAGAAAAATTCTCTTTTTTAGGAGAGGGAAAAATTATCTTGGTAACTGGGCATAGGCGTGAAAGTTTTGGTTGCGGCTTCGAAAGAATATGTGAGTCGCTAGCTGATATAGCAAAGCGTTATCCGTTGGTTAATATTGTCTACCCTGTTCATTTGAATCCTAATGTTAGAGAGCCTGTAAATAGAATTCTAAAAGGTATGAGCAATGTGCACCTTATCGAACCATTGGACTACCTTCCCTTTGTTTTTCTTATGGATAAATCATATTTGATTCTAACAGACTCAGGTGGAATTCAAGAAGAGGCACCTTCATTGGGTAAACCAGTGTTAGTAATGAGGGAAACAACGGAAAGGCCTGAAGCAGTTGTAGCTGGTACAGTAAAGCTAGTTGGAACCGATAAGAAAGGAATTATTCAAGCTATTTGCAAGCTTCTAGATGATAGAGAAGAGTATGAAATAATGAGCAAAGCACACAACCCGTATGGAGATGGAAAAGCAAGCGAGCGTATAATAAGGGAAATTAGCAAAAAATGAGGAGTAGAAGTATAGAGAAAATAGATGAAGTATAGAAATATATTTAATAGTGAAGTGTTCAAACATTGGTTGGTGGTGGCAACTGCTTCACTGGGCCGATTGGCTTCTATGCTATCTTTCATATACATATCGCAAAACGCATCGCCTGAAAGATTTTCCAGTCTAACATCTGCTTATAACTTATCAATGATGATGTCTGGTTTAATATGTGGAGGAATAATTCAATCTAAACTGAAATATAAGGATTCATACAATAATAAGACTATGTATGGCCTTGTAGCATTTATGGTTGCTGGATTAGTAACCTATTACTTATCAGTTAATATTCTATTTCAAGAATATAGAGTATCTTTTTTATCACTGGTATTAGCACTGTATGTTTCAGTAACTCAAATAGTTACTAACAGATTGATTTCAAATGGGAAGGAAGTACAGTCGGCATTTTTCGGAGGATTGGGGGCAATTACTTTATGGCTTCCTATCATTTTTTTATATGGGGTAAATAGCCAAGCGGTAAACATCTTCTTCCTGGTTTGCGCAGCATTAATGATAATTTATTATCGTCGTCTAATAAATAATAGACCCACTCCTGTGGGTAGGGGTGTTAAGCAGGATGTTGTAGGTTTTTATATACCCACTTATATGAGCTCAATTATAACTTTTCCTGTTCTTATATATTGTTATAGTATTTTCATAAAACATGCACCAACTGATGATGTAAAATACTTTAATATATCTTTCCAGTGGTTTCAGGTTTTAATATTTTTCATAACAGCACTGACGCCTAAGATTGTTACAAGACTGCAAAAGGATAGTGGTAATAATTATCTGATTCTTTTGTCATTAACATTGATAACAATATTTATTGTGTTAAACGCGGGTGTGGATATTATCCTTGGTCTGTACGGTGAGAGTAGATTGGAGAATATACGTGATATATGGAGGATGATGATTGCAGCATCACTTTTCTCATCTATATCAACTCTAATAGGAGTTTATATCCTCTCTAGGAAAAGTATGTGGCATGGATTGTTCCTTAATGGCCTATGGGTTTGTGTATTTTTAATGATTTTCGAAAATATAAATGACTATAGTGCAGAATCATATGTCTTTACATTTTTCTTTTCGTATCTTCTGCATATGATCGTTTGTTTAATTTATGTAAGGGTTGTCCATGAAAAAAATAAAAGTTCTATATTTTAGTAGTTCATTACCTCCAAATTATGATTCACAGACAATTAGAAACCTGTATTTTATAAAAGGGCTTGAGGATAATTCACGCATTGATTTAACACTCTTAATACCTCACACAAGTGGGGTGGGGGAGAATAAAAAAATATATGTGAACGAGACAAATTTGATGCGGCTGGATAAAAAAATAACTAACAGTATGCTTCCAAGCCTTGTCAAATATCTATGGTCAAACATGCTGCTATACTTCCTTGTTCCAGACAAGTATCTAGGCATTTCTAAAAAAGCATATAAAGAACATAAAAAAGATCTTCGTAATTTCGACGTTTTGATTACGGCATCAGGAGCTTATAGCGCTCATTTTCTTGGGCGATATTTGTCTCAGAGTAGTGGAACAATGCATGTCTGTGAAATGGGAGATCCCTGGTCAGACAACCCAATTTACCCAGAGAATTTAATTTATAGAAAACTAATTAATAGATATTTAGAAAAAAAGTATTTATCTTTCGCCAAATTGATAACGACAACAAATGAAAAAACAACAAATGTTCTAAGGGCAAGGCATGGTTGTAAAATAGTTTCCATTCCTATGGGGTATGTAAGTAGTGAAAAATATTTAAATAATGTTCCGTCCACTTTACTAGAGCTAAAAGAAGCAGGAAGTATTTTGAAGTTTGCCCATGTGGGCGTAACATATAGGAAGTCAAGAAATGCATTTCCACTAATTAAAGCAATCCAAAAAAATAAATCAAAGCTTTATATAATAGGTCCACATAGTAAAGTCTACGAAGATTATGTTTCAGATAATAAAATAGAAAATATAATTTTTCACGAAAGTATTAAATATGAGGACTCCATTGGCATTTTAAACTATATAGATGTTAATGTGGTCATTGGGAATGAAGGAAGCTTACAGATACCTGGTAAACTTTATCAGCTGTTAAGCCAGAAGGCACCATTACTATATTTGTATCAGACGGACGATGACCCCTGCATTTCTATCTTAAAAGATATACCTGGTGTTTTACTCATTCGCAATGAATACACTTCACTTTGCAGTGCTGTTGGAGAAATTGTAGATAACTATACCATTTTAAAGAAAGAGTGTGAGGACAGAGTGGCTAGTAAATATGTCAAGGGCTTAAGTTGGGATTCCCTTGGAAAGCTTTTTGCTAAGGAAGTTGAGGCTGCCTATGAAGAAAGGTAGCGAATACCTTTTGTTTGTCGACTATGTAAGCCCGACAGGTCATAAGCGTTTAAATAATTTCATAGTTGACAAGCAATCTAGAATTAGTAATGTAAAAATAATATGTAAAAGTAATTATAGTTTTAATCGTAAGGTTGAACGGGTTGATTATCCAAGTTTTTTTGGTTTTGATGTTCAAGGCTTAAAACATTACTTAGAACATTTGATTTTTGTGCCAATTAATTTTTGTTTGAATTTTAAATTGTATAAAGAATCAAAAGATGTAGTTTTTCTATCTTATGATTCTTTATGTAGTGTGTTTTTGTTCTCTATGATCTTTTTGATTAAAAGAAAGAAAGTATATGCTTTCGAACATAACACAATTGATAATATATCTAGACGTAAATTAATTAATGTCGCTAAATTGTGTATTCGAAAAATAAATAGAATTTTTATAATACCCATTGTCTTTGAAGATTATATTGCATTACATCTCCAAAAAAAATATAAAATGAAGTCTGTTGTTATAAATCACCCAATATTGATTGAAGCAAACAATGATGCAGTAAATGAAGTATATGTGTTTTCCCCAAGTGGGAGTGGTAACGAAGCTGATAACAGAACTCTCATTGATGTATGTGTAAGTAATAAGACAAAGCTTTATTTGAAGGGGGGTGAAGAAGCGTTTGAAGAATATGTTTGTGTTAGAAACTATTTTGATGATTATGCCGAACTTATTTTGGGAGCACATATAATATTTATCCCTGTGGATTTTAATAATAGGGTATCAGGTGTTTTTTATGAAGCATTAGCATCAAAAGCCTATATAGTAATGAAGGATTGCAATTACTCCAGATTTATGGAAAAAAAATATGGGGAAAAGGTACATGTTTATAAAACTAATGACGAGTTGAATAGAGTAGTTAGTGATTTGTTGGTTCGAAAAAAATCACTAGAGATAGATACATCTTTGCATAATAAAAAATCCGATATTTCTGCTTTTTTGTGATTTGGTTTTTCGAAGACTGAACTTTTTAACTTGATAAGCTCTATAAAATTCGAGCCCTTAATAACTATAAATGTATAGTGAAATTATATTTTCATATATAGTATGGTTACAGGTATCAAAATCAGCGCTTAAGGTAAGCACCTATTAATAGGTTGTAAGGGTTATTAATTCTCATTCGCCATTTTATGGTTTTAGCTTCATGAAGTTGACATATATATATTCTGAATTACCCACATATATTAGAATTAAGAAAAATGTGAAGCATTTTTCTTCTAGAGCATCTGAAGTGAATTATATTGGATGTAATCGTTCAAATCGGGATTATAATGTTAATGACTTTCCCTCGAATGTAAGGCTCCACATCTATGAGAAGTCAATAGCGCATGGTGGACTTAGGTCATTAATAGATTCAGTTGGATTCTTACAATATGTTGTTAATAAGCTTAATGAAATAGACTCCGATGTTGTAGTATTCTGTAATGAAGAGTATTACTTCCCATTCATGTTTAAGTTAGTGAAAAGGAAACCAAATATACTAGTATGTGAGGTTTTAGACAGCTTGCGTATTAGGCTTATGGGGTGGATGAGAATATTAAACCCCTTGTTAAAAGCTTATTCAATTTTAGTCTATAAAAATGTAGATTTTGTTGTTGAAGTTAATGAGACTAGATTGAGTCACTATCCTGTTAAACCTAAAAGAAGCATCGTTATCCACAATTCAAGTCATTATACAAAGCAAGATAATAAAGAATACGATGATATTGAATCTCTAAATTACAAATACATCTTTGTGTCTGGATCTATAACAGAAAACATTAATGGAATTGAAAGTTTAGTTGAAGCTGTAAGTAATATTGAAGATGTATATATAGTGTACGCTGGAAGAAAAACTGGAGAATGGTCGGAAGGAATTTGTAGAAATAATAAAGTTAATTATTTGGGCGAGGTTTCACCTGAGCAATCTTTAGAAATAGCAAAAAAATCGCTAGCTATGTTTGCACATTATGCCCCTGTCAATATGAACTATATAAATGCAGCACCCAATAAAATGTATGATGCAATGGTTTTAGGAGTGCCAATATTAATGAACGAGGAATGTAGAGCATCAGAAATTCCAGTAGCTTCTGGGATAGGGTATATATCGAAATATGATGATGTTGCTGGTTTAACGAAAAAGATTAATGAAATTAGAGAGCTAACAAATGAAGAAAGATTTGGAATTGAGCAGGAGTGTAAAAAAATATACGAGGAGAAGTATTCCTGGAAAAATATGGTTAAGAAATGGAATGAAATACTGATACAATGAGCCGTATAAATGAATGATTTAAATCTTTTTGACATAAACTATCTCGTGGCTGTCATTGCCTGCTTTGTAAGTATATACAAAACTGGATCAAAGCAACTCTCTCTATCTCCACATCTTGTTTTCTGGGTGGTTTACATATATGTAATATACATATCAGGTAACAGTGATGTTGTTTCACATAAAGATGAAATAAGTTTTAATCTCATTTTTACATGTGCGAATATTGGTGGGATTTTGGCTTTCTTTTTGGTCAAAATGCCAAAGTACAATGCTTCATCTTTAGATCTGAACACCTTCAAATCATACCGTATACTGAATTTTCTTGCGTTAAGCTACTTAGTGTTTATTTCTTCGAAAATAGCCAGTGTTATTATTAGCGCGGGTGGAATCAGAGAGGTGTTCTTAGTATCGCGATTAGATGCTTATTTGGAAAAAGGGATTCTAGAAGGGCATGGTATAGAGCTTCTAATGATTTTACCTCAGATCTGTTATTACATTGTTATTGGTCGTTTGATGGAGTCAAATAAGATATTGTTCTCATTAGGCTTGGTTTTTTGTTTAATGATATATTATTTGTTCACAGCCAATACTCGATTGCCGCTAGTGATGCCATTGATGGCGTTTGGCCTTGTATTTTTAAATCAAAAAAGATTTATGGATATGAGAATTCAACTTCCGATTGTTCTCGTTTCAGGGATTGTATTTGTTTTAGTTTTTTCAGTTTTCGCTTCTACTTTCAGGAATGGTCAAATCAATGGTTTAAGCGATATAGCAGAAAACTTTAGTACAGTTTATAAAAAAGAAAATAGTAAACAATTAGGCTATTATGAGTGGAATTATGATCTGTATAAGAAGATTGATAATGGGGATATTGATTATGATCTTGGTGCAGCTTGGTTCATATATTCACCATTATCTTTTATCCCAAGGAAAATTTGGACATCAAAGCCGATAACTTCAAGCTCTAATCGACTTACTGAAGCAGTGTATGATAGAAAAATTGGATCGGGTACGCTGGTATATACATTTACAGTAATAGGTGAAGGTTATTGGCAGTTTTCCTATTTAGGGGCTCTAATTGCACCTATTTTAGTTATATTTCTTTACGCATCACTGGTAAAGCAAGTATACCGATTTAGGTATTTTCAGTATTGGGGAGCAATATTTCTAATAGAGATGATACCCTTTGTTCGAGGTGAAATGCCAGTTTTCCAGTATTTACTTAACATGGCTATTCTTTGTTTTATTTATGCCTGCTTTAGTTTTAAAAAAGAAAAATACCCAGAGGCTATGAAGTGCTGATTGTATGAAATATATTTCATTGATTAATTTAGGTTATTGTAATGGGATATTGTTAAAAATATTGGCACTTTTAAGTAAGGCTATTTTTTTTCTATATTTATCTCAACAACTCCCTGAAGGGGTATTTTTCAACTTTTTTTATATTTTGTCTATCGGTGCGATTGCTGCAAGAGTAGTTGCTTTAGGGGCAGAGGAACAAATACCCATAGAGGTGGGCCTTAATAATGATAAAATAAAATTGTTTTTCAGTATTTATCAAATATATTTTCTGGGGTTTGTTTTATCTTATTTTTTGTATTTGGTTTTTGAAAATAAGTACACATCTACTGCCTTAAGTATTTGTGCCTTTAGTGCAACTTTTTTTTTGCTGGGGATTTTACGAGCAGTAAACCCCAAATACAGCGAAATTCTCAGTGACTTAATTTGGCCTTTATTTGTAACCTCCGTATATTTTTTTGAAATTGCTAATGGTCATAACCTATTGGTAGCGTTCTTCTCAATTTATCTACTTTTAAATATTACTACAGCCCTCTTATCTAAGAATATTGTTGTCACAAGCTATGAAATTAATGCTCAATATGTAAAGCAATATCTTGGAAGTTGCTATAAGAAAATATTCTCTAATTTGTTTTTGGTATTAGCAATGAGGGGAGTTGTGATATGGAGTGCAATTCTAGGAGGGGGGAACGATTTTATTGCTCTGTCTGTGGCTATTGGTGAAGCAATATGGCAACTATGTATGGTTGTTGTTTACAGAAATTATCATTATCACTGCAATCAAAAGAAAGAGTTTGTAAGGATATATATAACAATGCTTCTGTGTGCTCTTGGGTGGGGCATTCTATTAAGTGGGTATTTTGTTTTTCGTGATTATTTCATAGATGACTTTGTGTTTAAGTTTGAGTATTTGGTTGCAATTCTATTTTATATCTTCATAGCTCTTATTTTAGATCTTAGGTATTTTGATTGGGCAAAAAATGCAAATACAATAAATTTTATATTTATTTTGTTTTCTCTATGCGCCATGGTATTCATTATCGTGGCTTTTTCACCTAAAACACTATGGTTCTACTTAATGGCTGTTTCAAGTGCTATTTTATTTATGGTTCCATTCATTAAAATACGTAAAAATTTGGTTTTTCGATAATATAATATTTAATAATTTTGGTAATTGCGTGAAAATTTTAATAGCTACTTGCGTTTTTCCTCCAGAAGCAGTTGTTAGCTCAAGGACCAGTAGAGACATTGCCAGAGAGTGTGAAAGAAAAGGCCATACTGTAGAAGTAATATGCCCTAAACCTTCACGGAGTGTAGATGAGGGTTTTGTTTTGTCTAAAAATGAAAGTTACAATGTTCATAGATGTTTTGTTGCTAGAATTGGTAATAAAAGCTTTATATGTAAGTTTTTAGAAAACATGAGTTTTGGCTTATCACTTTTCTTTCATGTAATAAGAAATAGATATGATGTTGTATATGCGAATGTTTGGCCAATTTTTTCACTTAGTTTTCTATTGCTAGCCTGCAAACTTCGTGGAATTAGAGTTATAAACTCTGTTCAAGATGTATACCCAGAAACTCTAGCCACTCAAGGTGCTATATCGGAAAAAGGAGTTGTTTATAAAGTATTGTTGTTTCTTGATAAAATTAATGCTAAAGGCTGTTCTAAAATTTTAGTAATTACTGAAGAGTTTAGAGATAAGTATATTAATTCGAGAAAGGTCGATAAAAGTAAGATTTCTATCGTTAATAATTGGTTAGATATTGATGACTTCAATCCTATTTCTAATGTTTTGGCAAAGAAAAAGGTTTCAGATCTGATAGGACAAGATTTGTCTAATGAGATTCTAACAGTCTATGGGGGGAACATTGGTGTAGCGTCTGGTATTTATGGTTATGTTCGCAAATGGCATGAAAGCAGCTCCCCAGGAAATCTACTTATTGCTGGAAGCGGGGATGAACTTGATGTCATTACATCTTACATTGATGAACAAAAGATAAAGGATAAAGTCCATATATTTTCACCATGGCCTGTTGATTGTACTGCTGTAGTTTTCTCAGCAGCTGACGTACTCGCATTGCCGATATTAGAAGGTCAGGAATCTTCCTCATTACCATCGAAGATGATTTCATATATGTTGGCAGGAAAAATAATTAAGCTTATCGCTAATAAAGAATGCATTCCTGCGAAAATATTACAAGAATCAAAAGCTGGATTTGTCGTTGATAGTAAAGATCAGTTTCAGGTTTTTTATAACCATGTATTGGCCCTCTCAGGCATAGAGAAAGAAAATATAGGGCTAAATGGAAGACGTTATGCTTTAGAGCACAACTCTTTCTCAAGTAATTTTCAAATTATATATGAGTCCCTTTTGGATTGATAATTTACTCTTTGGTCTAAAGTGCAGTTTTGGTATTTTAAATTTTGAAGTGTAAAACGATATTTTTAATATTTGGTACTACATATCTATATCATGATGAATTACATTAGAGTTGAAATATGATCGTTAGGGATGCTAGAAGTGAAGATATTCCACTCATCATTGAAGTTCACAAGTCTGCTTTTAAAGGTTTTTTCTTAACATCATTAGGGGATAACTTTTTGAGTTTGTTATATTCTTCCTTTTTATTAAGAGGTGGAGGGGTTTTAAGAGTTGCTTCTATCGATAATGCTATTGTTGGGTTCTGTGCTGGTGCGATTGATCCTCATAGATTCTTTGTCAGATTACGAAAAGAGAAGTGGTTTTATTTTGTTTTGGCTTCGATACCAACATTGATAAGAAACCCCTCTCTAGTACTTAAAAAATTATATAATGCCATGTTTTACAAAGGTGACGAAGTATCATCTTTAGAGAAATATGCACTACTAAGTAGTATTGCTGTATTGCCAGAATTTTATGGAAAAAATGTTGGTGGTTTTTTGTTGAATGACTACGAGTCTCAAATTCTTGAACGTAGTAATATAAGAAACGTTTATTTGACAACAGATAAAAAATCAAATGAATCTGTTATACGATTTTACAAAAAACATGGATATGAAATTGAATCTGAATTTGTTCAGTCTGGAGGAAGGATTATGTTAAGATTTGTCAAGTCTCTAGCAGGTTTTTAAGTTTATGGAAAGAAATTTTTTGCCATTTGCATTGCCTGATATTGGAGAAGAAGAGATCAGAGAAGTTGTTGATTCTCTTCGTTCTGGGTGGATAACAACTGGGCCTAAAACTAAAACCTTTGAAAATTTATTTCAAAGGTTTATTTCTGAAGATGAGCAACTTGAGACGATAGCCGTAAATTCTGCCACTTCTGGGCTTCACTTAGCACTTGAAGCTGTTGGCGTTGGCTTTGGTGATGAAGTTATTATTCCCACCTATACATTTACCGCTACAGCAGAAGTTATTCGTTATTTAGGCGCTATTCCTATATTTATAGATGTAGACCCAGATACATTTAATATCACAGCTGAAAGTATTGAAAAAGTTATAAATAAAAAAACGAAAGCAATTATTCCTGTTCACTTTGCAGGTTTGTCTTGTGATATGGATCCAATAATTGTTTTAGCCAAAAAGTATGGTCTAAAAATTATTGAAGATGCAGCTCATGCACTACCAACGATGTACAACCATAAAATGATTGGATCGTTGGAAACTGATGCAACTGTATTTAGTTTTTATGCAAATAAAACTATGACTACCGGAGAGGGAGGTATGATTGTTACTCGTGATAGTAGCATAGCTTCTCGCTGTAGAGTCATGAGGCTACATGGTATCAGTAGGGATGCATTCAATCGATATACATCAAAAAAGCCATCTTGGTCATATGAGGTTGTCGCACCTGGCTATAAATATAATATGCCTGATATTGCTGCTTCTATTGGGATTCACCAGCTGAAGAAACTTTCTGGATTCCAAAAGAAGCGTACCAAAATGGCTGACTTCTATAATGAGGCCTTGAAAAACTTACCAATAAAGTTGCCTGCTTTACCCTCTAGTGAATCTACACACGCATGGCACTTGTATCCAATACAGCTCTTACCAGAGTCTAATGTCTCTAGGGATTGTTTCATAAACCAGATGTCAGACCTCGGTATAGGGTGCTCTGTTCACTTTATCCCTTTACATCTACAACCCTATTGGCGCGATACTTATAATTTGCAACGTGAAGATTTTCATATTGCTCAAAATATTTATCAAAATGAAGTTTCCATTCCTTTATATACAAGGATGAAAGATTCTGATCTAGAATTGGTGGTTTCTAGTATTAATAAGGTTCTCAAAATTGGCTAAACGTGCTTTTGACTTTATTATTTCAATGATTGGTTTGGCTGTTCTTAGCCCGATTTTTTTACTTGTTTCTTTATTGATTCGATTTGATTCGCCTGGGCCTGTGTTTTTTAGGCAAGTTAGGGTTGGACAGTATGGAGTTCCGTTCAGAATTCATAAATTTAGAACAATGACTGTTGATGCAGAAAAATCAAGTCGGCTGACAGTGGGGCGTGATGCTCGAATAACTAAAATTGGGTTTATACTCAGGAAGGCCAAAATTGATGAATTACCTCAACTAATAGATGTTCTTTTAGGACGTATGAGCTTGGTTGGGCCACGTCCAGAAGTACAGGAGTTTATAGACTGTTATCCAGAACATATTAGAAGAAAAGTTCTTTCAGTTAAACCTGGTATTACTGATAGAGCGTCAATTGAAATGGTTAATGAAAACGAAATCCTCTCAGGATTTGAAAATCCTAAAAAAGCATATGTAGATGTAATATTGCCACAAAAACAAAGTTATTATATTGACTATGTAGATAATAATAATATTTTTTTGGATGTTAAGATAATTGTTGAAACAATCTTTAAAATCTTAAAAAACTTTTAATCTGTTTGTAGCTTTTGAGGGTTTTTATTGGTGACTTTTTGGGTTTGAAACAAAATTAATTGATTCTGTATGTTATTTGATTAATCTATGGTTGGACTAGTGCTAAAGTTCAATTTTTGTTTTTTGTGGTTAACCAATGTTGGAATTATTTCTTTGAGCTGGTGTTTCAGGTTGTAAGTTTCTAACTTTTGCTTCAATTGATACGTTACCGCTGCCATAACAGTGACTCTTGAATACAGGCTTTTACTAACTTACACCTAGAATTTGATCAGGAAAAGAATGAAGCTGTCCCACTGAACCTGCAATGGTTTTGCTCTTGCACGGTATTTGAGTTTTTAATGAATCTATTTTTAAGATCATTAGGGTCGTAATACAATATAAGACTCTTAATGCTTAGGAGTATAGGCTTTACTCAACAAAGGAATTAATTAGTAGGTTTTAACTATGAAAATTGGCCGTTATACGATAAATAAGAACACCATTCTAAATAAAATCAACGAAAAGCTATACTCAGTTAACAGCCAGAAATACTGGGAAGGGCGATTTAGTCGAGATTGGGTTTCCTCTGGAGGGCGCGTCCAAACACTTTTATTTGCAAGTGGACTCTTTATGAGGCTAGCAGAAAAAGGTGTTAAAGTAGGAGAATTAGATAGCGTTCTTGATTTTGGTTGTGGCACAGGGGATAGTGCACCTATTCTAAAAATGCATATGCCAGAATCGAAGGTGTTTCTTTGGGACTTTTCAGAGCAAGCTAGAAGAAAAGCTGAACAAGAGTACTCATCAATAGCTACAGTTCTAGTTAAAGAACCGAGTGAAAAGTATGATTTAGTGTATTGTTCTAATGTAATTGAACATATAAAAGAACTTAAACCATTTTTAAATAATATAGTTAAATCGTCCAAGAAATACGTTATCTTCCAAGCACCATGTAATGAGAGGCATACCGATGGAGAATTAATCTCTCCTGGAAATCCATTAGGTGAGCATGTGCAGACGATAAATGAGGATATGATTATTGATTTAATAGATGGTGCTGAGTTTGAATGGTGTACAGTTGAGTTTTCAGTCCCGTACGCATGGGACAGAGGAAAGCAATTAGCTGTAATTGGTAGAAGAATATAATTAATTATTCCGAATGATGGCAATGAATGTACTCTCGGTCAGAGAGTTATTATATTTAATTTGTCATCGGATGTTTTTGTTTACTTGTTCACGAATTAAATTATGTCAAATAAAATTGCCCTTATTACTGGTGTGACTGGTCAAGATGGTTCTTACCTTGCTGAATTTTTGTTAAATAAAGGATACGAGGTTCACGGTATTAAACGTCGAGCTTCATCCTTTAATACAGAGCGTGTCGATCATATCTATGAAGATCCACACACTCAAAATCAGCACTTTAAACTACACTATGGTGACTTAAGTGATAGCTCAAACCTGACTCGTATTCTCAGTGAAGTACAACCTGATGAGGTTTATAATTTAGCAGCGCAATCCCATGTTGCAGTATCTTTTGAATCTCCAGAATACACAGCTGATGTAGATGCATTAGGAACACTTCGCCTCTTAGAAGCTATTCGTTTTCTAGGGCTTGAGGGAAAGACACGCTTCTATCAGGCTTCTACCTCTGAATTGTATGGCTTGGTACAGGAAACTCCGCAAAAAGAAACAACTCCATTTTACCCCCGTTCTCCATATGCAGTAGCAAAAATGTATGCTTACTGGATAACTGTTAATTATCGAGAATCCTATGGTATGTACGCTTGTAATGGCATTCTGTTCAACCATGAATCCCCACGTCGTGGTGAAACATTTGTTACACGCAAGATCACTAGAGGTCTTAGTAATATTGCTCAAGGTATAGATCAATGCCTATTTCTCGGTAACATGGATGCGTTAAGAGATTGGGGGCATGCTCGTGACTATGTGGAAATGCAGTGGTTAATGCTGCAACAGGATAAGCCCGAGGATTTTGTTATAGCCACCGGTGAACAGTATTCTGTGCGACAATTTGTTGATTTAACAGCAAAGGCTTTAGGTATTCAACTGCGGTGGGAAGGTTCAGGTATAAATGAGTCTGCCTATGTAGAGAAAATAGCTGGTGATAGCGCGCCTGCTTTGAGTGTAGGGCAATTAATAATTGCAGTTGATCCTCGATATTTTCGTCCCGCTGAAGTAGAAACTTTGTTGGGAGATCCTACAAAAGCAAAAAATAAACTTGGTTGGGAACCTGTCATTACGTTAGAAGAAATGGTTTCAGAGATGGTTGAGTTCGATTTAGCTAAGGCTAAACAACATGCGCTGTTAAAAAAGCATGGCTATGATGTGAAGGTTTCTCGAGAGTAGTCTTGTAAATTTGTGCTAGCAGTAGGAAGTAAGAGTGTTTCGATGGAGTTTTTCTCTATCATTGGTAGCAATGAATTTTTAAGGTTTGTATGAAAAAAGTTTTTGTGGCGGGTCATCGTGGAATGGTCGGATCTGCGATAGTTCGTCAGCTAGATGCCGAGCCTAGTATCAGACTTATTACTCGAGATCGAGAAAGCCTGGACCTTACTAATCAGAATGCCGTTGCTGACTTCTTTAGATCTGAAAAAATTGATCAGGTATATTTGGCTGCGGCGAAGGTGGGAGGAATACATGCTAACCACAGTTATCCAGCAGAATTTATTTATGAAAATTTGATGATTGAATGCAACATCATTCATCAGGCTTATACGGCTGGAGTAAAGCGGCTATTGTTCCTTGGTTCAAGTTGCATTTATCCTAGAGGTGCAAATCAACCTATGGCAGAGTCGGAGCTTCTTAATGGGCATTTAGAATCAACTAATGAGCCTTATGCGATAGCGAAAATTGCAGGAATTAAACTGTGCGAATCTTACAATCGACAGCATGGAAAGGAGAGTGGAGTAGATTATCGCTCGGTTATGCCGACTAACTTGTACGGGGAAAACGATAATTTCCATCCAGAAAACAGTCATGTAATACCAGCAATGATGCGTCGTTTTCATGAAGCTAAGTGCAAGGGTGAGAAGGAAGTAGTAGTTTGGGGGTCGGGTACTCCAATGAGAGAATTTCTTTATGTTGATGATATGGCATCAGCCTGTGTTCATGTTATGAATTTAGAGAGGTCGTCTTATGAGGCGAATACGCAACCTATGATGTCACATATAAATGTAGGAACAGGTATAGACTGCTCTATTTGTGAGTTAGCTCAGACAATGAAACAGGTTGTTGGTTTTGAGGGAGAAATTGTGTTCGATTCAACAAAACCTGATGGAACCCCTCGTAAATTAATGGATGTTTCTCGACTTGAACATTTGGGCTGGAAGGCGTCAGTCTCTTTAGTTGGTGGGTTGGAAATGACTTATCAGTGGTTTTTGGAAAATGCGGCTAACCTACGCTCTGTCTGAGGATCATCATGAATTTAGTTCCTGTTATAATGTCTGGTGGCTCAGGTAGTCGTTTATGGCCCCAATCGCGGTCACTTTATCCCAAGCAATTTTTATCTTTGGTTGGTAACCAGACTATGTTGCAAAACACAGTCTCACGTCTAGAAGGGTTAGGTTCTGTTTCACCTCCGCTTGTTATAGCCAATGAAGAACACCGCTTTTTAGTCGCAGAGCAACTACGCCAAATAGGACGAGAAGCGTCCTCTATTATCTTGGAGCCAGTAGGTAGAAATACAGCACCCGCCGTCGCACTTGCAGCATTAAGAGCTCAGGCCGAGTCAAAAAATAGAGATGTACTTTTATTAGTTTTAGCAGCAGATCACGCTATACAAGATGTTAAAACTTTTCATCAGGCTATTAATGTCGCTAAGCCTGCCGCACGTGATGACCAACTTGTTACATTTGGAATTGTACCAACTCAGCCCGAAACCGGTTATGGGTATATTAAAGCTAATAGATGTACTAAGGTGAATGCTAATCAGGTGTTCCCTGTAGATCAATTTATAGAAAAGCCTGATTTTCAAACTGCCAAGAAATATTTAGCTTCTGGTGACTATTACTGGAATTCTGGAATGTTTCTGTTTAAGGCCTCCCGATACCTAGAAGAGCTAAGAACATTTCGTCCTGATATCTTAAAAGCTTGTGAAAAAGCTATGCAGGGTCAGAGTATAGATTTAGATTTTGTACGTTTAAATGAAGAGGCTTTTAAGTCTTGCCCAGATGAATCCATTGATTATGCTGTTATGGAAAAAACAACGGATTCCGTTGTTGTTCCCTTAGATGCTGGTTGGTCTGATGTTGGGTCGTGGACATCTCTTGCAGACATTTCTGAAAAAGATATTATGGGTAATTCGCTTTTGGGGGATGTGCTATTACATGATGTCCATAACACTTATGTGCGCAGTGAAAAAAAACTTATTGCAGCTGTGGGTGTTGAAAATCTTGTTATTACCGAGAGTGATGACTCAATTTTGGTTGTCCATAAGGATAAAGTGCAAGATGTCAAAAAAATTGTAGAGAAACTAAAGGAAAAAGAACGACCGGAAGTGTCTGTACACCGTAAGGTTTATCGCCCATGGGGGGCATACGACTCAATTGATAGTGGAGATCGCTTTCAGGTTAAGCACATCACCGTAAAACCAGGAGCTAAGCTCTCACTTCAGAAGCACTATCATCGAGCCGAGCACTGGATAGTTGTTAAGGGAACTGCTCTTGTTGTTAATGGAGATAAAGAAATTCTTCTGACGGAAAATCAGTCAACTTATATACCTATTGGACATGTACATCGTCTTGAAAATCCAGGCAAGTTTGACCTTGAACTGATTGAAGTACAAAGCGGAAGCTATTTGGGTGAAGATGATATTGTCCGTTTACAAGATACGTACGGGCGCAATTAATATGAAAAATCTTTCCTGTTTTAAAGCTTATGATATTCGTGGTCGTCTCCCTGATGAACTAAATGCTGAAGTAGCTTTTTCCATAGGGTGTGCCTGTTCTTTATACCTTAAACCTAAAACGATAGTTGTTGGAGGGGATGCTCGTTTATCAACTCCTGAATTAAAGATGGCATTAGTTGATGGGCTTTGTAGTCATGGTGTTGATGTAATTGATATTGGACTTTGTGGTACTGAGGAGGTGTACTTTGCAACTTCTTACTTCAAAGCCGATGGCGGTATTATGGTAACAGCTAGCCATAATCCTATGAATTATAATGGGATGAAGCTTGTTCGAGAGGAAAGTAAACCTATCTCTGGTGATACAGGTTTACGTGAAATTGAGGATTTGTCCCATAAACTCCTTATTTCTCGGAGTTTAAAGCCTAAAGAAGAAAAAAATAAAACCGGAGCTTATCAAAAGGTAAGCAATGTTATGCCGTATGTTAATCATATTCTTGGTTATATTAAACCCGAAAATCTAAACCCTCTTAAGCTGGTTGTTAATGCTGGCAATGGTACTGCAGGGCATGTAATAGATGCTATTGAAGAAAAATTTTCACTCTTGGATGTTCCTGTTGAATTTATAAAAATTCATCATGAGCCAGATGGAAATTTCCCCTATGGCATTCCCAATCCACTTTTACCAGAGTGCCGAGAAGTGACTGGTAAAGCTGTTCTTGAACACAAGGCCGATATGGGAATTGCTTGGGATGGAGACTTTGATCGTTGCTTTCTTTTTGATGAAAAGGGGAGGTTTATTGAAGGCTATTATATTGTAGGTCTACTAGGTGAAGCTTTCCTTTCTCATGAACCGGGAGCGAGAATAATACATGACCCCCGATTAACCTGGAATACTATTAATCAGGTGACTGCTGCAGGTGGAAATCCCATTCTTTGCAAGACAGGGCATGCATTTATAAAAGAGCGGATGAGAAAAGAAGATGCTGTATATGGCGGAGAGATGAGTGCACATCATTATTTTCGAGATTTTTCTTATTGTGATTCCGGTATGATTCCATGGTTACTGGTGGCAGAATTAATGTCACATAAGGATAAATTTCTTTCTGAACTTGTGGCTGAGCGTATAGATCTTTTTCCTTCGTCTGGTGAAATCAATAGTGAGTTGAAAAATCCTCAGAAAGCTATTGAACGTGTTTTAGATGCTTATCAGGGTGATGCCTTGCACCTTGATCATACTGATGGTATTTCACTTGATATGGGAGATTGGCGCTTCAATCTTCGCCTTTCTAATACTGAGCCGGTTATTCGTTTGAATGTTGAAAGCCGGGCAGATCGTTTCTTAATGGAACAGAGGACATCAGAACTCCTTGATATTATTCGTGCAGATTGTTAAAAAGCCGATGCGCACTTTATTTATTGAAAATATAAGTTTATTTGACAAAAAATAGTAAATAAAGTGTGCTGCGGTGATTTAATAATTATCATTCAGTATATAAAATCATAACCTTGTCTAGGGCATCTTCTCACCGATTTTATTAATTGGTAGATGTCAGGTTTTTCAGTGCAATCAGGGTGGGGTGGTTTTTATTATAAGGATTGATTTTTGGTTGTTATATTGTCCAACTGGAGTTGGTTGATTAATTTTCGAGAGTGAAAACAGGGTTTTCCTTTTCTTGATTTTTTTGATTGTTCGTTTTATGAGTTTTAAGTTTGTAGTAAGTGCTTTGATTCTTTTAAGGTTGAATCAATATTTGCATGAAGCGAGCTTCAAGGTCTTGTGAGTATAAAGGAATGTTTTTGTTGGTCTTCCTTTGTATTAAAAGTTATGTCTTATATAAATAGTGATGGTTTTTTAATGCGGACGAAACTGTTGTCTCTTCCCCGTTCACAAAAAAGACTTGTAGGGTTGTTGTTTGATACGGCATCTATAGGTATTTGTTTATGGCTGGCTTTTTATATTCGTTTAGATATTACTGACTCATTTTTAAAATACCCCACTACATACTTTATAGCTGTAGTTGTTACTCTTCCGTTTTTAATTAGAATGGGGCTTTACCGTGCAGTTTTACGTTATATGGGAACAGATTCAATTATTAGTATAATTAAGTCATGTTCTTATGCTACTCTGTGTTTGATGCTTGCTGGATTTGTATCAGGCCAAAATATTATTCCGCGTTCAATACCGTTTATTTATTGGTTGCTGCTGCTACCATCCATGACTATATCGAGATATATCATGCGTGCATGGCTATTAGGAGATGCTCTAGCTGATATTTTTCCTGAATTCTTTCCGAAAGGGAAAGGTCACTCTGATCATGGTATACCAGTGGCGATCTATGGAGCTGGATCGGCTGGTGTGCAACTTATGTCTGCTTTGGATAAAGGGATAGAATATCAGCCTGTTGCCTTCCTTGACGATAAAAGGGATAACGCAGGACGTTCAATTCAAGGAAGAAGTATTTATAGTCCAAAACACTTTGAACAGATGAAACTAGAGTCGGGTGCTCAAGAAATACTTTTAGCTATTCCTTCTTCAACTCGTTCGAGACGAAGAGAGATTGTTCAAAGCCTTGAATCATTTGGCCTCCCAATTCGTACAGTTCCTGCGATGGCAGATCTTGCTAGTGGTAGGATGCGAATGCAGGAGATACAACAAGTTGATATTGGTGATGTGCTAGGACGGGAAGAAGTTGCACCAAGAGAGAATTTTTTAGAGCAGTGCATTACTGGCAAAGTTGTTATGGTTACTGGGGCAGGTGGGTCTATTGGGTCTGAGTTATGTAGACAAATTCTTAGACTGAAACCATGTTTTTTAGTTCTTTACGAGCATTCCGAATTTAACCTGTATCAAGTAGAACAAGATATACTCAAGATGCAAAGTAGATATGATGAGTATAACGAAATAAAGGTTGCTGCAGTTCTTGGATCTGTGAACAATCCTGTTAGATTGATTGAAACTATGCGGCAGTTTTCGATTAAAACTGTATATCATGCCGCTGCTTATAAACATGTACCTATTGTTGAGCATAATATACAGGAAGGTATTCGAAATAATACGTTTGGAACTCTTTATGCTGCACAGGCTGCCATTTTGACGAATGTTGAACGCTTTGTATTAATATCAACAGATAAGGCTGTACGGCCAACCAATGTCATGGGGGCGACAAAACGTTTGGCTGAAATGGTATTGCAAGCTGCTGCAAATGAAAAACAAATGTCTTTCTATGATGCAGATAAATTTGGAAAAAATGATTCAGAACCAGTAACTGTAAATACTTGTTTTACTATGGTCCGTTTTGGGAATGTGCTTGGTTCTAGTGGATCAGTTATTCCACTGTTCAGAGAACAAATTCGTTTAGGTGGACCAATAACAGTGACGCATCCTGATATTAATCGTTATTTCATGACTATACCTGAGGCTGCTTTGTTGGTTATACAGGCTGGGGCTATGGCTAGGGGAGGAGAAGTATTTGTCCTTGATATGGGTGAGCCAGTTAAAATTGTCAACTTGGCAAAACGAATGATTAGTCTTTCAGGATTAACTATTAAGGATGACAGTAATCCAGATGGTGATATTGAAATTATTTTTACAGGGTTGCGGCCTGGAGAGAAATTATATGAGGAGTTGCTGATAGGGGATAACGTAGCTGGTACCAGTCATCCCAAAATCAGTATGGCTATGGAAGGAATGATATCTTGGGAAGAGCTACGTCCTCTACTACTTAAGATATCCACAGCTGCTTCAGAAAAGCAATTTTCAAGTGTTCATGTATTGCTGAAAGATATAGTGAGTGGTTTTAAGGGGAGTGGCGAAATTGTTGATTGGATGAATTTATCTACCGAAAACCTTAATCCTGTTGAATCAATTTACTAAGGTTTGGTGTTTTTTGCGTTTTTTCTATTTAAGTTCATCTTTCTTTTGAGGTTTTTTCTACCTATTGCCCGTTATATCAAGATAGTGAAATTTCGCTCCCAGTATGTAGTTGTGCTCTATTTATGACTTACTTGGGGAGGCACTCAATGTGCGAGTGCATAATGCCAACCCTCTTTGTTGGAGTGATTTTCTCACTTTAGGTTTAGTATGATGGCCTTCCATGTCTGCAAGGCCAAACTCCTTATAAGAAGAACTTTTTACCTGTTGTCTTCGGCGTATGTGGTGAGTGGTTTAGATTATAGCTTCAAGTATATTCCGTTTTCTATTTGGAGGGTTGTTTTTCCAGGGGTGCCTTTTCCTCTTCCCCTGATAGTTCATAGAGCTACATTCTCATGCTTTTTCTTAAAAGCGGCACATAAGCCGATAGGAAAGAAAAGCATTAACCATTGAAGATCGGGTCTTATTAAAAAGCTATATGTGTCGCTTATCATCCCAATTTGGCCATATATAAGACTGCAACCTGCTATAGCCATGACGACTTTTTTTCTATAGCGAAATGTTACACATACCCCCCACATGGATGTAGCTATGAATAATAGTCCTGCTGGAATTCCCCAGTAGTAAGTAACATTTAAGAGCATATTGTGAGGGTGGTTTAAAGTGGTACCGTGCCATCTGGCTCCGATATATTCGGCAAAGGCTCCGTGTCCCAGTGGACGATCTTTAATGTAATCAACAGCCATTTCCCAATTAGCCACTCTACCATTTAGGCCACTTTCTAATATTTGGCTGAGCTGCTTAAAAATGCTTTCGTGAAAAATGCCTAACAACGTACAAATAACGATACTTAGGCTGAATATTAAAGACTTTTTCCAAGGTGATTGTGATAGTAGCAATGCTATAAATGCCATAGTTAAAAGTGCAATTAATGGCCCCCTAGATCCGGTAAGTAGAATGAAGACTGAAAAAATAACTAATGAAAATATTACAATAACTCTTTTTTTCCAGAAAAAAGGTTTGCAAGTTAAATAGCCACAGAGGATTGAGGCAAAACTTCCATAATAGAGCCCTGCTAGTATTGGATTAGCTAGATCGGCCGCGAAACCACCGATACCCAGCTCACTTACTCTGTAGCTATAAGCACCAAAAGCACGAATCCCCATGCTATGGCCAACTATGCCAAACTGGTAAATCAGCGTAAAAGCCGCAAAAAGTGCAGCAATGCTGGAGGATAAAAGCAGTAGCTTTTCTGGCTTTTCATTGTGCAGTACTACGGTGCGAACCACATAAAGATAGACTGCAATCTTTATCGTTCGGTTAAAGACTGTGCCTATAACCTCAATGTTTTGGATGATTATGGGGTGCAGTTGTATCCATAAAAGCATTAAAGCAAGTAGCTTCTCACCTCCAGTCATACAATGAATTGAATGACGTAGTCCATTTCTATACAGGTCAATGCATAAAGAAACAAGTCCGGGAAACAAGCACCAAATATAGGTTTGGGTGAGGTAGCCTCCACTCGAGCCAACCCAAAGCAACCCAGTCAACTGGATAAAAAGTCCAAGAGGGAGGATTCGAGTTTTTAAGAAGCTATCCACACCTTCCAGCCAAGGGGGAAGATAACGTTTATTTGATATGTAAAGCTGTGTTTGCATATTTAGATTGATTGGGAATAGCAAAAAAAGTGCCTATCTTACAGCATAATTCAAGGTACAAGCATGGTAGAATACACTGTAATCATCTAGTTTCATCACTATCGGTTGTGTAGTACAGCAGGTTTTTAGAATTCATGGCGCAAGATTCTCTTACATACTCAAATCAAGGGAAGAAATATATTCTTCAACTGTGTCATGGCTACGACATGCCCTTCCATGATGTTGCCAGACAATATGCAGCCTTGTTCAAAGGAACAGAGTTTGAAGTGGTAACAGTATTTCTTACGGGTAAAAAGAATGAGAATGCTGCTCGAATGGTACAATCATCAGAAGTACTGTTTCTCGAAAATACATCAAAAGAGATTAGGGGACTAAAGCTCAAGCAGATCCGTCAAGTTAAGGCTTTGCACCAAAAGTATAACTTCGCGTTCTGTGTTGCCCATCGCTTCAAGTCAATATATATAGCTTGCCATATTCCAGACCTATTTGTTTTTGGGGTTCACCATGCTTTTGGTGGTTACAAGCGATGGGGGCGTCGGGCATTTGTACGCTTAAAGCAAAATCAGCTCGCATTGATCGGTGTCTCGAATTCTGTCCGAGACGATATACGAAAATGCTTGCCAGGGTTCCCGTCGAATCGTATTCAAACCCTTTACAACAGAATTGATTGTCAGCAGCAAGGTAAACTTTTCTCTAGAGACGAAGCAAGAGTAAAGCTTGGGTTGCCTCTTGAGAGCTATGTTTTTGGTAACGTTGGTCGTTTGCACCCTGATAAAGATCAAGAGACCCTTATTAAAGCATTTTCTCTGGTTTGCAAGTCAAATCCGGAAGCGCTCCTTGTCCTAATGGGTAAAGGCCGGCTGGAAGCTCACTTGAAAGGTAAAGCCGAAGAGTTGGGAGTTAGTGAAAATGTGGTCTTCACAGGTTCTGTAAAAGATGGAGCTCGATATTTTAATGCCTTCGATTCCTTTGTTCTAAGTTCTAACCATGAGCCATTTGGGATGGTTCTTTTAGAGGCTATGGTCGCTGGGCTTCCTATGGTTGTTTGTGATAGTGGGGGAGCGCCTGAGGTTTGTGGGGACTTAGGTGAAACCTTCCCCTTAAAAGATCATCATGCTCTGGCAAAGTCGATGTGCAAACTTCTCTCTTTAACAGAAGAAGAAAAAAGGAGTAACTCTAAGGCCATGGCCCAGCGAATAGAGTTACAGTTTAGCGATTCAGCTGTGCGCAAGGTGTTTTGGGATTTTGACTTTGTTAAGCGCTTTAAAAAAGATTGAAGAAAGAAGATGGGTAGAAAGCTAAAAGTACTCCAGTTGCAGCCTAAGTACTATATAAGAGAGACGGATCTGCATGAGGAGATTGTAAAGGGGCTTCCTGCACAAGACTTCGATGTTGTATCGGCTTATATGCGTGAAAGGCCAAAGAGCAGTACCGATATGATCAGTGTTGCTCAGAGAAGTAAATACTTTGGTTTTTCCAAAAATGAAATGAAAGGGCTTCGTTTAAAAGGAATGAAGTCACTTTATAATTTTTGTGAAGAAGAGAAATTTGATGCTGTTATCACTCACAGGTTCAAGCCGTGTGATATGTTATTGACCTTGAATAAGGCTCTGAAAATTCCACGTTGTATTGGTGTTTTTCATGGTCTCGGTGATTTCGATAGAGTATTCAGAAGACTATCTTTTAAAGCGAGAGTTGATGATCGTTGGAAGTTTGTTACTGTTTCTGATCCGGTTAAAAGATATCTTCTTGAACAAAGATGTGGGTTTGACGAGAAAAATGTTCTAACAATCAATAATGCAATTGATGTCGATCGTATTACTTCTGGCTTTTTAGATCGTAATAACTTGAGGGGCTCTTTGGGCTTATCTGATAGTGACTTTGTTATAGGAACTATCGGAAGAATGGTTGATGTTAAGGGCCATAAATATCTTTTGGAAGCGTTCAAGAGGCTTATTGATAAGGGGCTGAACGCTAAGCTGGTTATCATTGGTGATGGTAAAAACAGAGCTTCGGTTGAAGAGTATTTGTCACAGAATAACCTGAGAGGTCATGTTCGTCTAATGGGGCATGTTGAATCAGGTTATAGATATTTGCCAGCATTTGATCTGTTCACATTACCCTCTCTTTCTGAAGGGCTTCCCCTTTCTATTCTTGAGGCTATGGCTTGTGAGTTGCCTATTGTTGCAACATCGGTGGGTGGTGTTCCTGATGTTATACGCGATATTGGTAGATTAGTTCCTCCAGAGAGCGAAGAGGATTTATCTAAAGCCTTCATGGATGTTATACAGTCCGCTACCATTAAAGAGGAAGGGCAAGCGTTAAGGCAGCGCTTAATTGATAACTATTCCATTGATGCTTATCGCAAAAGATATAGAGATTTAGTTACGGCTAGATTTTAATGTTTGTGAGAAAGGGGAGTATATCCTTTCTCACAAAAGATATTTAGCTTTCAAGTTTTTTGAAGCCTGACCTTGATATAGTAAATCCTAGTCCTTCCTCTCCTGGAGGGACTTGATTTAATAAGTCTAGATTTTCCCACGCGGCAGTATCTCCCCGAAAGGGAGGGAGCCATGCACTTGATTTCCAATTCATAAAGTGCAGATACATGAACTCACGGTCTTTGTCGTTTGTATTTGTGAGTTTTCCGTTCTGCCATATCCATGACTCAGGGTGCTCCATGCCTCCGTTGAACCAGGGTTTTGGGGACAGGATCGTGCTATATTGTTCCTGAAAATATGCGGATTTTTGGTACTTGTCTTTAAAACCATAGATTTTCCTAAGCCATCCTGGATATTTTTTATGGCGTAAAAAGATCTTCGAGAACTTTGACTCATCAATTCCATGATGTTTTTCATCTTCTAATATTTCTTTCCAGTCTTTTATTCTCATAAAGGATTCATTCAGGAAGTACTTATTCCGCACTAAAAAGAAATGCCCCGAGACTCGGTCCCAGTGGGTTGAGAGCGTGTTGTATTTGTTAAGTATATCTGTCGTATAAAAATTTCTAATATTTCCATAGATGACATCAATATCACCAAAGCCCCAAAAATCATAGTCTTTAATGATGTCTGTGTGTATGTATCCGTACGCTGGTTTTAGGTCGCATAGTTTATAAGGTGAGGATGGGGTAAAATTGATATTTAATCTCTTGCTGACCAGCTTCTTATAATCACTAAAGCAAAAATTCACAAAGTGCGTATTTTGTGGTGCGTTAGATGGCTTGGGGCAGTCGGTGAGAAAGTACCAGTCAATACTAGGGTTATGTCTACATGACTCTAGATATAGGCTAAACCACTCTGGCCATTTTCCAAAGTATGGTGTGATGACTGCTATAGAAGGTAGTGACATGGCTGGCTTTAAGTTCGAAAAATTGGGTATGCAGTGTGAGTCAAAGAAGTAGTGAACCTTTAGTTTCCGTGATCATTACGTGCTTTAACCATGAGAATTATATAACTAATTCTGTACGTAGTGTACTTGCACAGAACTATGAAAATATTGAGCTTGTGGTCGTAAATGATGGGTCGACTGACAACTCTGCTGCTATTTTGGATGCCTTGGCTGATGAGCATGATTTTAAGGTGATACATCAGCAGAATGCGGGTGTTTCAGCTGCTATGGAAACAGGGTTGGGCCACTGTAAAGGCAAGTATGTAGCAACATTGGATTCTGATGATGCCTTTCTGGCAGATAAGATATCTAAGCAGGTTGGTTTTATGGAAAAACACCCTGAATTTGCAATTTGCGGTGGTGGGATGCTCATCATAGATGATAAAGGGCAGCTGTCACCGCCAAGGCGTTTTCCACCCTACAGAGTTATAGGGTTTGACGATGTTTTTGAAGAAAAAGCCGATATCATTCCTTCGTCATCAGCATTGATTCGAAAAGAAGTGTTTGAGTTAGTTGGTGGATATTCTCCTGATTATCGTATTCAAGATTTGTATTTTTGGCTGAAGGCTACCGCTGCAGGGTTAAAAATTGTGGCTCTTCATGATGTGCTTATTTACTATAGAAAGCATGCATCTAATAGCCACTCTAATTATGAGAAAGTATTCTGGGATACTTTGAAAATTTATGACCTTTATATGGAACGTGAAAATTATACAAATGTGAAGATGAAATTTTTGAAAAGTATGTTCGTAAAATTTGCGAAAAAAGATAAGAGATTTTCTCTATTGGTTTTGAAGATGATTCCATTTTCCAGGTTTGATCTTAAGGTTGTGAAGGGGATTTTTAGGTTAGCTAAGCCTTTTTAACCTGGGTGGATGTTTATGAAAAATGTAGTTGTTTTAACTGGTACCTTAAAGCTATCTGGCGTTACAACTTGGGTTTTAAGCCTTTCCAAGGCTCTATCTAATAGCGGATGTCGAGTAACGTTATTAAATATGGGAGTCTCTACAGGCATTGTTATGCCAGAGGGAGTGTCTGCTAAATACTTGGGGCGCCCTCGTAGTAATGTGTTCCTTAAGCTCTTTCGTTTGATTTTACTTAATAAAATAGCTCCTGGGTTTTATAAAAAATTAGAATGGTTTGTGCGATGTGGTCGTGTTAAGAGAGCATTGTCTTCACTTAAAAGTAAAGACGGTGTTGATTTTATCATTAAGGATTTTACTACTGAGTCACCACCTGTAATTTTTGATTATCAAACAATTGGTGTTGTTCATCAGGTTTTAAGCGAGTGCTGGCATATGGAGTCAGTGCGATCACACTTTAATGACCCTTATAGCGTAGTGGTCGCAGTTTCTAATGCTGTGAAAAAAGATGCAGAAAAGCTAGGCATTCCTGTTGAAAAGGTCGTCTATAACCCTTTACCTCTAGACATCAAGAAAAATATACCGAGTGACAGGCTTGGAATTATTTATGTTGGAAATATTAGTAAGGAAAAAGGTGTTTATCGTTTACTTCATGCATACCGCCAGTCTGGATTGACAGTACCTCTTAACTTCGTAGGTGAGGGTAGTGCATCACCAATTCTTAGAAAAATGATAGATGAGATGTCGCTTACTGATCGAGTAACGCTACATGGTTTCTTAGAATCATCAAGAGCTAGGGATATGATCGAAAAATCTCAACTTTTAGTTTTGCCTTCTTATCACGAAGCTATGGGGTATTCAGCAATAGAGGCTTTATGTCTAAATACACCGGTTCTAACTACGCCCTATGAAGCAGCTTCTGAATTTATCGATAGTCAATATATAGCTTCGGGTAAAACGGATGAAGAAATTGTTAGAAGCCTTGCGAAGAAAATGAGTGAAATCATTTGTGAGGATTATGATTTCGAGTTCAGTCATGATCAGCTGAACAAGATGAGTTATGAAGAAACTGCTAAACGCTATACCGAGTTATTGTAAAGTGGTGGAGGCGGGGGGATTTGAACCCCCGTCCGCCGGCACTCTGCCCTTGGCTCTACATGCTTAGAACTGCCTTTGTTTTAACTTTGAACGATCCGGCAGGCGGGATTAACAAAGCGATCCTGGTAGGTTTTAGCTGTTCCACGTCAGGCCCGCAGAAGGCAGCGATTCTGTTTAAAGTTGCGATCAGTACCAACCAACAGAAAAGTCAGAGTGATCGGGAGCAGACCGGTTTTAAGCGGCCAGCGCTCCTTGGTAGTTGTCGTCGTTGGCAACTAAATAAAGTGTAACAATTTTTTTAACGAGAACTGTTACGCACTCGACATGCACCTCGGGTTTCGTCACCGTCGTCGAATCCTAATCGCCCCCGGCAGGTCGAAACCTGAAACTTGTCGCATATTCTAAATGACTCTTATGGGGTTGGGTCAATAGAAATTTTTGCTATAGATACGTAATGTGTTGCGGATGAGGGTGTTTTACACGACAAAGGGAGCCGGTTGGCTCCCTTTGCTCGTTTTGGGCGAAGGTTGTGAGGTGTTAGCCACGTCCCATAATGCGCTGCTTTTCAATATTCCATTCACGCTCTTTGGTTGTCGCACGCTTGTCATATTCTTTCTTACCACGAGCCAAACAAACCTGAGCTTTAATCAGGTGCTGTTTCCAGTAAAGTTTGGTACATACGCAGGTTTTGCCAGCCTGCTGGGTTTCTGCGAACAGTTTGGCTAGTTCTCGCTTATGTAAAAGCAGTTTTCTGTCACGGCGAGGATCTGCAATAACGTGGGTTGATGCAGTTGGGAGTGGGGTGATCTGGGCGCCAATCAGCCAGGCTTCACCGTCTTTTAGCAGCACATAGCTGTCTACCAGCTGGATTTTACCCTGCCGGAGGCTTTTTACTTCCCAGCCACTCAGTGCTAAACCAGCCTCAAACGTCTCTTCAAGGTGATAGTCGTGGCGAGCCTTTTTGTTAACAACGATGCTGGAATCACCAGCCTTTTTAGATTTCTTTGCCATAATGCCCGAATTATACGTGCCTGCAGCCCAAATGCTATGGTAGAACTTTCCGTAAAGTTTCCTTTTACCTTATTTAAAAACAGAGCCTTACGGCAGGTTGCAAAGTGTTAGTGGTTGTACCTTATAAGTAAATAGATAGAATGGCAGTTTAGCGCGAGCTCTGTTTGTTTTTGCGTATATTTTTATAAATTTTCCCTGAACTAATAATATTTCCCCGAGGATTTTCATGGCCGATCAAGAAGCGGCACCCTCTGCTCAAACCTGGACGCATCGCTGGACGTTTGTTCTGGCCGCAGCTGGCTCTGCTATCGGTCTGGGTAATCTGTGGAAGTTCCCTTATATCACCGGCGTAAATGGCGGTGGAGCGTTTGTCCTTGTTTATCTGGTATGTATAGCTCTTGTCGGCATACCTATCATGATGGCTGAAACAGCCCTTGGTCGGCATGGTCGCCACAGCCCTATTAATAGTATGCGGGAACTTGCCCGTGAGTCCGGTGCCAGCCGTTGGTGGGGAATGGTTGGTTGGATGGGGGCTTTTACCGGCTTCCTGATTCTTTCTTTCTATAGTGTTGTTGCCGGTTGGGCAATTGCTTATACCCTTGAAATGTTTGCCGGTGTTTTCCAGGGAATGACGCCGGCAGAGGTTGGCGGTAATTTTGAAAGCCTTCTGGGTGATCCAGTTAAACTCACAATCTGGCATACCGTGTTCATGATTATGACCGGGTTTGTAATAGCTCGCGGTATTCATAAAGGGCTGGAAAGCAGCGTTCGCGTTATGATGCCGGCGTTGTTTGCCCTGCTGCTGGCAGTGTTGGGTTACAGTGTGGTTGAGTCCGGGCACTTTATGGAAGGTGTTAACTTTATGTTTGCCTTCAACCCAGAAGACTTGAGCTGGGACGCTGTTCTTGCTGCCATGGGCCATGCTTTCTTCACCCTGAGCCTGGGTATGTGCACCATCATGGCATACGGCGCCTACATGCCTAAGAAGGCTTCTATCAGCCGCACTGTGGGTTCGGTTGTTGTTCTTGATACTCTTATTGCCTTGGTTGCTGGTCTGGCTATTTTCCCACTGGTATTCGCCAATAATATGGAGCCAGGTGGTGGCCCAGGACTGTTGTTTGTTACTCTGACTTCAGCTTTTGCAAGCCTGCCTGGTGGTCAAATCTTCGGTGGTATCTTCTTCCTGCTGGTTGTTCTGGCAGCTTTGAGTTCTTCTATATCTTTGGTTGAACCAACTGTAGCCTGGGTTATAGAGCGCTTCCCTGTCAGTCGTGCCGCTGCAACATCTGTTTATTGTGCGCTGGTATGGTTGTTCGGCCTTGGGACTGTGCTGTCGTTTAATGAATGGTCTGGCGAAAGTGCACAGATTTTCGGCATGACCTTCTTTGAGTTTATCGATTATCTGACTGCCAATATCACACTACCTCTGGGTGGATTGCTGATAGCTATCTTTGCTGGTTGGACGATGAAGCGTTCCTACATTTACAAAGAACTGAACCTTCCTCTGGGGGCTTTCAATCTTTGGCGTGCTATGTGCCGGGTTATCGCACCGATTTGTGTTATGGTGATTTTCTACTTCTCCACAATCGAAGAGCCGCTGATGGAGCTGCTTGGAATGGCTGGTCAGTAAGGAAACACGAGTAAGGAAGCAATAGCTCTGTGAAAAAAGTACAACGCTCTGCATTGGTTATGCATTCTGCAGAGAATATGTATCGGCTGGTTAATGACGTAGAGTCCTACCCCGGTTTTCTGCCCTGGTGTGCCGGGGCGGAATTGCTCGAGAGTTCTGATACTGCACTAGAAGCTCGCGTTGATGTAAGTCGTGGTGGTGTTTCAGGCAGCTTTGTTACCCGCAATGTTATGAGGCCTGGTGAGTATATTGAAATTACCCTGAAAGATGGGCCTTTCACTGCACTTACTGGTGTCTGGACATTCAAACCACTTATGGAGGGAGCGTGCAAGGTCTCTCTCGATCTGGCCTTTGAAATGGACAGTAGTCTTTTAAAGTCTGCCGTTGGCAAAGTGTTCGAACAGGTTGCGTCCACTATGGTCGATGCATTCTGTACCCGAGCAGATGAGGTGTATGGGTAGTTCGATGAGCGGTAAAGAAATAACGGTTGAAGTTGCCTTTGCATTGCCAGACCGGCAGAAAATTATCAGCCTTCATGTGCCGGAAGGTACAACGCTGTTTGAAACGGCTGAGCTGTCGGGTATTTGTGATTACTTTCCAGAGATTGATCTGTCTACTTCCAAGATGGGGATATTTGGGAAAGCGGTTGCGAAACCTGCAGAGCAGGTTATTAAATCGGGTGAGAGGGTTGAGATTTATAGAGGCTTGATTGCCGACCCTAAAGAAGTTCGTCGAAAGCGGGCAGAAAAAGCAAAGGCTGCTAAAACTGCAGAATAGTTTTGGAAGTGAATAAAAAACCGGACACTATGTCCGGTTTTTTATGTCTGGCAAATGGTTAGAACATCCAGTCGAGCCAGGAACCTTCTTCGTCTTTAGCGGTTTTTTCTGCCTTGTTTTTTGCGTCTTTTGCATCGGCGCTGGCAGCTTTACGAACCTGGTCATCTACCCGGTTATCATTTCCACCTGGGCGCACATCACCTTCGAAGTAAGCAAGAGCGTCGTTTGCGAAGAATACACTCAGGGTTTGCTGGGTGCGCTCTTGGCCACCAGGCTGGAAGCTGTATATATAATCCCAGCGAGAAGCATTGTAAGTGTCGGGCAGCAGGGGCTCGCCCATAACAAACTTCACCTGCTCGCGGGTCATGCCCGGGCGCAGCTGGTTAACCATATCCTGGGTGATAACATTGCCTTGCTGAATATCTATTTTATAAGCGCCCGGAAAGCTCAGCAGCTTGGCGTTATTATCTGAAAACCAGGAACACCCACCCATAAGGGTTGCTGAAAGAACCAGGGCGAACGTTGCCTTTTGCTTTTGCATCGTCTACTGACTTCCACTATCTTGGACGGAAATGAGATAATCCCCAGCTTATTACATCTCCAGGGGTTTAGAAAGGGATACTTGGGTGGAAAATCAAGAGCTTCGTAAGGTTGGATTAAAGGTTACATTGCCCCGGGTCAAGATTCTGCAGATTCTGGAGAATTCTGCAGATCGGCATATGAGCGCGGAAGATGTTTATAAGGCGCTGATTGAGGCTGAGGAAGACGTTGGCCTGGCTACGGTATATCGCGTACTGACTCAGTTCGAAAGTGCCGGGCTGGTAATTCGCCATAACTTTGATGGTGGGCATTCGGTATTTGAGCTGGCCAGTGGTGAGCACCACGACCACATGGTGTGTATGGATACCGGGCAGATCATTGAGTTTCGTAATCAGGAAATTGAAAAAATTCAGCATATGATTGCTGAAGAGCATGGCTATGATCTGGTGGATCACAACCTGGTTTTGTATGTAAAAACCAAATCGGAATAGTCTCTTTCTAACCAGCCTGGTGAAAAGAGGATGCAGAGGGTTCGCCCTCTGCACGTTTGGTAGCGGCTTACCTTATTACCTTAATATTCCAGTAAGGTCGTCAAGTAGCTGTGTTTGTTGTCTGGTGGCTTCTGCCACGGTATCGGACATAACGTTGAGTGAAAATTCAAGTTGAGCACCAGTCAATCCAGGTTTTGCTAGCAGGTGCCTGTATTTCAGGTAGAACTGCTTGGTGTACTCAAATGCGTTGTGGGCTGCGTAGGGTGCCATCAAACGAGCCATAACGGGATTCTTGAAACCTGTTATATAGTCAAACTTTTCAAATGTATGGAAGTCCTTCTTCCACATTCCTTTAACCATGACCTGATAGCGGCTCTGAGCGGTTCTCACAGTGTCGTCGCTTTGTAGTTTTTTTAATGCCCTGAAGAGCGAGTCGTTAGACTTGTGCTTTGTAAGATCCGGGGCTATGGCCTGTTTATAAAAGACAATACCGTTAAAGGCTTCTGCATGACTGATGTACATGTTTTCTGCAATAGGCATCAGTGCACGTTTATGGTCTTCGTGTAAAACTCCATAGCTGTCTAGAGAGTGAACAATGGCAGACCAGAACACTGGGATGTAAAAGATTTCCCGAACATCATGGTCGCTTCGTTTAAAGCACTCATAGCTGTACAGCCTCTGCCCCATATAGCGATCCATTTCTGCAAGTCGGCTTACAATATTGTTAACCATTTCATCAGAAAGGGAAAAACCGAGTTGACTTTTATCGGTTGGAGCCTGCAGTGAATCCAGCTGGGTTGCGTTTCCTGGATTAAGAGCCATGTAGATAAAGCCCAGCATACGAACCTGTAAGTCCTGGATATAGAGCCCTCTCAGCATTTCCACAATAGGGTTGGGATTTCTGGCTGAGGGAGAGTTATAAAAATCCGGAAACAAGCGGGGGTTATTAAAGTATGTTGTTAAATATTTCAGTTGCAGCAACATACCCTCTATCAGCTCTTTATCTACTCCAGCTGTCTGGAGGCGGGCATAACGCAGTGTTTGCGTATGGTCGTAGGTTTGCATGTCATAAATGATCTGATATACACGCCCCTTCTTTAATTCTGGGCTCATAGTGTTTTGATTATTGGCCACAGTCAGACCGGAAAATAGCATTAGAAATGCCGTAATAATCAGATTTTGGCAGGTGTATTTCATAGTAACCTCTTAAAATTGCTTCCAGTTGATTGCTGGCTTACCTGCCATAATTCTCAGAGCCTGTGCTGCATACCCAATTTGGAGCTCAATAACCCGGCCTGGAATTGAATGTTTTCTCCTGTTAATTATCTGGGTGCTAATAACATCTCCCAGAGTCTCAGGTGAGGCGCTGTCCTCACCGTTGTATGCGAGTGCTTCACACATGCTTTTATTTCCACGTAGCTCACGCATTTCGAGGTGGTGGAGGCATGTTCTTACAGTCCAGAGTTTTGATACATCTATTAGCTTTTGAGCTTCTGGTTTTACTAGTTCTCGTAACTCTTCATATTGGTAGAGGTCGTTGAATACGGCTGTTATGGCAGTTGATAGCTGAACTTCTGAGTTGTCATTGTTAACTGTGAGTAATGTGGAACTGTGTGCTGACAGAATTTCATGAAATGCCGCCATGAGCTGATTAAGGGCACCATGTTCGAGAAGAACCTGTTCAAGGCTACCCTTATGGGCCTCGGCGCTGCTGGCTTCTGAACCTGTAATAATATTGCTCATGCCGCTATGAGTGCTTGTATTGATGAAAGACTTTTCTTTTGGCAAACCCAGAGAAATATCTCCTAAGCCACGCTCAGGGTTCAGGTAGATGTGCAGCATAATTACCTCGGCGTATATCTTTGAAAAATCCCCTACGCTCTCTTTGTGTTTTGAGGCTTCAGAAAGACGCTTTGCAAAAGTATTAATGACATCCTTTGGCACGTTGTCGACATTGATAATTTCTCGAACAAACTGTTTATCAAAATCTAGTCTTGAGCGTGCTTTTCGAACTCTCCAATATTCCTCATTGTGATCAAGTTCGAGCAATTCTTCAGAAAGAAGGTCCAGCCTTTGATCAAGACTCTGGCCGCCAGTTGCTCCTGTGTTAGTTTCACCTGAAGAGCCTGTGCCAGTTGAAATAGACGATGACTGTTCCTGTGAGGTCTGCTTTGTTCTCATTTTCTTGTTATAGGCAAGAGCTTTTTTAGCGCTTGTTGGCTCTCTCGCACTGATTGCTTTATTGATACCCTTCTTCCAGTCCTCTTGAGCGACCACTTCATTGACTATGGCTTTGGCACCATCAAAGATTTCAAACTGCTCTTGGTCCAGCTTATTGAAATGGCCAGCTAAAGCCTTGTCTGTGTCTTTATGAGAATCTTGCAGACGTCTTAATTTCAGAAATTCGGTTGAATCTGTCGGGCCATTGCCAGGGATGATTTCTGCCCATCGGGCAACTTCTTGGGATAAGGCCTCTTTAGCGGTTTCGAAATCGCCATTGGCGTAGGCAAGTAGCGATGCAGTCGCACAGGCTGCAAAGAAAGTGAGTGCTTTCTTGAGGTGTTTGTTTCCCATGGTCTCCCTCTTGTCTATCAAGTCGTGAACTGAGCTTGTTAGACAGAGGAGGGAAGGAAATTATGCTAACCAGAGTGTTAGTTCAGGCAACAGATTCTGCAGGAGTGGAGCGGGTAATCATCTCCTGGGCATGTGCAAGGGTCTGGTCTGTGATCTCTAGCCCTCCCAGCATGCGGGCTACTTCTTGAGTGCGGCTGTCATCTTTAAGAGTTGATATTCTGGTACTGGTGCTGTTTTTTCCCAGTTTCTTGCTGACATGCAGGTGAGTGTGGCCCTGTGATGCCACCTGTGGCTGGTGGGTCACACACATAACCTGGCCTTGTCCGCCAAGCTCTCGCAGCAAACGGCCGACAATTTCTGCTGTACCGCCGCCAATACCCACATCGACCTCATCGAATACCAGAGTAGAAATGCCGGAAGTGCGGGCGGTAATTACCTGTATAGCCAGGCTGACCCGGGACAGTTCACCACCAGAAGCAACTTTATCCAAAGGTTTTGGAGCTGAACCGGGGTTGGTGGTGACGAGAAAGCGAATATCTTCCATTCCCTGACTGCGAGGAGTTGTCTCTTGGGTATTGAGCTCGACTTCAAATTTACCCTTCGGCATACCCAGTTCGTGAATATGTTTGCTAACAGCTTTGTTGAGCTTTCCAGCGCCTTTGGTTCGTTTGTCCGTCAGTTTCTTCGCTGCAATGAAGTAATCCTGCTCCAGAGTTGAAAGTGTCTGTTCCATCTCTTCCAGCTTTTCATCGCTGCACTGCAGGCCTTCAAGCTCCTGTTGCAGTTCCGTATGGAAACTGTGCAGGGTATCGGGCTGCACATGATGTTTGCGCGCCAGGGTATAAGTCGCTGACAGTTGTTCAGTAATATCGGCCAGACGAGCAGGATCTGCCTCAAAGTTATCTACAAACCGATTCATCTCACCAATAGCTTCTTCCACCTGTATCTGTGCGGTGGAAAGCATTTCTATGGTGTCCTGTAGCGCCGGAATATCCAGCCCAAGATCAACCAGTAATTGCTGGCATAGAGTTAGGCTGTGAAGAACGTTACCACTGTCGTTTTCTGAGCACAGGTTTAAAACCTGCTGGCAGGTATGCAAACTGGTTTCAGCATTGGAGAGTTGCTTCTGCTCGCTTTCAAGTTCTTCAACTTCCCCTTCAGAAATAGAAAGGCGATCCAGCTCTTCAACCTGATATTGAAGTAGTTGAAGACGAGCGTTCTGCTCCTGCCCTCTGTTTTTCAATTCTTCGAGTAGGTTTTTCTGGTGTTTCCACTCTTGCCAGAGCTGAGAAGTCTTCGTGGCAAGTTCTGCACAGCCAGCGTATTCATCCAGAAGTTTTTGATGGGTAGCTGGGCGAAGCAAGGATTGCTGTTCATGCTGGGCGTGAATATCAACCAGCATTTCTCCAATCTGGCGTAAATCGGAAAGTGGGGAGGGTGTGCCGTTAATATAGCCTCGGCTACGACCTTCTTTGGTGATCACCCGTCGTAGAATGCATTCGTCATCAATATCCAGTTCTTTCTTTTGCAACCACTTGCTGGCTTCAGGAAGGTTGGATATATCAAAAGTTGCCCGAATATCTGCCCGCTCACAGCCTGGGCGAACGCAGTCATTACCTGCTCTGACTCCAATGGTTAGAGAAAGAGCATCCAGCATAATGGATTTGCCAGCGCCGGTTTCACCGGTAATAACGGTCATACCTTTGGGGATCTCAAGGTCGAGTTGATCCACAATGGCGTAATGGCTGATAGACAGATGGGTGAGCATGGGAGGAGTCCCGACTATGTACCTGTTTATTTATACAGTAATCGGCAAGGGCGGTGAGTTCAATCCCTTAATCTGAAAAATCCTTACAAATCCCCTTGAATGTTCCGGGGGAGTCCCCAATATATGCGCCATAGTTTTTTATGAACCGTTGCGCGATGCTGTTCCTTCACTAAGGAGCCCAGCTGCAGGATGGGAGTTGCAGGATGACTGAAGATCAAAATAAAGCCGGTGAGCAGGTTGAAGAAACCGTAGCTCCTGAAGCAGCAGAAGCAGTTGCAGAGGATGTAACTGTTGAAGAAGGCACTACTAGCGAAAATGCTGCCGCGGAAGAAGATTCCCTTGCTGCGCTGCAGAACGAGCTTGTTCGTGCTCAGGATGACCTGACCAAGGCTCAAGAGCAGGCTCTACGAGCTGTTGCCGAAGCCCAGAATGTTAAGCGTCGTGCCCAGCAGGATGTTGAGAAGGCTCACAAGTTTGCTCTGGATAAGTTTGTTGAATCCCTGCTTCCAGTCGTGGACAGCTTGGAAAATGGTCTGAAAAGTGTTGAGTCCAGCGATGGTTCCCATGATGCCATGCGTGAAGGTATGGAGCTCACTTTGAAGCTGTTTGTGGATACTCTGTCTAAGCATCAGGTTGAGCAATTAAACCCAGTTGGTGAGCCTCTGGACCCTAACTTCCATCAGGCAATTACCATGGTTCCAAACCCGGATATGGAGCCAAGCACTGTTATGGATGTTATTCAGAAGGGTTACACCCTGAACGGGCGTGTTGTTCGTCCGGCAATGGTTGTAGTTGCTAAAGCACCCTGATTGATTGCCTTTGAAGTTTGAAGAGCGGGAGTTTCGTACAGAAACTCCCGTTTTTTATCCGCTGGTGAAGCGGAAAGATGCAACATCGTAGGCGTCTTGTGCAGCCTGCGTTGTTGAGTTTTGCCCGTCTTCAAGTTGGGCGATAATCTCGTTCATCTCTTTTTCCTGCTCACGCATCAGGGCTTCAAATTCAGCCAGCCAGCGTGCGTCATCTTCTGCCGTAGACTCTGCTGGAATAGAGGCAGTATTTTGTGTGGCTTCCGTGGTGCCTTCGGTTGGAGAGTTTTCAGTAATATCTGTTGCCGGTACACCTTCATCTGTTGAGGGTGGAACTTCAGGCAGGGTGCCTGCTGAAGCTTCTTCACCGGCATCAATTTGTGCCTGAAGAAGCACAACATCTTTGAAGAATGCAATCTCCCCGTTTTTTTGCCAGACATTGCCCTCGTTGGAACTGTGCTTGGAAACGAGTTCTGTCATGGCCTGATAGGTGCTTTCATCAATACGGTCTTCGGCACGCATTTTGTGAAGAAGGTTTATTGTGTCTTTTTTTGGCTTGTCAGAAATCCGTTCAAAAGGGGAGTATTTACTGAACTCGTCAACGACTTCTCGCAATTCAGGAGATAGTGTTGGTGGTGGTGTGTCCACAAGGCCGTTGAGCTGAAGGTCGATAATGGCGACTTTCTGCATAGCTTTGTCGTATTCGGCGTTCATCTTCTTACCGTAACCAGCCGCACCGGCTATACCGAAACTGAAAACGTTAGCAAAGGCTAGTTTTACTTTGGCGCACTTACCCTGGTTTTGTGCTTCCTGCCGTTCTTTTCTCAGCTCTTCCAGCTCGGTTTTTCTTTCGTCCTGAATCTTTTTTACGTCAGCCTTTTTGGCTTCAGCGTTAGAGATTGCCAGCTCATCATTGGTCTGGCTGACTTCGGCATTAAGGCCGGCTAGAAGTGCTGATAATTCTGAAGGGTTAAGGGAGGACAGGTAAGCCGCGGCTTCAGGGTTTGGCTCAGGTATCCCAGCTGTTGGACTGGATTTTCTGGCGGCATCAGTCCCTTGCGTATGGCTGACAGAAAGATTATCCGATCCGGCCCGGTTAGTTCCGTCCGATCGTTGAACTTCATCTGTCTGTTGGACTGATCCCGGGCTTCCCGGTTGTATGCGTGGCTGGCCGCCTACGCCTCCATCAATGCCGCCTGCCATACTCAGCCCTCACTGCCTTTCTGCTTTTTCTTGCCGGAACCTTCCAGAATTCTGCTGGCCAAGCGCCACTCACGGGAAAATTCGTTCTTATCTGACGCCATTTTTTCTGCCACCTGCATGTAGATCTTGGCGTCTTTTTTGTTTTTGTTCTTAATCATGCACAGAGCCAGATTGAGTACAGGGCGTGGGTCGGTCATATCCATTTCCACGGCTTGTTCCAAGATCATCTGTGCCGCCTGATAGTTTTCGAGGCGATACTCACAGGCTCCCAAAGCCGCGAAATATTCAGGGTTGGTATGATCCTGAACGCAGAGGTAGCGCATTATGTTGCGCGCTTTCTCAAACTTCTCGCTCTCGTAGTTCTGGTGGCCCAAGCCATAAATGGCGTCCAGCAGCTTTGGATCCATTTTTTTCAGGCTGGCAATAGTGTGCCCCTGGAAAAGAATGCCTACGCCTTCTTTGGGAATGCCACTGGCTTTTAATACTTGCTTAAGAACACCCATATTGTGCTGCCTCAGCAGAAACCGGTCTCTGTGTGTGGGGTAACGGCATGTGTGGTGGAAGAGTTTAGGAAGGGAGGTGCTTAGGGGGGGGGGGGGCTGCAATTTCCTGTCGTTGCGCAGCGTTGGAGCTGCTGGCTGGAAGCCTGAAGATTTGTTTTCTGACACTCAGAAAAGACAGGATTTACCCATGATTGAAAAAAAATGAAAAAAAGTCACAGGCTTCCCCTTGAAAAGGTTTTAGGCCGTTCCCATATATCGAGCCAAGCAGTCAGTAAGGCGGATGGAAGGCAAAGCTACATTAGGGCTAAGCCTCACCCGAGCCGCTGCAAGGCTGACAAGGGCAATTTCTTTCTGAATTAGGGTTTATCCCGTTTTTTATGTTCAAGCCTTCGCCCGGGGCGAAGTGAACGGAGAGGGTTTTCGATGAGCAACAGCAAAATTATCGGTATCGACCTGGGTACCACCAACTCTTGCGTATCCGTACTGGATGGCGACAGTGTAAAGGTTATTGAGAACGCTGAAGGCGCTCGTACTACACCTTCCATCATTGCTTACACCGACGATGGTGAAATTCTGGTAGGTATGCCTGCTAAGCGTCAGGCGGTAACCAACCCAGACAGCACTTTGTTTGCTATCAAGCGTCTGATCGGCCGTCGCTTCGAAGATAAAGAAGTTCAGAAAGATATCGAAATGGTGCCTTACAAAATTGCTAAGGCAGATAACGGTGACGCATGGGTTGAAGTAAAAGGCGACACCATGGCTCCTCCTCAGATCTCCGCTGAGATTCTGAAGAAGATGAAGAAGACCGCTGAAGATTATCTGGGTCACGGTGTTACCGAAGCTGTTGTCACTGTACCTGCTTACTTCAACGACGCTCAGCGTCAGGCTACCAAAGACGCTGGCCGCATCGCGGGTCTGGACGTTAAGCGTATTATCAACGAGCCAACTGCTGCTGCTCTGGCTTACGGTCTGGACAAGGCCAAGGGCGACCAGACTATCGCTGTATACGACCTGGGTGGTGGTACTTTCGATATCTCCGTTATCGAAATTGCTGACGTTGACGGCGAGCACCAGTTTGAAGTGCTGTCCACCAACGGCGACACCTTCCTGGGTGGTGAAGATTTCGACATGCGTCTGATCAACTTCCTGGCTGATGAGTTCAAGAAGGATCAGGGCATTGATCTGAAGGGTGACCCTCTGGCCATGCAGCGTCTGAAAGAAGCTGCTGAAAAGGCCAAGATCGAACTGTCCTCTGCGACTCAGACTGACGTAAACCTGCCTTACGTGACTGCAGACGCGACTGGTCCTAAGCACCTGAACGTTAAAGTAACCCGCGCCAAGCTGGAGTCTCTGGTAGAAGAGCTGGTTGCCCGTTCTCTGGAACCTGTACGTCAGGCTGTTAAAGACGCTGACCTGAGCGTTTCCGACATCGACGAAGTTATCCTGGTTGGTGGTCAGACCCGTATGCCTCTGGTTCAGCAGAAGGTTGCTGAATTCTTCGGTAAAGAAGCTCGTAAGGACGTTAACCCTGACGAAGCTGTAGCCATGGGTGCTGCTCTGCAGGGTGGCGTACTGTCCGGTGACCGTACCGACGTTCTGCTGCTGGATGTAACTCCGCTGACTCTGGGTATTGAAACCATGGGTGGCGTGATGACTCCTTTGATTGAGAAGAACACCACTATCCCAACCAAGAAGTCTCAGGTTTTCTCCACCGCGGAAGACAACCAGTCTGCAGTAACTATTCATGTACTGCAGGGTGAGCGTAAGCAGGCGCATGGCAACAAGTCTCTGGGCCAGTTCAATCTGGAAGGTATTCCTGCTGCTCAGCGTGGCATGCCACAGATCGAAGTTTCCTTCGACCTGGATGCTAACGGTATTCTGAACGTGTCTGCTAAAGACAAGAACACCGGTAAAGAGCAGTCCATCGTGATCAAGGCTTCTTCCGGTCTGTCCGATGAAGAAATCGATCAAATGGTTCGCGACGCCGAAGCTAACGCTGAGGAAGACAAGAAGTTTGAAGAGCTGGCTGGTGCCCGTAACCAGGCAGACGCCATGATTCACGCGACTCGCAAGACTCTGGAAGAAGCTGGTGACAAGGCTTCCGAAGAAGAGAAGAACGCAGTTGAAGCCGCTATTAAAGAGCTGGAAGAAGCTGTAAAGGCTGACGACAAAGAAGCTATCGACACCAAGACTCAGGCTCTGGTTCAGGCTTCCGGTCCTCTGGCTCAGAAGATGGCCGACGAAGCTGGACAGGCTCAGCCTGGCGCAGACGCTCAGGCTGACGCTGGTGCCAAGGACGATGACGTTGTTGACGCTGAGTTCGAAGAAGTGAAAGACGACAAGAAGTAAGTCGATCTTTCATATCGCTCTCTAGAGAGTGAGTTGCATGCGCGGGAGTTAGCTCCCGCGTTTGCGTAGATGGTTTATGTAAAAAGCTGTGTAAAAAGCAGCCAAGAATTTTCAGGTTGGCACCAGGTTTAAAACGGTTATGTCGAAAAGAGATTATTACGAGGTACTCGGGATTGCCCGGGATGCCAGCGACAAAGAGATGAAGAAGGCTTATCGCCGCATGGCGATGAAGTTTCATCCAGACCGAAATCCTGGCGACAAGGACGCAGAAGAAAGCTTTAAGGAAGTGAATGAAGCTTTCGAAATGCTTTCTGACCCCCAAAAGCGCGCAGCCTACGATCAATATGGTCACGCCGGTGTAGACCCAAGCATGGGTGGCGGTGCTGGTGGATTCGGTGGCGGCTTTGGTGGCGGTGCCGGCAACTTCGGCGATATTTTCGGTGATGTTTTTGGCGACATCTTTGGTGGCGGCGCAGGTGGTGGCGGTGGTCGTTCCAGCGTTCAGCGTGGTGCCGACCTGCGTTACTCCCTTGAGCTTGATCTTGAAGATGCGGTTCGTGGCGTAGAAAAGAAAATCCGTATTCCAACTCTGGTGGAATGTGGAACCTGTGATGGTTCTGGTGCCAAGAAAGGCTCTTCGGCTGCAACCTGTGGAACCTGTCAGGGGCACGGTCAGGTTCGTATGCAACAGGGTTTCTTTGCTGTTCAGCAGACCTGCCCGGAATGTCGCGGTTCTGGCAAGGTGATAAAAGACCCTTGTCGTGATTGTCACGGCGAAGGCCGGATTCAGGAATACAAGACACTGTCAGTCAAAGTGCCTAAGGGTGTGGATACTGGCGACCGTATTCGCCTATCTGGTGAAGGTGAAGCCGGAGCCAATGGTGGCCCAGCTGGCGATCTGTATGTACAGATTGATGTGCGTGAGCATGAAATCTTCCAGCGGGATGGCAAACATCTTTACTGTGAAGTTCCAGTGACTTTCACTGATGCTGCTTTGGGGGGCGAGCTGGAAGTGCCAACCTTGGATGGCAAGGTTAAGCTGAAGATTCCACCTGAGACTCAAACTGGCAAGATGTTCCGCTTGCGTGGTAAGGGCGTTGTTCCTGTTCGCGGTGGCAGCCAGGGCGATCTTATCTGTAAGGTTGTTGTGGAAACTCCGGTGAAACTGACTTCTCGCCAGAAAGAACTGCTGGCAGAGTTGCAGCAGACTTTCGAAGGTGATCACAAGCACTCCCCACAGAAGCGCAGCTTCTTTGACGGCGTGAAGAAATTCTTTGACGGAATGACTTCCTGATGATGCTGGCTGCCTGAGCCCTTCAGGCAGCCTCTTCCGCTTTTTCTTTTGCTCTTTTCCTAACCTTTTCCAGTTTTGATGCTGGCTGGTAATCTGCCCGATGATTGCCGGAAACCCGCCTGAGATATTTTTCTCTCTGACGCTGTCCCATTCTATTTGCCAGCTGTGTTGCTCCCGGAATAACAGCTCTGAGTAGTTCTGCAGGTTTTTTGATTAAAGCAATAAGCGGAATGAAAAACTTGCTGTAGCGGCCCGGAATTTCTAATTGCTCTCCCAAAGTGTTTCCAATAAACAATCGAGTGATTCCAGCGCCAAGGTGCATTTTTATCGGAGCTATAAACCTTTGTAGTGGCGTATTAGCAAGGTGATAAGGCACCTTGTAGAGAGACTTGGTGAGTGTAGCGCTGCCTTCATCCGGATCATCCTGAATACTGGTTACCAGATAAAGAATACGGGCCGCCTCTCTTTCTGTTGCTGGCAGGCGATTCTCATCAATGCCCATCAGGTAACCGACATAACGCCACAGGTGCATAATGGCCTGGCTTTCTTTCTCGGTGTAATGGCAACCCAGCGCTTTGCTGCAGGTGAGGTAGTTAAACGAGAACAGCAGGTTAGTGCCCAGCATATCGGTCTGATTAATAGGAATTCCCAGATCTTCTGTTTGCCAGCCATTGGTGTCCTGATTATCCAAAATCATTTGACGAACCATGGCATGCATCACGCGCACTCTAACCACAGCCTTAAAGCCTTCTCCTGATCGTTGCATACTGCCAGGGCGGGTAACATCGGTTACGAACTGCGTTGTTTCAATAACACGCTTGTCGGCTTTATAGCTAAGCCTTCCGGTCATTAGCAGCGGTTTAATAACGCTGGCTGCTGCGTAACCTCCCATCAGGCTGACATAAGTGAGAATGTAGCGGCCAATATAAGGGTTGCGCTGGTAAGCTTGCGCGCCAAGCTGTAGCTGTGCCCAGTCGAGCCAGACTGGTGTTCTATCCAGCTGCTTAAAAAGATTAACAAGCTCTTCCGGCGGGTTGGGTTGGCTGCCAATGCCATTGGTGAGTGCGGCATCAAGAAGTTTTCGCCCTTCGCCAGGAGGAAGTTTCTTACTGGCTTGTACCCATTTGTCGGCTAAAAGATCACCGCGCATCCAGCCGTCAATGCCTTGTTGCAGCTGGCTGTTGTCGGGCATTGGATTCGCTCTGATGACAAAGCGTTCCAGAATGCGCAAAGGGTATTTGTGGCGGTTGCTTTCAGGAGTGCGATAGCGGCTGGGGGCGTTTGGAAAAAGTGTTTGTGCTGGAGCCATAAGAATGTGTTTATGTCGTGTTTTCTTAAACTCTATTCTTTTGGCGAAATTCAGGCTGTAAGAATTGGCGTCTAGAGTGTGTGATTTTCGGTCATCTGGTTGCGATGTTGCTGTGGTGACAGGCCACTCATGCGTTTGAAGGCGTGCACAAAATTACTGCGATCGCTGTAACCCAGCTCTCGGGCAATCTGTTCCGTGGAGAGAGAAGTTTCTTCCAGAAGGTGTATTGCCTGCCTTTTTATCACCTGTTCTCTCAGTTGGGAAAAACTTGTTGATGATGAGTTGAGTTTTCTCTGTAAAGTTCTGGGGCTCATATTCAGGAACTTGGCAGCCTTTTGAGCGGTGAAATCTTGCTCATGAATATGGTTATGAATCAGTTTTGATACTTCTCTAACTGTACTGTCTGGCTGCTCCTGGAGAGTACTGCTGGCCTTTTGCCTCAACTGTTGATTGCGGGAGAAGTTGGCACTGAGCATGGGGGCATCAAGTAGCTTTCCGGAAACTACAAAAATGTCCTGCTGACAGTTGAAGGATACAGGGCATCCAAAAATTTCTTGGTATTTATCAAGATAGTTTGTTCTATCGTGGCGAAACTCAATGCGAGATGGCTGAACGGGTTCGCCCAGAAAAATCCCTCCCAAGGTTGTGAGAGCACTGAAAAGTGTGTCGGCGTAGAAGGCCTTGCTACCTATAAGGCGTTTGTCGTGTGAGGCGTAAATAAGATGTACTTCGGAGTCGTACTCTTTCAGTTGTAAATCAAAGGATGGATGCAGCAGTTCTTTGAACCTGGAAAAGTTCTGAATAGCAACTCTGGGGGTTGGGCAGCTGGCTATTAAAGGGCCAAATGTTCCGAGAGTTTCGGCTTGTATGTGCTGGCCAAGAAGTAACCCTGCGTGAGGGACGTTTGCGCTTTCTATTAAAAGCTCGATGATTGACTCAAGCTGGGCTGCAGAAATGCTGGTGGCTCTGTTCTCTGCCTGATTCAGATCGATATCGGCGCTGGCAAATAGCTGTTCAGGGTTTTTCCTGCAATGTAATGCGAGGCTTCTTATTGCTGGGAGCAGTGAAGAAAGGTTCGGTGTATCGACCATTATCAGCTTTATTGTTGTGTGCAGTGTCTGATTTTATATCGTGCTTTGGGTTTTTCCTGCAATGTAACTTTCACAGAAACTTCATACTCTTACACCCTGTTCGTGAACTATGTTGAAAGGATGGGGTTAAAGAGAGCGTGTAGTGTGAAGGGTTTTATTCGAAAGTTGTTTGGTAAAAAAATAAATACAAACAGTGCTGATTTGGCAGAAGACATAAAAACAAAGAGGACGAAACAATCGCCCTCCAGTTCATCAACAAAGCGTTTAACGAAACACTTTCTCCGTGGGCTGGATTAATCGATTTTCACGCTGGCCGCCTGAAATTGCTGTGGGGGTGTTACATAAGCATCCTGCGCAGCAATAAGTTGCAGCTCGCGGCTCTTGGTTGCCCAGGTTTTTTCAAACAGGGCAAAGATTGCGCCTGCCGTATGTTCCAAAGTTTTCTTCAGGTTGCGGGTGCGCAGATATTTTGCCAGGAATACCGCAGCGGTTGCATCGCCGGAGCCATTAACGGGATAAGGGAACTCAAGGCGTGGGGTGGCGACAATCCATGCTTCGTTCTTATCCACAGCCAGCATTTCAATCACGCCGGGCTGAGCGTCAGTGCGAGTCAGGCTGGTAACCAATACTTTTGATGGGCCGATCTTCTGCAGTTCTTTAACGGCTTTCAGGGCGTCTTCCAGGGTATTCACTTTGTGGCCGGTAAGAAGCTCCAGCTCAAAGTGGTTTGGTGTGAGGATGTCAGCACGCTGCAAAACCTTGTCCCGGAAAAACTCAGGAATACCGGTTCGCACAAAAATGCCCCGGTCGGTATCACCAATAACCGGGTCGCAGCAGTAAAGAGCTTCAGGGTTTTCGGATTTTACTTTGTCTACGGCATCAAGAATGGCTGAACCCAACTCGGGTGCTCCCATATAGCCAGACAGTACGGCTGTACATTCTTTCAAAACACCACGGTCTTCTATTCCCGCGATCACTTCACTGACTGTGCCGGGTTCAAAAACAGGCCCGCGCCAGGAGCCATGTCCTGTGTGGTTGGAAAACATAACCGTGTGAACCGGCCAAACCTCAAAACCCATGCGTTGAAGAGGGAAAACGGCGGATGCGTTACCTGCATGGCCGTATGCGACATGGGATTGAATAGACAGAATATTCATGCCAGCAAAGCGCTCATTATAAAGAGAGGAGTTGAAGGACAAGGTTAGCGCTATGGTTCAGGAATTAATATGCATCTGAATCATGATTTCACTGCTTTTGTGGTTGTGGTATTTGCCTTGTGGCTTTGCGCTGCGATAATTGCCTGCGAAATAGGCACTTAGAAGACACTGTAAACAGGGCAACAGGATAAAAAGATGACAAGAATAGCTGTAGTCGGCGCTGCCGGTCGTATGGGAAAGGCCCTGATTCAGGCTGTTGTACAGGATGAGGCAACAACACTAACTGCGGCGACTGATCGTCCTGGCAGCTCGTTGATTGGTGCGGATGTTGGTGAACTGGCGGGCGTTGGTAAGCTTGGCGTTGAATTGAAAGAAGACCTGTCATCCGTAGTTGATGATTTTGATGTGCTGATTGATTTCACTACACCTGAAAGCACCATGAATCATGTTGCTATCTGTCGTGCGAATGGCAAAGGTATTGTTATCGGCACAACCGGGTTGGATGAATCTCAAAAAAATACATTGAAAGAAGCTGGCAGCTCTATCCCTGTTATCTTTGCACCCAATATGAGCGTGGGTGTAAACCTGATTTTCAAATTGCTCGAAACCGCAGCCCGGGTTATGGGCGATGAAAGCGATATCGAGATTGTAGAAGCTCACCATCGTCATAAAGTTGATGCTCCATCCGGTACCGCTCTGCATATGGGCGAAATTATCGCTGATACTCTGGGGCGGGACTTAAGCAAGTGTGCGGTATATGGTCGCGAAGGTCATACCGGAGCCCGTGATAAAGACACTATCGGCTTCGCCACAATTCGCGGTGGCGACATTGTTGGCGAGCACAATGCCATGTTTATTGCTGAGGGTGAGCGGGTTGAGATTGGCATTCGTTCAGCCAGCCGGGCGACTTATGCTAATGGCGCTGTTCGCGGGGCTAAGTGGTTGCAGGGGAAAGGTGCAGGCCTGTTCGATATGCAGGATGTCCTTGATCTCCGTTGATTGCTTATAAGGTATTAACCGAATTAATGTAGGTATAAATGGATAAGTTCGCACATCTTTGTTAGGATGCGTGAAATTTGCCTTGAGTATGGCAGGACGCCAGATCTGATGAGCAGTTTGAGGTGAGAATTCACCTCGGCAAGAAGAAAACAAATAAATCAGAGGCGAGATGGAACTTGGTTGCATCTCGCCTTTTTGCGGACTGAATATGACAACAGCAGCGTTGTGCAGCAGGAGGACGCTTTGAGCAGGACGGCCATACTTGCTCTTGAGGACGGCAGCATCTTCCACGGTATCGCCATCGGTAGTGATGGGGAAACCAGTGGTGAAGTAGTCTTCAATACCGCAATGACCGGGTACCAGGAAATTCTTACCGATCCCTCCTATGCCCGGCAAATTGTGACTCTCACTTATCCTCATATCGGTAATACCGGAACCACTCCGGAAGACGAAGAAGCCAGTCAGCTCTGGTCTGCCGGTCTTGTTATTCGTGATCTCCCCCTTCTTGCCAGTAACTGGCGTAATTCCCAGCCCCTTGATGAATACCTCGAAAGTAACAATATCGTTGCTATCGCAGATATTGATACCCGGCGTTTAACTCGCATCCTCCGAGAGAAAGGCTCTCAGAATGGTGCGATTGTTGCCGGGGCAGGCGCGACAGAAGAAAGAGCGCTGGAGCTGGCCAAGGCATTCCCTGGCCTTAAAGGCATGGATCTGGCGAAGGAAGTCACGGCTCAGGAAAATTATTCCTGGACGGAAGGTGTCTGGGAGCTTGAGTCCGACAGTCATATCGATCGGGCAGACTCTTCCCGCTTCCATGTCGTGGCTTACGATTTCGGTGTAAAACGTAACATTTTGCGAATGCTGGCTGAGCGCGGCTGCCGGTTAACGGTTGTTCCTGCAACAACTCCAGCGAAAGATGTTCTGGCACTGAACCCTGATGGTGTTTTTCTGTCCAACGGCCCCGGTGATCCGGAACCTTGTGATTACGCGATCACTGCCATACGCGAAATTCTTGAAACAGGTCTGCCGGTGTTTGGTATCTGCCTTGGGCATCAGCTTCTGGCTCTGGCCTCTGGCGCCAAGACTGAGAAGATGAAGTTTGGCCATCATGGTGCGAACCACCCTGTGCAGGATCTGGATTCCGGTGTGGTAATGATTACCAGCCAGAACCATGGCTTCGCTGTTTCAGAAGACAACCTGCCTGAAAACCTGCGTGCAACCCACAAATCTTTGTTTGATGGTTCTTTGCAGGGAATTGAGCGTACAGATGTGCCTGCATTCAGCTTCCAAGGGCACCCAGAAGCCAGCCCGGGGCCTCATGACGTGGCACCATTGTTTGACAGGTTTGTGAGCGAGCTGGAAAAGCGACGATAGTCGGTAAAAGTGTCAGCCTGGCGGCTGGCACGACTACGACTGGGAATAACGTTGCGGCCAAAGGCTTTTTGACCCGGACCGCGTGAATAGAGCTCAACGAAACAAATACAGAGCGCAGAAGAAGATATCATGGCGAAACGGACAGACATCAAAAGTATTCTGATTCTTGGCGCTGGCCCCATTGTTATTGGGCAGGCCTGCGAATTTGACTATTCCGGCGCTCAAGCCTGTAAGGCTCTGCGGGAAGAAGGGTATCGGGTTATTCTGGTGAACTCCAACCCGGCCACCATTATGACCGACCCGGTGATGGCAGATGCCACCTACATCGAACCAATTCGCTGGGAAACTGTAGAAAAAATCATTGAAAAAGAGCGTCCTGACGCTGTGTTGCCCACGATGGGGGGGCAAACGGCGCTGAACTGCGCTCTCGATCTTGAAAGTCATGGTGTGTTGGAAAAGTACGGCGTTGAAATGATTGGCGCCAACGCTGAAACCATTGATAAGGCTGAAGACCGCAGCAAATTCGATGTGGCCATGAAAAATATAGGTCTTGAGTGTCCGCGCGCTGGCATCGCTCATAATATGGAGGAAGCCTATGGTGTTCTCGATATGGTTGGCTTCCCCTGTATTATTCGTCCGTCGTTTACCATGGGTGGTACCGGTGGCGGTATTGCTTATAACAAGGACGAGTTCGAAGAAATCTGTACCCGCGGTCTTGATCTTTCCCCAACCAATGAACTGTTGATTGATGAATCCCTGATTGGTTGGAAAGAGTACGAGATGGAGGTTGTTCGGGATAAAAACGACAACTGTATCATTGTTTGCTCCATTGAAAACTTTGACCCAATGGGTGTTCACACCGGTGACTCCATCACTGTTGCTCCAGCCCAGACTCTGACCGATAAGGAATACCAGATCATGCGTAACGCCTCTCTGGCGGTACTGCGTGAAATTGGTGTGGAAACTGGCGGCTCCAACGTTCAGTTCGGTATTAATCCAGATGATGGCCGTATGGTTATTATCGAAATGAATCCACGGGTATCCCGTTCTTCTGCTCTGGCTTCCAAGGCGACAGGTTTCCCCATTGCGAAAGTCGCAGCCAAGCTGGCTGTAGGTTATACGCTGGACGAACTGCAGAATGATATTACTGGCGGCGTAACACCAGCTTCGTTTGAGCCTGCCATTGATTACGTTGTCACCAAGATTCCTCGTTTCGCTTTTGAGAAGTTCCCGCAAGCTGATGCGCGCCTGACTACCCAGATGAAATCTGTGGGTGAGGTGATGGCGATTGGCCGTACTTTCCAGGAGTCCATGCACAAAGCTCTGCGTGGTTTGGAAGTTGGCGTAGCGGGCTTTGATCCTATTGTTGATCTTGATGATCCGGGCGCAGAAAACCGTATCCGTGAGGAGTTGATTACTCCCGGAGCTGAACGCATCTGGTATCTGGCTGATGCTTTCCGTGTTGGCTTGACTCTTGTGGATATCTTTAAGCTGACCAAGATTGACCCTTGGTTCCTGGTTCAGATTGAAGATCTTCTGAATGATGAAGCGGATATTGCTGCAAGCAAGCTGGAAGATCTGACTTATGCTGTTCTGCGCAAGCTTAAGCGCAAAGGCTTCAGTGATGCTCGTTTGGCTGAACTGCTCGGTGTTAAAGAGGCTAAGGTTCGTGAGCACCGTTTAGGGCTGGGGCTGCGCCCGGTATTTAAGCGGGTTGATACCTGTGCTGCGGAATTTGCTTCTGATACTGCTTATATGTATTCCACTTACGAGGAAGAGTGCGAAGCCGCAGCTTCTGATCGTAAGAAAATTATGGTTATTGGCGGTGGTCCTAACCGTATCGGTCAGGGGATTGAGTTTGATTACTGCTGTGTTCACGCGGCTCTGGCTATGCGGGAAGACGGTTATGAGACCATTATGGTCAACTGTAATCCAGAAACGGTTTCAACTGATTACGACACTTCAGACCGTCTCTACTTTGAACCGGTAACTCTGGAAGATGTTCTGGCAATTGTTGATGTTGAACAGCCTGATGGTGTGATTGTTCAATATGGCGGCCAGACTCCGTTGAAGCTGGCTTTGGCGCTTGAAGCGGCAGGTGCCAAGATTATCGGTACCAGCCCTGAAGCCATCGATATGGCGGAAGATCGTGAGCGCTTCCAGCAGATGATCCAGAAGCTGGGCCTCAAGCAGCCTGCTAACGCAACAGTGAGAAGTCTCGAAGAAGCTGTTGAGGAAGCGAAAAATATCGGTTATCCGCTGGTAGTTCGCCCATCATACGTGCTTGGTGGCCGGGCAATGGAAATTGTCAGCACCGAGGCTGATCTGAACCGTTACATGAATGAAGCTGTACAGGTGTCTAATGACAGCCCTGTACTGCTGGACTTCTACCTCACTCACGCTGTTGAAGTAGATGTTGATGCGATCTGTGATGGCAAGGATGTCGTGATCGGCGCCATCATGCAGCACATCGAGCAGGCGGGCATCCACTCAGGTGACTCTGGTTGCTCACTGCCGCCTTACGATATCCCTGCAGATATTCAGGATGTAATCCGCGATCAGGTTCGGGCTATGGCTCTGGAGCTTGGTGTGGTTGGCCTGATGAATGTGCAGATGGCAATTCAGGATGGTGAGATTTATGTGATCGAGGTTAACCCTCGTGCATCCAGAACGGTACCGTTCGTCTCCAAGTGTATTGGCGTATCTCTTGCTAAAATTGCGGCCCGGGTTATGGCTGGTGCAACCCTGCAGGATCTTGGCTTTACCAAGGAGATTGTTCCTGAACAGGTTTACGTGAAGGAAGCGGTATTCCCGTTCAACAAATTCCCTGGTGTGGACCCGATTCTTGGGCCTGAGATGAAGTCTACCGGTGAGGTAATGGGTGTTGGTGATACCTTCCCTGAGGCTTACGCAAAAGCGCAGCTCGCAGTGAAAATGCAGCTGCCGGAAAGTGGTACGGCTATCCTTAGTGTTCGTAATCGCGACAAACCGAAAGTTGCTGAGCTGGCTAAGCTGTTGCAGAAAATCGGGTTTAAGATTGTTGCGACCAGCGGTACTGCTCAGGCATTGCTGGAAGCCGGGATTGAAGTTCCGGTTGTTAACAAGGTGAAAGAGGGGCGTCCTCACCTTGTGGATAAGATTGTGAATGGCGAAATTGCGTTAGTGGTTAATACTACAGAGGGTCGTCAGGCGATAGCTGATTCCTTTACAATTCGTCGATCAGCGCTGACGAACAAAGTTCTCTATACCACGACCATGCCGTGTGCCATTGCAATTGCTCAGGCAATTGAATTTGGGCCGGAGAAGAGCGTCAGACGACTACAGGATCTACACGAAGGATAATTGCATGCAACGCTACCCTATGACAGTGGAGGGAGAGAACGCTCTCCGCGAGGAGTTGCAGACTCGTAAAACTAAGGATCGTCCCCGTATTGCGGCTGCAATCGCAGAAGCGCGGGAACTTGGAGATCTGAAGGAAAACGCTGAATACCATGCCGCTCGTGAGCAGCAGGGTTTTAATGAGGGGCGGGTTCAGGAGTTGGAAGGCAAGCTTTCCAATGCTCAGGTGATTGACGTTAAAGAGATCGAAAATACCGGTAAGGTTATTTTTGGTGTGACCGTTACACTGCTGAACTCTGATGATGAGTCTCAGGTGACTTACAAGATTGTTGGTGAAGACGAAGCCTCCATTAAGGAAGGCAAGCTCTCTGTAACATCTCCTATTGCCCGCGCCCTGATCGGCAAGGAAGAAGGTGATGTTGTGGTGGTAACAACACCAAGCGGTCAGATTGAGTACGAAATCGAAGAAGTTCAGCATATCTGATTTTCTTGATTTCAAAGAAAACGGCGACATAGAAATATGTTGCCGTTTTTGTTTGTAGTTGGATGGTGGGTTCAGAAGCTTAGGATAATTTTGTCAGGCTTTGTCCGCCTTTTACATACCGCGCTTTAGTTTTTGCATTCCACTGATCAACTTCAGTTTGCTCCACTCCATAACGAAGGCCCCGATCCACTCCCGGTCTTGCCCTGATTATCTTAAGCCAGTCTTGAATGAAAGGCTTATCACTTATATCAACCTTGCTCCATTTCCAGCCTCGAATCCATGGATATGTGGCGATATCTGCAATCGTAAAATCATCGCCACAGATGTAGGTATGTTGAGCCAGTTGCTGCTCCAGAATATTCGCTTGTCGAAGGGCTTCTCTGCCAAAGCGCTCTAACGGATGGTTTTTTTGTTCTGGGGCTATGTCATCCATATAGCGGGTGTAGCTCAGCTTATTACCAAAGGCGGGGCCAAGTGTTGCAGCCTGCCAATATAGCCAGGGCAAAATTTGCCAGCGCTTCTGGCTGGGGAGTAAGGAACTTTGAAATGTTTCCGCCAAGTATTGAAGAATGGCGCAGCTTTCCATAATGACCTGCTCGCCGTGAATCAGAACCGGTATTTTTTGATTAGGGTTGTAGCGTGTGAACTCTGGTTCAAACTGTTCACCAGCAATAAGGTCGGTTTGGATAACTTTTATATCTGGAAGTTGTATTCCAGCCTCACGAAGCTCTTCCAGCATAATGCTGACCTTCCAGCCATTAGGTGTTGGAGCGGTGAGTAATGTTATGGGAGGTAATGTCACAGATGGCTCCATCCTGATGTCAGGCTGTTGTCGTTTTCTTATTGGTTGTTACTTCTTTTCTCTGTGAGGATGCTGTCCAGGTTGCGTTCAGCCAGTGCTGTGCAGTTGGAGAGCTATTTATTGGATCGCTGTCTTGTAGGGCAAGCTCAAGATAGGGGAAATCATCATAACCAAAAAACAATTGATCATTGATAACCATTGATGGAATACCAAATACGCCAAGTGAGATAGCTTTATTGGTTTGTTGTTTTAAAGCTTGTACGGCTTCCGGGCTTTGTGCTTTTTCCAAAAGAGAGTTGGTGTCGAGCTGTAAAGGGGTTAGCAGGTTTCTGACATCACTTTCTTCGCTGAGGTGTTTGCGCTGTTCCCAGGCTCCAAGCATCAGCGCGTTAATAATGTCCCACCTCTGCGGCTCCGGCATAGGTAAAGATGATAGCCGCAGGGCAAGTAACGGATTGAAAGGGTGATAAAGAGGTGGCTGTATAGGAAGGTTAAGCTGAGCTGCTTTGCGGGCAATATTGGTAAACATCCACCGTTGCTTGGCTGGATACTCAGCAGGGCCAAGTTGACCGCTTTCTTTGAGTAAGCCGGCAAAAAGAATCGGGATGGGAGTGATCTTGAGGTTATGGCGTTCCGCCAGTTGTGGCAGCTGACTCCATGCTATGTAAGCATTCGGTGAGATGAAATCAAAATAAAAGAACAGTTCTCTCTTGGCAGGCATGGCGGGCAAGCCTCAAGGTATGTTGTTTTGGTTGGAACGATTATTACACCTAAATAATTATTCTGCCAAGGCGTGTAATTTTTGTTTGTTCTTATAGCGGGGAAATAACCCCGGCGTACGATTGGTGCGCCGAGGTCGGGCTGTTTAAGCCATGCGCAGAAGGTTGGAGAGCTTGGGATTTGGCTCTTTTGCAGGTTTCAGAATCAGTGCGATTTTGCCGATTGTCTGGATGATTTCGGCTCCGCAGGCTTCGCACAGTTCGTCCATCAGTTGCTTCTTGGCTTCACGATCCAGAACTGCGAACTTCACCTTAATCAGTTCATGGTCGCCCAGCGCACGCAGGGTTTCCTCAACAACGCCTTCTGTGATGCCGTTTTCGGAAACGATAACAACGGGCTTCAGCTTGTGCCCGATGGCACGCAGTTCCCGTTTTTTTTCGGCCTTCAGCGCCATGGTGGATTCTCCTGAGATTTAGGAATGAGGGTAAGTAAAACAGGGGGCGCATTCTATAGGGAAGCGCAGGGGATGCAAGGGTATGCGGATTGGGATAAACCCTGCAATTCGCTAGAATGCAGCGTAATTTGTCAGTGATAGATTTGAGGACGTAGTTTAGTGGCGAGATCAAAAAGCAGTGCGGGCTGGTTGAAAGAACATTTTGATGACCAATATGTTCAGCAGTCCCAGCAGGACGGATACCGGTCCCGTGCCAGTTACAAACTGCGTGAAATTGCTGAGAAGGATAAATTGTTCCGCCCGGGCATGACCGTTGTGGACCTTGGGGCTGCACCGGGTGGGTGGACTCAGGTTGCCGGTGAAATGGTTGGTGGTAATGGGCGGGTTGTAGCCTCTGATATTTTGCCCATGGACCCTATCGCTGATGTGGCTTTTGTACAGGGCGACTTTACCGATGATACTGTTCTGACAGAAATTCTGGAAGCTATCGGCGCGGATCAGGTGGATCTGGTGATCTCTGATATGGCCCCTAACATGAGTGGTGTTAAAGCTGCGGATCAGCCACGCGCTATGTATCTGGTTGAGTTGGCGCTGGATCTTGCGCGGCAGGTGCTCAAGCCGGGCGGCTCTTTCCTGGTGAAGATTTTTCACGGGGAAGGTTTTGATGAGTACCTGAAAGATATGCGAACCAGTTTTGGTTCGGTTGTAACCCGTAAGCCTGGTGCTTCCAGAGCCCGTTCAAGAGAGACTTACCTGTTAGGAAGGCAATTCAAGGGCTAAGGTCAAATGATGGGCTTGGATATGTAAGTTTTTGTGTTTTTTTATTGGGTAGGGTTGTAAACGTAAATACAGCCCCCAAAAAGTAACCAAGTCTTTGTGTAGGGTATTTGTCTCTGTGCAGGGTTCATAGGTTTAGGTAATAGGTTGGATAGAAATAGTCTGTCTTTGAGAGCTGTTTCTGCTTTCCAATCTGTAGTAATGTTGGAAGTGTGACACTGCAGGTTTTCTGTGATGTTCACCTCCTCAGCTAAGGACGCTCTGGCATTTTCGCCTGATACAGAGCCAAAAGTTATCAGCCGTACCGAATGCGCTCGGTGAGGGTACACATTTGAATGACATGGCAAAAAATCTGATTCTCTGGGTGATAATAGCCCTCGTGTTGTTGACGGTTTTCAAAAACTTCGACGGCATGCAGTCTTCTACCCAGAAGGTCAACTACTCCGACTTTGTGACGCAGGTAGATAATAGTCAGGTCAGCCGTGTGCTGATTGACGGTTATACCCTGACCGGCACCTATACCAATAATGAACGCTTTGAGGTCAACCTGCCCCCGACAGTTCGGGATGATAAGCTGATGGACGAAATGCTCCGCAGCGGTGTTCAGGTTGAAGCCAAGCCTATCGAGAAGCAGAGCATCTGGTCCCAGTTGCTGGTAGCCAGCTTCCCGATTCTGGTCATCATCGCAGTGTTTATGTTCTTCATGCGCCAGATGCAGGGCGGTGGTGGCGGCAAGGGCGGCCCTATGAGCTTTGGCAAGAGCAAGGCTCGTCTGCTGTCTGAAGACCAGATCAAAACAACTTTTGCTGACGTTGCCGGTGTTGATGAAGCCAAGGAAGACGTGCAGGAGCTGGTGGACTTCCTGAAGGATCCCAGCAAATTCCAGCGTCTGGGTGGCCGTATTCCTCGCGGCGTACTGATGTGCGGTTCTCCGGGCACTGGTAAAACCCTGCTGGCAAAAGCCATTGCCGGTGAAGCCAAGGTTCCGTTCTTTACGATTTCCGGTTCCGACTTTGTTGAAATGTTCGTGGGTGTGGGTGCGTCCCGTGTCCGTGACATGTTTGAGCAGGCCAAGAAGCAGGCTCCCTGCATAATCTTTATCGATGAAATTGATGCGGTAGGTCGTCACCGTGGCGCTGGCATGGGTGGTGGTCACGATGAGCGTGAGCAGACCCTGAACCAGTTGCTGGTTGAAATGGATGGCTTTGAAGCAAACGACGGCATTATTGTAATTGCTGCAACTAACCGTCCAGATGTACTTGACCCTGCGCTGCTGCGTCCTGGTCGTTTTGACCGTCAGGTGGTTGTGCCTCTGCCAGACATTCGTGGTCGTGAACAGATTCTGAAAGTTCACATGCGCAAAGTGCCTTGTGGTGATGATGTTGTAGCCAGCGTGATCGCCCGTGGTACGCCAGGTTTCTCTGGCGCCGATCTGGCCAACCTTGTTAATGAAGCCGCACTGTTTGCAGCCCGTGCTAACAAGCGTACTGTCGGCAAGCTGGAGTTCGATCAGGCTAAAGACAAGATCATGATGGGCGCTGAGCGTAAGTCCATGGTGATGAGCGAGAAAGACAAAGAGATGACTGCTTATCATGAAGCTGGTCACGCTATTGTCGGTCGCCTGATGCCTGAGCATGATCCTGTTTATAAGGTTTCCATAATTCCTCGTGGTCGTGCACTTGGTGTCACCATGTACCTGCCTGAGGAAGACAAGATCAGCTACAGCCGTCGCTATCTGATTGGCCGTGTGGCATCTATGTACGGTGGTCGTATTGCTGAAGAGATGTATTACGGCAAGGATGGTGTCTCTACCGGTGCCTCCAACGATATTCAGCAGGCTACCCAGATGGTGCGCAATATGGTCACCAAGTGGGGCTTGTCCGATAAGTTGGGTCCCCTTCTTTATGGAGAAGAGGAAGGTGAAGTATTCCTGGGTAAGAGTCAGGCGTCCCATCATCAGGGCGTAAGTGGTGAAACTGCCAAGCTGATTGATCAGGAAGTGAAGTCCATTATCGACAGCTGCTACGCAACTGCAGAAAAGCTGCTGGACGAGAACCGGGACAAGATGGAGTTGATGAAGGATGCACTCATGGAATATGAGACCATCGATACTCCTCAGATTGACGACATTATGGAAGGCAGGAGGCCTCGTCCTCCCAAAGATTGGGATAAGGATGACAACGCTTCTGGTGGTGCTCAGGTTAAGGCAGAAGAGTCTGAGCCTAAGAGTGATGTGCCGCCTGCAGATGATGCTGATGACAGTGCTCCCGATGAAGGCGATAAACCGGTTGGTGGTCCTGCAGGCCAGCATTAAGTAACGGTAGATAAACAAAAAAGGAGCTTCGGCTCCTTTTTTGTTTTCGGGGGATCAATGATTCTCGTCTGTATTTTGTGTTCTTTTGCGCGGGAGCTATTCGTGGTTCCGGGTTTTGTGCGTATACTTCCCGTCTATTTCACCTATGGACCAGTAGTTTCGAGCTATGCAGACATCTCTCGATTGTGCAGGGCGAATTCTTGATCTGACCCGCCCCAGTGTTATGGGGGTTCTTAATGTAACACCTGACTCATTTTCGGATGGTGGGCGCTATACAACCCTGGAGTTGGCGCTTAAGCATGCCAGAGAGATGCTCTCGAAAGGGGCGGATATTATTGATATTGGTGGTGAGTCTACCCGCCCTAATGCCCAGCTTGTTTCTGAAAGTGAAGAAATTGATCGTGTTGTTCCGGTTATTGAGGCTCTGACGGCAGAGTCTGATGTAATTGTTTCTATTGATACCAGCTCCGCCCGGGTTATGAGGGCGGCAGTGAAAGCTGGTGCTGGCATTGTTAATGATGTTCGGGCACTGAGTCGACCGGGTGCGCTGGAGGCTGTGGCTGAGTGTGATGTTCCGGTTATTTTGATGCACTCACTGATCGAGCAGCCTGTGCCGGGGTTTGTGCCTGAATACAGCGATATTGTTGAATCGGTTGTTGAGTACTTGGTTGAACGGGTTAAGGTCTGCGAGCAGGCTGGTATAGCGAAAGAAAGAATTATCCTTGATCCCGGTTTTGGTGGTGGGATGTTTGGCAAAACGCCGGCGTATGATTTGGCGCTGGTGAAGAGATTTGCGGAGTTTCATGATTTGAGAATGCCTGTACTGGCAGGTGTTTCGAGAAAATCTTTTATTGGCTCTGTATTAGGTAATACGGCAGATGAGCGCCTGGCAGGAAGTCTTGCTGTTGCTTTGATGCTGGCACAGGCCGGCGCGCAGATTATCCGTGTTCATGATGTAAAAGAGACGGTTGATATGCTAGCCATATTGCAGGCTGTGGCTGCAGCCTAAATGTATTTATACGGCGGCTCTCGAGTAGGGAGTGGCTGGTGGCAAGGAAAGGAAAGTTATGAGTCGCAAGTATTTCGGAACGGATGGTGTGCGAGGCCGAGTTGGTCAGTTCCCTATTACGCCGGAATTTGTCCTGAAGCTTGGCTGGGCGGCCGGTAAGGTTTTTGCTGGTCATGGTGCGAACCGAGTATTGATCGGTAAAGATACGCGCTTGTCTGGTTATATGTTTGAGTCTGCGCTGGAGGCTGGCCTTTCTGCGGCGGGTGTTGATGCCTGGTTGCTTGGCCCTATGCCAACACCTGCCATCGCATATCTGACCCGTACCTTTAATGCCAATGCCGGTATTGTGATCAGTGCTTCTCATAACCCTTACTATGATAACGGCATTAAGTTCTTCTCTTCTCAAGGTACTAAGTTGCCAGATGCTGTAGAGCTGGCGATTGAGGAGATGCTTGATCAGGAAATGGAAGTTGCTGATCCAGCAGATTTTGGTCGTGCCAAGCGTGTTGATGATGCGGCTGGTCGTTACATTGAGTACTGCAAGGCGACTGTTCGTCCTCATCTCGATCTTTCCGGTCTGCACATTGTTGTTGATGCTGCTCATGGTGCAACCTACCACGTTGGTCCTGATGTGTTCCGCGAGATGGGTGCCAAGGTTGATGCTATTGGTGTTAGTCCAGACGGGCTGAATATCAACAAAGGTGTCGGCTCTACTCATCTGGATGCTCTGAAAGAAGCTGTTGCTGAAAAGCATGCCCATCTCGGTATTGCCTTTGATGGTGATGGGGATCGGGTTTTGATGGTGGATCACACTGGTCGTGAAATCGATGGTGATGAGCTGTTGTGCATTATTGCCCGGTACCGCCATTCTCAGGGTGAGCTTGCCGGTGGTGTTGTTGGAACGGTGATGTCTAACCTGGGTCTGGAAAAGGCTATGGAGGGTGCGGGTATTCCATTTGTGCGCGCAAAAGTGGGCGATCGCTACGTTAATGAGCAGTTGCTGGCCAAAGGCTGGCAGTTGGGTGGAGAATCTTCCGGTCACTTGATCTGTCGCCATGTTTCCACCACTGGAGATGGTATTGTTGCAGCCCTGCAGGTGTTGCGGGTAATGGTGGGAACTGGTCGCAGTCTGGCTGATCTCTGTGGTGATATGGTGAAGTATCCTCAGACCATGATTAATGTTCGCATGGCTGAGCGCATGAACCCGGAAGCCAATGAAACGATTACAGATGCCATTGCCCAAACTGAAAATGAAATGGCTGGTCGTGGCCGGGTGCTGCTACGTACCTCCGGTACCGAGCCAGTTATTCGGGTTATGATTGAGGGTGATGATGCAGATGAGGTCTCCCAGCGCTGCCGTGCTCTTGCAAATGTTGTAGAGGCTGAGTTGGGCTAACCAACCTCCTTTTCTCCAAATTCTTCTGTGCGATCGCGGGCTTGATCGCACAATTTGGTTGTATGCCCCATTGTCAGGGGTGTTGACCATACGCTAACATTCCGTCCCTTCTCATAATGAGGTTCTGTATGCGTAAGCCGCTTGTTGCCGGTAACTGGAAAATGAACGGATCCCGTGAATCAGTGTCGGCGCTGTTGGGTGGGTTGAATTCCGGAATTGCCCAGACTGGTCAAGAAAAGCTGACAGATAAGGTTGATGTCGCTGTATTTCCTCCTTCTATCTATGTTCAGCAGGTGGCAGATGTGCTGACCTCGTCCACCATCTCCTGGGGGTTGCAGAATATCTGCACCGAGGAAAAAGGTGCTTTTACCGGTGAGATTTCTGTAGCTATGGCGCAGGATTTTTCCTGTACTATGGTTCTTGCTGGTCACTCTGAGCGTCGTTCCCTGTATGGGGAAACTGATGCTGATGTTGCTGCCAAGGTTGAACGTGCAGGTAAGGCTGGCCTTATTCCTGTATTGTGTGTTGGTGAAACGCTGGAAGAGCGTGAAGCTGATAAAACCATGGAAGTCGTATCCCGGCAAGTAAAAGCTGTTCTCGATCACGTTGATGCGGCGGCTCTGGAAAAGCTGGTTATTGCCTATGAGCCTGTATGGGCGATTGGTACTGGCCTGACAGCTACTCCTGAGCAGGCTCAGGAGGTGCATGCTGCTATCCGTCAATTGTTGGTTGAGCACGATGCAGATATGGCAACTCGTACCCGGATTCTATATGGTGGCAGCGTAAAAGGTTCAAATGCGGCAGAAATTTTTGCCGGGCCGGACGTTGATGGTGGCCTTGTGGGTGGTGCGTCTCTGAGCGTACAGGACTTTCTCTCTATCTGTCGTGCTGCGGATTAAAGAATGGAAACAGTAATTCTAATTGTTCATGTTTTAGTGGCTTTGGGCCTGATTGGCCTGGTTATGTTGCAACAGGGTAAGGGGGCGGACACTGGTGCGTCTTTTGGCTCCGGTGCATCTCAGACTGTCTTTGGCAGCTCTGGTTCCGGTAACTTCCTGTCTCGCACCACAGCTATTCTGGCAACTGTGTTCTTTGTAACCAGTATTGCCCTGGCTATAGTAGCTAAAGATAAGGCTGAAGTGCTGACTGGTAGTGGTGTTCTGGGATTGCCAGAAGCTACTCAGGAAGTTTCTGCACCTGTTGATCAGGAGGTTCCGGCTGCTTCTTCTGATGTTCCGGAAGTTGGTGATTTTACAGTAGATTCTTCTGAAACTCCTGTGATAGACTCTGCCGCGTCTTCTGAGGGAGATGCTCCAAAAGAGTAGATGCTGACGATGATGACAGGACTCGAAAGCCTGGCATTATGAAATGGTTAGTGGAAGCTGGTGAGTAGTTCAAAGCAGAAGCAGTATTTGAAGCCGAAGTGGTGGAATTGGTAGACACGCCATCTTGAGGGGGTGGTGTCCTATGGACGTGCGGGTTCAAGTCCCGCCTTCGGCACCAGTTTTCAGTAGAGTTCAGTGTATGAACTCTAAGTTACTGAAGTGTGAATGAGTTATTTGATTTACAGGTTTTGGTAACAGGATTTTAGAGTTTTGGTGCGGGGTGGAGCAGCCTGGTAGCTCGTCGGGCTCATAACCCGAAGGTCGTCAGTTCAAATCTGGCCCCCGCTACCAATTTTAAGAAAAGCCCCTCGATGTAGGGGCTTTTTGCTATGATGCGAAAAGCCAAAAGTGGCTGCTCGATCTTATAGCAAGCCAGAATAACTGGTAAGTTAGTAATTTGATCGGAGATTGATCGGATTTCAGGTTATCCTGAATGGAATATCTGAACATGTATTGATAAACCGGCAGACTTGGCAAAGCCGAGTGATGTTGGTTTTACATGGGTACCACCGGCTGGCGCAGGTCATCTGGGGTGTCAGTCGAGGATGGGCTTTTTAGCCCATTTTTTATTGCTGTTACGTGAGAAGCGTCGTGTAGCAGCTTTTGTCGTGAGTGCGAGGGCGTGTTTAGTGGCAGGCAAGCTGGAAGTACTGAACGAGCTTGTTGAACCCATAGTGAAGTCGCTGGGATGCGTGCTCTGGGGTATTGAGTTCGTTTCACAGGGCAGGCAAACACAGTTGCGGGTGTTTATAGACAAGGAGAGTGGTATAGGGCTGGAAGACTGCGAAGCCGTAAGTCGTCAGTTCAGTGCTGTTCTTGATGTCGAAGACCCAATAGCTGGTGAATATACTCTTGAAGTGTCATCACCGGGTCTTGATCGTCCGCTGTTCACACTGGAGCAGTATGTAGACCTGGCAGGTAATCAGGTCAATATGCGCTTGCGGGTTCCTTTCGAGGGGCGACGTAAGTACCGGGGAGTGATTCAGGGTGTGGAAAACGATGAGGTGGTTGTTGTTTGTGATGATCACGAATACCTTTTCCCCTTTGACTCCATCGAAAAAGCGAATGTGATACCGCAGTTCTGATGCCTGCCTGAGAGGGGATACCTTCAGGAGCGGGTCCGAAAGGGAAGAACCGGTTTAACGATACGCGAGGCAGAGCATGAGCAAAGAAATTCTGTTGGTCGTTGAATCCGTCTCCAACGAAAAGGGAGTACCGCCCGATGTAATATTCGAGGCGATTGAGACTGCCCTGGCGACGGCAACGAAAAAACGTTACGAAACCGAAGTGGATATCCGCGTCGCGATTGATCGGGCAACCGGTGATTATGACACGTTCCGCCGCTGGACTATCGTAGCTGACGAAGATTTTGAAATTCCAGGTGCACACTTCACCCTTGATGAGGGTAAAGAGAAAGATGAAAGCCTGGAAATTGGTGACGTTTGGGAAGAGCCGGTAGAGTCTATCGCTTTTGGACGTATCGCCGCCCAGACTGCAAAGCAGGTTATTGTTCAGAAAGTTCGCGAAGCAGAGCGTCGCCAGATGGTGGACTCTTACCGCGATAAGCTGGGCGATCTGGTTAACGGCACCATTAAAAAGGTGAACCGTGACACCCTGATTGTTGATCTTGGAAACAACGCGGAAGCTGTTCTGCGCAAAGATCAGACTATTCCCCGCGAAACTTTCCGCATGAGCACCCACGTGCGTGCGTTGCTGCAATCCGTTTCTGAAGAGAATCGCGGCCCACAGCTGATGATGAGCCGGACTTGTCCGGAAATGCTGATCGAGCTGTTCCGCCTTGAAGTGCCAGAAATTGCGGAAGAAGTTATTGAGATCAGAGCGGCTGCCCGTGATCCGGGTTCACGCGCCAAGATTGCAGTGAAAACCAACGATGGTCGTATCGACCCGGTTGGTGCCTGTGTTGGTATGCGTGGTTCTCGTGTGCAGGCCGTTTCCAACGAGCTGGGTAATGAGCGTGTTGATATCGTTCTTTGGGATGACAACCCTGTTCAGTTCGTAATTAATGCAATGCAGCCTGCTGAAGTGGCATCCATCATTGTGGATGAAGACAGCCACAGCATGGATTTGGCCGTTGCGGAAGATAACCTGGCCCAGGCTATTGGTCGTGGTGGACAAAACGTTCGCCTGGCAAGTGAGCTGACTGGCTGGAACCTGAACGTTATGACTGAAGAAGATGCTGAAGCCAAACAGCTTCAGGAATCTGATCGTCAGGCGCAGGTGTTTGTCGAACATCTGGATGTTGATATTGATCTGGCCCGAACTCTGGTTGGTGAAGGTTTCACAACTCTGGAAGAGGTTGCCTACGTTCCAGTTGAGGAAATGATTGGAATCGACGGTTTTGATGATGAAGTGGTCAACGAGCTGCGCCAGCGTGCCAAGGATCGTCTGCTGACTCAGGCAATTGCCAAAGAAGAGCGACTGGAAGGTGCACAGCCTGCTGAAGATCTGCTGGGTCTGGAAGGATTGAGTGAAGAGCTGGCTTACGAGCTGGCTGCCAAGGGAGTGAAAACCTTGGAAGATCTGGCAGAGCAGGCTACTGACGAGCTGGAAGGTATTGAAGGCCTGAACTCTGAGCAAGCTGCAGAGTTGATTATGAAGGCGCGGAATATCTGCTGGTTCGGAGAAGAGAACTGAGCTGGCCACTGAGAGGAGAAGTTTTATGGCAGATGTAACGGTATCACAACTTGCCGAGGTGGTCGGAGCTCCGGTTGAGCGCTTGCTCAAGCAGATGAGTGATGCAGGCTTGCCCCACAAAAAGGGTGATCAGCCTGTGTCTGATGCAGAGAAGTCAGCGCTGCTGGCCCACCTGCGTCGTTCTAATGGCGGTAACAGCAGCGATGCTAAAGTTTCTGTTCCGGCAGATCCTGAGCCAAAGCAGGTTACCCTGAAGCGTAAGACCGTTAGCCAGATGAAAGTCGCAGGCGGCGGCAAGAACAAGATTGTAAACGTAGAAGTTCGCAAAAAGCGTACCTACGTGAAAGAAGACGCAAAGGCTGAACTCGAAGCTGAAGCGAAGAAGCGTCGCGAAGGCGATCGCACCAAGAAAGACGACAAGGTGTCTGCAGATCGTCGTCGCGACAAAGTGCGTCGTGATGAAGATGACTCTCGTCGTAAAGAAGGCTCCCGCCGTAAGTCCGATGACAATCGAGGCTCTCGTACCGGTGGTCGCGGTGATGATCGTCGTTCAGCGCCACGTTCCGACGATCGTCGTCCGGCTCCACAGGCTGCGGCTGCTCCTGGTGCTGACGCGCCTCCACCACCTCCAAGTGATGATGACCGTCGTCGTCGTCGTGCTCCTGCCAAGAAGAAAGGCGGTGAGCCTGTCGATCGTAAGAGCGAAGATGGTCGTCGTCGTGGTAAGGGGCGTGGTGGTCGTGATGATCGCAACTCCCGTAACAAGCCGCTGTCCCGTAAGCCGTTCAAGTCTAAAGAGCTGGAGCAGCATGGCTTTACCAAGCCAACAGCCGCAGTAGTTCGTGAAGTTGCAATTCCCGAAACCATTACTGTTGGTGAGCTTGCTAACAAGATGGCTGTTAAAGCCGCCGAAGTTATCAAGTACATGTTCAAGCTGGGCACCATGGTGACCATTAACCAGGTAATCGACCAGGATACTGCTGCCATCGTGGTAGAAGAGATGGGTCACAAGGTTAAGCTGGTTAACGCAGACGCTCTGGAAGACTCTCTGGAAGATGCAGTAGCTGTAGGTACTGGTGACGAAGTTTCCCGTGCGCCGGTTGTTACCGTAATGGGTCACGTTGACCACGGTAAAACTTCCCTGCTGGACTACATCCGTAAGGCTAAGGTTCAGTCTGGCGAAGCGGGCGGTATTACTCAGCATATTGGTGCTTACCACGTAACCACCAAGCGCGGCATGATCACCTTCCTGGATACTCCAGGACACGCGGCGTTTACCGCGATGCGTGCACGTGGTGCAAAGGCGACCGATATCGTAATTCTGGTTGTTGCTGCGGATGATGGTGTAATGCCTCAGACTGAGGAAGCTGTTCAGCACGCGAAAGACGCTGGCGTGCCTCTGGTTGTTGCAGTGAACAAGTGCGATAAGGAATCTGCGGATCCAGATCGCGTTAAGAATGAACTGTCTGCCCGTGAAGTTATTCCGGAAGACTGGGGTGGTGATACCCAGTTCGTCAATGTTTCTGCCCACTCTGGTCAGGGTATCGACGAACTGCTGGAATCCGTTCTGCTGCAAGCTGAACTGCTTGAGCTGAAGGCTGTAGCTGAAGGTCCTGCGAAGGGTGTGGTTATCGAATCACGTCTGGACAAAGGTCGTGGCCCTGTTGCCTCTGTATTGGTTCAGTCCGGTACCCTGAATAAAGGCGACAACGTTCTGGTTGGTCAGCAGTACGGTCGTATCCGTGCGATGCTGGACGAAAACGGTAAGCCGACTGATACTGCTGGCCCTTCTATTCCGGTTGAGATCCTCGGTCTGGACGGTACTCCTGATGCTGGTGACGAAATGCTGGCCGTACAGGATGAGCGTAAGGCTCGTGAAATTGCCATGTTCCGTCAGGGCAAGTTCCGTGAGGTTAAGCTGGCTCGTCAGCAGGCTGCCAAGCTGGAGAACATGTTCAAGGACATGGGTTCCGAAGAAAAGCGTACTCTGAAGGTTGTACTGAAGACCGACGTACGTGGTTCCTTGGAAGCTATTACCGCTGCGCTGCATGAGCAGGGTAACGACGAAGTGGATGTTAAGGTTATCTTTGGCGGCGTAGGGGGTATCACCGAAACCGACGCTAACCTGGCCCTGGCTTCTAACGCTATCGTTGTTGGCTTTAACGTTCGTGCCGATGCTGCTGCTCGTCGCATCGTTGAGGGTGAAGGTCTGGACCTGCGCTACTACAGCGTAATCTACGACATCATCGACGACGTGAAACAGGCTCTGACCGGTATGCTTAAGGCTGAGTTCCGTGAGCAGATCGTGGGTACTGCGGAAGTGCGTGATGTATTCCGTGCACCTAAGATCGGTGCGGTTGCCGGCTGTATGGTTATCGAAGGTACCATGTTCCGTAGTGAGCGCATCCGCGTGCTGCGTGAAGATGTTGTTATCTATGAAGGTGAGCTCGAGTCTCTGCGTCGCTTCAAGGATGATGTGAATGAAGTTCGCACCGGCTACGAATGTGGTATCGGTGTTAAGAACTACAATGACGTCAAAGTTGGCGACAAGATCGAGGTGTACAAGTCTGTTGAGGTTCAGCGGACTCTGTAATCACCCCGTGTTCTTTTCATAGAACAGGAAGGCGTGCGGGACATGGCGGTTAAACGTCACCGCGCGCCTTTTTTGTTGTGCCCCAAGGTGCAAGCTCTTTTGTAGAAGATCCAAGTTCTTCTGGAAGAGCTTTTCTAAAAGAATGAAGCTATGCCAAAAGAATTCAGTAGAACCCAGCGTGTAGGTGATCAGATTCAGCGTGAGCTGGCGACTATTCTGCAGCTGGAAATGAAGGATCCCCGTCTCGGTATGGTTACTGTGAGCGGGGTTGATGTGAGTCGGGATATGTCTTTTGCTACCGCTCACGTGACGTTTCTGGGTATTGAAGGTCCGGAAGCTATTAACGAAGCTGTTGAAGTATTGACTGAAGCGGCGGGCTTTCTCAGAACTGAGCTGGCTCACCGTATGCGCATGCGTTTCACGCCTCAGCTGCGCTTTCGTTATGACGAAAGCCTGGTTCGTGGTCGCCGTTTGTCCTCTCTTATTGATGAGGCACGCACGGAAGATGAAAGCAATGTGAAGGATGATGAGGAGAGTCGTTAATGTCACGACGCAGACGTTTCCGCGGCCGTCTGGTCAGCGGTATTGTGGTTGTTGATAAGCCAATTGGTGCCTCATCCAACGAAGTTCTTCAGCAGGTTAAAAGACTCTATGGTGCAGCCAAGGCTGGCCATACAGGTAGTCTTGACCCTCTGGCAACAGGTGTTCTGCCAGTGTGTCTGGGTGAGGCAACGAAGTTGTCTCAATACCTGCTGGACTCTGATAAGAGCTACCGGACAACGGCCAAACTTGGTATTCGCACCAACACTGGTGATGCAGAAGGTGAGATTGTTTCTGAGCGTCCTGTGGCCGTAACCGAATCCGACCTGGAGCCGGTGCTTGCCAAGTTTCGAGGGCCTATTGAGCAGGTTCCTTCTATGTTCTCGGCGATTAAGCACAATGGTAAGCCGTTGTACCAATACGCCCGTGAAGGTATTGAGATTGAGCGTAAGTCCCGCAAGGTGAATATTTACCGGCTGACTCTCCTCGAGTTCCGTGGTGATGAAATGGTTCTGGAAGTTGATTGCAGCAAGGGTACGTACATTCGTAGCCTGGTTGAAGATATCGGTGAAATGCTGGGCTGTGGTGCTCATGTTGCAGAACTTCGCCGTTTGAAGGCAGGCCCTTATGAAGAGGTTCAGTCCCATACCATTGAATCTCTGGAAGAGGTTCGTGAAGGTGGTGGCCATGCAGCGCTGGATAATCTGCTGTTGGAACAGGATTCTGCTGTAAGTCACTGGCCAGCCGTTATGCTGGGTGAATCCAGTAGTTTTTACCTAACTCAAGGGCAGTCTGTGCAGGTGTCGCGGGCACCAACTTCCGGTTTTGTGCGTATCTACCGTCAGGTAGAGGGTGCTCCCAATATTTTCCTGGGTATCGGTGAGATTCAGGATGATGGTCTGGTTGCGCCACGCCGTTTAGTGGCTAACCGCGACAACTGATCGCAATTCCGGGGTGAATAATCCGGAATATGGGTTTAGAATACCGCTTTTGCCGTGAGAGATATTCTCTCCGGTGTGCTCAGGGTGGCTGTTAATATGCGCGGCTATCCCCATGTTCAATGCATATTATTGATTGGAGTTACAAAATGTCTCTGACTGTAGAGCAAAAAGCTGAGATCGTTGCTAAGTACGGCCGTGGCGAGAACGACACTGGTTCCCCTGAGGTTCAGGTTGCTCTGCTGACCGCTAACATTGAAGGTCTGCAGTCTCACTTCAAGGCTCACATCCACGATCACCACTCCCGTCGTGGTCTGATCCGCATGGTAAACCAGCGTCGTAGCCAACTGGACTACCTGAAGAAGAAAGACGTTGAGCGCTACCGCGCTATCATCAAGAGCCTGGGCCTGCGTCGCTAAGACTCTTGGTATCGTTTCTTTTCGCCGGCGTTGTTCGGTGAGTTGGGCGATTCAATGCCGAAGGCTGCATGGTCTTCGGCTTGTTTGTATCAACTGCTTTCAAAAGTGGGAGATATGAACGGCTTAACACCGCTTCCGGAAACCTTTTGGGTTAATGGCAGCGGTGTTTTGTTATAACAGTTTTATGTTATTCATGCTGTTTGTTGGATGAGTAACAAGTTAAGAGCCGCGATGGATAGCATGCTCTCTGTCCGGTGCGAAGGGAATGATAGCCATGGGGGCTGTTTTCTCTTATTTGACTGACTGATCACGGACTTGTAAATCAGGGTGCAATCCAGAGGGTGGTGGGAACGGCTTAAAGTTACGAAGGCCGCTCTGTGGATTGCATCCCAATCAATGCGGAGATTTTTTTTGTTGTGAAAATATCCGTTATGAAAGTTGCGTAGTCGGTCAGGTACGATGAAATGTTGAAAGGAAATAATCGTGAAACCTGTAACTAAGACTTTTGAAATTGGTAACCAGCGGGTTACTTTGGAAACTGGCCGGGTTGCCCGTCAGGCTGATGGTGCTGTACTGGCAACCATGGGTGAGGTGGTTGTTCTGGCCACTGTTGTTGGTGCGCATTCTGCTAGAGAAGGACAGGACTTCTTCCCTCTGTCTGTTCATTATCAGGAAAAGGCATACGCGGCTGGTAAAATTCCTGGTGGCTTCCTGAAGCGTGAAGGTCGTCCAAGTGAAAAAGAAACTCTGACTTCACGTTTGATCGACCGTCCTATTCGTCCTCTGTTCCCTAAGGGTTACATGAATGAAGTTCAGGTCATCATTACTGTTCTGTCTACTGACAAGAAGAATGATCCAGACATTCTGGCTATGATCGCTACTTCCGCGGCTCTGGCTATCTCCGGCATTCCTTTTGCTGGCCCTATCGGTGCAGCCCGTGTTGGTTTCAATGAAGAGAAAGGCGGCTACCTGCTGAACCCAAGCTATGAAGAGCTGCAGGAATCTGAGCTGGACATGGTTGTAGCCGGTACTGCTAACGCTGTACTGATGGTTGAGTCTGAAGCCAAAGAGCTAACTGAAGACGAAATGCTGGGTGCAGTACTGTTTGCTCAGGAGGGTTACAGCGCCGCTGTTACCGCTATCGGCGAATTTGCTGCTGAAGCTGGTAAGCCTCAGCGTGAGTGGAACCCAGTTCAGGAAAATACTGAGCTGCGTGATGCTGTTCAGGCTGCTTTCGGCGGCAAGATTGCTGACGCTTACGCTGTCCGTGAAAAGCAGGTGCGTAACACCACTCTGGGCGAAATCCGTGACGAAGCTGTTGCGCTGCTGGCTACCGAAGATGGTTTTGCAGCTGGTGATGTTGCCGGCATGTTCGGCAAGCTGGAAAAAGCTCACGTTCGTAGCAATATTCTGGATGGCAACCCTCGTATCGATGGTCGTGACACTAAGACTGTTCGTCCTCTGCATATCGAAGTGGGTGTTCTGCCAAAGACTCACGGTTCTGCCCTGTTCACCCGTGGTGAAACTCAGGCCATGGTAACCACCACTCTGGGGACAACCCGTGATGCACAGCTGATCGATGCGCTGGAAGGTGAAAGCCGCGATGCATTTATGCTGCACTACAACTTCCCTCCTTACTCCGTAGGTGAGTGTGGTCGTATGGGTGGGGTTGGTCGCCGTGAAATCGGTCATGGTCGTCTGGCTCGCCGCAGTGTTGCAGCTCTTCTGCCTAATGAAGAAGAGTTCCCATACACTCTGCGTGTTGTGTCTGAGATTACTGAGTCCAACGGCTCCAGCTCTATGGCTTCCGTATGTGGTACTTCTCTGGCTCTGATGGATGCTGGCGTGCCTCTGAAGGCTCCTGTTGCTGGTATCGCCATGGGTCTGATCAAGGATGAAGATGGTCGCTTCGCTGTTCTGACTGATATTCTGGGTGATGAAGATCATCTGGGCGACATGGACTTTAAGGTTGCCGGTACTTCTGAAGGTGTTACTGCCCTGCAGATGGATATCAAGATTCAGGGTATCACCGAAGAAATCATGGAAATCGCGCTGGAGCAGGCAATGCAGGCTCGTCTGACCATTCTGGAGCAGATGAACCAGGTTATCGCGACTCCTCGCACCGAGCTGAATGAAAATGCACCAATGACTATGACTCTGAAGATTCATCCGGACAAGATTCGTGATGTTATCGGTAAGGGTGGTGCAACCATTCGCGGTCTGTGTGAAGAAACCGGAGCTTCTATCGATATCGCTGATGACGGTGTTGTTAAGATCTACGGCGAAAACAAAGATGTTTGTCAGGCGGCTTACGACAAGGTTCACGGTATTACCGCTGAAGCTGAAGTTGGCAAGATTTACGAGGGTACTGTTGCCCGTATCGTTGAGTTCGGTGCATTCGTAAACATTCTGCCTGGTCGTGATGGTCTGGTTCACATCTCTCAGATTGCTGAAGAGCGTGTGAATAATGTCAGCGACTACCTGACTGAAGGTCAGAAGGTGAAGGTTGTGGTTATGGATGTAGATAACCGTGGCCGCATCAAGCTGAGCATTAAAGAGCTGGCTAACATGCAGGATCAGGAATAATTATTTCTGATAGCTTGAATCTTCTTTAAACCCACAAAGGCGACTTCGGTCGCCTTTGTTGTATCTGGATTGTGGATAAAGTGGTAGTGCGCAGGTTGGGTTAGACGCGAAGTGACGTAACCCAACAAGGATGAAAGCCGCAATGATTGCGTGAAAACGAGAGTGTTGCGTTGGGTTACGCTGCGCTAACCCAATCTAGGGTGGTTGGTTGAATGTCATGCATAAAAAAAGCACCAGGAGGTGCTTTTTTTATGGGCTGGACTTGCAGATTACTGCTCGTCCAGGAAGCTCCGCAGGTGGTCGGAGCGGGTTGGGTGGCGAAGCTTGCGCAGAGCCTTCGCCTCAATCTGACGAATACGCTCACGGGTAACGTCGAACTGCTTACCAACCTCTTCAAGGGTGTGGTCAGTGTTCATGTCGATACCAAAACGCATGCGCAGAACCTTGGCTTCCCGTGCGGTCAGGCCACCCAGTACGCTGCGGGTTGCTTCACGCAGGCCTTCAGAGGTTGCAGAGTCCACTGGGGAGTGGATTGTGGTATCTTCAATGAAGTCGCCCAGATGGGAGTCTTCGTCATCACCAATTGGCGTCTCCATAGAGATAGGCTCTTTGGCGATTTTGAGTACCTTGCGAATCTTGTCTTCAGGCATTTCCATGCGCTCTGCCAGTTCTTCAGGTGTGGGTTCGCGACCCATTTCCTGCAGCATCTGGCGAGAGATACGGTTCAGTTTGTTGATCGTTTCGATCATGTGCACCGGAATGCGAATGGTGCGAGCCTGGTCGGCAATAGAGCGGGTAATTGCCTGACGAATCCACCATGTTGCGTAGGTGGAGAACTTGTAACCACGACGGTATTCAAACTTGTCCACAGCCTTCATCAGGCCGATGTTGCCTTCCTGGATCAGGTCGAGGAACTGGAGGCCGCGGTTGGTGTACTTCTTGGCGATGGAGATAACCAGACGGAGGTTGGCCTCAACCATTTCCTTCTTGGCGCGACGTGCACGAGCTTCACCGATAGACATCTGACGGTTAATGTCTTTGATGTCAGACAGTGGCAGGCCAATGTCGTCCTCTACGGCTTTCAGCTTGCGCTGGGCTCTCAGGATTTCAACTCGCTGTACCTTCAGGCCTGTAGCGTTATCCGGGAAGTCGGCGCACAGTTGATCCAGCCACTCGAGGTTGCTTTCGTTGCCAGGGAAGCGGCTCAGGAATGATTTCCGAGGTAGCTTGGCGCGACGAATGCAGAGCTGCATGATGGTTTTTTCGTTGGTGCGAATCTGGTCGAGTGCGTTGCGAACCCGGAAGATCATCAGGTCAGTTACGCGAGGTATCAGCTTGATGGCAACGAACAGTTCCGCGGCAGCTGCCAGAGCGGCTTTGGCTTCAGGGCTCTTGCGGCCATGGGTTTCGATAGCTGCAGCAGCAGCCTCGTGGGCTTCAAAGAGTTCGCCGAAGCGGATACGAGCTTCTTCGGGATCTGGGCCGGTGTTTTCTTCTTCCTCGTCATCATCGTCATCATCTTCCAGAGCATCCTCTGGGATGGCATCGGTGGCCTCGGCTTCAACGGGCTCAGGCTCCGGATCGATGTAACCGGTGAAGAGGTCGCTCAGGCGACCTTCTTCTTCAACAATTCGATAATAATCGTTGAGGATAAGCTGAATAGTGCCCGGGAAGTGGGCAAGGGCTGTGAAGACCTCTTTTTGGCCTTCTTCAATGCGCTTGGCGATTTTAATTTCGCCTTCACGTGTCAGCAGCTCTACGGTGCCCATTTCGCGCATGTACATGCGGACAGGGTCGGTGGTGCGGCCTGCTTCCTGCTCTACAGCGGCAAGGGCTGCAGCAGCTTCTTCGGCGGCATCTTCGTCGGTAGAGTTTTCGTCGTCACCGATAAGGAGCGCATCGCTGTCGGGAGCGGTTTCGAAGACCTGAATGCCCATGTCATTGATCATGCGGATGATATCTTCGACCTGTTCTGGATCGGAAATATCATCTGGCAGGTGATCGTTGACCTCCGCATAGGTCAGGTAACCCTGCTCCTTACCGCGGCTGATGAGTTCTTTCAGTCGGGATTGTTGTTGAGAATTTGCGGACATATCAACCCTTTAACAGCGAGACTCATTCGAAACGAAATGTTCTCGGCGCTTTGACAGTAAGCGGTCAATTATAGCGTACAGAGCTTGCTATATGCTATATGCCGAGTGTGCAGTTCGGCAGATAAACCAGATAAGAATTGCATTGGCTTCCCTATGCCAGTGCTGCCTTGCTAATAAGGCTGTTTGAGTAGCGCTGAAACGAGCGGCGCCACTGGGACTGATTTTGTTTATTGGGGTTGGATATTTGCTTTTCAAGCCCCGGATTTGAAATTTTATCAGTGTTTGGTTTTATTTTCCTCTGAATTTTTCTTTTCCTGTTGACTTGTCTGTCTTCTCACTAGCCATCCTTGCTTGCTTTGACTGGCTGCAAGCTTTAAACGTTCACGGTCGCTTAAAGTTGTGCTCTGAACTTCAGTTGTCAGATTTTCCAAGCACTGTTCCAGAATATGTTCGGCATTCGCAACGGGCATATCTGTTGCCATAAGCTGTATGAGGCGTTCGCCAAGCCTTGTTCCGAACCAGCTGCCAAGCACACCATAGGCGCTCTCTGCTTTGTTTCTGTGTAGGGATTCAGTTAATGCCGCAAGAAACCGGATGTCTTCATTTTCATCATTACTGTTCAGTGATTCTGGTTTGATCAGCGTTGCCAGATCAGGTCTGTCTAAAAGAAGTCTGAGGGCGCGCTGTGCTGGTTTTAATAAGATAGTGGGAACAGCTATCGGTTGTTTGTTGTTTTTAAAATCTTTCTGAAACTTGTTGCGACCTTTCTTTTTGAAAGTCTGTTGTTGACCACTCTGATCGTATTGTTCCTGAAAATCACCATGGTAAGGCTCGGCACTTTCCTGGTGGTAGGCTACTTGGTAGTGGTCAGGTGTAGTCTGTGCAGAAGCGCTCTGTGGTGCTGGAGCGTAGGCGGCACTAGTCTGCTGGCTTGATTGGACAATGGACGACACGGCATCGGTGCCAAGATCACTCAGCTCACCAAGCTTTTTTAGCATCAGACTTTTGAAGGAGCCTTCAGGCAGCTTGTGGATAAAAGGCGTGACCTTGTGAACAAGCCGAGCCTTACCATCCAAAGTTGTGGTGTCTATTTCCTGTTCGAAGTGACGGAAAAAATAATCATCAAACGGAAGTGCCTGCTGTTTGTCGTTCAGTCGTGCGCGAAATGCATCAGGTCCTTCGGTGCGTACAATGGAATCAGGGTCTTCTCCCTGAGGCAAAAACAGGAAGCGTATCTGCTTGCCGTCATCCATAACCGGAATGGCATTTTCCAGTGCCCGCCACGCAGCTTGCCTGCCAGCGTTGTCACCATCAAAACAGAAGGTCACCTGACTGGTGTGCTTGAACAGGTAAGTCAGGTGGTCAGAGCTTGTTGCAGTACCTAGAGTCGCGACGGCGTTGGTTATTCCCTGTTGGGCCAGGGCGATAACGTCCATGTATCCTTCAACAACCAGAATCTGAGTAAGATCACGGTTTGCCTGTCTGGCTTCATAAAGGCCGTAAAGTTCTTTGCCTTTATGGAAGACCGGAGTTTCCGGGGAGTTGAGGTATTTGGGTTTGTCATCACCCAGTACTCGCCCGCCAAAGGCTATAACTCGGCCTCGTTGATCCCGAATAGGGAAAATTATACGGCTGCGGAAACGATCATAAGTTGATTTGCGTTCTTCGTTCTCGACAACAAGTCCGGCGTCTTGAAGAACTCGGAGGCGCTCAGGTGTGTTACCCAGCTCTTTTATCAGGTTGTCCCATCCGGGCGGTGCATAGCCCAAGTGGAACTTAGCAATGGTTGTTTGATCAAGGCCGCGACGCTGAAGATAGCTTGCTGCTTCGTCAGACTGGTTATGGCTTTTCAGCTGGGTCGTATACCAATCTGCAGCTTTGGTGAGCAGCTTGTAGAGCGTGTCGTACTTTTCCCGCTTTTGTACGGAACCGCTTTCCCGGGGAACTTGCATGCCCGCTCTTCGAGCCAATATTTCAACGGCCTCTGGAAAATCCACATGGTCGAAATCCATCACAAAGCCCATGGCATTTCCACTGGCGCCGCAACCAAAGCAGTAGTAGAACTGTTTTTCCTGGTTGGCAGAGAAGGATGGGGATTTTTCTTTGTGGAACGGGCAAAGAGCCTGATGGTTGCGGCCGGACTTTTTCAGAGTAATACGTTCACTGATGATATCGACAATATCGGTGCGCGCCAGAAGGTCATCAATAAAGTTCTGTGGAATTAATCCGGCCATAAACTGGAATAAATGCTCGAATTGGGAATGTGGTTTTACTGCCCCAAGGTATCACGGAAGTGATAGGTGAGGGAAAGTGCTAAAAAGGTTTGGAGATTATCTTTCAGGCAGGAGGAGGGAAAATGAACCTGAGAGTTTGGCAACCCTTACAGAGGGAAGAGTGTTACTGACATCCTGCCAGCTTCACAGCTATCCCTCTGCAAGGATTTGTTGGTCTAATCTGCCGAGGTATTTTCAGACATCCTGCCCGAAAATAGAATTTGGCGGCTTAAACCGGCGCTGAATTAATACAGGCGCTCGCGACGACGCTGCTCACGCTGTAATTTCTTCAGATGGCGCTTGACTGCTGCAGCTGCCTGACGCTTGCGAACTGTAGTTGGCTTCTCGTAATGTTCACGACGGCGAACTTCAGAGAGAATACCAGCTTTCTCACAGCTGCGCTTAAAGCGACGCAGGGCAATATCAAAGGGTTCGTTTTCTTTAACTTTGACAGCAGGCATGCGGGCCTCACCTTCCTTATATATCAGTAGTTTAAAAGTAGTCGATGATCGACTCGCAAAGTACCCGACAGGATAGAAGGGCATCCGCAAAGGCGCGAATTTTAGAGGTCGCGGAGGGGCGGGTCAATAGCCATCTGTCAAGTGGTTCTGACATCGCTGTTAGCGGGATGCGCACCTAAGGCTGATCTGGCGAGTAAATGACGCTCTTCACTAAGCAGGATAGCCTGTGTTTCAGGTACTTTCTTTGGTTGGGGTAGAGTTTTGTGTACTCCTCGTGCCCGCCGCTATATTATTTCCCGCCCATCTGACACCAGAGATAGTTCCACCCCATGAAGGTTCTCGGCATAGAAACATCCTGCGATGAGACCGGTATTGCCCTTTACGACAGTGAACAGGGCCTGCTGGCTGACGCCCTCTACAGCCAGATAGATATGCATAATGATTACGGTGGCGTGGTGCCAGAGCTGGCTTCCCGGGATCACGTTCGCAGAGTTTTGCCTCTGGTTGATCAGGTTATGGAAAAAGCTGGATGCTCCCGCGAGGATGTGGATGCCATTGCTTATACCCGTGGCCCTGGGTTAATTGGCGCTCTTATGGTTGGGTCTTCTATCGCCAAGTCTATTGCATGGGCCTGGGGTATTCCCGTGATGGGCGTTCACCATATGGAAGGCCATCTGCTGGCTCCCATGCTGGAAGATACTCCCCCCTCTTTCCCATTTGTCGCTCTTCTGGTTTCTGGCGGCCATACCCAGCTTGTAGAAGTGGACGGAATCGGTGAGTACAAACTTCTGGGCGAATCTGTTGATGACGCTGCTGGTGAGGCTTTTGATAAAGCGGCCATGATGCTGGGTGAAGATTACCCCGGCGGCCCTCGTATTGCGGCTCTTGCAGAAAAAGGTGTCAGCGGACGCTTCAAATTCCCGCGCCCTATGACCGATCGCCCTGGTTTGGATTTCAGTTTCAGTGGCTTGAAAACATTTACTCTGAACACTGTGACCAAAAACGGTGGAGATCAGTGCGATGATCAGACCCGTGCTGATATTGCCCGTGCTTTTGAAGAAGCGGTTGTAGAAACTCTTGCTATAAAATGCCGGCGAGCTCTTCGTCAGACCGGTATGAAACAGTTAGTTATTGCTGGCGGTGTAAGCGCCAATAAGCGTTTACGTGAGCGTTTGGATGCCATGGTTTCCGGTGAAGGGGCTTCGTTATACTATGCCCGCCCCGCATTTTGTACAGATAACGGTGCCATGATCGCCTATGCCGGATGCCAGAGACTGGTGGCCGGGCAGGTTGATATGCCTGGTATTCGTCCGCTACCACGTTGGGCATTGTCTGAGTTACCTGCATTGTCTGAGCAGGGCACTGTTTAATCTGTCTCGATAGAGGTTTTTATGGATAAGGTTCTTATCAATGATCTGTATGTAGAAACGGTTATTGGTTTCTATCACTGGGAGCATGAAGAACCACAGCCTTTGATTATTGATTTGGAACTGGGAACGGACTTTACCGACGCCTTTACCAGCGATGATCTGGGTGATGCTCTCAACTATGCCGAGATTCGCAAGCAGATCAAAACGTTGTGTCAGGAAAGTCGCTTCCATCTTCTGGAGCGTTTAGCTGGCGCGGTAGTGACACATGTATTTCAAAGTTTTCCGGTGACTGATGTGCGCCTGAAAATTCGCAAACCCCATGCGTTACGTGACGCTGTTGCAGGCATTGAAACCTATCGTACCCGTGAACAAATGGGGATAGCCTTGCCTCAATAGGTTTCAGAAAAGGTTGTTCAAGATATGGATGTCTGTGTTACCGAAGAAGCAACCGCTCCTAAGTACCGCTATATGCTTGGTCTTGGTAGCAATGAAAAGGCAGAGGAGCGTATGCCAGCGATGGTTGATGCGCTACTTCGTAAATGCGGGGCTCTTTATCTGAGCCCTGTATGCAGAACTGCTCCTTCCCATGGTAAAGGGCCGGATTATCTGAATGCGATAGTCAGCCTTGAAAGTGTTTTGCCTCCCTGCAGTTTTCGTACTCTTTGCAAAGCTATTGAAGCCTGCCTTGGGCGTATAAGGCCTTCTGATGTCTGTGCTGCGGATATTGATATTCTTGCAGCTTGGGATCAGCCCAAAAAAATCTGCTCTGCAGCGTTTATTGATGAAGTTTATCTGCGACCAATGGCAGATGAGGTTCTTGAAAGCCTTGAGCTATATAATGGCGAGCCACTCAAGACTTCCACAGAGTTTCTTTGTGTTCCTGTGACGTTGGCTGATCAGCGTGTTGTAGGACTACGAACCATGAAACTTTCGAATTCCTAACTGTTTTCGATAGCTTCCAAACGTGCCTGTTGAATTGCAGTAGCCAATTCTTTCCCTTTTAAGCCTGTTTTAACCAGCTCCTGAATATTGACTGCTTTGCAGGTTTGCAGGTTTTCTTCCAGTTCTGCTGAGATAGTTTGGTTTCCTTTCTCTATTTCACTGAATATTTGGCATGTAACCAGAATTTGCTGAAAACGTTCTGGGCGACGAAAGCCGTCTGTTTTTTGGAGAAGGTTGAGCCGAGCTTGAGCATCAGGCTGCTGGTCAGTAAACCACTGCGGCAGAATTTTAGAAACAATCTCTGCAACTTCACGATACTGAGAAGGAATCTTCATTCTCTTGCAGAGGTTTTGCACATTTTTAAGGTTGTCTTCTTCAGTTGTGCAGATGGCACAGGCAAAACGTACTGTTGCAGGGCGATTTTCGATAGCGGCTTGCGTAAGTGCTTTAGCCGATAGGGTTTCTTTATCTTTAAACTGGTTGGCTAACTCCGGCATAACAACGCTTAAAGCATTGCACTGATGAAGTTCCTGAAAATATACAGCCGGTGTTTTGCCTTCTATTGCCCGGATTGTTTCCTGCCATACCCGCTCTGCAACAAGCCAGCTTGCTTCTCCTTCCGCAACCATCTCTTTCATTAATGCTCTGGTTTCTTCCGCAACTGAAAAATTCAGTTCATGGAAACGCGCCGCAAAACGGGCAACTCGCAGAATACGTAAAGGGTCTTCCCGAAAGGCAGGAGAAACATGGCGGAGAGTTTGTTGCTTAAGATCTTTCTGGCCATCGAAAGGATCAATTAGGCTCCCTTGGTGATCTTTGGCAATGGCATTAATGGTCAGGTCTCTGCGGAGCAAATCTTCTTCAAGAGTAATTTCTGGTGAGGTATGAAAAACAAAGCCAGCATAGCCATGGCCTGATTTTCTCTCTGTTCTGGCAAGGGCGTATTCTTCCTGGGTTTTAGGATGAAGAAATACCGGAAAATCCTGGCCAACGGGGCGAAATCCCGCTTGCAGCATATCTTCTGGCGTTGCGCCGGTAACTACCCAGTCTCTGTCTTTCACGGGTAGTCCAAGAAGTTCGTCACGTACAGCACCGCCTACCAGGTAGGTTTTCATCCACAGCTCTCAAAAAGGTTTAATGTTCTTATCTTATCATGGGGGGGAGGCTTGCCCGCAGAATAGCGGGCAAGATTGAGAGGAGAAAAATCAGTCGAGAGTTACCCGGTTCACTTCTTCCAGACTGGTAACACCCTGCAGAGCTTTCAATAGACCAGACTGGCGAAGGTTTTTAAAACCTTCTTTCTGGGCCTGATCGGAAATCTGAATGGAGTTGCCTTCTTCCATAATAATGCGCTGCATTCCCGGACTAATTTGCACTACTTCGTAGATACCTACCCGGCCTTTGTAACCTTTGTTGCACTTGTCGCAGCCGCGAGCTTCTGGGCCATAGATAACAGCTGTAGATGCCTGTTCTTCGGTAAAACCCTGTTCCAGCAAAGCTTCTGTGGGGATGGAGAGTTTTTTCTTACAGTTGCTACAGAGCCGTCGAGCCAGACGCTGGGCGATAATCAGGTTGATAGATGTGGCAAGGTTAAAGGAGGCAACACCCATATTCATCATACGAGTCAGGGTTTCCGCTGCACTGTTGGTGTGCAGGGTCGACATAACCATGTGACCGGTCTGAGCCGCTTTAATGGCAATGTTGGCCGTTTCCAAATCCCGGATCTCACCCACCATGATGATATCGGGATCCTGACGAAGGAAGGCCCGCAGTGCCTGGGAAAAGTCCATGCCCTGCTTGGGGTTTACGTTAACCTGGTTGATACCTTCCAGATTAATTTCCACGGGGTCTTCCGCTGTGGATATGTTTCTTTCAATGGTGTTGAGAATATTCAGACCGGTATAAAGGGATACCGTTTTACCAGAACCCGTAGGACCGGTTACCAGAATCATGCCCTGAGGTTGTTCCAGCGCTTCCATGTACATTTGTTTCTGGTCATCTTCATAACCAAGGGCGTCGATACCCATCTTGGCACTTGAAGGGTCAAGAATACGCAGTACGATCTTTTCACCCCACAGTGTTGGTAGGGTGTTTACACGGAAGTCGATAGCTTTGGTTTTGGAAAGCTTCATCTTAATCCGGCCATCCTGAGGCTTTCTCCGTTCGGAGATATCCATGGATGACATGATCTTGAGACGGGACGAGATCTTGGGTGACAGCCCTATAGGTGGCTGAGCCGCAATCTGCATAACGCCATCCACCCGGAAGCGGATGCGATAGGTTTTTTCGTAGGGCTCAAAGTGTAAATCTGAAGCCCCCAGCTTGATAGCGGAGAGAAGCATCTTGTTAACGAACTTCACAACCGGAGCATCTTCCATATCTCCGGCTTGTGGGTCGTCATCGATGTCGTCATCGACAGACTCAACGTCCAGACCTTCGAGCTCTTCATCATCAAGGTCACCCAGATCGTTGCCGGATGTATCTAGAAGCTTTTCTATGGCAGCGGTCAGCTTGCCTTCTTCAACCAGGATACTTTCAACATTCAGGCCGCTGTTGAAGCGAATTTCATCAATGGACTTTTCATTGGTAGGGTCAGAAACCCCCACAAACAGACGGTTACCGCGCTTAAATAGGGGGAAACAGCGGTGCTGGCGAATCAGCTTCTCACTGATAGCCGTGGTGGGCACCATCTCAAAATCGAGGGTATCTATATCAAAAAGAGGTATACCGAACAGCTCAGAGTTGATTTTGGCAATGTCATAACTGCCCACCAACCCTTTCTGAACGATGTAGGAAATAAAAGGTTCTTTCTCTTTTTTAGCGCCCTTGACCGCATCCTCGGCTGACTGCTGATCAAGTAGACCATCAGCGATTAGCTTACGGGCAAGTCCGGGAAGAGGGATATCTGCCATAACTCGTTTTTATTAGATGAATCTATTAATAAAGATGATACATACACCCGCTGGTTATAGCTATGTCCTGACCAGAGCTTTACTCAATCAGAATGCTCTGGGATATCAGTTTTGGGAGCAAAGCACCTTCAACTCGCATATTTTGCATGGTGATGCCATTTTCGTAGTTGGTTTGGTAGTACAGCTCAATAGGTAATGAGCCGCTGGTGAGGAAATGCTTTATATCCACGGTCCAGTTAACCAGGGTGTGAGTTTGATAATTTCCTAGCTGATCAGCCGCCAGCTCCCGGTAATAGTCCGCATCTGCGCCGAAACGTATGACGGCTATATAAGGTGTTTTCAGGGCGAACAGAGCGTTATTGCTGTTCTCTATATGCTGTAACGCCGATATAGCCATTTCTTCATGGGTGTCTTTGATTTTTCCAAGGCTGAAGAGTGTCAGCAATACAGCAATCAACCCATAACTGCATATACGAGTCGCTATTTTCGCCAGTTGATTTCTGATTATCAGCATAGGAAGCACTCTTATTGAAGGTTTAAGTGCTTCTCGGCAGTACTTCTGATAGCTGAAATAACCGCTGGGAATCGTAACGTTTTTAACTATCTCATTTTAATAGGTTGCCCTTCTGAATAGCTTCCTAAAGTAAAACGGAGCCAAGGCGAAAGATGATTTAGATATTAAGAAGTTTGTTGGTCTAGCGACAGCTGAACCCAATTAACTAATTAATGCTAAGTGAGAAAAAATGTATTCAAGGAGAGTACTATGAAAGGAAGCATCCAAAAGGGTTTCACCCTGATCGAACTGATGATCGTTGTAGCTATCATCGGTATTCTGGCCGCTGTCGCTATTCCTGCTTATCAGGACTACACCAAGCGTGCTCACGTAACTGAAGGTATTAACCTGGCTGCAGGCGCTAAAGCGGCTGTAACTGAGTACTACGCTTCTCAGGCTGCATGGCCTACTACTAACGCTATGGCTGGTCTTCCTGCCACTATCTCTGGTAACGCTGTAACTACTGTTGAAGTAGGTACTGACGGTGTTATCACTGTAACTTACGACGGTAAGGTTGATGCTACTAACAATACTCTGACTTTCACCCCTACTGATAGTAACGGTGGAATTCAGTGGAGTTGTACTGGCGGTCTTCTGGATGACAAGTTCAGGCCTGCTAACTGCCGTTAATGATTACTTTGTAATCTGACGCGAAACGGGAGCATAGATTGCTCCCGTTTTTTATTATCTGCGCTTTATTTTCCTTTAAATAAATACTTGCCAGTTGTCTTTATTTCTCTGCTATTCAAATAAGCTTTCATTGTTTTTGCTTCTTGCTCTGATGTTTTTAACCATGCTTGAAGATCATTAACCGATGCCTTTTGAATGGCTTCCCAGTTTTTCCCATGCTTTGCCAACCATTCCGATTTTTTTCTTCCCACTTCAGGTATGCCTAAAACCCTTAGAGCCTGATCAAGGGAAAGAGTGTGATTATGAAGCGAACGGTAAGTCTCTTGCCCTATTGCGGTGGGAGTTAGTCTGAAGAGATCTGATAAGCGCTGAAGTTTCTTATCGTCGATTAATTGCTCAATGAACCGATGATCAAACTGAGGGATAGCAAATCCATTCCGCCCGGTCAGCCACTTTATTCTGGCAATAAACTGTTCTTTGCAGGAGACAGATACTTCAAGGCAACTTAAGCTGTTATAGAGTGAAAAGTCCGGTAAGGCTACCGGTTGCCTATTCGATGGGCGGAGAACAGTGTGACCAAGAACTGGTGTAGCAGCTCCTTTCAGGTAAATCTCTACGCTGTCAGATACTGCAATATCTCGTTTTGCAAAATAAGCCAGTGGCCCTGCATTAACATTTGAGATAGTGATTCCCTGTAATTCGATAGGTGAGATATCCAGAATGATTGTGACCTGACCGGTTCGTCCAACAGTCCAGTTAATCCCTTCTATCTGGCTTACGGCACTTTGTGGGGGAAACTTCCACGCCAGAGCCCAATAAGGTGTTCCATCCAGATGACCAAGGCGCTCCTGAACGGCAAGGTTATTCATTTTCAGAACAATGCCATCCATGGGGAAAGTAATATTTGAATCTGCATTCCCGTAGGAGGTCCTCAATTTTAAAACACTGTCGATATCTGTGGCCTTATGGCTGAATGGCTCAGTATTCATAAAACCCCACTCCGCGAACTGGCGGGTATTTTTCAGAAGGGAACCATGAGCATTGTTCTTCCACTGCCATGGAAAAAATTTCAATTGAGAAAGCTCTTCTACCGATGGTTCTAAGCGGTTAATAAGCCCGGCAACATAGTGCCTTGGAGATGAGGATTCTTTTGCATGGGGATTATTGGTATCGGAATACAGCTCTCCGCGGATAACAATTTCATTTTTATTGTTGATGAGTGATTGAGGGATTGCTGGAATATGTTTGATGGCAGGTAGTAAATTAATTCCCTGCCCTGTTCGCCACTGACCGCGAGTGAGCGCCTGAATCAGTCGTCCATTACGATAAACAAGCTCTATGGCAACACCATCGATTTTAGGTTGAACAATAACCAGGCTTCCCACCCGCTGAGCATTTTCTAGAAAGTCTTCAACCTGCTCTCTGTCTTCAGCTTTATTAAGGCTGCCCATTGGGTAACGGTGACGGTTATCAACGGGTGTTGCGGCAGCTGGTTTTGTTAGTCCAAGACATCGGCTAATAAGTCGCTGTCGTGCAGTTAGGGAGTCATAAACTTCGTCACTGATTTCCGGCTTTCCTGCATCGTAGAGTTCGTTGTGTTTTTGAATTTGCTCAAGAAGAGTTTGGTGTTCCTGCTGCAGAAGGTCTCGTGAAATATCTGGGCACTCCAAAGCCTTAAGAGATTGCAAAGGGAGCAAAAAAATAAGAAAGAAAAATACAGAGGTGAATTTGTACATGGCTGCTTCCTGCCAAAAATGAAAAAGCGGCAGGAAACAGCGAATTGGCTACCGGAACTAGTTAAGAGTAGTCCTTATTAACCCCGGTATCCTTTGGGGTTAGTTGACTGCCAGCGCCACGCATCGGTCATGATTTCTTTCAGACCTTTCTCTGCAACCCAGTTTAAATCTTCTTTCGCTAGAGCTGGATCTGCCCAGCAGGCTGCGATATCGCCGGGGCGGCGATCAACCAGCTGATAAGGAACAGGTTTACCAGATGCCTGTTCAAATGCCGCAACCATTTGCAAAACACTGTGACCATTTCCAACACCAAGGTTCCAGGCTTTCAGGCCGCAACCTGTGCGCAGCTTTTCGATTGCGCAGACATGACCTTTTGCCAGATCAACCACATGAATGTAATCGCGAACTCCGGTGCCATCTTCTGTTGGGTAATCACTGCCAAAAACAGAGAGCTTTTCCCGTAAACCGATTGCTACTTGGCTGATGTAAGGCATCAGGTTGTTGGGAATATCGTTAGGATCTTCTCCAATCAGACCGGATTCATGGGCACCGGCTGGGTTGAAATAACGCAGCAGGGCAACATTCCAACGATTATCTGACTTGTACAGGTCACCCAGAATCTCTTCAATAATGAGCTTGGAGCGGCCATAAGGATTGGTTGCGGAAAGAGGAAAATCTTCCCGAATTGGCAAGCTGGCCGGGTCGCCATACACAGTGGCTGATGAACTGAACACCAGATTGAAAACACCGTGAGCAGCCATTTCCTGAGCCAGAATCACTGTACCGCTGACATTGTTGTCGTAGTACTCCAGAGGAATCTGGCAGGATTCGCCAACAGCTTTCAGACCAGCGAAATGAATAACGGAATCAAATGTATAGCGACCGAATAGTTCTCGGAGAATATTTCGATCACGAATATCGCCTTCAACAAAAGTGACACTTTTGCCGGTGATTTTTTCTACACGGCGCAGAGCTTCTGGGGAGCTGTTGCTCAGATTATCGAGAACAACAACATCGTAATCTTTTTGCAGCAGCTCTACACAGGTGTGGCTGCCAATGTAACCAGCACCACCTGTTACAAGAATTGTGGCTGTCATATCTTTTCCTTTGCCTGCTGTGGCATTACATCTTGGTTATGCGCATGGAAAGATCAATTGCCTTGCAGTCTTTAGTCAGCGCACCAATAGAGATGAAGTCTACGCCTGTCTGGGCAATGGGCAACAGTGTCTGATCTGTGATTCCGCCAGAGGCTTCCAGTTTGGCCCGGCCTTTGTTCATAGCCACCGCCTGATTCATATCGTCCAGAGAGAAATTGTCGATCATGATGGTGTCGGCACCGCATTCAAGAGCGATTTCCAGCTCAGAAAGGGACTCCACCTCAACTTCCACTGGCTTGCCCGGAGCGATTTCTCTGGCCGTTACAACGGCTTCTTTGATACCACCACAGGCGGCAATATGGTTTTCCTTGATCAGAAAGGCATCGTACAGGCCAATCCGGTGGTTGTGGCAACCTCCGGTGCGTACAGCGTATTTCTGAGCCTGACGCAGACCGGGAATAGTTTTGCGGGTATCCAGAAGTTTTACGCTGGTACTTGCTACTGACTGGGCGTAGTTGTGGCACAGGGTTGCGGTGCCAGATAGCATTTGCAGAAAGTTAAGTGCTGCCCGCTCACCGGTCAGGAGGCTGCGTGCTGGGCCTTTCAGGGTGAACAGAATAGTATCGGCTTCAACCTTGGCACCTTCTTCCACATGCCATTCAACCTGAACATTCTGGTCAATCTGGCGGAAAACCTCATCAACCCATGGGCGACCGCAGATAACAGCCGTTTCTCGGGTCAGAACCCTGGCTTCACCAGTTCTGTCTGCAGGAATCAGGCTGGCGGTAATATCTCCGCTGCCAATATCTTCTGTCAGCGCCTGCCGGACATTATCAGTAACAGACTGTTCAAAAAGCGGCTGCTGCCAGGTTGCGGTCATGCTGAAATCCATGCACATCAATAATCGGGCAGGGGATTATATCAGCGTGAATCCAATTCGGGAGTACCTGAATGTGTAGTACCACCAAGATCCAGGTTAAGAGTGATGATAAACGCGGTTCCAATACCGGGGGTTGAGTTAACACTGATGGTGCCGTGATGGTTATTGGTAATAATAAAGTAGGAAACAGAAAGCCCCAGCCCTGTGCCGGAACCAATATCTTTGGTGGTGTAGAATGGCTCAAAAATACGCCGACGAATATCTTCCGGCATACCGGTACCATTATCTTCCACGGTAATAACGGCTTTGTCTTTCTCCCGCTGGGTGCTGATAGAAATCTGCCCCTGCCAGTTAGGTTCTTCCCGGTTGCTGATAGCCTGAGCTGCGTTTTTCAGCAGGTTGAGCAAAACCTGTTGAATTTCGTTGGCGATACAGGGCACTGGTGGAAGTTCGGGGTCAATGCTCTGTTTGATGGCGATCCGTTTAAAATCGAAGCCCTGCTTCAGGTTGAAGTCTGACGCTGCAATTTCCAGTGTTTGAGATATCAGCGCTCCCATGGGCATTGGCGTCAGATCCCGGCTTTCCCGGCGACTGAACTGCAGCATATTGGAAACTATCTGGGATGCCCGCACCCCGGCATTGTGAATATTATCCAGGAACTTTGTGATTTCCCGCTGTGCAAGATAAGCATCTATAGCTTCCAGTTTTACTCCCAGCTCTTCTGCAGTTTCCAGATTTGCTTTCAAGTCTGGTGACACCCGTCGTTTAATATTCTGAATGCTCTGCAGAATAGCTCCCAGTGGATTGTTGATTTCGTGCGCCATGCCGGCAGCCAGCCCACCTACAGACATCATTTTTTCTGTCTGCACCATCATCTCTTCCAGCTGCATCCGGCGGCTGATGTCATCAAGGCGGATAACGGCGCCATGTTGATCTACTTCAGTAAGTGGATAGATCATCATATCCATATGTTTCTCACCACCGGGAAGAGCCAGTAACAGCTTTTCCAACTGGACGGCAGTTTCGCTGTCGAGGGCTTCCTGAACCTGACCAAGAGTGTCTGCCAAGAAGGGCATTACTTCACCAAGGTATGTTCCCATGGCGTGGTCATGATCTATTCCGGTTAAAACAGAAGCTTCACGGTTCCACTGGGCAACAGCCAGCTCTTCATCCACAGCGACCAATGCGGAGGGCATGGAATCAACAATACTGTTCAAGTGATGCTGCAAGCGGGTTAGCTGACGTTCTGTTTGTTTTCTGCTGCGAACTTCCTGCTCCAGCTGCTTGTTACTCATATGAGTTTCTATAGCCAGTGCCTGCGCTTTCAGGCTGGCTTGCTCAGCTTTGTCTCTGGCAGTTGTTAGCAGCTGGTCCCGGGCTTCTATACGACTCAGCATGGTGTTGAATGTCTGAGCCAGAATGCCAATTTCGTCGTGATAGAATTTCTGAGCCCGTACACCATAGTTTTCTTCAATAGAAACCGTGTTAGCAATGCGGATAAGGTGTAGTACCGGTAACGTTATAATTCGCCGGATCATGCCTGCGGCAAGACTGCCAAACAGAAGAATAAACACCAGGATAATGACCACGGCTATGGTCATGCCCGCATAAAAATCTATGGGAAGGGATGGATCAGCCTGAATATAAAGGGTAATAACCCGCCCGGGGCCAGCACTGATTTTTTTTAGGTAATCCGTTTCCGTCATCGCCTCATCGGGAGCGAGTTCAGGCAGAGGTAAACTACCTCCCGGGCAAAACTTTGCATAAAGCTTTCCGTCGGGACTGTAAATAGCGATGGCGCTGATCTGGGAATATTCGCTGGCAACATGAAGAATATTTTCTGCTTCCAGCTTATTGGTGAGTAAAGTGTTGAGAACAGTCGGTTCAGACAGTATGCGTGAAACCGCCTGAACATTAGCGGGAACAAAGTTGTTTCTGGATACCAGATAAGCGGAAACAATCAGAACGGCACAGGAAACCAGTGCAACACCCAGTACAACACTGAGCATAACAAGCACCAGCTTTCGGCTGATAGAAAGGCGGGACAGATAATCCTGAAATCCGTTCATTGAGCTCATTCAGAGTCTGATCTGGTATCAGAGTACATCGACTGTAGCGGATGGAAAAGCCTGTCAGTGAATATCTTTATCCGCCAGTGCCAGCATAAGCTGCTTGTGGGCTGGTGCAGCGATACCAATCATTTCAGCTCTTGTCAGCAAATAACCATTGATCCAGTTTAACTCTGTAGTGCGATTGTTGCGGACATCCTGAAGACTTGAATTGATATTCTCGGCAGTCACCTTAAGTACATGGTTGACTGTTTCTAGCAATTGTTCTGGAGTTGTGGCGTAGCCATCGGCAGAAAGAATCTGTGCAGTTTCCATGCAAAGACTTTGGACTTGTTTTTGGAGTTCTGTTTCAAGAAGGTCGCCATTTGGACAGTTGTGCAGAGCAGTCAAGCCGTTAATCGCAGAATTTATGGCTAACTTTTCCTGTAACTTTTCCGTTATGTTATCCACAACCGTCACATCCATATCGGCGACTTTTGTCAGGCTGCTGATGACTGAATGATGTCCGAGTTCCTTTGCTCTTGGGTTTAGAGGCCCCAGCCAGGTTTTTCCTCTTCCTGCCCTGTGAATATTTAAAAAGTTTTCCTGCCAGGCACCGTCGGTTGTCGAGCCAGCATAAACCGAATACTCCGAGAACAGCTCGGCGATCTGCTGCTGGCTTCCCATCCCGTTTTGTAAAAGCAGAATAGTTGCGCCAGAAGCCAGTCTGCCTTCAATCGATTTTAGCGCCGTCAAAGCATCCCCAGCTTTAGTTGTGATAATAAGATTCTGAATAGCCGTTTCAGCTTCAGTGCTCTGAATGTCGATGGCGAGTTCTACTTTCTGCTGGTTTTCAGTTATGCAAAGTGCGGAGTTTTGAGTGTTGTTCCGCCGTTCAGAACGTACTAATAAGGTGCATGGGATTTCGCTTCGAAAGAGTTGCCCGCTCCAGAGGCAGCCGATGGCCCCGGCTCCAAGAATATGCCAATGAGGGTGTACGGCAACTGTCATTCACTTTATCCCGTTAAATAGAAATGCGGAAAAAGAATAATCGTACCGAGCTATTTAAAGAAGCAGTAAAACCGGTATGTGAATAATTCCCTGCTATCTATACTGACTTTGGCAATCTGTCATATTCACTGGGGAGAGAATAAATGAGTGCGCATACTTATAAAAAAATTGAGCTGGTGGGCAGTTCTACAACAAGCAGCGATGATGCTATCCGTAACGCTCTTGCCAAAGCTTCACAAACAATCAAAAACATGGACTGGTATGAAGTTGTTGAGCATCGGGGTCATATCGTGAATGGCGAAATCGCCCATTTTCAGGTTACTGTAAAGATCGGGTTCCGGCTGGAAGACTAAGGCTTGCTGGCGACCTGTAAGCCATTCGGGCTAAAATCCTGATCATTAAACGGATCTTGATGAACATACAGGAGAAGGGCGAATGCCTTCATTTGATATTGTATCTGAAGTGGATATGCACGAACTGACCAACGCTGTTGATCAGGCGAGTCGCGAACTGACTACCCGTTACGATTTTCGTGGCGTTGATGCCAGCTTTGAGCACAAGGAAGAAACCATTGTTATGACTTCTGATGCTGATTTTCAGCTGCGTCAGATGGTGGAAATGCTGCAGGGTAAAATGGTTAAGCGCGGCATTGATATCAAGTGCATGGAAGTTAAAGATCACTATGGTTCCGGTAAGCAGGTGAAGCAGGAAGCTGTGGTTAAGCAGGGTATTGATAAAGACCAGAGCAAGAAAATTGTTAAGCTAATTAAAGAGAGCAAGCTTAAAGTTCAGGCTGCTATTCAGGGTGAAAAGGTGCGCGTTACCGGTAAGAAGCGTGACGACCTGCAAGCCGCGATGGCAACCCTGCGTGAAGCGGAGCTGGATGTTCCTCTACAGTTTGATAACTTCCGGGATTAATCTGTATCTCCTCCAGTCATAATAAGGCTGGAGGTGCTAACCTCTGTGCCACCACAAAATTTCAAACTCAGGCAGGGATCGGCGAGTGGCGGATCAGCAAAAGGATTTAACTGAAAATACACTGTCCCCTCAAAGAAGCTGGAGCGAAGCCATTGCCGCCTGTTTTCAGGGGCGAGTGGTTGCCATGCTTTTTCTGGGCTTTTCGGCAGGTCTTCCCATTCTTCTGATTTTCAGCAGCCTTTCCTTGTGGCTTCGTGAAGCTGGTGTTGCCCGATCTACAGTCACTTTCTTCAGCTGGGCGGCTTTGGGTTATTCCTTTAAGTTTGTCTGGGCTCCTTTGGTTGATCGCCTTCCTCTGCCACTTCTTACCTCATGGCTTGGTCGAAGACGTTCCTGGTTGTTACTTGCTCAGCTGGCCATTATTGGAGCGTTGGTCTTTATGGCATCCAATGATCCGCAAAACAGTTTAACTCTTGTAGCTGTTGGCGCGGTGCTGCTTGGTTTTTCATCGGCCACTCAGGATATTGTGATTGATGCCTATCGGATAGAAGCGGCTGATGAAAGTCTTCAGGCATTAATGTCATCTTCGTATATAGCTGGTTATCGAATAGGCATGCTGGCTGCCGGTGCAGGTGCACTGTGGCTTGCCAGCTGGTTTGGTTCTGGTGATGGCGCTGGATACAGTTACACAGCCTGGTCCCAAGCTTATCTGTGTATGGCTGTGGCCATGATGATTGGAGTTGTTACAACGCTCTGTATTAGTGAGCCGAATGTACAAGCTTCTGTGCATAAATATGGGACACAAGATTATCTGCGTTTTCTTGGCCTGTTCCTTGTTGCGACTGTCGTATTTGCTTTGACTTTTGTTTACTTCAAACAGTGGGTTACTCCGCTCACAGAAGTATTAAATGTTGCTGTGGATAAACTGGTTGCTTCGTTTATCGCTGAAATATCCCGATTGTTAACCAGTCTTGCGGCTGCGCTGGTTGCAGCAAGGCTTATGGTTAAGCTGCATATTGTTTCACCCGCTATGGTAGACGAGACCTATGTTGCGCCATTTCGTGACTTCTTTTCCCGCTATGGCAAGTTGGCACTGTTTATTCTTTTGCTCGTGGGCACATATCGAATTTCCGATATTGTTATGGGGGCTGTTGCCAACGTTTTCTATGACGATATGGGTTACACCAAAGACCAGATTGCCGGCATAACCAAAACCTTTGGTTTGCTTATGACCATTGCTGGTGGTTTTCTCGGTGGCCTATTGGCAATTCGTTATGGTGTGTTGAAGAGTTTGTGGCTGGGAGCGTTTCTGGCAGCCGCCAGTAACCTGCTGTTTGCTGTATTGGCGGTTTCCAAACCAGAGGTCTGGATGCTGGCTGGTGTGATTGCAGCTGACAACCTGAGTGGCGGGCTGGCATCAGCTGCGTTTGTGGCTTATTTGTCCGGTCTTACCAATCGTGCGTTTACTGCCATGCAGTATGCGGTGTTTAGTTCTTTGATGACTTTGTTACCGAAGCTTCTGGCAGGGTACAGTGGTTCAATGGTGGATGCTGTAGGTTATCCGTCATTCTTTATTGGAAGTGCGTTGATTGGTTTCCCTGTGTTGCTGCTTGTGACTTACGTGGGCCGAAAAGTGCCTCACTCACCGTCCCAGCGATAAGTTTTAAGATTGATTCTCTGGCTGATAAAGACCACGCCCTCGGCTTCCAGTCGCTCTTTCTGAGTCTCGTAGCGTGCGGAGCCGTGCGGAAATGAAAGCTCTCCTTTGCTATTAATTACTCTGTGCCAGGGCAAATGACTGCCGGGAGGTAGTTGCGACAGAACGTTTCCGACAACCCTTGCTCCAGCCGGCATATCTGCCATTTCTGCAACCTGTCCATAGGTAGCAACTTTCCCCGCTGGAATTTCGCTGACAACCAGCCAGATCTTCTGGTTTCTGTTGAGTTCGGACACTCGTGTGTATTCCTGTCGTATATCGCTAAAGCATGAGGATAACATTGAGTGTAAAGTTCGTCTCTCCGGTTCTGCACGACCTTTCAAAACCTCTAGACCGCTGCCACAATGCACGGCTTCTGCATGATTTTGTTGTTAACTCCTGTTTTGTAGTCGTGGATGTTTGGTCGTAGTTGCAGCCTTTTTGGTTTTGTTTACCTGTTCTTATCTCTTGCCGCTCCTGCTTTGTTGGCGGATACACTCACTCTGCAAAATGGCAATCTTCTCAGCGGAAAAATTCGGGAGCTCTCCGAAGGTAAGGTTCACTTGGAAACAGAGTGGGCTGGTGTGATTAAAGTCGATCTTCGCTATGTCCAATCCATGGAAACCGAGAAGCTGCTCTGGGTGCGGATGAAAGGGCAAGATACTTTTCGCTTGGTTCGCCTTTATCAGAAAGACGATGAGACATGGTTGATGGATGACCAGGGCAACAGTTCTCCTCTGGACAGTAAACAGCGGCTTGCGGCTTTGAAAGAAGATCGCCCGGATAAAGATCAATGGTTAGTCAGCGGTAAAGCGAATGTGAATTTTGCGCTGAAGCGTGGAGTTGATCGTGAAGGGGAGTTTAAAACATACGGTGCTGTCAACGTTATGGACAGGGTAAACCGGAATATTATCGGTTGGGAAACCGACTACTCCCGTGAGAATGGGGTTATGGATGACAAAGAGGTCAAGCTCACCTATGACTATAACCGTTTCCTCGACCGTTCATGGTATGTACTGGGGAGTTCTCTGTGGCAGTACGATGTGGATGAAAGTCCCTACATGCGTTACTCCATTGGTGCTGGTATTGGTTATCAGTTTTGGGATCGCGGCGATGGGAGTTTGAAATCGGATATTGGTCTTAGTCATTTGTGGGAAGATTATCGCAGCGATGATAATCGTAGCCGGTGGGCCATACGCTGGGGCCTGAACGCGACCAAAAGAATAGATGGCAATCTTTACGGTACAGCAGACTCCACTGTTTATTACCGGGTGGGGGATGAGGATCAGTTGCTTTGGGATCTGGACTTAGGCTTGAAGTATCAAGTTACAGAAAGGCTTTGGTTTAATATGCGTTACAGTCTGGATTTGGATTCGACCCCGCCATCAGACGGGGTACGCAGTAAAACTAGTGTGACGTTTGGACTGGGTTTCGGTTGGTAGAATTACAGGTTTTGCAGGAAATCCTTGCTCGGAGCAAAGAAAGCATTACCAGTTATAGCCTGAGTAAAGTCCAGTAAATGATCGTAGTGTCCATGTTCATCAGCATGAATCATCTGTTCCAGCATCAGGTCAAAGTGCCTTGGCGTTTTTGCGTAAGCGATAAAGAACAATCCATGCTCGGTTGAGTCGCCGTAAGGCATGCTGTGGCGCAGGATTTCAAGAGACTTGCCGTCTTCTTTCAGGTTTACTCGTTTCACATGAGCTGTAGGAGCTTTCTCTTCGCTTGAGAATTCCACATCGTCTTTCTTTGTCCGCCCGATAACCTGTTCCTGCTGATGGACAGGGCAGGCATTCCACAATGGCAGGTTGTGAATATAACGCTGGGACTGGATATAGCTGCCACCGGCCAGAGGCTGTCCTTCGGGAATCAGCGCTACAGCGGCCCGGTTATCGCCTTCCGGGTTTTCAGTTCCATCAACAAAACCAGTCATATCCCGGGATTCAAGATAACGGAAGCCGGACACTTCTTCTTCAATCAAAACGCTGTTCCCCAGCTCTTCCATAATCAAGCGGCTGAGTTCGAAGTTAATGTCTTTCCTGTCTGAACGGATGTGGATCAGGATATCGCCAGGAGTGCAGGGGGCCTGACGATCGTCATGGCGCAGTGCTTTAAATGGAGCCAGCTCTTCAGGGTAAGGCTGATCACGAAACAATACTTTCCATGCCCGGCTGCTGAAAGAGATAGTTGAAGACAGCTTGCTGTCTGGGTAACGGGTCAGTAACTGTTCGGTTATAAGTGGTAACTGGTTGGCTGCTTTACGAGCCGTAGCAACACTTTCAGAATCATTTTGCAGAAGAAGAACAAGAAAGGTAGCGTCGGTATTGGCTTCAGGCAGAATCCCGGATTGTGGTGCTGACATTTTTTATTCCTGATTTTGTCTTAGAACATGCTTTTAATATGCTACACCTTGATGCTTGTACAGATCATAACGCAAACATTTTTACATAACTCCCCTGTTTCCAGTTGTTAGCCTGGCTTGCCTTCTTGCCAGAGACATTCTTAATAACTTTGGCAAGATGCCCGATTATTCAACTGATAATTGGGAGTGATTATGGAGAGTCTTTATAATTTTGCTACAAAGGTCGCAAATGTTGTTGGCCTTACAGAAGACGCTGGCAATGATTCCAGTAGGAGCCCTTCTCCGCCAGCACGAGAAGAGCAGGTTTCAACAATGGGGCACACCGTTTCAAGTTCTCAACCTGAAGATGAAGTTAGTGTAAAAAAGGCAAAGCTTGATAGAACTGAACGTGCAAGGTGCGACCTGGATGAACCCCCTACGGCCATAGAGATGGCATCGACTGTGATTAAGGCAATCACACCTGAACAGAGTTTCATGCTGAAAGATGTTGAACAGCAGGAAGATGTTGATATGGAAAGCTCTTCCAGTGAGCCAAATTCACCGGCTCCGATGGAAGTTGAAGAGACTGACAAATGGAAAAAGCTGGATCCGAATGGCTATCTTAACGGTATCGAATTCAGGTACCCCCTTTTTGTAAACCAGGCTCAACTTGACAAGCATAAAATGGATTTATCCTCTCTCATGACAGAAGAAGAGGTCAAAAAGAAGTTCTCATACTCTTTTGATCTTGAAAAGCAGGTTATTGGGGAGCAAGGGGAGAGCTAGAATTAACTAGTAGTTAAAAACTTGCCAACCAAGCAAGCGCTTGGTTAATCTTGTGGGCGAGCGAAAACAATAACAAAGGTATCTCAATGTTCACCGCCCACCATTTTGATGACAGTCATCGTCTGCTGCGTGAGTCCGTTCGCCGATTTGTAGAGCAGGAAATCCTTCCCTTTATTGATCAGTGGGAAGAAGCGGAAGAGTTTCCCCGTGATCTTTACCGTAAAGCTGGAGAGGTTGGTTTTCTGGGGATTGGTTACCCGGAAGAGTTAGGTGGCTTTGGCGGTGATGTATTCCACAAGGTTGTGTTCACAGAAGAACTTATGCGGGCAGGTTCCGGTGGCCTTGCAGCTGGGCTCGGTTCTCACGATATTGGTATTCCACCCATCAACCGTTTAGGTTCTGACGCCCTGAAAGAAAAAGTTATTCCTCCAGTACTGCGCGGGGAAAAAATTGCGGCACTGGCGATTACTGAACCGGGTGGTGGCTCTGATGTAGCGAACCTGAAAACTCGGGCTGTGCGTGAAGGTGATTACTACCGGGTTAATGGTTCCAAAACCTTTATTACCAGTGGCAGCCGGGCAGATTTTTATACCGTTGGCGTGCGTACTGGTGGAGAAGGATTTGGTGGTGTCAGTCTGCTGATGATCGAGAAGGGAGCTCCCGGCTTTTCTGTCAGCAAAAAATTCAAAAAGATGGGCTGGCGTTGTTCCGATACGGCAGAGTTGTTCTTCGAAGACTGTATGGTTCCGGTAGAAAACCTGATTGGCGCAGAAAACCAAGGCTTTGCCGCCATTATGGGAAATTTCCAGAGCGAACGTTTGATGCTGTCTTTGATGGCTAATATGACTGCCCGTATGGCTCTTGAACAATCACTGGTTTATGTGCGCGAGCGTGAAGCGTTTGGTCGCCCCATCGCTAAATTCCAAGTGACTAAACATAAGCTGGCCGATATGGCGACTATGCTGCAGGCCAGTGAAGCTCTGACTTATCAGGTGGCGGATGCCATGAATCAGGGCAAGAGCGTTATCAAAGAAGTCTCTATGGCCAAGAACTTTGCCACGGACTGCAGCGATAAGCTGACTTATGATGCAGTGCAATTGTTTGGTGGTATGGGCTTTATGCAGGAATGCATGGTTGAGCGTTTGTACCGGGATAACCGTATTCTTTCTCTTGGTGGTGGCACCAGAGAGATAATGAATGAAATTATCTCCAAGCAGATGGGTCTTTAAGATATTTCGAAGGGGCTGGTTACCAGCCTCCTCCAAGAGAAAGATCCAGCTCCAGGTTCTGACTTTCCACTTCTTTCTGGGTTATATCCTGGCGGCGAAAGTCGCTGGGAGATACTCCAGTCTCTTTTTGAAAACTGCGGCTGAAGTGACTATGGCTGTTAAAGCCAAGACGCCAGGCAATATCAGAAACCGGCAAGTGCGTAAGATTAGGATCTTTTAACAGGTTCTTGGCTTTGTTCAGTCTACGGTGCAAAACTTCCTGACGGAAACTGGTGTCATGGCGTTTCAGCAGCTTAAACAAATAAGCTCTGGATATGCATGCAGCTTTGGCAACAGAGTCCGTGCTGATATCCGGATTTTCCAGCTGTTGATCAATGGCAGTGAGTATGGAAGCCAATCGCTTTTGTTCAGGAGACTTTTTTCCATGCACTGACTGTGTGTGATGCATGGTAATCGTCAGTAGATTAATGAGTTGTTCTCCCAGAGCATGGCACACCTTTTCACAGGTAATATCGCTCAGCCCGTTCACCATGCCCATTATCTGGTTGCGCAGAATCATTCCCATACCCCTGTGACAATCCAGAGGGGAAGGGGTGTTATCAGGCAGTAGCTTTTGCAGGTGTCGGAGTCTTGCTTCTGGAATCATTATTTGCAGGCAGCAAGCCGGAGAGAGATAAACTGTTTCAACCGGGTAGCTGATATTAATTAGTAACAACTGGTTTTTCCCCAGGGGCATGTCAGTTCTGCCCTGGCGAACAACAATCGTGCCGCTGATCGGCATTATTAATACATATTCTTTTCGGGGTTTTCCGGAAATAACAGGTGGCTGGTTCCGGAGGCAGTGTTCCGTTGCATTGAGAATACTGATACGAAGGTCGCCAAGGTGTGCAAGGCGCAAACGGCCATGGAAGCTTTCAGGGTCTTTATTGGGTAAATGCTCAAGAGCAACAGGTTGAAGGTGGCTGAGAAACTGCGCCCAGACGGTGAGGGAGTTCCTGGTCGGATGGCTTTCCGTATCCATGATTTTGAACATCAGCTTGCTCCAGTTCCCTTGGGGCTGCAGGTATTCCAGTAAATGACATACTGTCTGGTCGATGAACTTACCCGACCATATCCTGTCCTATACAACTGATGACGATTGACGGCATTATAATGCTTAGATTGCATTAATAAGCTGTTACGTTCAATCGCTTTCGTTATTTGACCAGTCAGTAGACTTATCGTCAAGTCACTGTCCACTTACAGACAAGCAATAAAAAAAACTTGTCGGTATAAATAATTACACAGGCCAAACAAACGTTAAAAAACGATAAGGTCTGTTTCACAAGCGTTATAAGTTCATTATTTATTGAGTGGTTTCAGGAGGTAAGCTTCATGGTTGCGGGTGATTCATCTGTAATAAATGCAATGGAAGAGCGTGTTGAAGATATTCTGACCATGTACGCCGCTGGTGTTATGTCTCGTATGGAAGATGACTACATCAAAAGCCTTGGTTGGGCACAGCGCGCAGAAGAGGCAGCATTCCAGTTAGGAATTGATGCCAGAAAAGCAAACAGGCATGTCAGCTTTGGTGTTCCGAAACTTGATCGCGCTTATATACAAGGGCGGGCACAGGTTTCTTCATGCAAGGTATACGACATGACTGGTGCAGAAGTAAGTGTTGATGATCTGCCCAAGACAGCCTGACAGACGGCAGTAGAAATAGAAGTGAGAAGTTTCCATTAATCTTGAGTTATACGGCCCTGGCCTGATTTGAGTTCCAATCAGAAGCTTTCACAGAGTAAAGCCCCGCAAATTGCGGGGCTTTTTTTATAATTAAAAAATGTCGTTAATAATGTCAGTCTTTGTCGGTATTTATCGGTTTTCGTCAGACTCTTAATACACGACCAAATAGGGCTTTAATATAAGCTGTTTCAGGAATGGCTGGGTGAATAGGATGATCCGCACCCTGATGACATTCACCAAACAACTGAATCTCTCTATCAATATGGCGGGCGGAAGCTCGCAGAATATCAACCAGGGAGTCACGTTGCAGATGCATGGAGCAGGAACCACTTACCAAAACACCATCGTTGTTTAACAAACGCATCGCCATTTCATTTACACGACGGTAAGCCTGTTCGCCATTACGGATATCCTTTTTGCGTTTAATAAACGCTGGTGGATCCATAATCACAACATCAAATTTTTCTTGAGCTGTGTGCAACTCTTTCAGCGCAGAGAATGCATCACCTTCAAGAGTGGCAACCTTATCACCCACACCATTGAGCTCGGCGTTTTTGTGAACATACTCAAGAGCAAGAGCAGAGCTGTCGACACAGAATACTTCGCTGGCACCATGATTAGCTGCCTGAACACCCCAGCCACCGATATAGCTGAATACATCAAGAACCCGCTGGCCTTTTACCATTGTGTTCAAGTAAGCGCGGGCTGGGCGGTGATCGTAAAACCAGCCAGTCTTCTGGCCTTCCATAACCGGTGCCAGGAATTTCGTATCATTTTCAATCAGCGGAAGTTCATCAGGAACTTCGCCGTAAACGGTTTCAATATATTCCGGCAGGCTTTCCAGTTTGCGGGCGCCACCACTGTTGCGGAACAGAATGCCGGCAGGTTTCAGGACTTTAACCAGAGCTTCAACAATTTCTTCCCGTATAACTTCCATACCGACACTTCCGGTTTGAACCACCAGATAATCGTGGAAGCGGTCAACAATGAGGCCTGGTAGATTATCGCTGTCACCGTAAACCAGACGGTAGCAAGGCTGGTCAAACAAGCGCTCCCGAAGGCTGAGAGCAATCTTCAGGCGATGAACAATCAGGGATGTGGTCAGTGCGTGCTTGGTGTTCCGGCTGACCAGTCGGCCGCAAATCAGGGTATTCGGGTTGATATAGGCAATGCCCAGAGCTTTGCCGGTAGATGACTCAATAACCGCCTGCTGTCCGGGTTGAATGCCGCTGAGCGGTGTGGCCGCGGTATCAATTTCATTACTATAAATCCACAGATGGCCAGCCTTCAGGCGTCTGTCGGCATTTTTTTTCAGGCGTAAGGTTGTTAAAGTCATGGTTTAATCCGCACGAAATCTTGCACCACAGTATTCTGCACCAGAAAAGTTGTGAAGCTTTTTGGCGTTTATGCCGCTGTGATGTGGCATAAAAGCAAGGAGAATAGAGGTAAGGGAGCGGTATTATAAGGAGTCGAAGGTAAATGTCTTGGCATTTTCCTGACGCTGTTTCTAAAAGTGTAGGCGCTGCTGTGGCACTTTTAAGGTTTTGGTCTCAGTCTGTGGTAAGTCTGACGCCTGATCCGACATATAGAAAGCTATTATAAAAACTACAGATTTCGTCATATAAGGACAGGACGCCGCCATGAAGCATTTCCCCAAATACCTTTCTGCAGCTGTGCTCGGGCTGGCAGTGTCCCCATTGCTCCACGCAGAGGTTCAGCCTCTGGAAGGGGAACAGATGGAAGATGTTTATATAATGAGTACGGTGACGGTTCGTCCTACAGACGATAGCAGTACTACTCCTTATTACGATGGCGGTCTGGAAAATAAAGAAGGGGACAAACCTTCTATTGGCGATATTCAACGCCAGACTTCCAGTGCCGCGGTTTCCAGAGATTTGGAAGAAAGCCTTGATGGACGCTTTTACTTACCGCCCGCAGTTAAGCCCAATTTCGAACAAAGACTGGTGAGTGGTTTACAGCAACATGGGCTGATCTCTGGAGATGATGCTCAGCTAATACTGAACCAGCTTCCAAATGGTGATCCGCTGCCACCGGGCGCAAGTGCAACAGGTTCTAACGGCAATTACACGATTGATACCGCACAGGGTATTGGTTTCCAGACTTCACCAACCGGATTAACAATCGTGCTACCAAATACCGGTAGTTTCCCAAATGAGCTTCAGGGTGGTCCGAACAGTCCGATTAGTCTAGAGGTCAAAGATAACCAGATTATTCTGCAGCTGAATGATTTGAAGTAGAACTTTCTTCATCTACTAACACCGCAAATTTTTCAAGGATTTGCGGTGTTCTTCTTTTGTCACGTTGATCCTTGAAAAAATAATCCCCCCAAACAGATCACAGTCCATACTGTTATGAAATTTTTTCAGGGGCAGAGAGGATGACCAACCACCTTGTTCTTACAGTGACTGGGCCAGATTTGCCAGGAATGGAGCAGGAATTAACCCGGATAGTTTCAAGGCATCAGGCTCGATGGGTTGCCAGTCGCATGGCGCACATGGCTGGGCGTTTCGCCAGTATTCTTTTTGTTTCCGTAGCCACGGACGTTCTTGAAACCCTGACATCAGCATTGCAACGGCTGGAATCAGATGGAATCACTGTGAGAATTGATAAGGTTGATTCCTCAATGGTTCCCCCAAAAGAACGACACTTGTTGTTGAACTTGATTGCAGACGACGCCCCAGAACTGGTGACTGATATCTCCCGCCTTCTTGCAGAGCAGCATATTCGCATTAGTGAGCTGCATACTGATACGTTGCCGGCTCCTGATACAGGTGTGAGTTTACAGTCCATGCAGGCACACCTGCGGGCACCAGCAGGTGTGGATATAGAAACTGTGAGAAACCGTCTTGAAGCTCTTTCTCCAGAGCTGATGCTGGACATCAGCCTTGAATAGCCTAGGCCAGAGCGGCTTCCGGCTTCAGATCATAGAGTTCAGATACCAGAGTATTTAACAGGCAGCGTGACTCTTCCTGTTCGCTGTCGAGATCTTCAACAACAGAAAGTAAATCAAGATTGCTGGTGATAAAGGAAACTGCGTCAGAACGTGCCTGAATACCGTTGCTGGAAGCTGTTAAGCGCAACCGGTTAAAATCTTCGACCAGCTGCTGAATGTTTATCCGGTGGGAGACCTGTCGAAAACGATCCTGACAGGCTATCAAGCGGTAATCTATGTCCAACTTCGTTGATGCCAATACTAATGAGACATTGTCAGATTGCCCCATGAATGCTTTTCTGTAAAGACCAGATAGAAAGTATTTTTACTGCTATGTTTTTGCCGTTTTAGAACTATTGAGCAGTTGTCTGCAGATGACTTTCATTGCCTATACCGTGGAGGCTTGGTAATAATGGTATGTATAACAAAAACAACTCATATCACAGGATAGGGAAATGGAATCTGGATTCTGGGATGACAAGCGCCCCGCAGGAGTGCCCGGTGAGGCCGCTCCTCTTCCGTTTAATTCTTTGACGGAATTGATTGAAGACTCATTCTCACGCTACGTAGATAAACCTGCCTTTACAGGAATTGGGCATACTCTAACGTACAGGGATATTGATCTCCTCAGCGGCTATTTTGCTGCCTGGTTGCAAAACCACACTGATCTTAAGCCTGGTGATCGTATTGCTATCCAGCTTCCAAATCTTCTCCAGTATCCTGTTGTTGCTTACGGTGCTTTACGAGCCGGCCTGGTTGTCGTAAATACTAACCCTCTTTATACGGCTCGAGAGTTGCGTCACCAACTGAATGACTCTGGCGCAAAAGCACTTTTGTTTCTGGAAAATTTTGGCCACACAGTAGAAGAGGTTGTCAGCGATACACCAGTTAAATATTTAATTCGAACAGCCTTTGCTGATCTGGTACCAGCTCCAAAACGCTGGATTGTGAATGCACTTGTGCGGCACGTAAAAAAGATGGTGCCTCATTTTGATTTGCCCAGAGCGCTTTCATTCCGGGATATTATAGCCAAAGGGCAGAGTAGTTCTGCTTTTTCTCCTCGCTCTAGAACTACAGATGATATTGCTGTGCTGCAATATACCGGGGGAACAACCGGTGTTGCCAAGGGGGCGATGCTGACTCACGGCAACCTGATGGCAAACATCGCTCAGGTTAACTCTTCACTTGGGCAGAAGCAGGAAGACGGCAGTGACTGGCTAACTTCCGGGCAGGAAACAGCTATTGCTCCTCTTCCGCTTTATCATATTTACGCATTTATTGTGAACTTGATGTATTTCCCTCATACCGGTCAGCACAATGTTCTGGTGGCAAATCCGCGGGATATAGATTTGTTTTTGAAGGCTATCAAACCTTGGAAGTTCACAGTTTTCTCAGGCTTAAATACTCTTTTTGTTGGCCTGATGAACCACCCCGAATTTAAAAAACTGGATTTCAGTGGACTCAAGGTCACCATGTCTGGAGGAACGGCACTTCAGGAAGATACTGCAAGACGCTGGGAAGCTTTGACCGAGTGTCGTATATCTGAAGGTTATGGCCTTACCGAGTGTTCACCGGTTGTTAGTGTAAACCCACTCGGGCAAGCTGCTCAGCCAGGTACAGCAGGTTTGCCGCTACCATCGACAGAAGTTCGGTTCATTGATAAAGAAGGCAATGATGTAGAGTTTGGTGAGCCAGGGGAGCTGTGCGTTCGTGGTCCTCAGGTTATGAAAGGCTATTGGCGCAGAGCGGATGCAACGGAAGAAGTTCTCGATTCTGACGGGTGGCTGAAAACAGGCGATATTGCCAAGGTTGAGGAAGACGGCTTTATTCGTATCGTTGACCGGATAAAAGATATGATTCTTGTTTCCGGGTTCAATGTTTATCCCAATGAAATCGAGAATGTTGTTTCCACCCATCCAGGAGTGGCTAACTGTGCTTGCATCGGTATACCAGATCAGAAGACGGGTGAAGCACCTCTGCTTTATGTGATTGCTTCTAATACGACTCTGACAGAGGAAGAACTCCTTGGCTGGTGTCGGGACAAGCTAACAGCTTACAAGATTCCAAGGCAGGTTGTTTTCCGTAAAGAACTTCCGGTGACACCTGTGGGCAAGGTTCTCAGGAAAGAACTAAGAGAAGAGTATAAGAAGAACCAAGAGTGATAGTTCGTAACGAAGCTCTGCCGAATCAAAGCTTGCTTCGGCAGAGTTTTGTAGCCTGAAAGAGATCAGGCTACAGTATCTTCCTCACGGCGAATCTTACGCACGATAGCCGTTGTTGAGCAGTTATCCAGAAACTCAAGAACAGCCACTTCACCACCATACCCGTGAACAATAGGTGCGCCAACAACCTGTTCTACAGAGTAATCACCACCTTTTACCAGAACATCTGGCTTGAGCAATTTCAGTAGCTCTTCCGGAGTATCCTCGTGGAAAGGCAATACCCAGTCCACGGCTTCCAGACCAGCCAAAACCGCCATGCGACGTTCAACCGGGTTGATAGGGCGGCCTTCACCTTTCAGACGATGAACAGACGCATCATCATTAATCGCCAGAATCAGGCGGTCACCCTGTTTGCGTGCCTGTTCCAGATAGCCCACGTGGCCAGCATGGAGAATATCGAAGCAGCCATTGGTGAAGACAATGCGCTCGCCCTGAGCTTTGGCATCTTCTACAACATTGGCTAGTTGCTCGCGGGTCATCACCCCACGTTCCACACCATGAACACGGCTAACTGCACGACGCAGTTCTGGCATGCTGACAGTCGCGGTTCCCAGTTTTCCAACCACAATACCAGCGGCAATATTGGCCAAGGCAGTCGCTTCTGGCAGAGACATGCCACTGGCTAAACCTGCAGCCAATACACCGATAACAGTGTCGCCAGCACCAGTTACATCGAAAACTTCCCGAGCGCGGGCAGGGAAGTGCAGCTCATTTTCATCTTCTCGCAGCAGAGTCATTCCATGTTCGCTACGGGTGATAAGCAGGGCATCAAGTTCCAGATCACGGCGCAGCTTCTGGCCTTTCTCAACGAGGGTTTTCTCGTCAGGGCAGAGGCCAACAATGGCTTCGAACTCACTCAGGTTTGGCGTGATTACTGTAGCGCCGCGATACTTTTCAAAATCAGAGCCTTTGGGATCAGCAAGTACTGGAATATTCCTGGCACGAGCCATTTTTACCAGACTCTGCAAATCTGACAGCGTACCTTTGCCGTAATCAGAAAGAACCAGAGCATCAGCATTTTCCAGAGACTTTTCGAGATGTTCGGGAATCTGTTCCTGGAAACATTCGGAGAAAGACTCTTCAAAATCCAAACGCATGAGCTGTTGATGCTGGCTGATAACCCGCAGTTTAGTGATCGTTGGCGCATCTTCATGACGGATAAAGTCACAGCTGACACCTGCAGCTTCCAATGTATTACTGAGGCTATCAGCAGCTTCGTCATCACCGGTTGCGCCCAACAGCCAAACAGGAGTACCCAGAGAGGTAATGTTAAGGGCAACGTTTCCTGCACCACCGGGGCGATCTTCCGTGCCAGTTACTCGCACGACAGGAACCGGAGCTTCGGGGGAAATACGCCGGGTCGGACCATGCCAGTAGCGGTCTAGCATTACATCGCCAGTTACAACTACGCGGGCTTTGTCAAAACGGGGCAGGGTAAGCTTCATGCAATAATCTCTGTCACGGTTTCAGCCTGTTCTTCAAACTGCAAGTGATGCAGTCTGGCATAGGCGCCTTCTCTGGCCAGCAGTTCGCTATGGGTGCCGGATTCAATAATACGCCCTTTATCCATCACCAGAATGCGGTCGGCATTTTCAATGGTGGATAAGCGGTGAGCGATAACCAGAGTGGTTCGGTTTTTCATAATGTTATCCAGCGCGGACTGGATATGACGTTCGGATTCGGTATCCAAAGCTGATGTGGCTTCGTCCAGAATCAGCAGTGGAGCATCCTTGAGAATGGCACGGGCAATAGCCAGACGTTGTCGCTGACCGCCAGACAGCAGTATGCCATTTTCACCTACCAGAGTGTTCAACCCTTCAGGCATATTTTCAATAAATTCCATGGCATAAGCTGAGCGGGCTGCCAGACGAATGTCGTCTTCTTCCGTATCGCGCAGATCACCATAGGCAATATTGTTGGCCACAGTATCGTTAAACAGAGATACCTGCTGGTTTACCAGTGCCATCTGCTTACGCAGATTTTTGAGCTGGTAATTCTCAATGGGGTGACCATCAAGCAGGATTTCACCTTGCTCATAGTTATAGAAGCGCGGCAGGAGGCTGGCGAGAGTCGTTTTACCGCTGCCTGAGCGCCCAACCAGAGCGATGGTTTCACCGGGTTTAACTGTGAAGTTGATATCCTTTAATGCTGGAGATTCGGCATTGGGATAGGTGAAAGTCAGATTTTTGATTTCCAGCTCACCATCAACCCTTTCAACTTCAAAGGTGCCTTCATCCTTTTCTGTTTCTTCATCAACCAGTTCGAAAACAGAGTGCGCCGCCACAATACCTTTTTGGATATTGGGGATAACTTCGCTGAGCTGACGAAGAGGCTTAGGAAGAAGACCCGCAGCTGTCAGGAAACCAACCAGTTGCCCCGGAGTGTTGGCAGTGGCACCAGAGCTCTGCAGGTAAAGTACTGCATACATCAGAGCAGCCATGGCGCAGAGAATAATCAGCTGCAGAGTTGGTGTCATAATGGCACCAACTTTTACCATCTTCAGGCCTTTCTTGGTGTTGTCGGTGCTGGCAGCCAGAAAACGGTTCTTTTCATAGGTTTCACCACCAAAGCTACGCACAACACGGTGGCTGGTAATGGTTTCAGAGGCAATATGGGTCACATCGCCCATGGTGTTCTGGATTTTCTTACTGAGTTTTTTGAACCGCTTGCTGGTAAAGGCAACAACACCGGCAATTATTGGCATGATGGCAATAAACAGCAGAGTCAGCTTCCAGTTGGTGTAGAGAAGGTATCCCAGAACTGCGATGACCGTGAGGCCTTCCCGAACAACCACTTTAATAGCATCTGTAGCTGCTGTGGTTACGCCGCCTACGTTGTAAGTAATGCGGGAAATCAGGTGGCCGGAGTTGTTGTCATCAAAGAACTTATTGGGCAGCACCAGCATACTGTTAAAAAGGTGCACTCGAAGGTCGTGGACAACACCAAGAGAAACCCGGGCCAGATAATAGTTACCTAGAAATGAGCCGAAACCCCGAAACACGGCAATAAAGACCATGCCCAAAGGGACAACCAAAACCAGCTTCTCTGGAGTAACTTCTCCCAGGCCCCAGATAGTCACCGGGTCTTGTGCATCGCCGATCAGGGCCGTTGTAAAGTAATCAACCAGCTTTGGAAACATGGGCTGGCTGGCAGCAAAAAAGACATAGCCCAGAATACTCAGGGCAAAATAGGGCCAGTAAGGGCGTACATACCCCAGAAGGCGCAGGTAAATCGCCAGCCCACTGCTTTCAGTTTCAGCGGTGCGGGATTGTTGGGTCATACATCAAAACCTGCTGATAGGAATAAAAGGGAACGATCGTGCAAATCAAGTGAAGCCGATAATCATAACATATCATCAGTAACCGGCTGCAATCCGGGCGTCTTTTAGGGCGGAATTTCCCTATTTTACACGGTTACAAAGCAGACTTTCCTTTTCCTCAGCCTTCGCCACAGGTAGAATGCCCGCCTTTGCCAACCAGCACACACGAAAAGCTGAAGACTTTCAATGCAGATTCTTACTGCTACGGACTATAACAGACTGCGGGACGGCGGCAGTGTTATTGAGGCTGACGGCTTTGGCGATAAGGTGATCAGGCTGAAAGACGGGACGTTTTTGAAGCTGTTTCGTCGCAAACGCCTGCTAACCTCAGAGTTGATATGGCCTTATGCCGTGCGCTTTGCCAAAAATGCTCAAGCCTTGGTTGAGCGTGGCATTCCCACAGTTGAAATAAAGTCTGTTTATAAAATTCCATCTGTTGAGCGTATGGCGGTTCACTACCACCCGCTGGCAGGTGAGACCCTGCGCCAGTGGCTGGCGAAGTGCAATGAGCCTGAAAAGCAGCAGCTGGCACGTGATCTCGGTCGCTTTATTGCCTGGCTGCACCGCTCTGGCGTGTACTTTCGTTCGCTGCATCTGGGGAATATTCTCCGAATGCCAGATGAACGCCTTGGGTTGATAGATATTTCTGATATGCGTTGCCGCCGGTACAGCCTCAGTGAAGGCAGCCGGTTGCGTAATTTCAGACATATGGCCCGTTATCGGGAAGACATGGAGCTGCTGGGTGATTCAGCGGCTATTCTGGCAGAAAGCTATCACGATATGGCTGGTTCCCAAGAAGGGTTCCGGAAGAAATTAGATAATATTCTGGCTGGTCTGTAATCAGCCCAGATGAAAAGAGGCATTTTCCCTGTGATCGAGAAACTCCGGAACGTAGCGATAATCGCTCACGTTGACCACGGCAAAACAACACTGGTCGATAAGCTGCTGCAGCAGTCCGGTACCCTTGGCCGCAAGGATCAGGGTACTGAGCGCATCATGGACTCCAATGACCAGGAGAAAGAGCGCGGTATTACCATTCTGGCCAAGAACACGGCCATTAACTGGAACGACTACCACATTAATATTGTGGACACTCCAGGACATGCTGACTTCGGTGGTGAAGTAGAGCGTGTTCTCTCTATGGTAGACTCCGTACTGCTGCTGGTAGATGCGGTAGACGGCCCTATGCCTCAAACCCGCTTTGTAACCTCCAAGGCTTTCGAACAGGGCCTGCGCCCGATTGTTGTTATCAACAAGGTTGACCGTCCTGGCGCTCGCCCTGACTGGGTTATGGATCAGGTATTTGACCTGTTTGACAACCTGGGTGCTACCGATGAACAGCTGGACTTCCCGGTTATCTACGCATCTGCCCTGAATGGCGTTGCCGGCATGGAACCAGATCAGCTGGCTGAGGATATGACTCCTCTGTTTGAAATGATCACTGAAAACGTTCCTGCACCAGACGTTGATGTTGATGGTCCTTTCCAGATGCAGGTTTCTGCCCTGGACTACAACAGCTACGTAGGTGTTATCGGTGTTGGCCGGGTTAAGCGTGGCCACATCAAGCCAGGTACTCCTGTACGTCTGGTTGATATGCACGGTGAAGAGCGTAACGCCAAAATCCAAAAGGTTATGGGCCACCTTGGCCTTGAACGGGTTGAAACTGAAGATGCCCGCGCTGGTGACATTATCTGCATCACTGGTATTGAAGGTCTGAACATTTCCGACACTCTCTGTGATCCGAGTAGTGTTGAAGCGCTACCTGCACTAACTGTTGATGAACCAACAGTATCCATGACCTTCCAGGTAAACGACTCTCCGTTCTGTGGACAGGATGGCAAGTTCGTAACCTCTCGAAACATCAAGGATCGTCTGGATCGTGAACTTATCCACAACGTAGCACTACGTGTTGAGCAGGGCGACGATGCTGACAAGTTCAAGGTTGCCGGTCGTGGTGAACTGCATCTGTCTGTACTCATCGAAACCATGCGTCGTGAAGGTTTCGAACTGGCTGTTTCCCGTCCTGAAGTTGTTATCCGTGACAACAACGGCGTAAAGGAAGAGCCTTACGAGCAGGTTGTTGTTGATGTTGAAGAAGAGCATCAGGGCGCCATCATGGAAGAGATGGGGCTACGTAAAGCTGAGCTGAAGGACATGGTTCCTGACGGCAAAGGTCGTGTACGTCTCGACTTTATCATGCCTTCCCGTGGTCTGATTGGTTTCCGCTCCCTGTTCCTGACCCTGACCTCCGGTTCCGGCATCCTGACTTCTATCTTCGATCACTATGGTCCTGTGAAAGAAGGTGAAGTTGGCAGCCGTAACAACGGTGTTCTGGTTTCCATGGTTAAAGGCAAGGTTCTGGGATACTCCCTGTTCAACCTGCAGAGCCGCGGCCGGATGTTTATTGATCCGAACGTTGAAGTGTATGAAGGCCAGATTATTGGTCTGCATATTCGTGACAACGACCTGATGGTTAACCCAACCAAGGGTAAGCAGCTGACCAACGTGCGGGCTGCCGGTACCGATGAAAACATTATTCTGACTCCGCCCATTCGTCACACTCTGGAACAGGCTCTGGAGTTTATTGACGATGACGAGCTGGTTGAGATTACTCCTAACCACATTCGTCTGCGTAAGAAGTACCTCACAGAGGTTGAACGTAAGCGCATGAGTAAGAAGAAGTAATTTCTACTCTTCTTTCAAAAGCCCCGCTGCAGCGATGTAGCGGGGCTTTTTATTATCCTGAGTTTGTAGTTTTTCTTTGTAGTGAATGGCAGGGTCGGGCACAATTTCCGAACTATAAAAAACACCAAATATAAAAACGTCAAATATAAAAACATCAAAGGGCTGAATGATGCGACTTCTGAAGTTATGTGTTTTGTGTATAAGCCTGGTTGTGTCAGCAGTTACCCATGCTTCCTGGGTTCTGGATAAAGAGTCTTCACAGCTTTATTTTACCTTTACCAAAAATACCCATTTGGTAACCACTGCAACTTTTACCAGTATGTCTGGCGCAATCGATGCTGAGCGCAATGCTTCCCTGACAATTGGTCTTGCCAGTTTGGACAGTGGTCTTGAAAAACGGGACAGCAGATTAAGAGATCTATTTTTTGAAGTCGCTAAATTGCCGACCGCTGAAGTCAGCTTGAAAATCTATAACCGGGTACAAAAGCAGGTAGAAGAAAGAGGCGAAGTTTCTCTGGAGTTGGGCTTCTACCTGACCATGAACAATGTGCGTAAGCGCATGAAAGCAGATGTTCTGGTTAGACAGAATGATGCTGGTGAAATTGAACTCATTACCCTGAAGCCAATTATTGTGATGGCCGATGAGTTTGGCTTTCAGGACAAAGTGAAGCTGCTTGTGGATATAGCGGGAGTTAATAATATTTCCTACGCCGTACCTGTAACCTTTCGGCTGAAGTTTGTGCCCGTTAAGGCATCTGAAAAAGCCAGCTAGCCAGGGTCTGTAGTTACATGGATACCTGAAGATTTCCGATCTAGTCTTTTCTGAACAGGGAACGTTCAGAGTGTTTGGCTGTTATGAAAATATTGGGACGACATTTCAGGCATTCGAAAAGTCCATTACAGCCTTCTGCGGCTGAAAAAGCTTACCGGGCTTTTAAGCGCAAAATTTCAGCACTTAAGCGAACAATTAAACAGCTCTTCAATCGCTCAAGAAGACATTTTCCACCTCCTCGGGATATCCATACCCGGAATATTTCCAAATCTCATGCTCCTTCAGTTCTGTATGGCTTAAACCCAAGAAATGAGCCAGATGTCATCTACATAGAAAAACAGGTATGGGGTCAGCAAACCTGTGGCACTCACGCCGCTAATGCATTCTTTGGAAAGCATGCGCTGGAGCCTTATGACATCTACAAACAGAAGGATGTTGAAGTACTTCTGAGTCGGATGCAGGAACGTTGCCTGAGAGCAGCGCCGGAAGAGAAGCTACCACCGGCTTCTCAGCTTACCCTTCATAACGCGGTCTATGATGAATCGTTGATTGAAGCTCTGGAGAACCTGAAGGGAGACAGGGTTATTCTGGTATCAGGCTTAAGTCATCATTTCGTGACGTGCGTAAGAGGAGAGAGTGGGCAGTGGTATGTAGTAGACAGCCTTAACCACGGAAAAAAAATAAAAGTGGACAGCCCTGCCTCTTATCTCAAACTCCTCTACCACGGCCGTAACCCTGAACGGATGAAACTGAAGAAAAAGATAGTTTCAGTTATACATATGAAAGGCGAGGATATGCCCGGTTTTGAACAGAACTAATTCCACTCCAGCTTGCGCAGAAACCACTCGCCTTCGGTTTTTTCCCAATGCCCGGTATAACTGACTAAACGACCATTTTCTGGAATAAAGGAACTCTGGCCAGAAAGAATAGCTGTGCCTTTGGTGACAGCGTTATCACCGTTAACTGTCGTATCGCGGCGAGTAGAAATCACATTAATGTCCTTATGACGCATAAAGTGAAAAGCCATCATGCGCATGGCTGACCTTTTGTCCAATTCATGGCTGCCGGTAAACTCAGGACTCAGGTTATCCAGAACCTGATCCATCTCTTTGTTGCTCAGCCCTGCAAAAGCCTTATCAATGTTTTGGTTGATCGCTTCTTCATCGGGAAGTTCGCTGCAGCCGGTAAGTAACAGGGTGGAGAGAATGACGCTGGAAAACAGTCTGTTCATAGGCTTCTTCTTGGTTTATTGTCGGAATCGTCTTTACTGATTCCTATCACGGCTGATTTGATCAGAGCCGGTATAATTGCCTTTAAGATGGTGCTCCATAGGAGTAGTGTTGTAAATGTTGCGGTGGCACCAACACGTCAGGAACTCACAGGGATTTTTCAATGCTGACCCTCTACCCGCCCATTAAGCCCTATGCCCGTCATAATCTGCCAGTCTCCGGTGGACATAAAATCTATATTGATGAGAGCGGCAATCCGGAAGGCATACCTGTTATCTTCCTCCACGGCGGCCCTGGTGTCGCGTGTGACAAACACAGTCGTCGATTCTTTGATCCACAGATGTACCGGATCATTATCTGGGATCAGCGTGGCTGCGGTCGTTCAACACCTCACTCAGAGCTTCAGGATAACACCACCGATGACCTGATCTCTGATATGGAAGCAATCCGTACAGAGCTGAAAATTGATAAGTGGCTTGTTCTGGGTGGCTCATGGGGTTCCACTCTTGGCCTGCTCTATGCTGCTCGGCATGCTGACAAGGTTCTGGGGCTGATATTGCGCGGTGTTTTCCTGGGCAGAAAGAGCGATACCCGTTGGCTGTTTGATAAAGAGGGAGCTGGGCGAATTTTTCCGGATTACTGGCAGACATTTGCGTCTCACTTTCCTGAAAATGAAAGAGATGACCTGTTAAAAGCCTGCTATCAACGCCTGACTGGTGATGATGAACTGGCCAGAATGGGAGCGGCGAAAGCCTTCTGTACTTGGGATGCGCACTGTTCAACATTGCGCCCAAGTCAGGAAGTACTGGACAGTTTCTCTGACCCTCACAAAGCCATCGCTCTGGCGCGCATCTGTATGCACTATCTGATGAATGATGTGTTTTTGAAAACTGACGGTGTTCTGCTGGAGCTTTCTGCAATAGAAGATATTCCCGGCATTATTGTTCATGGTCGCTACGATCTGATCTGTCCTCTGGAAAATGCCCTGACTCTTCAGGCAGCATGGCCAAATAGCGAGCTGCATATTGTGAGGGATGCAGGGCATTCAGCTTTTGAGCCAGGGATTCGTGATGCAATGGTTCGTGCTACGGATGAAATGGCGCGTCGGTTTAAGGCAGAATTTAATCTCGACAGAAGCTCGTAACACAGAGGCTTGTTTTAAGGAGCAGTTTTCTAGTGAAACTGCTCCTGTATCTCGAAGTTGTCGACGGCCAGTTTCCAGGTGCCGGACTCTGTTTTTATCCATTCTTCCAGAGTGATAATTCCCCGGCCAACATTCATGCGCCAGTTGGCTCCAAGATGTACTTTGCTCTCGCTAATCTCCTGTAGCCAGATATCGGTATAAACCAGATCGGTGGCTCCGGATTGGATAAAAGGGCGCCAGAAGTTGTCGATATTTTCCCGGCCACTGTATTCTCCCATGGGTTTGGCTTCCATCTCCGCTTTCGGTGTGTAAGCCGAGATACAGTAATCGGTATCTCCCTTGTTAAAGTGTTTAATCCAGTTTTTACTGGCGTTCAGCGTTGCTGTGAGACTGTCATGATGCATGGTGAATGATCTCACGGAAAATGAACGGGAAAGTTTAGTTCGAACACTCAGTCTCTGATTGGAAGAGTGGTGATTATGAAGTACACCCTTATAACTGGTGCAACAGGCGGGCTTGGCAAAGCTCTGGCAGTCAGGCTGGCACAGAAGCAGGAAACTCTTCTGCTCGTTGGCAGAAACAGACATAAGTTGCAGGCTCTTTCTGAAGAGTTAACTGGAGAACACCTTATATTTAGCTGTGATCTGAGTGATGCTGAAGCCGTAACAAATTTGAAAAACTGGGTGCATGAAAATCTGGGATTACCTTCAAAGATTATCAACTGCGCCGGCGCCGGATTGTTTGGCTCACTGGAATCGTTGGATGACAAAGACATTCAGCAATCATTAATGGATAACCTTCTCCCCATTATTTATCCGTGTAAGGCTTTTGTTCCGGACATGAAACAGGCTGGCGGTGTGATTGTGAATGTTATGTCGACTGCAGCATTGAAAGGAAAAGCAGGAGAATCTGTCTATTGCGCCGCTAAATGGGGTGTGCGTGGATTTACCGAATCCTTGCGGGAAGAAGTAAAAGGTTCTCCATTAAGAGTTGTGGCTGTTTATCCTGCAGGTATGGCAACAGGTTTCTGGGAAGACACTGGTGTGAACTACCCGGTTGAAAGTTTTATGTCTGCTGAGCAGGCGGCAGAGATGATTGCCAATGCTTTAGGTCTGGCAGACAAAGGTTTTGTGTCTGATATAACTTTAAGTCGTTAATCGTTTTAGGAGTTGTGAGTGAAAGGACTGATTCAGCGAGTCAGCCATGCCCGTGTGGTGGTAGATGGTGAGACTATTGGCGAAATTGATAATGGGGTTCTTCTGCTGTTAGGTGTAGAAAAAGATGACACACCAGAGAAGGCCAGTAAGTTGCTGGATAAAGTTCTTAAGTACCGCATCTTTTCCGATGACGCAGGCAAGATGAATCTCAGTCTTGCTGATACTGGCGGTGGTTTGCTGGTGGTTTCTCAGTTCACTCTGGTTGCCGATACCCGTAAAGGGCTGCGCCCAAGTTTCAGTTCTGGAGCATCACCGGCGCTTGGCGAAGAGCTTTATGACCAGTTTGTAGGGATGGCAAAGGAGAGGCACTCTAAAATTGCCACCGGCAGCTTTGGTGCAGATATGAAAGTCAGTCTGCTCAACGATGGGCCGGTGACATTCTTGTTGGAAGCCTGATGCTCTGAAGCGGCAAGTCTGCCTGTATGGGGGCTTGCTACAGCAAACAGTATTCAATTTTGAAATTTTGATGAAGGATGTGTAGCAGAGGCAAAATTGACTTGAGCAAATGAGGCACCATGACATAGGCTTTCAGTATGGCTGGAAAAATATCCTGAAAAGCCGATGCACGAGTAAATATAACGCAGTTTATCTGCCGATGATGCCAGAGAAATGATGCCCAGCCGTTCTATCCCAAAACTCCCCAGAAAACTTGTCTGGGGAATTGTTTTTATCCTGCTGCTGCCAGGCTCTGGCTTTGCCAAACGAGCTTCCCTGCAGGAACTGTTTCTTGATGCCGAAAAATCTCTGGAACAGGGTAATAACAGTTTTTACCTTGAGCACCAGAACACCCTTGCCAGTTATCCATTAGTTGGTTATCTGGAATACCTGTATCTGGTTAAGCGTTTTGATCAGTTGTCACAGCAGGATATTGATCAGTTTGTGGATAGCCATTCTGATCAGCCAGAAGCATCCAGGCTCCAATACAAGTGGTTAGACTGGGTTGCCCGCAAACAACGCTGGAATGACTATCTCACGGCGTATAAGCGTGTAAAAGTGAGTGGTGGACGCTATCAGTGTCTGAAAGGTCGGGCTTTGCTTAACACGGGCAAAACTGAGGCAGCCTGGAAAGAAACTGAAAATCTTTGGTTGGTGGGTAAATCTCAGGATAAAGCCTGTGATCCGCTATTCAAACGCTGGAAGAATGAGGGACTGCTGACACAGAAGCTGGCAGTTGAACGTTTCTGGCTGGCGGTGGCCAACAATAAGATTTCGTTAGCGCGGTATATTGATCGAAGTATTTCCGCTGAAAATTATAAACAATCAACCAGACTGTTCTGGAAAATTCGTAATAATCCTTCCCTGTTAAAAACATTGTCGTTTCTTGATGGGCGACAGGCTCACCACCGTCAGATCATGCTTTATGGGGTCAAGCGCCTTGCTTCCCGTAACCGGAATCAAGCTGTTGATATCTGGCTGGCGTTAAGGAAAAAACATCCTTTCGAGCCTTCTCAAATTGCGCGAATCGATAAACGGCTGGCTATCAGGCTTGCCAAGAGTTTTACGGGAAATGCTGCTCAGCAGATTGCTCGTATTGATGCCGATTACAAATATCCAGAAGTGACTCGCTGGCGGGTGCGTTTGGCTCTGGCTGATCAGGATTGGTCGCAAGTCGTTAAAACCATCGATAAGCTGCCAAAGCACGAACAGAAAAGCCAAACCTGGAGCTACTGGCGTGCAGTGTCTCATCTCAAACTTAATAGTCATCCTGAAGCGAAAAACAGTGATTTGGAACGGCTTCGGCAAGAACGAAGTTTCTACGGATTCTTAGTTGCTGACCTTACCGATAAGCCTTTTATATTGAATCATAAACCAGCTACACCCCAACGCAGTGAACTGGATCAGCTGATTGCCCGGTATAAAGGTTTGGCCAGACTTCAGGAATGGTTGAAATTAAAACGCATCACTAAAGCCCAGTCTGAATTGAATGTGTTAAAGCCAAGGTTGACCAGTCAGGAGCGGAAATTGCTGCCTTATGTGGCACGCCATATGGGCTGGCACCACCAGGCAATCATGTCGGCAGCACAGCAGGCAATGTGGAATGATCTGGATTTACGGTTTCCATCACCGCAAAAGAGTTTGTTTACTCGTTATGCCAAGAAACGAAGTATTGAAACATACTGGGCGATATCCATTGCCCGTCAGGAAAGCGCATTCAACCCTACCGCACGCTCCCATGCCGGAGCCAGAGGGTTAATGCAATTAATGCCTGCGACAGCCAAACAGGCTGCGAAGCAAAGTCGGCTGTCTTATCGGAACGCCTCAGATCTCTATCAGCCAGAGAAAAATATCGCTATAGGAACGGCGCATCTGGCATGGTTATCTGAGCGGTTTGAAGGTAATAAAATATTCGCCACGGCAGCCTATAACGCTGGAGGTTCAGCCGTACGCCGCTGGTTAAAAGCCCGTGGGCATTTGCCGCTGGATGTCTGGATTGAAACCATCCCTTATGATGAAACCCGCCAGTATGTGCAAAATGTGCTGGCATTTCGGGTGATTTACAGCCTTAGAAGCAATGGTAAGGCAGAAATGTTCACTCCCAGTGAAGCTGCCCGGCTGGCTTTAACACCGGCAGAACAGTTACTGATTGCTTCCTATCCATAAAGCATTAAAGCGTCTGTTTAACACTGTCCCGAGCCTCAGAGCTCGGGTGGTGGACTCAAACGAGAGTGCCATTTTGTTTGAGAAATCTGTACCCTGCTGTATTTGAGTGCGCCTATATAAGATCAAAGCAGGGAGCCGAATAATGTTTCATTGGTCGCATACCGCCAAGACCATGTTTTTTGCCAGTATCTTGTTTCTGAGTTCAGGATTAAGTGCTGAAACGCTATTACTTGATGTTCGCACACCTCAGGAATTCTCTTCTGCTAATTATCCGAATGCCGTAAATCTGGATTTTCGTTTGGTGTCTTCACATATAGCCAAACTGGCAGACAATAAAAACGACACAATTCTTTTATATTGCCGCAGCGGGAATCGTGCCTCCATCGCCGAAAAAGAGCTGGAAATGATGGGTTATACCGATGTGCGCAATCTTGGTGGCCTGAACGACGTTGTTCAGCTATGCCCGGATGAAAGCTGCAGTGCAGAGCAACTGGCTGAATTGAGCAGGTAGATCATTCCACACCCTTGGCTAAACTGTTGGGCGGTTCTCACTGGTCAGCCTACAGGTGTTGGTAAATGAACGCTTTCAGCTTTGTCAGATTTTGCAGAAGCTCAGTTTTCACTGTATTGGCAGGAGGGTTCTTCTCAGGAGTTTGTTTTGGATATGGTAACGCCAACTGCGGTGAAGCTTCTGATATGAGTTCACATTTTCTGTGTTGTGCTGAGCCAAACCATACTGAAAACAGTATCTGGGCACCTGCTCCCAATCATGACTACAGCTGTGATGATGGCTGGAGAGATAACTGTGGCTCAGGCACACATCTTTGGAGTGATGAGCATGACAAACTAACGGGGGATACCATGGCTGAATATTGCAGAGAACACCATAAGCCCGGCCCTGTGTTCCAGTAATCTAAGTGTTACCTGCAGGTGGCCCCATCAATATTTGGGCTGCCTGACAGGTTGTTGGCTCAGAGCCCAACCGCACTTTTAAATTTACCCCAGTAATACGCGACTTTAGCTGAGAATGAAGCTCCCTGTGTTGTAGGGGAGGCATCACCTGATGAATTGTCGTCATGATCTGTGTGGCGGCGTTTAGTTTCTGGCGGCGTGAAAGCTGTTTCATCATCACTGTCGCTTTCGGAGCTGCTTTCATCCAAATCAGACTCTGGCGAGTGGCTTCGTGCACGCTTTCTATTTTCCGCTTCAAATGGAGGATGTGAACAACCTGCTTCATCTTCAGGATGGTCTACAGGTTCTGGTGGTTGAACCTCTTCTGGTTGAGGAACAGGTATTACCGGATAGGTAATAGAGTCTGGCTCAACTTTTTTCTGGAGTTCAGCATATTCTTTCCGAAGAGCCTGATGTAATTTGATCAGCCCCATTTTAACGATGTCGTCATAGGCTTCGTTGCCTGGATTTTCTTTTTCCCAAGCTGCAATAGCTGTCAGTGAAGTTGCCTTATATGTTCTTTCGAGCCATGACTCATATATTGGATATCTCGATTCAGAAGGTTTGAGATCATAGTGAAATTTTTCCCGGAAGTTATCCATTAACCATTTACTGTTATCCAGATTTTCTTTGAGTGGATTTCGCTGATTGGAGGTCTTGTTCAGGGAGCTAAACCAGGTGATAAGCCTGTCTGTTCTCTCTACGCATTCCTCAGATTGCAGTTGCTCTGCATTGTATGAATTACCTGAAACCTGGAAGGGCATTTCTGCTGCGCATCGATTAACTCTTGTTAGACAGGTGTGCACAAGCATTTCTGAGTATTTTGCCTGTTGGAAGCAGTTGTTACAGCTGAAGGTGGCCTTTTTCAGGCGTTTGAGTAGTTCTTCGTCCTGCTTTCTGAGGCCATCCAGTGTGGTGCCGTCATGACGCTTTTTACAGAGGCGGCAGAAGTCTTCATAAAAACGCCGGTCGATAGTTTCTGGAGCACAGACATTACAGAGTCTATGCCCTACTGGACAGCTAGTTCTCAGTGCGGGAACCCACGTTCCTCGGCAAACAACCTGTGTTCCATACTCAAGGTCTTCACCGTAATGGAAAGGGGATGAGCAAATACGAAATGTTCGCCCAAATCTGTTGACCATGCCATCAACTGCGCGCTGTGGTTGTTGATTACAAGGTAGGGAATCATCATGAGGGATTTGCGAAGTACTGCATGCACCAGCTTTCGAAAACATAGTTCTGTCCTGAATGAAAACGTTGAGTTCATTAGGACGCTGGGAAGATACAGATGTTACAGAAAAGCGCGGATAATGTCGGGCTGGCTGACTGTTTTGTAAGTATTGCCAGAATCAAAAACGCCAGCTCTGGGAGCTGGCGTTTTTAAAGCAGAGGGATTGTCTTACATCTGCTCAACAGTCTCGATAGTCAGGCATCCCAGGCCCAGCTTCAGAACGCGGGCAGTCAGTGCGCACAGCTGCAGACGGCTGTTCTTCACGTCAGCGGCTACGTCGTCCTTGTTCACAGGGCAGAATTCGTAGAACTTCATAAAGGCACCAGCCAGTTCGAACAGGTAGGAACACAGGATATGTGGCATACCTTCACGGGCTACGCCGTCAACGGCCTCACTGAACTGCATCAGCTTCATAGCCAACTCACGTTCAGCCTGTTCGGTGATCTTGATATCGCCGGCCAGGGAAGCTGCTTCAACGCCAGCCTTACGGAAGATACTCTGTACACGAGTGTAGGCGTACATCATGTAAGGCGCGGTGTTACCTTCGAAGGAGAGCATGTTGTCCCAGTCGAACACATAATCACTGGTACGGTTCTTGGACAGGTCAGAGTACTTCACGGAACCCATAGCCACAGCGTTAACAACCTGAGCTTTCTGCTCGGCAGTCATATCTGCGCCTTTTTCGTCGATCAGCTTTTCAGCACGAGAGGTGGCTTCGTCCAGCAGGGTAGCCAGCTTCACAACGCCACCGGCACGGGTTTTGAACGGCTTGTTGTCTTTACCCAGCATCATGCCGAAGTAGTGGTGTTCCAGAGTCACATTCTCAGGAACAAAGCCAGCCTTGCGAACGATGGTCCAGGCCTGCTGCAGGTGTTGAGCCTGACGGGCATCGATGTAGTACAGGATACGGTCAGCGCCGAAGGTTTCGTAACGATACTTGGCACAGGCCAGGTCGGTGGTGGTGTACAGATAACCGCCGTCACGCTTCTGGATGATAACGCCCATTGGGTCACCATCCTTGTTCTTGAACTCGTCCAGGTAAACGACCATGGCACCATCGTCTTCATTAGCCAGACCTTTTTCTTTCAGGTCAGCAACGATTTCGGGCAGCATGTCGTTGTACATGCTCTCGCCCATGGTGTCTTCGGCAGTGATCTTCACACCCAGACGCTTGTAGGTGTTCAGGTTCTGCTCCATGGTCACGTCAACCAGTTTCTGCCACTGCTCACGGCACCACTCGTCGCCGCCCTGCAGTTTCACCACGTAGTTACGGGCACGCTTGGCAAACTCTTCATCTTCGTCGTAATGTTTCTTGGACTGACGGTAGAACTCTTCCAGGTCACCCAGCTCAGAGTTCATAACTTCAGGGTTAGTCTTCTGCAGCTCTTCCAGATGAGCGATCAGCATACCGAACTGGGTACCCCAGTCGCCGATATGGTTAGCACGCACAACCTTGTTGCCGAGGAATTCCAGAGTCTGGGATACCGCGTCACCAATAACGGTGGAACGCAGGTGAGCCACGTGCATCTCTTTCGCTACGTTTGGAGCAGAAAGGTCAACAACGATAGTCTGAGGCTTTTCAGACTTGGCTACGCCTGCACGCTCATCCTTGCTGTAGCCGGTCAGGGTTGCAGCCATCCACTCAGGCTTCAGGAAAATGTTGATGAAGCCTGGGCCTGCGATCTCGATTTTGTCGGCAGCTTCAGACAGATCCAGATTATCGATAACCTTCTGAGCCAGTTCGCGAGGATTCATGCCCAGTTTCTTGGCCACTGGCATTACGCCGTTGGACTGATAATCGCCGAACTGAGCGCGGGCGCTTTGGCGAATCATTGCCGGGCTGTCGGCAGGTGCGCCAGCGGCCACGAGGGCGGCGGATATCTTTTGGTCAAGGAACTTGAGCACGTTCATGGAGCAATCCTTAATTCAGGCGGTGCAGATTTGAGTAATTTTACAAGGGTTTAGCCGAAATGGCGGTGGCAGTTAAGAAAACTGCGCCAACGTCGAATCAGTTATTTCGTCGTCGGATTGAATTCTGGCGGGAGCGAATATCAGAAAAAAATACAGCCATAGCAATTCCGGCAAAAGAAATACCGGTGCTTTTTAGTAGAAAGTGGTCATTTTTACTGGCTGTCATCATGCATTGCATGCTATCGGAATTCCATATCTCTCACAAGACGGCTAACCCTGATATTACCCGCTATTGTATTGATGACCGATTAGTCTTGCTTAGAAAGATAAACTCGTGGCGCTACTGCCATGCAGCGAACAATTCTTTGTGGCAGGATGGGAATAATATTTTAGGTTTCAGTTCTGCATAAACAGGCAGGCTGTTAAGCAGGGTATAACCTGCATTTCTTTTTGTCCTTGAGGGAATTATGGCGGGCGCTAACAGAGGGACTGGCAGGCGGACTGGCAGAAATGGAAATAAACGTAAGAAGGCCGGGGCAAAAACAAAAGTACCCGGCTGGCTTTGGTTGATGGCCGGTATTGCCATTGGCGGTTTTGGCATGATGCTGACCGAATTGGCACCAAATGTTGGTATGACCCCAGATGCGAAGCCAGACACGGCGAAGAAAGGCAGTGAGGCTGAAACGAAGGGGCCGGTTTTTGATTTTTATACGCTTCTGCCTGAGTCAGAGGTTTTGGTGCCTTCGGAGAAAAAGGCCGATCCACAGAAGCCTTCAGCTAAGCAAACAGTCACCAAATCAGAACCAGCCAAATCAAAGGCCAAAGCGCCTTATTCTGAAGAACCGGCAAAGACCGGTCGCAGATATCTTTTACAGGCAGGCTCCTTTCGAAGTGAACAGGATGCAGATCGTCTTCGTGCCCAGCTGATCCTTACCGGTTTTGAGGCTCGTATTGAGAAAGTGAAAGTACGTGGCGGAGAACAGTGGCACCGAGTTCAGCTCGGCCCATTTAACAGTGAGCCGGAGGTGAGAGCAGTGCGGCAGCAGCTGGCTTCACAAGGTTTGGAAACTATGCTGCTGCAACAAAGATAAACCAGCTGTTCTATTTATCCTGCCAGCTGCAGTCGAAACCAATTAACGATGTTCCAGAACAACGTATGGTTCCACTCTGGTTGGCAGTGATTTCTGTACTGCGCCCTGCAACGGCTCCCAGCTTAAGTTTGGCTCCCGGAGCTAACTGAAGATTCGTGTAATCCCCTTTATTCATTGAGGCATCCACTTTACCGCCACAGGTCTGGGGATTGTCTTCGGTCTCATAAGTCAGGATATAGGCTCCGTCGTGTTTCAGGATAACGTCATAACAAAAGACGGTATCTGTATCGAGAAAGATCGGGTTATCAACTCGCGTGTAGGTGTACTGGTTTTGCTGATTATTCACCGTCAGCTTACCGGAGTAGTAATCCCGGCTGACTCTGTCCAAAACACCAGAAATAGAAAACTCTCTGTTGCTGCCAGACACTTTCAGGGTTTCACCTTCTTCTCTGATTGAAGCGGTATTAATCAGAGACGGCATATCGTTGTACGGGTAGTAATACACATAAACACTGTCGCCAATAGGCAGAGCATAACCAGGGTTATTAGCCATATTGCGGAAAGTAAAGGCCTGCTCAAAGGATGCGATCACCGTTTGGTCGACCGGAGACAGAGTTGTCATGATTTTAGCTTCTGTCTCCAAACAGCCTTTGGGGTTGTCATAACAGCGAATCACACCATGATTTGGACTGCTTAGTAATCGGATATTAGCTTTCAAAGCATCATGGGCATCATCCAGTTGCCCCCGGGAAGTTAAAGTAAGAAAGGGGCTAACCTGGGAAAACAATAATTGCCGAATAAACTCCTCCTGTTCCTTGGCTTCGGCAAACATTTCACCCAAACGACGCCGAGCCGCTATAACCTCTGTGGAAACAACGCTGGCTCCTACTTCCAGTCCAAGCTGGTCATAGGGTTTGAAATCCCGTTTCACTACGTAGGCGTGACCACTGATTGCTCCGTCTTTAAACAACAGCTGATTGCTGAAATCCTGGCTGGCGTAATCAATAATTCCTGAAAGAATATTGTTGCATGCCTCAGTGTTATCCAGGCTGCAGGAGGTGATGTGATAGCCATCTTCTCCTTTGCTGAATACATTGGATAACCGCCGTGGTTCCCCTCCTCGCTGGTAGGCAACAACTTCAATACTGCCGTTGATATGTTTGTCTTTGGCTTCTGCCTCTACAGAACTGAGGATGCTGAAAATGCTGGCGACTTTTAAGTTGGCGCTGGCATCAAAAGCTGTGCGATCAAAAATGCTGCTGAAGTTAATTTTAATAGCGACAAACAAACCAGCTCCGTAGCGTAGCTCTCTGGTAAAACTGTCACCACAGGTATGGCGGAAAGCATCTGGCCCTTCGGTATAGGCCTGAGTGCCTACGGTGTTCAGGGCATCAACACTGTAACCGGAGGGGGTGTAAACCAATGTTGGCAAGAGCACCTGCTGAACAAAGTAATAAGACTCTGACAGGCGGGACTCTCTCACAGCACGGGCAAAACCAACCGCTGCACTGCCGGTGAAAATATCGTAACTGGCACTGGCTGAGAGGTTGATATTCAGAGCCCGCTCTACATCGTCATAACTTCTCTGACTGCCAAAGTTGATGGTGGTGGCCGCTGCTCCTTCAAAGTGTTGTTCACCAGTATTCAGACAGGAAAATCCGGTTGTTTGTAATCGGTCACTGGCAAAACCTTCACCAAGAAATGTTGATGTTGGCAGGCTGCCGGATTCAGCTGTTTCATGCACTGTCGCGGAGGCCAGAAGAAGGGAGCTAAATAACGAAGCGAAAACTGCGCAGAGGCTATGCCCGAAGCTATGCCCAAAAGAACGCCTGGAACTATGTCTGAACATGACGGCGTGACTCAGCAGGTTGAAAGCCAGTGGGGCAGTATAGGTGCCTACTAGAGCCTGTAGAGGTTTTATTGTAACCGGATGTTTATGTGCTCAGTCTGGCTATTCTTGGTACATCAGATTCAAATTGTGAAGGACAGGTATGGCAATCAGGCCCATGGTGTACGAACCAGATCCCGTACTGCGCAACCGTGCTCAGGAAGTTGAGGATTTTGGGGGTGAGTTTCAGGTGCTGGTGGATGATATGTTTGAAACCATGTACGCCAACAAAGGGTGTGGCCTGGCAGCGCCGCAGATTGGTATTTCCCTAAGAGTATCTGTTATCGATCTTTCGGAACAGCCCCAGAACCCTTTTGTGATTGTTAACCCGCAAATTGTTGAACGCAGAGGTGAACATAAAATGGATGCAGGTTGCCTGTCTGTACCCGGAGCTTATGCAGCTGTTTCCCGTTCACAGTGGGTCAAAGTGCAGGCTTTGGATCGTCACGGTAAACCTTTTGAGGTGGAAGGCGGTGGCTTGCTGGCCGAATGTCTGCAACATGAAATCGATCACCTGGATGGCCTGCTGTTTATTGATCACCTACAACCATTAAAGAGAAAAATGGTGCAGGGCAAATCCCGAAAATTCCGAAAGAAAAATAAACTTTGAAGGTCTACCCCTGCAGGTGTTTTTGCAGAAATGCCTGAGCCCTGCAGCCAGTTTTTAACCAGGATTCGTGGAGCAGGAACTGGTGTCCTTCATCCGGGAGAGCCAGTGTTTCCACTTCAACAGACTGGCAGTTCAGGGCATGTGCCAGATGCTGGCTCTCTGCGAAGCTAACGGTTCTGTCGTCATCCCCATGGACCAGAAGTACCGGACTCATCCAATGTTCCAGCCAGCCCCAGGGAGATGACTCTTCTGCAATCTTGGCTCTGGCTATCGATTCGGTAGCCGTTTCACCCTGATCACTGTTGAACAGTTGGGAACCCCAATGGGCTTTGCGAAGCTCCCGTGGGAAGTTGTGGCAACCGTTAATAACAACACCAGCCCTGAACAAGCCACTGTTACGAGCCAGCGCCATAGCACTGAGATAACCGCCCCAAGACTCTCCCAGAACACCGATACGGGTACGATCTACTTTTGGATGGCGGGTTAGCCAGTGGCCGGCAGCCTGAATATCCTGATAATCACTGGCTCCATCCCAGCCCCGTTCCGGAGCCTGCCGGAATAGTTTTCCATAGCCGCTGGTACCACGGTAATTAATATCCAGAACAATAAAGCCGCAGTGAGCGAGCAGCTGGCAAAACGCATACTGGTAGCTCATCCCCAGTTGTGGGTGAAAACCTGGAAGACTTTGTACCCAGGGGCCGCCGTGAATATTCAGAACAGCCGGGAATGGACCTTCTCCTTTGGGGACGAAGAGCTGGCCATAAAAAATATTATGATCTCTGGAGCGAATAATCTCGCTTTGGGAGGGGGTAAAATCTTTCGAAATGGTGGCCGGATAATCGTCGGCAGGTGATAACGCGCTACATTCATCGGTTTCCATATCCAGCACCCCAATATGGCAGGCGTGCTGCTGATTACCGGTTAAGTAGACGATATAGCGTCCGTCATAGCTGGGGGTCGGCTGCCAATACTGCATATTGTCCTGCAGCTGAAGCTTCTTATGTTCACCTGTCTGGATATTGAGAACATCGAGGGAATAGTTGTGGCGACGTTTCCGGTTATGGCTCAAGGTCAGTAATTCGCCATTCATGCTGGTGGCGTAATCCTGCACCAGCCAGGAACCTTCGGTTACGGGAGAACAGTGACTGTCAGACAGATTGAACTGGTAGATATGATCCCAGCCGGTGCTGTCGTGGGAGAACATTAAGCGTTGTGTGCCAAGCCAGGACAGAGGTCTCTGGCCATATTGCAGGGACATTCCTGCATGCTCTTCAAGACTGCTTCTCCAGACAGGCTTTACATGCCTGGTTTCAACATTCATCAGCATGACAGAAAAGCTTTCAGCCTGTTCGGAGAACAGGCGTTCTGCCACATCCATTTCCGGCCCGAGGAAACGCAGGAAGGCCAGGTGTCTGGAGTCCGGAGACCAGGACGGATTAAGGTCTCGATCAAACCCTGGAGACACCCATTGAATCTTACTTTCACCAACCGTGTAAATTCCCAGAAGAGTGTGTTCTTCTCTTTGGCAGACAAAAGCCAGGTGTCTGCTGTTGGGAGACCAACTCAGATGAAGGATTTGACCACGTACAGAGAACAGCTCAGAAGCGACTCGTCTCTTGGAATTGTTCTCCTGAATCGGCTGGGTAAAAACTGTGCCTTCACGAGCCCAGGTTATAGCAGAGTCGTCGGGAACAATTGTTGCCCTTACAACAGTGGCGAGATCAACAGGATCATTGCCTGTTTCCAGATCAAGCAGCTGAAGCTGGCCGATGGGAGGAACAGTTTTCTGTCTTGGATTAGGGCAGGGCATTCCATCATCTGAAAATGCACCACGGGTCAAAAGCAGGTAACGACCGGAAGGAGACAGGTCAACCAGACGAACAGGTTGTCCATCATCTCCGTCACTGCACAATACCCTGCGGCGGTCGCCATCAGGGAGGTCTTGTACGAACAGCTCATGTTGACCTTTGTGGTAGTCAATCCAGGCAATCCGGTTGCGTAATGGTGCCACACGATATTCCAGAGTGTGGCGGAAAGAAAAGTACGCCTTGAGTTCCGGCATGCCTGTACCCGCCTGTCACATTAATAATAATTATCCGGATATGCCCTGTTAGGAATCTCAGGGTTGCAACCGGTGTTTTCAGTGTCGGATGTTGGAGCAGGGTGGTGTGAATAAAGTTTCCCCAGTGTCAGAAAAGCAGGCAGGGTCGTTGGTAGTGTTTGTTCTGATAACGTTTGTAACGTGGAAGCAAGAAGCGCTTTTAGGTCGGTATTTTCAGTACTTTGCGGGTGTTATTAAGTAACTGTGAGGCTAGTGCAGCTTCAGGAGTTTGTCTCAGTTCAGACATGAGATTCAAAACTGACACCGCTGTTAAAGGAGTATTACGTTGCCCTGAAACGAAACCAACCGGTGGAATATCCGGGGCATCAGTCTCCAAAACAAAAGCTTCAACGGGTAATTCTGTCACTTGCCTGCGCAAGCGTTTGGCGCGTTCATAAGTGAGGCTGCCACCAATGCCCAGTTTAAATCCGAGGTTAAGAAAAGCCTGAGCCTGCTGGTCACTTCCGGACCACGCATGAACAATCCCGCCTTCACTGAACTTCAGTTTTCTCAAAAGACTTGCGGTTTGGTCGTGAGCTTTACGCACATGCAGAATCAGCGGTAAACCATGGTGTGCGGCGATAAGAATCTGGGCTGCGAGAAGTTCTTCCTGCCGTTCTATATCAGGATTTTCAATCATCAGATCAAGGCCTGTTTCGCCAACGGCAACAATATTTTCAGGCTTTTGTGAAAGTATCTGATCAAGTTCTTCGAGGTATTCATCTTTATGGGATCGAAGAAAGTAAGGGTGCAGGCCCAGAGCTCCCCAGATATGAACACCACTGTTATGCCTGCCAAGCATTGATTGCAATCTTGGCCAGTAACACTGCTCTGTAGCTGGTAGGCAGATATGCTCTATTCCTGCTTGATGGCACTGTTCAAGCAGCTGGTCTCTGTCTGAATCGAAAACAGGAAAGTCGAGATGGCAGTGGCTGTCGAATAACATAAGTGAGCCTGTTTATTTTCTCCCAACACTAGGTATAGTTTTTCTAACAGCTCCGGAACGGGCTGCCTACAATAAATACCGGTATTGAGCCGGGCTAACAGGGGTGTGTCAATGATCAGGAAGTGGTTGTCAGGAGTCTATCTGCCAGTAATGGCATTTGCCTATGTTATTTTTCTTGCCGCTGGCGCCAATGCGGCACCTGTGGAAAATATTCAGATAACGGAGCCAAGGGTTCGGGCAATGCCTCCCGGAAGCCCTAATACAGCGGCTTACCTGACAATCAAGAATCTTGGGAAAACAGATATCGCTTTGGTGAAGGCAGAATCACCAGTGGCCGAAAACGTGATGCTCCACGATAACGTGAAGAAGAACGGCAAGATGAGCATGGTGCATCAGGATTCTGTTACTATTCCTGCGGGTAAGAGAGTGAAGTTCAAACCCGGTGGCTTGCATATCATGATTATGGGGCTGAATAAGAATCTGACTATTGGTGAAATGGTGCCTCTGGAGCTGCATTTCAGCAATGGCAAGGTGTTAAACGTGAAAGCTCCGGTGAAGAAACAGGTTTCTGAGAAAGGCAACTTATCCGGCTAAACGCAATTAACAGCGCTGTTATTGCTAATAACAGCGCTGATTCCTTTTACAAATCTATCTTTTCTTTATTCCTGTGTGTACTTAACTTCTTCGTTGTAAACGACCATTGTCTTTCCTTGTGTATGCCATTCATGCTGTAAGTGAGTTTGAATGTGTAGGTTGTACCCCAGTTCAGCGAGTTATAGGGAATCCAGGCAAACTGCAACTCATTCAATACGTTATTCGGGTCGTTGTATTTGTTGAAAGGCTTAACCTGAATATCACCCTCTACAGCCGATGACAGCTCATAAGAAACGACCTCAATTCGATCACCCATATGCTTTACAGGGTTGAAATGAAGTGTAATCGGCTGACCTGCAGCGATAATTTCTGAGTGCTCTTTGAATGGATTCGGGAATTCTTGTTTAGGGCTGAATGTTGGATGGATGTCTGTTTGCCCATCAAAGGGGTAAACAACGCTGTCTGCAATGCCCTCTTCACTGGCTGGTGTATGTTCCGCATTTACAATCAGAATGAGAGGGACGTTTTGAATTGTCTCGTCACTGCATGATGGTGTCATTGTTACGTAATCAGGGAATCTCAAAGGCTGGTTATGGTAATGAGAATCCAGGTCGTCAGGTTTTTTACAAAGATTTCTGTAGTGCGAGTTACTGAATACGATAGTTGTATATTTTGTTCCTGAATCTGTATCAGGTTCTGTATGAAAACCGGCTTCATCATAAAGGAAAGACAGCATGGTATAGCGGTGATAAACATTTTTCAGTTTATCGAGAAAGAAATTTGAGAATGTGAAGTTTCCAAAAAAGACATTTTCGTCGCAATACGTAGTAGGGCTGCCAGTGGCTTTTAGACGGTCTTCGCAGCTGCCGCCTGTATACCCCGGTTTAGAACTGTTCTCGCAATGGAAACAGGTGAAGTATTTGTTTTGGGCAAGATATTTTGAATGTGCTTCAGCCGCACGTTGTACATATGGATTTGGTTTCAGGAAAGGTAAGCCAAGCTTTGTTCTGAAAGTATTCAGTTCTTCGGCAATTTGCTCATTTGTTACTTTGGCCGGTTGAGCAGAAGTCTGGGGGCAGATCATTGCCAGACTGATAGTGATCATCAGGGCAAAAGAGAGAGTTAATTTCTGGTGATACATTTTTGCTTTGCCTGAATTATTTTTGGTGATGCTTGGATGTTGTGTGGGAGTTAAAGTTCCTATAGCAAAAGTCACTTAAATTGCTTTTGAAAAGATGGATTATGTAAAAATGTTGTCAGTTTTTTCTTCTTTTTGATTTGCGTTAGAAAAAGTTACAACCTGTTTCTTTAGCCTGTTCCATTTGCTTATGAATATTGAATACGTAACAGAACAGGATCTGCCAGCACTGCATATTTACCTCAGCAGGCATATGCAGGAAAACGGTCAAAATGGTATTTATTTTCAACCATCTCCTGTCGGGAATATCGCTCCCGCTGAATCTTCAGTCGAAAAAGTAAAGGCCAGCTTGTGCAAAAGGTTTGATGAAAACGGTTGGATTCAAATGTGGCTGGCAAAGAATGAAAGGAACGAAATCCTTGGCCATGTGGATGTTCGCCATTATCCCATAAGCTGCTCACGCCATAGGGTGCAATTAGGGCTGGGAGTAGATTCCGGTGCCAGAAAGCAGGGAGTTGCAAGACAGCTGATGAAACAGGTTATGGCTTTCTGTCATGAGCACCCAGAAATCGAGTGGCTGGATCTTCGGGTTTTGTCTGGCAATACACCTGCCATTAACCTTTATAAATCTCTGGGTTTTGCGGTAGTTGGCTCTGTTGAGGATATGTTCCGATTAGATGGGCAATCTCAGGGAGATATATTTATGACCTGTAAAACAACTTGTCAGTAAATACAGTGCCACTTCTTTTGTTAGCGTTATTGGCAGGCTAGTTACACCAGAGGTTAAGAAAGTAGTCAAAAATATCCAGATGTGTAATGGATATGGAAAACTCTATGTTTGGCTTAGCTCTCTACCAATCTAGTAAGAAATATTATGAAGAGAACTATCATGCTCGTGATATCGAACTTTGTGAGGGCTCTTCATCCGATAATGAAGGTGAGGTAAGACCTTATAAAGTCTTCACAAATATTCCCAAGGAAAGGGTTAGTGAATGCCAGGTGTGCCTAGGTGTTATCAAGGATCCCGTTACAAATTGTGAGGACGATCCTAAGCACATTCTATGTCGGGCTTGTTATGAAAATGATGGCTTTGATAAGAATACCTGCTTTATTTGTCGCACTGAAAACGTCCTGGAATCTGCAACAGATGATATCGATCCAGAACTCAAAAAATTATTCAGATGTGAAGAGCTACTGTGCCCTGGTGGTTGCAATAAAAGGTTTACTCTAAAAAGGTTAAAAGAGCACTTTCCTTCATGCGCTCCATTTACTTGTGGAATCTGTAATTTATCTTTTAACGAGAAACAGTTAGAAGAGCATCTGAAGGAATGCAAACTTCCTGATGTCGATTGTGTGCATTGCAACGAAAAAGTTAAGGAAACAGAGCTACCAGACCACCTGAAAGAATGCAGGAAATTCCCGGTGCTAACAGAGTTTGCTGGAGGTGAGGTTTCAAGAGTCCTTAGAGAAAATGTTGCTGCGGTTCAGCTCGTTACAGATCTTCATAATAGAAAAAGACCCAGTTTGGGAGAAGTAAACCATAAAAGAAAAAAACAAAAGCTAACTTCTTCTGATTATGAGCTTCTTGAAAAAGGGTTAGAGCTGACAGTTGGTCATTATAAAAAGTTAGCTTACCAAACTCAGGAGCCCCGGTTGAAAGTGGAAGAGTCGGTCAAGCAAGCATTACCTCATGTTAGGCTGGATTACTGGATGTCCAAAATTTTCAATAATCAGGGTGAGCTTATGGCAGATTCTGTGAAGGTATTGGCTCATGAATTCCAAGGTGAAGTTAAGTTTAATTCTCCGAAGGTGTTACACCATAAAAAGATTGCAGTATTTGCTCCTGATTTTAGAAGTGATGCCCAATATCCTTACACTGCGAAACATCTTGATATGGCCTTGGCTATAAAAGCAGGGAGCGTGTCTTGGGTACCCAATGAGTTTGAGCTTGGAGTTGCAGGCTTAAATGGCCTGACTGATGAAGAAAAATCTGAAATAAATATAGAAATTAAGTTGGTGTGGGAAGATTCAAGTGGGAATGATCATGATTATTCAACTGTTGTATGTCTTCATGATATTAAATGTAAATTGCAATCAGCAGATGATTTTCAAGATGAATTGCCTGAGGCCCAATTTGGCTGGGTTAAAGTTCGTCATCTATGCAAGTGCTATAACAGTGGATTTGAGGATGCTATGAAAACTCACTACAGTACGGCCAAAATTATTATTACACAGATTCTAAAAGAAGCAGGTGATGAGAGGCTTGCCTGAAAAACCAGGCAAGCCTGATTGGATTAGTGTTCGCGGGTATTGCGGAACCTTACATCCGGCCAGCGTTCTTCTGCCAGAGACAGATTTACGCGGGTTGGAGCCAGATAGGTCAGATGACCACCGCCATCAATTGCAAGGTTTTCATTGTTCTTGCGCTTGAAGTCGTCCAGCATTTTCGGATCATCACACTCCACCCAGCGGGCGGTGTTCACGTTGACACCTTCATAAATAGCATCAACCTTATACTCATCCTTCAAACGCTGCAGAACCACATCAAACTGCAGTACACCCACCGCGCCAAGAATCAGGTCGTTGTTCTTCTGAGGCATAAACAGCTGAGTAGCGCCTTCTTCAGATAACTGCTTCAGACCTTTCTGTAGCTGCTTCAGCTTCAGAGGGTCTTTCAGGCGTACACGCTTGAACAGTTCTGGTGCGAAGTGGGGAATACCAGTGAACTTCAGGCTTTCACCCTGAGTGAAGGTATCGCCAATCTGGATAGTACCGTGGTTGTGCAAACCAATAATATCTCCAGAAACAGCCTCTTCTACCTGTGAACGATCACCGGCGAGGAAGGTTACCGCGTCGGCAACTTTCACATCTTTGCCAAGGCGCACATGTTTCATCTTCATATTACGGGTGTATTTGCCGGAGCATACCCGCATAAAGGCCACACGGTCCCGGTGTTTCGGATCCATATTTGCCTGAATCTTGAAGATAAAGCCGGAGAATTTCTCTTCAGTTGGTGGCACTTCCCGAGCGTCAGTCACACGAGGCAGAGGTTTGGGTGCCCACTCGGTGAAGTAGTAGAGCATTTCCCGAACACCGAAGTTAGCCAGTGCGGTACCGAAGAATACCGGAGTCTGCTGACCGGCCATAAATTCTTCCATATCGAACTCGTGGCTGGCTCCGCGCACCAGTTCGATTTCATCCACAAACTCTTCGTGGATATCGCCGAGAAGTTCTTTGGCTTCATCGGATTCCAGACCTTTGATTTGCACATCATCAGGAATGGTGTGGCCCATGCCTGGCTGGAATACGTGAATAGTGTCGGTGTAAAGGTTGTAGATACCTTTGAAGTTCTTACCCATGCTGATAGGCCAGGTAATGGGAGCGCAGTCGATTTTCAGGATGGATTCGATTTCATCCATTACTTCGATCTGGTCACGCACTTCACGATCCATCTTGTTTACAAAGGTAAAGATGGGCGTTTCCCGCATACGGCAGACATTCATCAGCTTGATGGTCCGGTCTTCGACACCTTTGGCGCCGTCGATCACCATCAGGCAGCTGTCTACTGCGGTCAGGGTACGGTAAGTATCCTCAGAGAAATCTTCGTGTCCCGGAGTATCCAGCAGGTTGACCATTCTGTCGTTGTAAGGGAACTGCATCACGGAGGTGGTGATGGAGATACCACGATCCTGTTCCATGGTCATCCAGTCAGAGGTGGCCATCCGCCCGGACTTTTTACCCTTAACTGTTCCCGCCATCTGGATAGCGTTTCCGAACAGCAGCAGCTTCTCGGTAATGGTGGTTTTACCGGCATCAGGGTGGGAAATAATGGCGAAAGTGCGGCGTTTGTTCACTTCCTGAATAAAGTCTGACATGGCTCCTCGCGGGATGGGCAGCTTGTTTTCAAGCTGGATATAAAAAATAGTTGCCGGATTATACTCTGCTGATCAGGAAGGGGAATGGTGTTGTGTGTCTATTCAGAAACGGGTTAACCCCGTGAACGTATGGTTTGTGTGGGTGGTGGGCGAGAAGAGAATCTTTCGAAGAATGCTTTCTTGGCATTAAACGGTTCTTTAACGACTTCTTTCATCCCTTCCCACAGGGGATTGGATTCCACTTTTATTCCGGCGTCCCGCATGGTTCGGAACAGCCTGACCAGCTCATCATAGGTTTTCACCAGAAGTGGAGACTCGGTATACATGCCCATATTCGAGAGCATATCTTCCGGGATAAATATTGTAGCTGGAAGGTTAGCTCCCATATCAGTCACCGGGTTTTTTGTATCATCTCCGTGGTGAACCATATTCTTTCCTGGCCCTCGGTCAAACTCTGCATTCAGGGCATTTATCAGCATCTCATCCCTTTTTGAGATGATCCCCAGTACTGGATCAAAGCCCCTTAGCCTATCAGAACCACCCAGTTCAACCTTGTCGTAAGGAATGAAAGAAAAGAGCATATCAAAGTCGGCGGTCTTCGGAATAATCATCAATTTTTCACGGTTATCGCCAGAACCGGAAAAGATGTCCCATTTGCCTTCAGCATTTAAGTGAGCTTCGAATGTTTGGTCTTCCATGCTTTTTGGATGAGACTGAAAGCTAACAGCTTTGGTATATCCGTCGGCGGGGGTAATATCTTGAAAACTGTGCAGAATGCCCATATCCGTTAGTTCGTCCATACGGCGCTGAGACAGGGCCAGATGCTCAACGGTAGCATGTCCTTCCTTCACAGAAATTTCATTCTTGGCATTATATTTTTCTATAGCTGCCGCTCTCTCTGTCGGATCTTTAATGCTGGCGAGTTTGCTGAACTTTTGATCAAAAGGAATAAAACCAGCCATAGGCCCCCAGTTGGAACTCTTGCCTTTAATATTCATCCCCTTGGATTCGGCGCCTTCTTCGATTGGCGTCCTACAGATCAGTTCAACCGGGCGGTAAGCAACGATTGAACCGGTTTTATTGGCTACATTTTGGGTTTTTTCAAGATTCTCCCTGGGAATACCCTGGTTCTCATATCCGGCAACCTTATCCATACCCATAACCACATGATCAGAAAGGCGAACTCCCTTTGGGTTAGCACTGAGCAGGGCAGCAGCATTCTTGAGGGTTTTGGCTATATCCCCAAAGCTGCGCTTACGCCTTGAAGGCGGAGGTGACTCCAGAGAACTTCCTCGCAGTTTGGGTAGTTTGCCATCTGAGGTCAGAAATGGGTTCTCACCCCTTCGCAGGCTGCTGTGGTCTACGTCGGAGTCCTCAATCTTTATTTGTAACGGTGGCAGTTGTGGAGAGAGGTGAATAGGTTGCTGATATTGAGTTGGTGTAGAAAAGGGAATGCTCGACTTTCCAACCTGTACTTCTGGAGCCAGGACCGCCTCTATCTTTCTTTGCGCGAGAAGAGCTATTGGCATTTCTGTCAGCAATAACTCCCGTGAAGACTGCAATGAAAGTGATTCTGAGGGAGGAAGCTCCTGAACGGTTCTGCCAAATTCTTGACCTATTGGGGACTTTTCTTCAGGCGGAGAGCTGTGAAAGGGAGCTTGTATGCCCCCTGCGCCCCCAATATGTACTCCGCCTTCACCACTCATTCCCAATTCCTGAGCTTATCGCTGCTGCGTAAATATAAAGTGTAGGGGAGTCGGGGCGTGCAGAACTGCTGGATTCACCAATGAAAAACACTATGAGGTGCCCTTCAATTGAAAGCTCTTCGGGAGTTGTATGGACTTCTGCAAAGTAAAGAAGTGCCAGCATGATTCAGTCCAGAAAGAACCTCTCCCTGTTTGGCAACAGCCGTAAGATTAAACACAAAATCGATGATTTTTTTGACCATGTCAGCGATGCCTCAGATCTGTTTACAAAGCTGCTGAATGTCTACCTCCGGGCTGGTAAGCCAACGGATGAATTTCAGAATTACCTTGAGCAGTTGTGCCTGTTAGAAACCCAGGCGGATGATTTACGTCGGAGTATTAAATCTTACCTCTATGAAAAAACACTGATCCCTGATTTTCGTAGTGATGTGCTGACCATGCTGGAAGGTATTGATGACCTGATCAGTGTGCAGCAATCGCTGGCGTTTGCGATGGATACGGAAACACCAGAGTTTCTGGAGAACCTCCATGAAGGGCTGGGAGATTTGCAGAATATTGTGACCAAATGCATTGAGCATTTGCTGTTGGCGGCACGGGCTTTCTTCCGGGATATTCTCTCTGTAAGGGATCACTGTCATAAAGTGATTTTTTATGAAAGTGAGGCGGACATTGAATCAACCCGGTTAAAGCGGCTGGCGTTTCAATCGGATTTGGAACTGGCCAAGAAAGTTCATATTCGTTACTTCATTGATCGCATTGATGGCGTGGCAAACCTTGCTGAAGATATTGCGGACTCTCTGACGATTTATGCGATCAAGAGAGCCATGTAATGACATTCCTGTTCTTCTTATCTTCAGGGTTGTTTCTGGGCTGGTCTCTGGGAGCGAACGACGCAGCCAATGTATTTGGTTCGGCTGTTGGCAGCCGTATGATTCGGTTTCCGGTTGCGGCTGCTATCTGTGCAGTTTTCATTCTTTTAGGTGCTGTTATCAGTGGTGCCGGTGCCGCGCACACTCTTGGACGATTAGGAGCGATTAATGCCATTGGTGGCGCTTTTGCTACGGCCTTGTCGGCGGCAGTTACTGTTTATGTTATGAGTCACTTTCGTCTTCCTGTTTCAACCAGCCAGGCTATTGTAGGTGCCATTATTGGCTGGAATACTTTTGCCGGAGCGCGAACTGGCTTTGGAGAGCTCCAGAAAATTGTTCTGACCTGGGTACTCTGTCCAATTCTGTCTGCAATTACTGCAGTTGTGCTGTACAAATTGCTGGACTGGATTCTCCAGAAAACCAATCCTCATCTTTTAACATTGGATGCCTCCGTAAGACTGGCATTGATTGCTGCCGGAGCGTTTGGTTCTTACAGTTTGGGTGCAAACAATATCGGTAATGTGATGGGTGTGTTTATTCACTCCGCTCCCTTTACCGATTCGGTTGTTGGCCCTTTCACTTTTTCCGCTATACAAAAATTGTTTTTGCTCGGCGGGCTGGCGATTGCTCTGGGAGTGTTTACTTATTCCAAAAGAGTCATGCTCACTGTTGGCAGCGGTTTAATGCCGCTGACTCCCGTTGCTGCCTTTGTTGTGGTTATGGCGCATTCCGTTGTGTTGTTTTTATTTGCTTCAGAAGGACTGGAGTTGTTTCTGGCAACGAATGGTTTGCCAACCATCCCTCTCGTACCTCTATCCAGTTCACAGGCCGTTGTAGGAGCCATTATTGGTATTGGGTTGATGAAAGGTGGGCAGCAACTGAAGTGGGGAGAACTTGGTCGTATAGCCTGTGGTTGGATCACTACACCGGCTATGGCGATGGGGCTGGCTATGTTGATTTTTGCGCTTTCCCAAAACCTGTTCATGATCAAGGTTTATGACCCCATTACCTACAGAGTTTCAGGTGCCGTGATTGAGAAACTCGATGATATGGGAATACAAGACCGTGGTTTTCCTGCATTGCAGGGTGAAGTTTTCACCAAGGCGAAATTGGCTACCGAATCCCTTCGTGAAAAAACATCCCTCAATGAACCCATGATTGCTGCTGTTATTGATATTGCCAGAACAACTTCCCTCAAAGTAACGACAGACACGCTGGACAGGCATGAAGCGCAGCTATCTGAAACACAGTGGCAGGCCTTGATACAACTTGAAGGAAAAGTTTTCGAGTACTCATGGCAATTAGCCGATTCACTTTGCTGGCTATCAGACAGCTGGGCTTACCGGGAAGAAACGGTTTTGAATAAACTTCATAACCAGACGCTGGATTCCCAGCTGAAATTGTTGTTCAGGGTCTTTTCTAATATTGAGTAATTTAACAGGCACTTCACTTTCAGGCTTTGATGATCCGAAGGTGAAGTGTTTTACGTAGTTCTACCTAGTCCGCCCTAAGTAGTATTTCATCCTGTTTCCGAAAAGCTGCGAATATTGTTAGTTGTTTTCTCCCGCCATCATTTGCTCCATCAGAAAAGTTACACACAACATCTCGAAAGAGAATGGGGAGAAAACAAAAACAATGAAATCCTTACTGAAGAATTCATTTACCAAAAAGCTGCTAACGGCAGCTGTTTGTGTGGCAGCCTTCGCAGGTTCTGCTCAGGCCGCTGAGAAAGTTTATCGTCTAAAAATGGCGGAAACTTGGCCTTCCAACTTTCCAATCTTTGGTGATGCTCCCCGCAACATGGCGGCGATGGCTGAGAAGATGTCCAATGGCCGTCTGAAAATCACCATCGATTCCAAAAACAAGCATAAAGCCCCTCTCGGTATTTTCGATATGGTGCGCTCTGGTCAGTACGATATGGGCCACTCTGCTTCCTATTACTGGAAGGGCAAGGTACCCAATACTTTGTATTTCACCACCATGCCCTTTGGTATGACTGCACCTGAACAGTATGCCTGGTTCTACCAGGGTGGTGGTCAGGAGCTGATGGACAAGGTGTATGGCAAGTACAACCTGATGAGTTTCCCTGGTGGTAACACTGGTAACCAGATGGGTGGCTGGTTCCAGAAAGAAATTAACTCTCTGGAAGACCTGCAGGGCCTGAAGATGCGTATTCCAGGTTTCGCCGGTGAAGTTCTGGCTAAGCTGGGTGCCAAGCCTACCAATATTCCAGCAGGCGAGCTGTACACTGCACTGGAACGTCGCACTATCGATGCATTGGAGTGGGTTGGTCCTTCTCTTGACCTGCGTATGGGCTTCCACAAGATTGCACCTTATTACTACACCGGTTGGCATGAGCCTGGTACCGAACTGCAGTTCCTGGTGAACAAGCGTACCTGGAACAAGCTGCCTGAAGACCTGCAGGAAATCCTGCGTGTCGCCATGCGTACTGCTGCCTATGACATGTACATCCAATCTTACGATGCATCGGCTGTAAACCTTGAGAAGATGTTGACCGAATACCCCAACATCAAGATCAAGACTTTCCCAGAGTCTGTGACCAACGCAATGCGTAAGGCCAACGATGAACTGCTGGCCGAGAAAGCGGCTGAAGATGAGCTGGCGAAAGAGATCCTGGATTCTCAAGCCTCTTACCTGAAGAAAGTACGTCGCTGGACTGATATCTCTGATCAGGCCTACCTGAACAGCCTTTCTGCTGAATAACTCGTCTTTCCTTCACAACAGAAGCCAGACATATCTGGCTTCTGTTCCTCTCATCAACATTTGTGGGGTAAGTGATGATGCTGGTGCAGCTGGAAAACCTGGTGAACCGCTTCTCCGATCTGCTGGGAAAAATAGCTGCGCTGCTGTTTATCCTGCTTCTGTTTAATGTTTTTTACGACGTTGTTGCCCGTTATGTTTTCAACGACGTTTCTATTGGTATGCAGGAGCTGGAATGGCACCTGTTTGCCGCCATGTTTATGCTCGGCGTGCCTTACACCCTGCGTGCTGGTGGTCATGTTCGTGTTGACCTTATTTACGAACGCCTGTCTCTGCGCAGCAAGGCTTACATTGATCTCTTCGGTTCACTGTTCCTGCTGATGCCCTTTGCCCTGCTTGTGGGATATTACGGCGTTGGATTTGCTCAAGAGGCATGGGAACTGGGTGAAACCTCTGGTGATCCCGGAGGTCTCCCCCATCGGTGGATTATTAAAGCGGTAATTCCGTTTACCTTTTTCTCCATCGCTATCAGCGGCTTCGGAATGATGCTGCGCAGCCTGAATATTCTTACCGGTAACAGGACTGATACCGGCTATGTCCCTCCACAACATTAATAATCGGGAGCAAAGCAAATGATTGGTATCGTCATGTTTTTTGTGGCGCTGGTGATGCTGCTGTTCGGCTTCCCGGTTGCCTTTACCTTCGGCGGTGTGGCACTGATTTTTGGTGTCTGGGCTGAAGGCGTGGATATGTTTGCGTTCATGCCATTCCGCATTCAAAGCATTATGGAAAATGTGGTGCTGATGGCCGTACCACTGTTTATCTTCATGGGTATCGTGCTGCAGAAAACCAAACTGGCAGAGCAGCTGCTGGAATCCATGGGTAAGCTGTTTGGTGGCGTTCGTGGTGGTCTGGCGATTTCTACTGTACTGGTAGGAGCGTTGCTTGCAGCTTCAACTGGTGTTGTTGGTGCTTCTGTTGTCGCAATGGGTTTGATTTCCCTGCCAGTGATGCTCAAGTACAACTACGACAAGTCTCTTGCCTGCGGCACTATCTGTGCTTCCGGTACTCTTGGGCAGATTATTCCACCTTCCATCATTCTGATTATTCTGGGTGATGTGCTGGGTATTCCTGTTGGAGACTTGTTCCAGGCTGCAGTTGGGCCCGGTTTTATTCTTATCGGTGTGTATGTGCTGTATATCCTGGCCTATGCCTGGTTGAAACCGGAAGCTGCCCCAGCCCTGCCAATGGATGAAGATGTTGCCAACAAGCGTGAGCAGTATGTGAAAGCGCTCAAGGCAATTATTCCACCACTGGCTCTTATTCTCATTGTTCTGGGTTCAATCTTTGCGGGTATTGCTACACCAACAGAGTCGTCTGCTTTAGGTGGTATCGGAGCCCTGGTACTGGCAGCTCTCTACAAACAGTTCAGCTGGAAAATGGTGTATGAATCTTCACTGGAAACAGTGAAAGTCACTGCAATGGTATTTGCCATTCTTCTGGGAGCAACAGCTTTCTCCATGGCCTTTACCTATACAGGTGGCGACTACATTGTTGAAGAAATCCTGTCTCAGTTACCAGGTGGTGCTACAGGCTTCCTGCTGCTCTCCATGCTGGCAATCTTGATTCTGGGCTTTTTTATCGACTTCGTAGAAATCAGCTTTATTATCGTACCGATTCTGGCACCTGTTGCTGAAGCGTTGGGTATTGCACCAGTATGGTTTGCAATTCTGATTGCCATGAACCTGCAGACGTCATTCTTGACTCCTCCGTTCGGTTTCAGCCTGTTCTACTTAAAAGGTGTAGCGCCACCTTCGGTGCGAACAGTTGATATCTATAAAGGTGTCGTGCCGTTTATTCTTATGCAGGTAGCGGTTGTGCTTTCTATCCTGCTGTTTCCAGAGTTCTATGGATTGGTATAAAGACTGTTGACCTGTCTACAGGTGTAGGGTTGATCATCTCGCCTCAAGATAATTGAGGCGAGATATGTCTTCTGATTTCCTTTCTAAAAAACATTCCTGTTTATCTCATACCTGGCTAGGTATCTTTGATTCTGCACCGCCAATACTGAAAGGTATTTCCCTCGCTTTGATATCCACAGCGCTATTTACCTGTGTTGGTATTCTTGTGCGAATCTTGAGCGAAAGAATTGATATTTTTCAGATTCTTCTGTTTCGGCAGTTAGTGTTCTTCATTGTATTGCTGCCAGCGATTAAATCTAATATCAAACTTCTGCTTAAGCCGACTCGTGTTCATTTACATGTATTCAGGATTCTGGGCGCATTTGTTGCTCTTTCCTGTGGATTTACTGCAGTCAGCAATCTCCCCCTTGCTGATGCAACTGCTTTGGGCTTCTCACAAGTATTGTTTGTGGCTGTCATTTCCCGGTTATTTCTGTCTGAGACAATCAGCGCCTCACGTCTGTTTACTATTGTTGTTGGTTTCCTTGGGGTAATGCTGGTGGTTCAGCCAGCTTTTGAAAATGCATCAATAACTTACACTGCTATTGGACTGGTAAGCTCTCTCGGGGCCGCTGTTGCGGTAATCTGCGTCAGGAAAGTGGCTCAGTGTGAACCAAGGATTACATTACTGGCTTATCAGGCCGTTTTCGTTGGGTTAGCAGCGTTGATTCCCAGTATTCTGTCCTGGACCTGGCCGACTCTGAATGAGTTAGTTTTGCTATTGATGGTGGGTGGTATCTCCTCTGTCGCCCAGTGGATAGGCGTTTCTGCATACAAGTATGGGGAAGCCAATGTCATAGCGAATGTTGAATATGTGAAGATGATCTACTCCATTGCGCTGGGGTATTGGCTTTTCTCTGAAATTCCTAATGCTCTGGCTGTGGCAGGAGCACTCACTATAATCGCCAGTGTAGTTGTACCGTTTGTGTTCAAGTGGATGAAAGGGAACTCATGCTGACAGTTACGCAATTTGCTAAAGCCTGTGATGTATCTCGCACGACGGTTCTCTACTATGAGCGCGCTGGTCTGCTTGAGCCTGCCAGTCGCTCAAGCAATGGTTATCGCTGGTACGGTGATAAAGAAGTCAGGCGGTTACAGGCCATACTCTCTTATCGTTCTTTTGGAGTACCTGTAAACAACCTTGCGCCTTTGTTGGAGGATCATGATAACTCGTCTCAGGAAAGGGTGTTGCGGGGGCAGTTCAATGCTCTGGAGCAGGAAATTCAAAACCTGCGTCAGCAGCAAAAAGCCATTGTGAAGTTGTTGGAACAACCGGAACTGCTGGAGCGAAACATGATGACCAAAGAGCGCTGGACGTTAATCATGCGAGAGTCCGGATTTAATGAAGAAGATATGAAAAACTGGCATCGGCAGTTCGAAGAAATGGAACCTGACGGACACCAGAAGTTTCTCGAGTCATTGAATATCAGTGCAGGGGAGGTTGCTGATATTCGTTGCAGGTCCAGAGAGTAACAGTTTTGAACTGTAACCTGTTTGCTTTAGCGATGTGTTGTCGTTAGGCTCCCGCCAAAGTCTGGGCGATAAACGAAAACTCCAGTGACCCTGAAAATAAAGATCTTGCTGCTGGCGCTGTTACCGCTGATCATTATGTCAGTGGCAATTACAACAGTGAACCAGCGACAGGCCCGTGATCTCTCCGAGCAGGAGATAGCTACCTTTGAGCGTAACCTGCTGGCTTCTAAACGAGAGCAGTTGCAACACTATGTTGATCTCGCTCTTGCATCAATTAATCACACACTCTCTCTGTTAGAACACGGTGCTTCCCGTGGCTATGTTGAGTCAGAAGTTAAGCGCCAGCTGAATGAACTGGCCTATGGCGATGATGGCTACTTCTTTGCCTATACCCTTGACGGTGTGAATCTCGTTCACCCCGTACAGCCCGAACTTGTTGGCGATAACCTGATGGATATTCAGGACAGTGATGGCAAATACCTGATTCAGGAACTGTTATGGCAGGCAACCCATGGCGGTGGTTTTGAGCGTTATAAATGGCGTAAACCTTCTGAAGATGGTCAGGAAGATAAACTCAGCTATGTGGTTGTGATTCCAGAATTGAACTGGATGATGGGTACTGGCCTGTACGTAGACGACATTGCTGAAGAAGTTGCGGCTATCCGGCGGGATGTGAATAAGAATATTCAGGACACCTTTTTTACTGTGCTGGTGATTATCTCAGGAACAGTCGTTTTGATTGTGCTTCTGGGGGTCGCCATCAATATCCATGAATCCCAGCTGGCCGATAAACGGTTACAGGAATTGGCTCACCGATCTTTAAAACTGCAGGTTAGCCAGCGTCGTAACTTTGCCCGCGAGCTGCATGATGGCATTAATCAGCTGCTGGTATCTGCCAAACTCCGTGTGAACCTTGTGGATAAAAAGTGGGAACAGGATGTTGCCCGGGAACACCTGAAGAAAGCGTCCTGCATGTTGGATATGGCGATGCAGGAAGTCCGGCGGGTATCTCATGATCTTCGTCCCATTGTTCTGGATGATCTTGGCCTGGAAGCGGCCTTGAGAAATATGCTGGATGATCTTGCTGAACGAACGGATCTGCAGGTTCACAGTTCGATTCATCTGCCTGAACAACGTTTACCGGATGTTATTGAAATCACTTTATATAGAGTGGTGCAGGAAGCTCTGACAAACATTGAAAAGCATGCGGGAGCCAGTGAAGTAAAACTAACTGTGCAATTTAAGGACGACTCTGTTTGCATGAAGCTTGAGGATGACGGCTGTGGTTTCTATGAGCATGACCAGAGTGGAATTGGTTTGATTAATATGCGGGAACGAACAGAGCTGCTTGGGGGCAAATTTACCATCAACAGTTACCCGCAACCTTCTTCGGCACTGGATAGCAACTTAACGACCGGCACGATTATTAAAGCTACTTTTTATCTGGCCGCTGTGTACGAGACTAATGAGCGGGAACTGATCCATGAGTCATGAAATTCGAGTGCTACTGGCAGATGATCACCCTATGGTACGAGAAGGGCTGAAGGTAAGTCTGGATGGTGAAGGTGGCATCTCTGTTATAGCCGATGCCTGTAATGGCCGGGAAGCACTGGAGCTCGCTTCATCAGTCAAACCGGATGTGGTGTTGATGGATATTTCCATGCCAGTTATGGGAGGGCTGGAGGCAGCTGTAGAGTTCAAAAAGAGTTATCCCGATATTAAAGTGCTGATTCTTTCTATGCACGAAGACCGGGAATACATCCTTAAGATGGTTCAGTCTGGTGTAGCCGGGTATGTGCTCAAAGATGTGGCAGCAGAAGAGATTGTTTTAGCCATTCAGACCGTTTCCAAGGGGGGAACTTACTTCAGTTCCGGAGCCTCTCAACAACTATTCAGTCAATTTGACCCTGAAGAAATGAAGCCGCAGGCAAAGCTGACTCCGCGGGAAGAAACTGTGCTCAGGTTGCTTGCAGATGGAAAGGGGAATAAAGAAGTTGCTCGTGAGTTGAATATTTCTGTTAGAACGGCAGAGGCGCACCGGCAGAATATAAAGCAAAAGCTTAAAATAAAAACATCTGCCGGTTTGATTCGTTATGCCATTGAACAGAACCTTATGAATGCTTAGCTGGCAAACAACACTGATTTTTCAAGCTCTTCTCGTGTTGTTTTGGCGTTATTGGCATCTGCATTTTCATCGGCATAACCGAAAGACATACCAAACAACACACCGCGACTTTCAGGCAGATCAAACATTTCCCGAATTGGTCCTGGGAACTGACCAAGGGCACCTTGCATACAGTTAGAGATGCCATGTTCCTGAAGTAACAAAGCCAGCGTCTGGGAGTAGATACCCATATCGACTGCGCCCATAATATTCAGATACTTGTCCATGGTGAAAATCGCCACATGGGGAGCATCGAAGAATTGCCAGTTACGCAGCATGGCCATGTTGCGCTTCATCTTGTCTTCACGAGCTATGCCCATAGCGGAATATAAAGTATTGGCAGAACCGAACTGACGCTCACGGTGTGTACCTTCGTAAGCGACTTCCCAGTTGAAATCCGGGTAAGGCTTTTGCTTTTGCATCACATCCTGCAGGAGCTTGTTTTTCAGCTGGTCCTTTTTTTCACCGGAAACAACAATAACCTGCCATGGCTGAACGTTGCAGTTGGAAGGGGCACGTTGGGCAGTGGTGAAAATATCCCGTAAGAGAGACTCTTCAACCGGATCTTTTTTGAACCCGCGGCAGGAAGATCGAGACTGCAATGCTTGGCTGATGTTCATGAAATGATCCTGATTATTCGTTCTTATTTTAAGGATTGATCATCATAGCTGAACGAATTGGAGTCAGGTAGCCCAGATGAAGAGTTAAGAATAACTGGGCAGATTAGGAAGTATTCCGAATGGTTTAACAGTGTCTGTTACTGCAACATCTTCCGGCAAACGATAATCATCTGAATCAGGGATGCTGTATTGAACACAAAAACAAACTGGAGAACACCAGAAAACCTTCTTTTGGCTATGGCATTTGTAATGCCACTCACATTTTCTGTATGGCAGGCGTTGTTAAATAACTTTGCTGTGGAAATGGCATCTTTCTATGGCAGGGAAATTGGCATTCTACAGAGTATTCGTGAAGTGCCCGGTTTTCTCGCCTTTACCGTTGTTTTTGTTCTGCTGATTTTTACTGAGCAGACTCTGGCTTTGCTATCTCTGGCGCTTATGAGTATTGGCGTTGCCATAACCGGATTTTGGCCTTCGGCAATTCCTCTTTATATCACCACCATAATTATGTCGACGGGATTTCACTATCTGGAAACCGTAAACCAGTCACTGACTCTGCAGTGGCTTGATAAAACCAAAAGTGCCGATTTTATGGGCAAGGTCATATCGGTAAAAGCTATTGCCGCACTGATTGCCTATGGCTCTATCTGGTTATTAATGGAGCAATTTAATCTTCAGTATCATCAGATGTACTTTCTGGCTGGTGGAGTAGGTCTGTTGGCAACAATTATTATGTGGATAACTTTCCCGAAGTTTAAACAGGGAGAGCCACAGCATAAAAAGATTGTTCTGCGTTCGCGGTACTGGCTGTATTACGCTTTAACCTTCTGCAGTGGAGCCCGTCGGCAGATTTTTATGGTGTTCGCCGGCTTTATGATGGTGGAACGGTTTGGATATTCCGTTGGCGATATCAGCCTACTGTTCTTGCTGAACTATGCCGTAAATATGTTGCTGGGCTCCGTCATTGGCCGTTTTATCAGTAAGGTTGGCGAGCGCAATGCACTTACGCTGGAATATATAGGTCTTATTCTGGTGTTCAGCGGATATGCTGTAGTGGAAAGCGCGACACTGGCGGCAGTGCTTTATGTTATTGATCACCTTCTGTTTGCGATGGCGATAGCCACTAAAACTTACTTCCAGAAAATTGCAGACCCTAAGGATTTAGCCGCCAGCTCAGGAGTGAGCTTTACCATCAGCCATATTGCTGCGATCTTTATTCCTGCTTTGCTCGGGTTGATCTGGCTGGAATCGCCATTTGCAGTGTTTATGGTGGGAACTGGTTTTGCCGCTTGTTCTTTGATTCTGGCACGGTTGATTCCGGTGCATCCGGAACCTGGAATGGAAACAACTTTGAGTCAGACCGCGTGATTGAAAGGGGAGTTGTGAAACTTCCCTTTATCTTTGTTTTCAACGGGCAAAAATATGGCCTATTTCCTCGGCGATCAAAGAGGAAATAATTGAGTAAATAGCATCTGGATCTTGCGCCGAGAAGACCTTGTCTTTCCCCGCACAACTCGTCAGTGCCTTATTGGAAGTTACATCGTAGCTGAAACTGATGACGGCAATTTCTGCATGAATTCTTTCACCGGATGGTGTTCTTCCTTCTTCAATTTTGTCGGTAATGGTTTTGCAGTAATCCAAGTCAATCAGTTTATTGTGTAGAACAGAGTCACTGTCTACGCCATCGGTTAAAACAATGATTAAGCGCTTGGCGTTTTTAGTCTTTCTGGCTAATTGAGCAGCCCTGATAATTCCTTCGTGAGATGCTGTTCCACCGTTTGGCTCTATTTTCGAGAGCTCATCTTCAATTGTCTTTGCCTGTGTAGTTGGGTGGATGGTGTAGAACTTTCCATGCTCCAGAAAGAAGCGGGACTGTTTTTCAACAAACATGTTTTTCACGGACTCTTCAACCCGGAAAAAATCAATATTACTAACGCTATCGGCTATTCCTGTTACCGGGTCACGCTCAAAAGTGTGTAACGCAAAAGGTATAAGGGAGATTGTATTTTTTTTGTCCTGATTCGTTTCAATACGGGTAAAGTCCTCAAGCTTGTATGATATTTTTTTGAGGATATCCTTCAGCATGTCGATTTTGATAACCCCGGTCCATGGCCCGCCCATTGACGAAGAAAAGTCGGCGACAAAGAACACATCAATAGCCTGCCCATGGTTCTTCCTGGCGATGGATTTATTGCCAAGTGGGATTGACTGGTCAAAGCCAATAAATTGTTTGCCACCAAGCCAGTTTACATATTGCCCTGAGACTTTTAACTGATATTCCGTGAATTTTTTTGATGACTCTGTTTCATCACAATCGCTGTTGTCTGAACAGGGAATAGTATCCAGATTCACCTGAAGGTTCTTTGTTTCCTTCATCATCGAAAGAATAAAGTCTTTCGCCAGCTGGTCGTTTACGTCTGGCGTGTCCGATGGTCGAGCACTCATGGCCAGTACGGCAACTTCGGCGGCGTTACCCAGTCTTGCGCTGTCCCTGAGTCTTTTTCCACCCTCTATTGCGAGAGTCATTAGCCCAGCCACTACCGGAAGCAGGAGAAGAAACAATAGAATGGCAATACCCTTCTGCGCTCTCATGGTTATCGCCCGATCATAATTGAGCTGCTGCTGATATGCCTTTTACCCGCGAACTCTTTAGTCAGCGGTTGTCCATCATCCTTGTAGCAAAGGGTTACTCGGTAAAGAGGGGCAGGGTTTGCCCGTTCAGTTAAGAAAAACAGTTGCTCCTCCCGAATAAGAAGTCTTCCTTTTGGACAGCTGAGCCCTTTTTTAAAAATAGCGAGGCTGGGTTTCTGTATGTTTTTCTCTTCAAATAAAACCTGCTCAAGAGTCATTCCAAAAGCGGAACTGTTAAAGCCTGCGAATGAGCGAGACATGGATTTAGATAGGAGAACGAATAGTTGCTCAGCCTGGTCATGGGAAATTTTGGTACTGCTGTCGTAAAGTTGGGTGCGCTCTTTGATAATGCTTACTCCGGAAAAACTGAGGTTCTGGAGAGCGCCGTGAATGGCCTGCCGAGTAACAATCTCACTGGTAAATGAGATAAACGAAAAAATAACCAGCAGCACCAAGGCCAGCTCAACAATGAATACACCGTTTTGCCGTTGGACATTCTTAACCATTGAAACTGCTCCGTTCATATTCCTGAATGGAGATCACTTCCCGGCTGATAACAGGCACCTGTATGTTATTGATAAATAGCGAGGTGAAAATCGGTTTGTAGGGGTAGGTCACCCGGTAAATGGCAATGGAAGCATCTTTGGGTTTGGCTTTTTCCTTGCAGAACTGTTTGCTTTTCTTAGGACAATATTCAGACGCCAGATCAAGGACACTTCCGTAGTAGTGAGTGCTTACTGAAAGTTTGTTGGTGTCAATGATTGAGGCCCAAAGCTTAGAACTGTTTTTTAGAATATTTTTGAAATTAGTCTGGTAATCTTTCGCGGGTTTTGTGCGGGCCGTGCGGCTGGCTTCAGCCACGGCATAATCCAGAGCGGCAGAAACAAAACCCATGTAACTGATTTCACACCAGTAGAAAATCACCAGCAGGAAGAAGAACATCCCCAGGGCTGTTTCTATGGTTACAGTGCCCCTTTGGTTTGATCTTTCTTTGGTAGTCATCAGTGTGACCCGGATAACTGAGGCTGGTATTTAGCAGAAGAGATGGCAATAAAGAGCGACATTCTCTCCTGTTCCGATTTTCCTCCGGTGTAAACAGTTTTAAATTCGTTGTAGAGCCCAGCCCGGACAAGGGCAATAATCAAATTGGCCTTAATCTTTTCATCCGCCTGCCCACTTGTATAAAGCGGCATCAGCCTTTGAATAGCGGCATCATACTTCTGTTCCAGAATATCCAGCATGGCCAGGTTATTTTTGATGATCAGGTCATCAAACATGGTTTCGCGGGCTTTATTAATAGATTTTCTTGCGGATTTATATTTTCCCAGTGCCGCATATGCCAGCCCCTGCTGGTTGAGTATTGTGGGGTTATTGGCTGAATAGAGCAGGGCTGTGTTCGCGTCTTTCAATGATTCTTCGGCCTTACCCATAGAGAGCAGAGCCCGGGATTTTAATAGCCAGACTTCCGCATCTTTCTGCTGATCGCCCAACAGAGGTTCGAGTATAAACAGGGTGGAATCCGGGTCATTGGTATTGAGATAAGCATTACCCAGAAGTAGACGATATTTCTTGTTGTCCTCTTCTGTTTTGGCCTTCTGTAAATTGGTTTTGTATAACTGGATAAGCCCAGCGTGATTATCAGCAGCTTTTAAAAGAGCTTCGTTTGCTGGGGCTTCAGGCTCTTTAGCTGGAGATTTCATGCGAGTGGTGGCACAGCCGGTCAGCCATAAAGCCATTAAAACAACGAGAAGTGGCTGCCAGAAACTGTTCTTACTATGCACCATTCATTAACCTCATAATACCTGGCGCAATCATCAAAACCACAATCGGTAGCATGATGAAGGAAATCATGGGCAGCGCCATTTTGGCTGATAACTTACCAATCTGCTCTTCCATGGAGAGCATGGTTATCTGACGTATATGAGCCGCCTGAGTTCCCAGAACATCGGCAATTGAGCTGCCGTATTGCAAACTCTGACTGAGGGTATACACAAAGCTAATCATTTGCTGGGAAGGAATCTGTTCAGATAATTCCTGTAACGCCTGTCTCATATTGTAAATTTTGGATACAGACTCCAGGCGCTTCATTATGTAGGAGAGGTCTCGGTCGAAGTTTTTCAATTCTTCACCAAGATAAGCGGTTGAAGCCTCAATGGTCATTCCCGACTGCATACACACAGCCAGCAGATCAAGAATATAGGGCAGTTGCGCGGAAACCTTTTCGACACGCTTTTTCTGCAGGGATCTCAGAATCATTTCAGGAATCACAAGAATGGCAGAAAACACAATCGCAGCCGTTGTGGCCTTGTCAGAGAGCTCTACCAAATTGAAATGTTGGCCAAAAAGAAAGATGACAATTGTTAACCCGGAAGCCAGAAGCAGTTTTAAAGATGTATAGATTTTGGGAAGTGTGCGGTTATAAATACCCGCACTGATAAAGACCTGCTCAATATCTCGCTGGGCAATGGAATAAAAGCGTTTCAACCATTTCTGCAGATTATTACGGATGGATGTTGAGCCGTAGCTTAACCCTAACCAGCGGCGCTGAACCTGACGGGCAAGGTAATTATCAATAAAAGTAAAGGCCGCTATCGCAACCCCGCAGTAAAGCATCAGGGCAAACTGGATAGACATAAAACGTTACCCCCTGACCTGACGCATTAACCACCAGATCACCAGCATTCCCAGAGCTTCGCTGCCAATCATATACATAAGAATGATCTGACCGGAGGGGTGATGTAAGACAAAGTCAAAATTCTCCGGGCTCACGTATTTCATAAACAGAAAAAAGCCGGGAGGAAGGGCTCCAACGATTTTTGCAGACATGCGCACTTCAGACGTCAGTGCCTTCATTTTTTTCTGCAAGGTTTGGTTGTTGAGCATGACCTCTTCAAGGTTTTTGAAAATAGTTTTCAGCTGCCCGCCACGGCTGGTATTGGCCCGCAAAGTAAGAACGAAAAATACAAAAACCGGATAAGGGAACCGCTGGCAGGAGCTCATAAGAACATCTTCCATGGTATGGCCGAGAGCGAGTTTCTGGCCCATATTGCGAAACTCCCTGCCCACCAGATTGTTCAGGGAATTGCCAACAAAGACTATGGACTGATGCAGGCTTTCACCGGAACTGACTGCCCCGGTCAGGGTTCTCAGGGCATCGGGGAACGCATCTTCAAAGCTCTTGCGCCGAAACTGTTTAATCGTCATCAGCAATATGCAGGCGGTGGTGCCGGACAGCAGGCAAAGCAGTGCATATAAGGGAAAACGGGGGATGAAATCGTGCAGCCATAAAGAAGCTGCAATATTCACAACGACATAAGCTGCCAGCGTGATATAGAAATACTTTCCCAGAGTGTCTTTCAGATTGCTGTAATTGTTTTTTATTCGAGTGAGTAGTGGCTGCTCTGTGAGTGCTTTGATATCCAGAGCCTGTTTAGCGATCACAGTTTTCTGACTGCTGGTCTCAGTCAGAAAATGCATTGGGTTCTTACGAGGCCATAGAGCAGTGGCCAGAAGCGCGAAAACAGACACAAACAGAAAAGCCAGTTCGATCATGGATTCAGAGTTTCCTTGAATGTTTTTCTCAGAAGCTCCTCCAAACCAAAGAAGCGTGCTTTCACTGAAAGAACGGATCGATCCAGCAGTCCGGCACAATTGAACGTGCCAATAATCTTTTCACCGTGGGGCTGTTCCAGAATCGAATAATGGAAGATTTCTTCCAGGGTGATTTTGTCCCCTTCCACTCCCATCACTTCACTGATACTCATGATTTTTCGGCTGCCATCATGGAGGCGGGAAACCTGAATAATGAGATCCACTGCGCTGGTTATATTTCTACGAATCGACTCCAGCGGCATATTGGGTACCGCCATCATCACCATGCTTTCCATTCTCGCCAATGCATCCCTTGGCGTATTGGCGTGAAGTGTGGACATCGAGCCATCGTGGCCGGTGTTCATGGCCTGTAACATTTCGAATGCTTCAGCACCTCGGCACTCACCAATAACAATTCTGTCTGGCCGCATCCGCAAGGAATTAATAACAAGGTCACGCTGGCTGATAGCGCCAGTGTTCTCTATACCGGCCGGGCGGGTTTCCATACGCACAACATGGGGTTGTTGAAGACAAAGCTCGGCAGCGTCCTCAATAGTGACGATACGCTCTGATTCAGATACATGATTGGAAAGGGCATTCAGCAAAGTTGTTTTACCTGAGCCTGTTCCGCCGGATATCAAAATATTCAAACGACACCGGGCAGCAATGGCCAGAGAACGAGCCATATCCTGTGATAAAGCACCAAATTCAACCAATTGCTCCAAACCTATTTTCTTATTGCTGAACTTTCGAATCGATAACGAAGTTCCATCCAAGGCAATAGGAGGGATAGCGATATTGACCCGGCTGCCCTCTGGCAGACGGGCGTCGCATAAAGGGTTGGCTTCATCAACTCTTCTGCCTGCAAAGGCGGCAATACGACGGGCAATATTCTGCAGCTGGGTGTCGTTTATAAAGGTGACATTGGTTCTGGTCAGCTGGCCACCCTGTTCGATATAAACGGCATCGGGGCCGTTCACCATAATGTCTGAAATAGTTGGATCATCGATCAAAGGCTGGAGCGGCCCCAGGCCTTTGATTTCGTTCACCATCTGAACAGTAAACACGCTGCGCAGTGACACCGGCAGCTGAATATTGTCTTTCTCCACCAGAGTATCAATGGCGTCCCGCATCAAATCCTTCAGCTCTTCTGCGGATGTGGTTTCTACCGCGTCAGCATCAAGAGCGTCCATGATTCTGGTGCGCAGAGTCAGGTAAGTGTCCTGAAATCCAGTGGGAATATCCTGCTCAATCATGACAGACACCATGAGCGGATTTGCTGCCAGATATTTTCGGTTGCGGAAGGTTTACCAATAATCAGGTTGGTCAGGTTTTTCAGTGCCAACCCTAATTTATGTTTGTCTGGCTGCAGACCATTACCTTCGGTCAGAATGGTTTCGCAATCTTTTTGCCACAACAGTTCAGCGGCAATGGGTTGTTCCAGATATTCCTCTATGTCTGTTTTGCTGACAGGGCTTTCTGGCTGGGAATGATTCACTACCAACAGTGTTCGAAGATCATTGTTTTGCCCGTCTTTCAGGCTGCTTAAAAAAGCTTTTGCAGCTTGCAGCCCCGAAAGCGTTGGAGTGATCACAATAACCAGACAATCAGCCGCTGCCTGTAGAGACTGGTTTGAAAGAATATATTTTGTTGAAGATGGGTGATCTTCAACAATGAAAGCATGTTCTTTGGCCAGACATCCAAGAATGCTGTTGCTGTATTGCCAGAGCTTTTCCGTCTGCGAGCTTGTGCTGTCTATTCCCAGATAGCTCCAGAGTTGTTGTATTTGTACCAGCTGACTTTGGGCAAAAATGGGGTCAACGGTTTGTACGTCTGCATATTCAGCCAGAACCTGATCACACACTCTTTTTCTCGCAAGGCTCTGCTGGCCCAGCATGATATTGAGATTGCTGCCCTGATAGCTGTGGTCGGCGAGAATTACAGGTTGAGAGGTTTCCTTAATCAGGTTTCTGGCAAGTTCTGCCGCAACCAGTGAACTGCCACAGCCACCTTTTGTTCCCACAACGGCAATGCGCATGGCAGAACGGGCGTTTTGTGGTCTGCGCTTTAACAATCTGTCGTTTTGCAGTGCCCGAATTAATTCAACAATATCCTGCCGTGATGCAGGCCAGAGAAGGTAGTAAAAGCCCAGCCCTGCGAGCTTGCGAACAACACCAATACTGTCGTTTTTCCCGATAAGAACAATATCGCTGTTTCTGGAAACAATATGGCATAGAGACAGCGCCAGCTTTTCAACATCGTCGTCAGCTTCAATAAAAATCAGCGATGCTTTCGAATCTTGAAGTTGTTTATGGGAGTTATCGTTCTCGAAAGCAGTATCGGAGGGTGCCCCTAAGCCTTCTGACTGACAGGATTCCTGAAGCTGCTGCAAACATTCTGGCGTTTGATAAAACACTTGAATGTTATTGGTGCTCGCAGATTCCGGCTCGTTTTTTGTGGCCTTATTGAAATCAAGCATGGTTCACTCCTGTTTGTTCAAAACCCTGTGGGCTTTTTCCGGGTGAACCAGAGATTGCTGGCGCGCGCTTTCTACATAGCAATCCAGTTGTACTGGTTGCTGTGGGTTCAGGTCGTAAGGTGTGCAGGTTGGTCCTTGTACTGTGTAGCTGGTGCCAGCAGAAGTTGTTTTCTGCTGCACAATGAATACTGAAGCTTCGGGCTTATCAAAGCGTGCAGTGCAGCCGACTGAAAGCAGAACAGCCATGCAGAGCGTGGTAAAAGAGAGATTAACTTTCACTGTTTAAACCCTCCGGATGCCAGTATTGTCCGTGCCTGATCGTGAACTGCGGCACCGCCTTTTGCTTTCTCAAGATTGAAATAACGCAGTAACGTGTTGGTGTGATTCATCTGGGGTATCTGGATTGTTGTACCCGGAGAAACGGGTTTGACCAGGTTCACCGTGGCAACAATGATGAGCTCTGTTTTTTTACGCTGGTTATCGTTATGGCGAAAGGCAGCGCCAAACAATGGGATATCCCCCACAAAAGGGACTTTTGATAAGGCTTCTCTGTCTTCTGTGCTTAATAACCCACCCAAAACAAAACTTTCACCGTCCGCCAATTGAATGGTGGTGCGGGTACGCCGGGTTTTAAACGCAGGAATATTGAGTTTGTTATTACTGTTACTGGGGTCAATGGAGCTGACTTCTGGTTCCAGAGAAAGGTTAATGGTGTCGTCAGATTGTGCTTTGGCCGCGAGAGTCAGGCGAATGCCGAACTCTTTGTAATTGATGTTCTGGGAGCCATCAACATAGGTGATAACGGGCATTTCGCCGCCAGCCAGGAATGACGCTGTTTCTCCCGAAAGCACAGAGAGGTTTGGCTGGGCCAGTATCTGCCCCATGGTATCGTCGTCGGCTGCCGATATGTAATTGGCAATCATATTGGAGCTGATATGACCGACTTTGTTATAAAACTGGCCGTTACCAAGAAATGCAGCGTTTTTACCACTGCCCATCTCGCTGCCCCATTTCACACCGAGCTGACGGATAAAGGAGTGGGAAACTTCGGCAATGGTTAGTTTTACATTGATCTGCTTAACGGTATTCACCTGCAGATTATTCACCAGCCCCTCGTAGGACTTCTGGGTCATAAAGCGAATGTTATTTCCCGGGGAACCACTTTCTTTCCAGCTGATCTTATCTTCGGTAACTTTGCTGCCCAATAACTCGCCTGTCAGGTTATAAATCTCCTGACGACTATCTTCTGATGGCACTTCACCGCTGAGTACGGTTTGGTTGCCGGTACTGGTCAGCTCAATATTGGCATCCGGGTAGCGAATACTAATTTGATCTTTTATTGAGGAAAGATTTCTGGAAACGGTTAATAGTTTGGTGTCTATGGGAACACCTTTGTTGCCAAGAACAATCAGCGAAGACTGACCAACAGACTTGCCATAGATAATCAGGCGGTTACCTTCAACCACTTGGTAATCAGCAATTTCGGCATCAGCAATAAAAACAGTATCAATCTGTGTTTGATAATGAAGAGATGTGGCTTCGCTGATATTTAACTGAATGGTTTCAGTGTTTTTCTCTGGTGTTACAGCAAAGCACTGTGAAGCAGAGAGAAGCAAATAAACAAAATATTTTCGGGAGAAATTCATTTTAGTTGTATTGATAATCTCAGTTAGGCCTTTGTTCGACTCGTTTATTGCCTCTTAGTTCTTTGATAATGGAAAAATCAGGAACAATTTCACTGATATCAATTTCCGGGTGCGCTTTATCTGTTGATTTGTGGATATCCAGAATGCCGATGCGTTTTGCGATCATTATCTTTGCGGCGTTCTCAGGTGTCATAGCCAGAATAATGGTCTGTTTCTTTTCTTTTTTATTTGAATAATCGTCATCATCTTTCAGGTCTGGCACCTGCAGAACCATCTGCTTTCTTAACAGCGGGATAACACTTAAACCCTGGTAGCCGGTCAGTTCTTCCCGGTAGGCCATACTCTGACTGGGCGTGGCAATGAGCATCACATCAATAAGGTCGCCGGGCTTTAGCTGGTGATAAGAGTCCGAGCCGCCTTTGATGACCAGAGGGTAGGGTGCTTTGTCCGGTGCCATAATCAGTTTTTGGCAGGATTCTGAATGGAACGAACACAGATTTCTGGCGCTGATAATGTCCCCGGACTGTATATCCGAAGTCGCTATATGATTGTCAGCCTCAGACATTGATACCTGCTGGGTGCTGTCAGTTCGGCTAGCTTCAGCAGCGGATATTTTTGCAGACCTGACCTTTTCAAGAGTCACCGGCTCGCCCTTTTCAATAGCGGAATAAGCAATCCACACCGAAACATCATCATTTGAAACATCTTGATGCAGGGGAGGTTCTTCTGGCTTATCTTCGTCGTTAGAGGTTAACAATCCCCAAAAACCTACGACAGTGAGCAGAAAGGTCAGCAGAAGTAATAAGCGGCGTTTCATCTTGTTATATGTACCCCAAATCTATGGCTGTCAGGCAAACGCCAAATAACCCGGTAAGGGCAATGGGTACGCCATAGGGAATGCCATCTGTTTTCAGCCTGCCCAAATCTTTTTGCAGTGCTCGCAGGGCAATGTAAATGAGAGCAAGAACGCCTCCACCCATGGCAACAGCGAAAATCACCATGCTCCACCAGGTTGTGTGGATACCAAGAAGGAAGGCCAGAACAAGTTTTATGTCACCACCAGAAAGAGCTTTTATCGCAAATAATAAACAACCCGCAAGACAGGCCAGTGGCCAGCATGACCAGGAAATAGCGGAACCGGCAGTGGATAATAATGACGCAGCAGCGGTGCAGAGTACGGCCTGATTACTGATTTCACGGCTCTGTACATCCCTGTAACAGATATATAAGGCCGTTATTACCAGAGCAATTATGCAAGCGCCTGTCATTGATAAAGGGTCGCTTACTTGGTTCCTTTCAACTGATCTGAAATCTTCTGGAATGAGGAATCCATCGCACCTTTCAGGGAGTCTGCTCCATCACCGGCAAGTACGGCGGTAATAATTCCCACCATGGTTGTGGCCAGCAGAGCGTATTCAATGGTGGCCAAGCCTCTTTGATCCTTTCGCAGTGCGTCCAGGAAAAGAGAAGTTTTCACATACGCTTTGGTAATTAACTGGGTCATAGGTAACAGCCTCTTTGTATTCAATTAACAAGCAGCTGTTTTGAGGGGAATGAAATAATTAAGTTCAGGTAAGAATGATACGGATTGTTATCAATACGTGCACAGATTGTAAAAGTTCATTGGTTTTGAGCATCATTGTTCCACTGCCTACAGGCCGCAGTTATTCTGCGGCCTTGGATTGTTCAAACATCAGGTTGCTGATTTGCCAGCTTTTTCTGTGAACAATAAATGGTGCCAGTTCTAGCTCATAGTTAGAGAATCTAGGCTCAATAAATTTCCAGGCGCGTTTGGCTTTCACTGCATCAGGTGAATCATCGAGGTGGTTTTCCAAAACCAGAGACAGCTCTTTTGAAAGCTCTCCCAGATCATGTTCAAAATAGCCGCCTTCTGCCTCTGTATGAAGTTCGCCAGTGTAAGAGCGGGCAAGGTAGCGCAAGGTCATGTATTCAAGTCTTACGGCGTGCTCCATAAGTTGGTGATTTGGTGATCCGCTGTCAGAGGCATTTTTTTCCAGCTTAATGATTTTGTTATCAAGATCACGAAGGAGAGTGCTGAGGTTCAGATTGAACTCCCATGGGTAATCTTCTTCGAGTGGATCGTAGGCCAGTCCTTCCTCAAGAAATACCACATAATTATCAAGAGCCTGTGCAAGCCCGTCATTGTTGATTGACTGGGTAAGAGACTCTCTTAAAGAGTCAATTTGGCTGCTGGCAGCGCCCCTTAATTCCTGATCAATGCGCTCTCCCCGGTGTGAAATCACTGATGCAGCAGCACGAAACATGGAAATCCGTGCGAGTTTCAATTCTTCAAGGGTTGAGCTGGCAGACGAATAGGAAGGTATAGCCAGAGACAGTATCAGGCTGGCAAACAGCGATAATCGTAAAAACATGGATTCTTTCTGATCCTTTGTTGTATTAAGAGCGCCCTCCATTGTCTGATGAACCTGAAAATCCTTATCAGGCTACAAAAGTGTATAGTTTTCAAAAGGTGTTGTCTTTCACAGTTTTATGACAACAGCCCGTCGAAACTGTGAAAAAAAACTGATTTGCCGATACCCCAACCAATCGTTCCCTTTTTATCAGGAGTAGCGCATGAACGCGCTCAGATTGGCATTAGAGGCAGGCAGAGCCCAGGGCTACGAACATACCGGTTTTATTGAAAGCAAAGGCCGCGGAGGCCCTTTTGGTCGCTGGCTGGTCAAGCTTTTTGGTTCTGGAGATAAAGGGCTGACTTACAGTCGAAGCTCTGTTTCGGCCAACCTTGATAGTGATTATGGGAAATCTGTCAGCCAAGAGGTTATGAGGAGCGTGGGTGCCAAACCTCTGACGGCTCGCAGGATTGTGAAACTTCACAGTAAGGCTGCCAAGCTCAAAAAATCTATCGACAAGCATAATAACCAGCATTCCCACAGCTGGATGAATCTTGGCAAGAGGGACAGTATTGCCAGCCAGCTGTTTACCCGTGTCACCGGTTATTCGCCTCAGCAACTACCTGATTATGAGAGAAATCGCCTGCAACAGCACCTTGAGGCGGCGTTTTACCATAATGGTGACCATGAGTTATCCCGGCAGGAAGCTGCTGAGCTGGTGGACAGTGTATTGGCTCACCACAATACCGCACTGGCTGGTGCAGCTCCGGAAATGGCGAGGGTTCTGGGCTATGAACAAGGTGCATTCTATCCGGAAGATCTGAATCAATGGCTGGAAGCCCAGCCATTGAACTATTACGACCGGAATCTGGTTCGTGCCTTTCAGTACAACAGTTCCCAGAGTGCACGGCTGACCAGTCGCTCTCCATTAAGCTTGATTCATAAAAAACAGTGGTCAGACCAGATAGATGATACCCGGGAACACCTTGGGAAGCTTAACCAGTCTCTGAATGCAATTCATCGTGGTGCTCTGACAGGGCTTCCTGAACCTGTTCGCCAGGCCATGGCTTATGACATTTATCACCAGATTAACCAGGGGCAGCAGCATATCTCTTATCTGGAAGGGCTGGAACGCGCAGACTTCCGTGGGCAGGAGCAACTGCGAAAAGCCGAAGAGCACATGTTAAACACTGGCTTACTGGTTTTGCACGAAAGCCTGGAGAAGGCTCAGACCAAAGGGCAGTTCCAGAAAGCCGAATCCCTGATGCACCAGATTGAAGATGTGAAGTACAGAAAAGCACGATTGCCTGGAAAACAGTTTACGCCTGTTGTGCACATGAAAAAATCTGTGAAGGCCGATACCGAAGCTCTTAAAAAAGAGTTAATTGAAGCCGGTGTCAGTTCACGAGGAATGAAGAAGCTTTGGTCCAAGGCTTCTGCAGCGGTGGCAAACAGCAGTGAATGGAAAACCATTGAAAAAGTTATTCCCATCAGGGCTGATGGACAGATTCATAACTACACATCAAAACTCGTACCAGCCGGGCAGATGCGCTTCACCCCTCCCGGACAAGCTGTCGGCAACCGTGATCCGTTTCCTTCCAGTTATAGCGGGCGTGGCAGAAGTTCAGCTGATTCTACGGAACGTATTCACGCCATTAATCTTTTTGAAACGGAAGTGACCTCCAGTGATGGGCGAACACTCTATAAAGGGTTACGCAGTGGCACATTGTTTTCCCATAAAACAAAAGACAAAGAGAAGCAGAGATCAACACTGGAAAACCGGACGATGGAAGTTCTGCGTGCCGCGTTTGTTCAAAAGTATGCGGCTCTTTCGGAGGCGCAGCAGCAGGCGATTATCAATGGCGCGCCTCTACCGTTTGATATGGTGGCAACATCTCTGCTTTCTCCCGACCAAATTCGTCACATGACAGGTATTCACGACGATGAGCTGATTTTCCAGAAAGCTCAGAACGACATGATGCAGAAACTTTGTGAAGAACCGGTGACCATGCAGGTTTTTGACAGCAATGGCCATGCACACACTGTAACTGCGGACATCCGTCTGACCACTTTGAATATTCCGGTGAATAACCTTGGCCTGAATCCTGCGTTGTCAAAGGTTGGCAGAACCTGGGAACAGGCTGATATGTATAACCAGATGGGATTGGATAAATTGCTGGGAAACAGCCATCCGGACAGCGATATTGGTGGAGTTGTGAGTGAATGGTTGAGAGGCCCCGGGCAGAACTCTCCAGACCGTGACAAGGTTCAGCAGCTGGTGTACCAGATTCGTACTTTGTACAGCCAGGGGCTGCACCACATGGAAGGCAACGATGCTTATGATCTGGTGGAACGGGTTCAGCTGTTGGCCTTTAAAATTGGAGCCGTGCCTCACATTAACTGCAAGAGTGGCAAAGACAGAACCGGTGAAGCCGATGCCAGAATCAAGCAGTTTGCCGCGGAAGTGGACCGCCTCGGCTATGTGCCAGATCCCGGAGCACCATTGACGCAGGAACATCGAGAAGCGGTGCAGGCCTTTATGTATGGCTCCGGTAACCTTGAGGTTCAGCAACAGAATATAGGTGTGCCACACTTTAAAACAGCGTTAGGAAAAGAAGAAATTGGTGAAGAGTTTTTTGAACTCACCCACTGACAGGTAATCAGGACGATTAATTTATGGACTCAGACAATAAAAATAAGCCGGAAAGCATCCTGCTCGAAGAGCAGGAGCTTGAACAGGCCTGGGCTGACATGAGAGAAGATGAACAGTTTCAGGCTTGCAATGATCCGGTGTTCGACCCTCAGGAGTCAGGGCAGTAACTGTTTACGAGCATAATCAATCAAGCTGGCGCTGACTTGTTTCATGGCACCTGACTCCAGGGCCCAGCGATGCCAGAACAGTACCCGGTTATGGCGTATATTTGGAATAATTTCTATCAGCTCCCCTGATGCCAGCTCATCACGAATCATCAGGTCCGGAATCATGCCGTAAGCCACGCCTTCTTTGGCCAGTGTGACAAAAGCTTCAGAGGTTCCCACGATATGACAGGGAACTTCACCTGGCGGCAGGTCAAAGTGCATTTCCAGGTAGCGCTGATGCATATCGTCAAAATGGTCAAAGGCAGTTGCCGGCGCATGCATCAGACTTTCCCGATCTACCCCATTGGGGAAATATCTCTCGATAAACTCAGGAGAAGCCGCGCATACATATTCGATGCGGCCAAGGCGATCGGCAATACAACCGGTGACAGGAGAAGGTTCCGTGCTGACTGCGCCTAGAACTTCCCCTTTACGAAGCAGATCCAGGGTTCTTGATTCATCGGTAATACGGAAATCCAGCTCTATCAGCTGTTCCTTAAGAACTGGTGCCAGAGCTGGAATCAGCCAGGTCGCCAGGGTATCAGCATTAACAGCCAGAGCCAGTGGCAGGAAATGAGCCTTGGAATCAGGCTGCAATTCGGGCAGGGCTTCCTTTTCCAGTAGCTGGACTCGTCGGAACAGTGCCAGAAGGCGCTGACCTGTGCTGGTGGGCTGGGGAGGCTGACTACGAACCAGAAGAGGCTGGCCCAGTTGCTTTTCCAGCTGGCGAATACGTTGAGAGACTGCAGATTGAGTAATGCAGAGTTGTTCAGCGGCCCGCTCAAAGCTGCGCTTGGTGATAACAGCGTCAAGGGCGGCGATAAGGCGGTAATCCAGATTATTCATTAGCGAAAACGATGGGGGGTTAAAATTCTGAGATTAACGTTCACAAGGTTTCCCGTTACCCTCAGTCGTAGGAGAACTGTCCCATGGCTCCATTCTAAATAACAATTCACAAAAACGGCACACGAGATACAGAAAACAATGACTTTTTTACCGGCTATCCAGGGTTTTTTTCTTGGAGCTTCGATGATTATTGCCATCGGAGCCCAAAATGCCTGGGTTTTGAAACAGGGAATTTCCAGAAATCATCATTTAATGGTCGCCAGTATCTGTGCTGTCTGCGATATCGCGCTGATCCTGCTAGGGGTTTATGGAGCCGGAACCCTGATTTCTGAGTCGCCAGTTCTTCTTGCGGTTATCACTATTGCCGGGGTTCTGTTTCTGGGCTGGTATGGGGCTCTGTCTCTGAAAAGTGCACGGTCACCTGAGGCGAGCCTGGAAATTTCCGGTGCTGGATCTTCAGGGCTGGTGAAGGTTGCAGGAGGAACGCTGGCTCTGACCCTTCTCAATCCCCATGTTTATCTTGATACAGTCGTTGTTCTTGGAAGTGTTGGCGGGCAGTTCGAAGACGCAGACAGAATGGCCTTTGCTATGGGAACAATACTGGCTTCCATTATCTGGTTTTACTCTCTTGCCATTGGGGCTGCGAAACTTGCTCCTATCCTTTCCAGACCAAAAGTTCGCCAGGGTATTGATCTGGTGATTTGCATCATTATGTGGACAATCGCCGCATCATTGATTGTGCGCTGGCTATAGTTGTTAGCCTGATTGTTTCGGGAGAATTGCTGTGATCAAACTGGATCGGCTCATTGAAGTACTGGGGAAGAGTTATAAGCCGGAAGACTATCCCTGTATACAAGGCGTCGATCGTTACTTTGTGGATAACCCAGCTATAGCAGGCAAGCGTCTTCTGTTTGCAGCCCCTTTGTTTATCAATACTCTGCCAGCACTCTTGCCCTGGTTAAAAGCTGGAGCTGATGTCATGGTGAGCTGGCCTGATGAAATTTCTCCTGATGAGCAAACTGTTCAATTGTTGGAAAGTTGTGGAATTAGGTGCTTAGAAAATATTCCTCGAAGTGAACAGTTTGATGTTGTATTGGACTGTACGGCGCATCATTGGAATATCCCTTCCCGTTGTGGGTATGTGGAGCTGACCCGCAGCGGTGCAACCAAGTATGAGCAACACAAAGACTTAGTGTGTATTGATGTTGACTCTTCCCCCGTAAAAGAAGTGGAGACCTTCCTGGGAACCGCTGATGGTTTGTTCAGGGCAATGGATCAGTTGGATATCGACTCAGTAGAAGGAAAAAACTGTCTGGTTTTTGGTTTTGGTAAAGTTGGTCGGGGAATTTCAAAAGGGCTGCTGGAGCGGGGGGCTCAGGTTTTAGTTGCCGAAATGCCTGAACATTTCGTAGATATCTCATCACTTACCTTTATTGATTGTGAAGATCAGATCGAGATTGCTTCGGCATTAGAAGACAGTTCTCTGGTTGTTACGGCAACAGGCATAGAAAACCTGATAACAGACAACCACGACGCCAACTTGTTTACTCAAAGTGATGCCATTCTGGTGAATATGGGCGCAGAAGACGAGTATGGTGCAGGTGTGCCTGAAGGGCGGGTCTTGAATAAACATATGCCAGTAAACTTTGTTCTCGATGAACCCACCCGCATGAAATTCCTTGATCCGATAATGGCGCTATACACACTCTGTGGCGCATTGCTGGTTGATTCGAAATTGTCAGGTTCCTTTGCTCCGGGTAAACATTTGCCACCTGAAAACCTGACGACTGAAATTCTTGCGTGTTTCTACAAAAGTAATCAGTTATCACCGTCTGTTTTTGAGTTCGAATAAAACGTTGATTGCTTAGACTTTCCACTATTATTTTTTATGAATTAAGCATGCTGCGTTGCATAGCAAACCTCACTGGCTGAAAACAAAACACAACTTGCACAAACAAGTAGTAAAGATTGACTCAAAACAAAAAGGAGTTGCCCCGTTTAAATAGAATGCTCTTAAGCATAAGAGTCTTGGCAGCAAGGGCCTTGTTGCCAATCGCACCCAGTCCCTGTCATTTGCCCTGGCGCTACATTTTTCATGCGCAGATGAGTCCTTTATTGGGACAGGAGTGGATGTATACATGCTCAATAATAAAACTGCTGGTTCACTGAATTTATCCCACCGTCTTAGCCTCCGGGATGCAATTACTCCCGGCATTGTCCACATTGGTTTAGGTGCGTTTCACAGAGGCCACCAGGCCCGGATCACTGATGAATTTATGGCTATTTCCGGCCAGCGTAACTGGGGGATCATCTCAGCCAACATCTACGGTGGGGAGCAGCTTGTCGCTGACCTTCAGGCTCAGGATAACCTGTATACAGTTGCTGAAATTCATTCGGATAACCGTCGAACCTATAAACTGGTCAGCTCTATAGTAGACACTCTTTACGCTGAGCGTGACCGGCATTCTTTGCTGAAAGCGATGCGTTCAGAGGACACTCGCATTGTTTCTTTAACGGTTACAGAGAAAGGTTACTGCACAAATCCTGCGACAGGAGAGCTGGATCTTAATAACCCTCTTATAGCCAATGACATCAAGTATCCTGAACACCCTCGCTCTGTTATTGGTTTGATTGTTACTGCACTTGCTGCTCGTCGTACTGCCAGACTCAAACCCTTCACTGTATTAAGTTGTGACAATATGCCAGATAACGGCAAGCGTGCTCGCAGTGCGGTATTGCAGATGGCTGCACAGTTTGATCCGGAGCTGGCTCGATGGATTGCCGACGAATGCTCTTTCCCCAGCACTATGGTTGATTGCGTTGTTCCTGCAGTGACTGCTGAAGACTTAGCAATAGTGAAAGACGAGCTGGGAGTTGAAGATAAAGGCGCAATTGTTTGTGAAGCTTTCCACCAGTGGATTATTGAAGACAATTTTGTAATGGGTCGCCCGGATTGGGACGATGTGGCCGGCGTAAGATTTGTTAAGGATGTTAAGCCTTACGAAGAGATGAAACTTCGCATGCAAAACGGTAGCCACTCCTTTATGGCCTACCTTGGCTACCTTGGTAATTATCCGACTATCAATGAAGTTGCGGCAGATCCTGATTTTTACGCAGCAATCAGCCACTTTATGAAAAACATTGCAGCAGCATCTCTGGATATGCCTGAAGATGCAGACCCGAACATTTATGCAGAAGAATTAATGCAGCGTTTCTGTAATCCAAGGTTGACCCACCGAATTTGTCAGATTGCCATGGATGGTTCCCAGAAAATTCCCGTGCGCTGGCTGAATACTGTTCGCTGGCATCTGGAGCAGGGCTCTGATTTCGCACCTTTGGCACTTGGCTTGGCAGGGTGGATGAAATATGTCAGTGCTGTAGATATAAATGGTGAATCTATAGATGTTCGTGATCCTATGTCTGCGGAACTGAAACTTATTGCAGACAGTCATCCGGGAAATCGGGTAGACAATATTGTCGCCAGGGTTAAAGCCTTTTTGTCTGTGAAAGCTATTTTTGGCGATGATCTTCCAAAGAATGATCGGTTTGTCAGTGAAGTGGTTGCAGCAAGTTGCCTGCTGGCAGAAAAGGGGGCTCGAGCCGCAGCCGCTAGCCTGAATAAATAACAATCCTTCGGAAAAGCTCTGGCGAATCATCTATAAACAGAAGCTGATTCGCCAGAGCAGGTTCGGAAGATGAGTATGGAGCAAACTTGGCGCTGGTATGGTCCAAATGACCCCGTCACACTTAGAGACATTAAACAGACAGGCGCCACTGGAATTGTTACTGCGCTTCATCATATCCCCAATGGTGAAGTCTGGTCGGTTGAAGAGATACAAAAGCGTAAGCAGATAATTGAGTGGGATCAGGAACGTAATCAACGTTCTGGTCTGACCTGGTCAGTTGTAGAAAGTGTTCCCGTTACTGAAGATATAAAAAAACGTTCGGGTGATTTCACTCAGCATATAGCGAATTACCAGCAGACTATTCGCAACCTTGCAGCCTGTGGGATGGATACTGTCTGCTACAACTTTATGCCAGTACTCGACTGGACCCGCACAGACCTTGCCTGGGAATTCCATGATGGTTCAAAAGCACTGCGCTATGACCATACGGCATTTGCTGCATTTGAACTCTTCTTACTTAAGCGCCCCGGCGCAGAAGAGGATTATGATGAAGGGACACGGTCTCAAGCTCGTGATTACTTCAACCAAATGTCTAATGAAGATAAAAAAACACTAACTTCCAATATTATTGCTGGCCTGCCCGGTGCCGAGGAGGGTTACACCCTTGCCCAGTTGCAGGAAAATATCGATTCCTATGACGGAATAGATCCGGAAACTCTGCGCAGCAATCTTTTCCAGTTTTTACAGGCTGTCGTTCCAGTCGCGGAAGCGTGTGGTGTACGCATGGCTATACACCCGGATGATCCGCCACGTCCTATCCTCGGCTTGCCCCGCATTGCCAGCAATGAACAGGACTATCGTCGTATAGTGGAAGCTGTAGACAGTCCATCAAACGGCATCACTTTCTGTACTGGTTCTCTGGGAGCACAGCGCAGTATCGACCTGCCCGGTATGGTTAAGCGTCTGGGTTCTCGTATTCATTTTATTCATCTCCGTAGCACCCATATGGAAAAAGACGGTTGGAGTTTCCACGAGGCCGACCATCTTGATGGTGATGTGGATATGTACAATACCATTCGAGCGCTATTGGAAGAACAGCGTCAGAGAGTGCACGAAGGCCGAAGAGATTTGCGTATGCCGGTTCGCCCGGACCATGGTCACCAAATGCTGGATGATCTGAATAAAACAACAAATCCCGGTTATTCCTGTCTGGGGCGCATGCGTGGGCTGGCAGAGCTTCGCGGTATGATGCTGGCTATTAATGCCCAGTTGGATTTACAGGAACAAGCCTGCCTAGAGCAGAGCCAGACATAATGACAGGAAAGCGCATAGCATCGATTGGCGAATGCATGGTGGAGCTGTCTGATATTGGCAATAACTGTTATCAGCGATCCTTTGCTGGCGACACGTTGAATACAGCGGTTTATCTGTCTCGCGGACTTCGGTCAACTGATCATCGGGTAAGTTATGTCACTGTACTGGGGGACGATCCTCTTAGTGACATGATGCTGGAAGGTTGGAAATCAGAAGGTATTGTTTGTGACCATATTGGCCGTATTCCGGATCGGTACCCGGGGCTCTATTCCATACAGTTAGACGGTAATGGTGAGCGTAGCTTCTGTTACTGGCGTAATGACTCTGCAGCAAAGCAGCTTTTTAAAGGTGGTTTGAGTGAGCAGCAGGCGAACAGTCTTTGCCATGATTTCGATGTGCTTTATCTTTCAGGTATAACCTTGGGTATTCTTGATGAAGAGAGCCAGAGTCTGCTGCTTTCCTATCTTGAAAAGGCAAGAAATAACGGCGCTGAGATTGTTTTTGATAACAATTACCGCTCCCGTTTGTGGTCTTCTATTGGCGAAGCCCGGAGTGCTGTGAATAAGGTGCTATCTCTGGCAACTATGGCCTTGGTAACATTTGATGATGAACGTGCCCTGTTTGGAGATCGCTCACCGGAAGATACTTTAAAGCGTCTGGACAACATACCAGAAGTTGTTGTCAAAAATGGTGCAGGTGGCTGCCTGGTTCGGTATCAGGAGGAAACTATTCAGGTATCGGCAATGGCTGTTTCTGAGGTGATAGATACAACCGCAGCAGGTGATTCTTTTAATGGTGGTTATCTGGCGGCAAGGATTCAGGGGGAGTCTGCCGTTCAGGCTGCAAAAGCTGGCCATACATTGGCCGCAATGGTGATTCAATACAAAGGGGCGATTCTTCCCGAAGAAGCTACAGCATCACTGTTTTAACAGATATAACAAGTCAGGGAACGTAATGTACGAAAAGCTGAAGAGAGTTATAGATCAGGCTGCGCCGGTTATGCCTGTGATGGTTGTCGATAACATTGAACAGGTCGTACCTATGGCTGCGGCGCTTCGTGAAGGTGGCATTACCGTTTTTGAGGTAACTCTGCGCTCTGAGTGCGCTATTGATGCCATTCATCTACTGAAGAAAGAATTTACTGATTGCTTTGTTGGCGCGGGAACCGTGATTAATTGTGATCAGTTTCGAAAGGTTACTGATGCTGGCGCTGATTTTGTTGTGTCACCGGGATTATCTGACGATCTTCTGGAAGCCGCGAGGGATACAGGCCTTTCCTTCCTGCCCGGTGTTTCTACTGCCAGCGAAGTGATGCAGGCACTGGCGGCTGGCTTTGATATGTTGAAGTTTTTTCCGGCGGAGCAGGCGGGTGGCGTTGCCATGTTGAAGGCATTGTCTGGGCCATTCGGGCAGGTCAGTTTTTGCCCAACGGGTGGAATAGGTCAGCACAATGTTGCAGATTACTTAAGCCTGCCCAATGTCGCCTGTGTTGGCGGTTCCTGGCTCCTGCCGAAAGATGCAGTGGCTGCTGGTGACTGGAGTATGGTGACTGCGTTGGCGAAGGAAGCTTCGTCTTTATTGCAACTCTGAAACTAAGGCGAGGTTTGTATGGCCTCGCCTTTCTAATCGTTGAATTTTTCTTAGCCTTTACTGGCCGCAACAATGCCCTTTTTTCCTACAGAAACGGTTCCGTCCTGATGGAACTGAGCGGCTTGCTTTCGCTTGCGGCCAATAAGAATGCACTCGTCGTCGAAGAACAAAAAGTTTTTCCAGTTCCGGCTGAAAACATCCCAGGTTGTTTCCAGAACGGCTTCACTGTCGATGCAATAAAAGACAGTAGTTTCTGGTGTCCATTGAAGGTGTTCTGCAACAACAGCCGGTAATTCTGGTGCATCGGATTCCCACTCTTCCTGCCAGCTGCCCGACTCTTCCCAGGTTTCTTCCTGTGCTGGCCAGTCATCATCACCAAAATCTTCAGGAGTTAAACACTGTTTGCTGATGTTGTTACGCCAGATATCAATTGCAGCTACGGAAACCAGCGGTTTGATCTGTTCCAGATCTTTTGCAGGAACCGGCATTTCTGCATGGCGAAAGATCCAGGTGTTTTTGTAATCGGACAGGGGAATGTATTTCATTTGTGAAGCATCTTGGATGGAAAACCTTGAATGGAGAACCGTAATGGCAGATTGGGCAGGTCAGCTGTGGAGGGAACTTTATCAGATAGAGTCTGATTTTGCTTGGAAATCAGAGCCTGTTCACAGGTTCTAAGAAGGTAGTGAACAGGCTTCAGATATTAGTTTGAGTTACTGACCCGAATGCCCAGAGAGCGCAATTCACCGGTAGCAACATCATACACGCAGCCATGAATAGAGAGCTGTTGCCCGTTTTTCCAGGCTTTTTGCACAACAGGATTATCTGCAACGTTTAGTACTTGTTGCTCAATGCTGAGTTCACAGAGTCGTTCAGCCTGTTCGGATTCATTGGGCAGGCTTTCCAACTGTTCACTGTGATGGTCACAGAGTTCGTGAAGAGGTGTCAGCCACTCTTCAAGAGTTCCGTCTGCCTCTTTCTTCAGTGCTGCTGCCACACCACCACAGTTAGTGTGGCCGGTGACAATAATGTTTTTCACCTTGAGAACTTCCACCGCAAACTGAATGGCTGACATACAGCTCTTATCAGCGGGGTTCACAAGGTTTGCGATATTCCGGTAAACCAGCATCTGGCCAGGTTCCAGACCGGTCAGTTGTTCTGCAGGCATGCGGCTGTCGATACAGCCAATCCATAGGTATTCCGGAGATTGACCTTTTGCCAGCCGGGCAAAGCCACCAGGCTCTTTCTCTTCCCGCTCATCAGCCCATGCGCGGTTTTGTTTCAGGAGTGCGTTTATCTCATCCATTCTTTTTAGTGCGCCCGATAGTCCGAAAACCAATAACGAATATTATAAGCAGGATCGTAAACAGGAGGCCTGTAACCGTCCATAATATCCACGTTGCATTGCGTAACAGGTCGTCAGGTTTAAAACTGCTGATGGCCTGCATACGGGGTTCTGTTACGTTCTTGTTTAGCACAATATTGGCAATACCATCCCCGTCTGTGTCGGGAAGGTTGGCAAAGAAGTCCAGCTGAGCCTGCCAATTCTTATATTCCTGCAACCCTTCTTCGGCAGGAAGCCTGTCTACAATGCTCAGTTTCAGATCTGGCAAGGGGTTACCGTCTTTATCTTTAGGGGTAATGTTTACCAGCCCATAGCTGAGATCTTTCATCACCCAGGCAAAACTGCCGACATAACTGGACGCAGAAAAACTATAGAGGCGGGTTGTGTCTGTCAGATCCAATGGAGTGAACCCGGTTTCATGGGAGCCAAGCTCAATAGAGGTGATGCGATCAAGAGGTGGGCGCATTTTATTATAGGTAAAACGCAGGCCAGAGAAGCGTGGGAAATAGTCATCACCCTTGATGAGATAGGCAAAGGACATGATTTCCATAAGCCCGCGTAGTTCCTGAGCATTCATCCAAACCTTCATTAGCGGGTAACCAGGCTGGTTATCGTTGCCAACGCCGAGAGGTTGCAGGCGGAAGATATCGGAAACTGACTGGATGCCGCTATCGCCCATCAGCATATCAGCACGGATCAGGCTTTTGGTAGTCATTGCTACATCGCTGTCAGTGGCTTTTCGAATGCCGTCAGCGACAAGGTTACCGAGAGCATGATCTTCATAGGCTCGTGTCAGGGTTTTCGGGGTTTTGACCAAAGGCTGGTTGAAGCTGTACGGGCTGCCCGCCATCACTTCCTGGTCAATCAGCGCTTTAAAAGCGTTCACCTTTTCAGTGACAGCGTTTTTACCAATAATCTGGTCATCAATGGTGTGCAGTTTGTAGCCTTTGACGGTAACTTTGCCATTGTCTTTCAGCTCAAGGGAGATTTCCCCAAGGTAGCGGGTATCGGAGCCAGCCTGCAGTACAGGAGTTCCATTAATCATGATGGGCTCGTGGAGAGCTGTATGGCTATGGCCGCCAACAATGGCATCGATTCCGGGCACCTGACGGGCATATTCAACTTCTTCGCCGCCCCAGCTGCCGTCTTCATTTTTAACCACACCGCTGTGGGACATAAGAATCACCACATCAGCCTTTTGCTCTTCTTTCAGCAACCTGACCATAAACTTGGCGGTGGCAATCTGCTCCGCGAAAACTGCTGGTTTGGCATTGGGGGACACTTCGTCGGCTTCTTTTCCAATCAGGCCGAACAGGCCAAAGCGGATGCCGTTTTTCTCAATAATCTTCCACTTTTGAATGGTGCCGTTGTCCTGCAGGTATTTCTGGGCAGGGGGAAGTTCCAGATTGGAGGTGATAATGGCGGGTATCTCGTCCAGATGATTTCTGGCTGCATCCAGCATCTGTGAGAGGCCATCCGGGCGGAAGTCGAATTCATGGTTGCCCAGAGTCAGGGCATCGTAGCCCAGCAGCTTCATCAGTCTCAGTTCCGGAGCATGTTTCCGGTAGAGAGTATGGAATAACGTTCCCTGGCTGATATCACCGCCATCCAGTAACAACACGGGTTGGCCACCAAGCTCACTGCGGCGCTGGTCTATCAGGGTTGCCAGCCGTGCCACGCCACCAATGGTTTTATCATCGTTTATGGTTTGTGGGGTGTATTCGGTGTTGGGGCCAAACCCCAGCAGGCGGGACTGCCAGTCATTGGTGTGCAGAACTGTAAAAGGTTGTCCTGCCGCCATAAGCAAGGAGGAGAAACTCAGGCTTACGACCAGAAAAAAGCGCTGAAGTAGAGTCATTTTTATAATCTTTATTAGTAACTGCGACAAATTGGTGACACTGGAAGAAGTGTACTGGGCATATGCCCTCCGGGTAAATACCTACTGGCTATAGTGAGGAGAGTCGGGAGTTAAAAAGAATCATCAGGGAAGGTATATCCATGAACAGGTTAACCGGTTGTCTTTGGCTTGCAATATCCTTTGTAGCCTCATCGATGACTCAGGCTGCTCCAACGGATTCAGACACCATAAGCGCTTTTCAGATACGTGCGACGGATAGTCCGACCAGCTGCCTGGTTTTAAAACCAGATGCGGGAGAGGATCGCAGCGAAGTTATTGAAGTGATTGATGGTGTCTGTACTTACGAAGGAGCCTTGTTCTGGACTCTGGGGAAGAATCATCAGCTTATCGGTGTGACCAAGGATGTTGAGAAAAATGAGTCTCCCTGGTGCCTGACCCGTGAAAGCTCTTTCTACAGTGGCGAAACCCTGTCAGTCAGAGAATGTTATGACTCTGTCAATGAAGCCCAAAGCTGGGACTTTGATAACAAAGGCTTGCTGTACCGCTATAAGGAAGGGACTGGTCGTATTAGTACCGTTTCTGTTGTGGGACACTTTTCTGAGTTGGAAATGGGTGTCTGGAAAGGAAGCTTCCAGTGGGTGCATGAGAACCCCAGAGATACTAACTGGTGTTACACCATTCCCTGGGCGGAAAAATGTAATCAGGTCTGCGCTTCAACTGTAGAGCAGCCAAACTGTGAAGCTGGCGGGTCTTCGAAGCCAACGCCTCCGCCTACGGGACCGACTCCTACCCCAACACCGACAGGCCCTACACCGACGCCAACGCCCACTAAACCCGGAGATCTAGGTCCTACACCAACAGGTCCAACGCCTACACCTACTCCAACAACTCCGGAAAACAAACCTGAGACGAAGCCAGAAGGTGAGAAACCCAGTCCAACTCCAACGCAGCCGACCCCTCAGCCAGCACCACAACCGCAGCCTGAACCGGAAACCCCGGCGATCAGTAAGAAAGCGGCCTGGTTTGCGCTGAAGCAGGCTCGTACAGATGATAATTTTTGTCTGGAAGCCAAGACCACTCAGGTTCCTGACAAGAGCGGTAGTGGCTATGTCACGGTCAAGCTTGTCAGCCTGCAGTACTGTACTCCCGGTAAGAGCAGCCAGCAGTGGGCCCATGATCTGGTTACCAAGCAAATTTTCAATAAAGGTTTTGAAGAGAGCAATGAAGATGTCTGCTTAACCAAAGGCAACACAGATATAAGAATGACGCCTTGCTTGAGCCGTGGTCAGGAGAATCGCAGCCAGATGTGGTACTTCAGCCGTGGCTGGACCTCAGGCATTTCTTACGCCGCTCTGCTTTCATACACCGATGGCAGGGATAGCTGGAAGTACTTGTTAAATAATCCGCAGAAGACTCGCCTTAACCACTGGGTGCTGCCCAAATACAATGAAGATTGTGAAAGAGTTGAGCGGAAATGCTACGACCTGCCAGATGGGCAGTTGCAGGACTACGTACCGTTTTACATTAATTGAGAACGCCCCCTAGATTGAATGAGGGCGGCAAGAATTCATTCTTTCCGCCCTTGTTCTTACATTTGGAACGATAAGTCCTTCACCATAACCAAAGCATCTTCACGGCCATTCTTGGGACAGGGATAATAATTATTCCGGCGGCCAACTTCGGTAAAATTATTTTTCAGATAAAGCTCAATCGCCGAGGAATTGGAAGCCCGTACTTCCAGAAATAGAATTTCTGCTTTTTGTTCCGCCAAATCCTGAATAAGAAAATCCAGCAATCGCTGGCCTAAGCCCTGCCTTTGGAAGGCTGGAGTAATGGCAATATTCAGAATGTGCCCTTCACCTACAGCCACCATGGTGACGGTATAGCCGACGAGTACGTCATCTTTTTCGAGAAGCCAGCAGCGATCTCCTGTTGTCAGGCAATTTCGGATAATGCCTGGCGTCCACGGGTGAGGGCTGGTGGTGGATTCGAGGGTGTGAACAGAATCAATATCGGCTTCTGTCATTGGGCGAAGGCTGTAGCCATCGGCCCAGTTATGAATGGTCATGGAAGGTTATTAAATGTCTGTAATTCAAAATCATGAAAAAGATAAACTCATACCAGAAGTATTATTTGTCATCAGGTGCTGGCGATGATGTTTTACGCAGGCCTTTGATATTAGTCCAGGCTTCAGCCTTGAGTTCCGGGATACCCATCATCTCTCCCAGGCTGCAGGTGATTGCATAATTGACACCATCTTTGGTGTGTACGCCTCGGCATTCCTCAAAGCTTTCGGAATAACTCCAAAGATTTGCACTGCTGCTGCGGCCAAACAGAAGAATGGTTTTTCTGCGTTGTAAACCAAACTGGTTAGTCAAAAAGCAACGGACTGCTTCTTTGGCATATTTCCGATCGACAGGCGTTGTGTCTGGAATAATGGGCCATGCAAAAACTCCAGCCTGCAACTCCTGGTCAGCGGGAATGTTTACAGCCCTGAGAATATTACGCAGCAGACGTTCGTGGTACCCGGTGAACTGGTTCAGGCCAGACCATGGCAAATCAGTCACTGCAAGGCAGGAATCACTGATATCAATAACGGCCAGTCGGAAAGGCTCTGCGGGAATGATTTCTCTATCAACAGATTGCTGTTCTGTCTCGGCAGTATCTTGTTCCTGTGGATCGGATTCTTGGGCAAAACCCAGTTCTCCCAGAATATCTGAAGACTCTTTCATAACTCCGGCCGCCGGCGTGACCGGAGCATTGGGAGCTGGAGCCTGTGTATAGGGGGAGTGTGGAGCGTGAAGCTGTGGCGATGCAGTTTGAGCCGCTGCTTCTACTACCTGAGGTGCTGGCTGAGATTGTTGTGGCTCAACAGGATAGTCGTCAAAGTCCCAGTCACAGGTGTGTGAAGGTTTTGCGGCGGGCAGCACAAAACGGGGAAACCATGTTTGTATACCCATGGCTTCCAGATAGTCCTGTCGCTGCCTTTCGTTCATGTTGTTCCGTCAATCGCTGAAGTAAACCTCCATTGTAATGCAACTGACGGAAACTTGTCTCAACTTAGATCGGGCCGGTTTGTGGATTGCGTTTCTCACCGGCTTCCAGAAGATTAAGCGCATGCACGTAAGCTTTGGCAGACGCAATAAGCACATCGGTATCTGCACCGTTACCGTTCACGATCCGGCCTTTGCGGGCCAGTCTGACAGTAACCTCACCCTGGGAATCTGTACCACTGGTAATGGCGTTAACGCTGTAAAGTTCCAACTGTGCACCGGAGCAGGCGATGGCTTCAATCGCCTTAAATGTTGCATCAACAGCACCATCTCCAGTGCTGATGATTTCATTCTGTTCATCATTGACTGAGAGAATGATTTTGGCTTCTGGTGTGCCACCCATCTCTGAACTGATAGACAAAGCATCCAGCTTGAAGATTTCATCAATTTCCAGAGAGTCGGCAACCAGTGACTGAAGGTCAGCGTCGTATATATCGCGCTTTTTGTCAGCCAGATTTTTAAACCGCTTGAAGGTTTCGTTAAGATCTTCTTTGGTTTCAAAGTTGATTCCCAACTCTTCCATACGGGTTTTGAAAGCGTTACGGCCGGAAAGTTTTCCTAAAACCATTTTGTTGGTGTTCCAGCCAACATCTTCGGCTTTCATAATTTCATAGGTTTCCCTGTGTTTGAGGACACCGTCTTGATGAATACCGGATTCATGGGCAAAAGCGTTCGCACCCACAATGGCTTTGTTTGGCTGAACCGGGAAGCCAGTAATGCTGGAAACAAGGCGGGAAGCTGGAACGATATGCTCTGTAGCAATGCGGGTATCGAGTTGCAGAGAGTCATTACGTGTACGTAATCCCATCACCAGTTCTTCCAGAGAAGCGTTGCCTGCGCGCTCTCCCAAACCATTAATTGTGCACTCAACCTGTCTAGCTCCGTTTACGACGGCAGACAAAGAGTTGGCAACCGCCAGCCCAAGGTCGTTGTGGCAGTGCACTGAGAAGATAGCTTTATCGGAATTGGGTATGCGGGTAAGCAGTTGGTGGATGGTTTCACCAAACTCATGGGGCAGGGCGTAGCCGACAGTATCTGGGATATTGATTGTCCGGGCACCGGCATCAATAGCCTGCTCAATAATACGGCACAGGAAATCCAGCTCAGAGCGGCCGGCGTCTTCGCAGGAAAACTCAACATCGGCGCATTGATTGCGTGCTCGTTTTACCGCATGAACAGCCTGCTCGATAACCTTGTCAGGTTCCATCTGCAGCTTGTACTTCATGTGTATGGGAGACGTGGCGATAAAAGTATGGATACGGCCACTTTCGGCTGGTTTCAGCGCTTCAGCAGCGCGATCAATATCACCATCCAGTGCTCGCGAAAGGCTACACACTGTGCTGTTTTTAATCGTAGTGGCGATGGCTTTAACCGATTCAAAGTCCCCCACACTCGCCATGGCAAAACCAGCTTCAATAACATCAACCTGCAGGCGTTCCAGCATTTTGGCGATACGTAGCTTTTCATCCCTGGTCATGGATGCGCCAGGGCTTTGTTCCCCATCTCTCAGGGTTGTATCGAAAATAACCACGCGATTACTGGTCATAAAATTGTCCTGCAGTTTATTGTTCTGCTTATGGCTCTTTCATTGGGTGATGAATAGCCAAGCCATACAGCTTTATTGTCATCTCAGACTTTTGGTCTGGGCTGCCCTGAACTATATCTTCAGGCCTTGGGTTTGCCAAACTGTGAAAGTGCAGAGGGGCAAGGCATTGCGAAGAGGTGATGGAGAAGAGACAATCCACTTACGAATGATGAACACAGAAACAGCAGGTGTGACAGGTATGGTCAGACGATTGTTTTCCCTGAAGGGGCTTGCGAGCCTTCTGCTTGTTGGTGTATTGAGTGGGTGCGCACTGAGTCCCCAGAATGTGATTCTGGCACCTGATGTGAAGCCAGCGGCAAGCAGTGTGAAGTTGAGTGGACCGATTACGGTTACCGTTTATGATGAACGTCTGACACCGTGGCTGGGAACCCGCGGTGGTGTTTATAACGACAGTAACCGGATTGGTGTTGCTAATAATCTCCAGAATGCGGTGCGTACTTCTGTTGAGAAGGCTTTGCAGGAGCTTGGCATGCAAACGGTCAGTTCTTCCGAATCACCTCAGTTTCAGGTTTATATCGATACGCTTTCCTACAGAGTGCCTGCCAGCAGTTATGTTTCAAAAGTTGATTTGAAAGCATCTGTTCGGGTAATTGCCCGTGAAGGAAGTGAGTTCTATCAGGGCGTGTACTCCGCTGAAGATAATCGCAGAGTGCTGAAAGCTCCCTCGGATGAAGAGAATGCTGAAATGATTAACGACATTCTCAGCAAAGCGATTGGCCGGGCTTTTGAAGATCCGGGATTAATGCGTTTTATGGCAAGGCTGTAAGATGTTTGCGAAGGCCTGAGCGCAATGCTCAGGCTTCACTCCAGCGAGCCAGGGTTTCTGCCCAGTCATCATTATCATTCAGGCAGGGGATAAGTTTCAGTTCTTCGCCGCCGTGAGCCGCAAAGTCTTCTTTGGCCTGCATGCCGATTTCTTCCAGAGTTTCCAGACAATCCACCGTAAAGGCCGGGCAGATCACCAGAAGTTTTTTAACACCTTTCGCAGCCAGATCCCTGATTGATTGATCTGCCGCAGGCTCCAGCCACTTGGCTCTGCCCAGACGGGATTGGAAGGCGAGACTCCATTTGTTCTCTTCAATACCTGTTGCTTCTACGAACTTCTCAGTGGTTTTGAAAACCTGATGGCGATAACAGGTTTCATGAGCTTTTGAAGGACGATTGCAGCAGTCAGGGCTCAGACAATGGCTGCCGGTAGGGTCATCTTTTTTTATGTGTCTTTCGGGAACACCGTGATAGCTGAACAGTATGTGATCCCACTGCCCGGCATTCAGTTCCTCAACCAAAGGGTGGGCGCTGCGGACCAGGCTCTCGATATAATCCGGGTGCTGGTAAAACACCGGATGAATAGTCAGTTTCTGGGACAGGTTGTGCTCCTGCATAACCCTTTCAGCCTCAATAAGACAGGTTTTCACCGACGACATTGCGTAGTGAGGATAAAGAGGCAGTAGCAGGATTTCTTCAATATCTTCCAGCGCAGAAAGTTTTAACAGCTCCTGTTCCATAGAAGGATTGCCATAACGCATAGCCAGTGAAACAGGAAGACTAGTTTTTGAAGAAACCTTATCCGTCAGCTTTTGGCTGATAACTTTCAGAGGCGAACCCTCATCCAGCCAGACGCTTTCGTAAGCTTCAGCAGACTTGGCAGGACGAGTGGGCAGAACAAAAGCACTGACAATGAATCGCCTGAGCGGCCAGGGCAAGTCGATAACGCAGGGATCCATCAGAAACTGATTCAGATACCTGCGTACATCGGCAACGGACGTTGAGTCTGGCGATCCAAGGTTGACCAGAAGTACAGCTCTGCCCTTCATTTTTCTTTCCATGAACTTGCTTAACGGTTTATTCCCGGTTGTGTTTTGTCTTCTGGTATGGACTTCAAAACCAGGAAGCCAAGTATCGCAGACAGGAACGAACCAACAAGAATACCAGCACGGTCAGCAATCAGGTATTCGGCTCCGGTTGTTTCGAAGGCCAGCGAGCCAATAAACAGACTCATGGTGAAACCAATACCGCACAGAAGTGACATGCCGTAAATATGCATCCACTTTGTCTCTGTCGGCAGGCGGGCAAAACCAAACTTGATGGTGACTGCGGTAAACAGGAATACACCAATTTGTTTGCCCAGGAACAGGCCGGTAATAACCCCCAGAGGGCTTGGGTCCATAAGCCCCTGAACCTGTGCCCAGCTCATAGCAACACCAGCGTTGGCAAAGGCAAACAGCGGAAGGATGAAAAAGTTAACCCAGCTGTGGAGCTTATGTTCAAGTTCTACCAGAGGGGAGCGACCATCTTCATTCAACGCTCTCAGAGGAATGGTAAAGGCAAGAGCGACACCTGCAAGAGTCGCGTGAACGCCAGACTTCAGCACACAGGTCCACATAATCACCCCAACGAACATATAGGGGCCTAGCCGTGTGATTCCCGCGCGGTTGAAGAAAATAAGAACTACCAGACAGATCGAGGCCAGCACAATGGAAATAGTGGATAGCTCAGAGGTATAGAACAGAGCAATGATAATGATAGCGCCAAGGTCATCAATAATAGCCAGAGCCATCAGGAAAATCTTAAGAGCTGGGGGAACTCGGGAACCGAGCAGAGCCAGAACCCCGAGAGAAAATGCAATGTCTGTTGCTGTTGGGATAGCCCAACCCTTGATAGCAATCGGGTTGTCGTAGTTAAGAGCAATATAAAACAGTGCCGGTACAACCATACCGCCGACAGCAGCAACAGCCGGAAGTACAATTTGACTTCGAGAAGATAGCTCTCCGGAAATAAATTCCCGCTTAACCTCAAGGCCAATCAAAAGGAAGAACAACGCCATCAAACCATCGTTGATCCACAACAGCATGGGCTTGGATATTTCCAGTGCCCCAATCGCTACCGTAATAGGTACAGACAGAAGCATGTTGTAGAACGTATCGAGTGGAGTATTAGCAGCCAGCATCGCCAGTATGGCTGCACCAACCAGCAATATGCCGACGGATGTATCCTTGTGAAGAAAGCGTTGGATTGCTGTAACCATAAGGTTGTTATTAGCCTTTGTTGCGAGTAGTGCTGCTTGTGTACGTATAAAATGAAGTGCAGCTTCGTCGGATGGTAGAGAGTATCAATAGATTTTTAATTATTGAAGAGAATTTGCTCTTGATTGCTTTCGATCAGCCCATCTCCAGAGTTGTTACCCCGTAGACTCCGTAAAGGTTAAACGGTGGTGGAGTACCAATATGCATACGCACCGTCTCACTGATAACCGATATGTGTGGTTTTTGTAGTATTTTCATTGCATTTTTGTTCGCCTCTGGTGCGTCAATGTAAAGTGGCCATCTTTTGGTGCGAAATGCAGCACAGGCAAATAAAGTCTCAGCAACATAATAATTTAGGGCGAAAAGGGGGCCTATTTTACTGCCCGTCTGGCAAGGGCGGATAACGATATAGCCCTGCAATGAACCATTATGTAACGCTGCCACAGCAATGCAGTCAGGTTGTGAACACCAGATATCTAAAAATTCTCGCCGGTAGGCTGGAAAAAATAGTCGATCAAAAGAGTCTAAAATCTCAGCAGGAATACTGGTGAGAGGAGCTATAGATATTTCTTCACTCGGCGGATTGAGTGCAGAAAGATCTTGTTTCTCAATAGAAAAACGCAGGTTGCGGAAGGTTGGCTGAAAACCAATGCGGGAATAAATTTCTACATTTTCCGGAACACCATCAAGACCTATACAGCGATTACCGGCAAGCTCCAATCTCTTGCGAGTCATGGTCATGCCATAACCCTTGCTACGAAAAGCTTTTTTGACGATATACAACCCAAAGAACGCGTAGTTCTCGTCGTAACGCATAACGGAAGAGAATCCGGCGGGTTCATCGTTTACATGTATGCACAGCAGACCATCTGGGTTTATGGTGTGAAAGGTTTTGGCGTCATGCAATCCAAGGTTCCAGCCTTCTTTGTTAGCTTCCGTAATCATCATGTCAGCTTCATTTTGTGACATGGCTTTGATGGAGATATTTTCGGCAGCTTGATGTGTAGTCATGGTGATGACTGTTATTTGGAATGTAGTGTTTGCTGCAGCCAGTGCTGAGCGATGTCGTTCCTGCGACAGAACCACACGCCATTATGCTGGTGTGCATATTCAAGAAAACGCCGCACAGCATCAGCTCTGCCCGGATGGCCTGATAAACGGCTGTGCAGAGCAACAGTCATCATACGAGGGGTTGATGCACCTTCGCGATAAAGAGTGTCGAACGTTGATTTAAGTGTCAGCCAGGCATCTTCGGGAGTATTCCAGCCTGGAGACATGCAGTAACGGCAGTCATTGCTGATCAGTGTATAGGGAATAACCAGATGATCATGACCTTCGATATGAACGGTGTAGGGAATATCATCGTCATAGGCATCAGAATCCCATAGCAGGCCATGATGCAGGGCGAGTGCTCTTGTGTAAGGGCTTTTGCGCCCGGTGTACCAGCCAGAAGGTTTTTGGCCGGTAAACCTTTCAATAACCTCCAGAGTTCGCCGCATATGGCGACACTCTTCTTCCTCTGAAAAATGGCTGTAATCCAGCCAGCGCCAGCCGTGACCTGCGAGTTCCCAGCCTGCATTATGGAACGCTCTGGCAATATCTGGATTACGCTCAAGAGCCAGTCCGCAGGCAAACACTGTTGCTGGTATTTCAAACTCCTGAAGTGTTCTGATTAACCGCCAGGCGCCTGCTCTGGCACCATAGTTAAATACAGATTCACAGGACATGTGGCGGTGAGGATGTGCCTTTAAACCGGGAATATCTGTCAGCCATGATTCCGATACTTCATCCCCATCCTGTGGGCAGGACTCGGAGCCTTCTTCGTAGTTAACAACGACATTCAGGGCCAACTGATGATTGTCTGGCCAGCTTACATCTGGCTGGTTAGCACCGTAACCGCAAAAGTCACGTGGAAAGTATTCAGGCATTGACGTTCAATGGTGTTCTTGTCCGGTAGCGCACAAGATATAGGTGACAAAGCCTGCTCTGGCAAAGGTTGCTTTGGCGAAGGTGCTCTTACAAAGATGCTCTTACAAAGATTGTACTCAGGAGGTTTGCTGCTGTTCAGAGTCAGGACGGAAATGCTTTGTTAAACAATCCTGAAGCTGCTCAAGGGTGAGGGGTTTGGTGAGGTAGTCATCCATACCGGCAGCAAAGGCGCTGTCGATATGTTCTTTCATGGCATGGGCGCTTAAGCCAATAATCATTGTTGATGAGTCAGGGCGGGATTGCTGTTGTTCGCGAATAGCTTTGGTTGCAGTCAGGCCATCCATTTCTGGCATTTCACAGTCCATCAGGATCAGGTCTATATCGTTATCTTTCCACCATTCCAGCGCCAGCTTGCCGTTTTCTACCAGCTTGGGAGTGATGCCCAGCTTTTGCAGATACTTGCGAATCACCAGTTGATTCACTTTGTTATCTTCAGCAACCAGTACTTTCAAACTCTCAAGATTTGAACAGGTTGTGTGAACTTTTCGGGATGGTGTGAGTTGGGTCTGGTGTGCAGCTTTGTAGGCTTCTTTAGTATCAGTTGTGTTCTTTACTGAACTCTCAACAGTTTCCATAGGAATGGTGAACAGGAACTCTGCGCCTTCACCGTAAACACTTTTTACAGAAAGCTCTCCACCCATCAAAGTGGTTAGACGACGAGATATGCTTAACCCAAGCCCGGTGCCGCCATACTTTCTGGTTGTGGAGTTATCAGCTTGTCGGAAAGCCTGAAAGATGTGTTGTTGCTGAGTTTCTGTGAGGCCTATTCCGGAATCCTTAACACTGAATGTCAGCAGGCTGGAATTCTCTTTTTCTGTATCACCAGCAATCTTCACAGAAAGAACGATGCTGCCCTTCTCTGTGAATTTAAATGCATTGCCAAGCATGTTAACGATAACCTGCCTGAGTCGGGTTGGATCACCTTTTTGCAGGCCTGTAATTCCTTCATCGACTTCTAACCGGAAATCCAGCCCTTTTTGTTCTGCCCGCAAAGCAAAAATATTCTCACACTGGTGCATCAAATCGTTAAGGCTGAAATTGGTTTCTTCCAGTGTCAGCTGTCCGGCCTCTATTTTTGAGTAATCCAGAATATCGTTGATGATATCTATCAGGCTGGTGGCGGAAGAGTGAATAATGTCCAGATAGTGATGACGGGTTTTGGATTGCTCTTCCTGTAGAAGAAGCTCAGACATGCCAATGATGCCGTTTATAGGCGTGCGGATTTCATGGCTCATATTGGCCAGGAATTCGCTCTTATGGCGGTTGGCGGTTTCTGCTTTTTTACGAGCGGAGTCCAGGCGTTTCTGGGTATCTTCCAGATTATTAATGGTTTCTTTCAGGGCACTTTGTGATGAGTTGAACTGTTCGGCTACCTGATTGTACTGGGTAGCGACCTGACCAATATCGGTAAATGGCTCAACCCTTACCAGTTTGGTGAAGTCTTTGCTGACTTCCTGTTGTTTCATATCAACCAGCAAATCATACAGCTCGGTTCTGGCTCCATGCTCGGCGATATTCAGGCCACGCTGTTCATCTTCCGGAGTCACCCGAAGTGACCAGAAACGGTTGATCGTCCAGAGGCAGACAAAGCCAACCCCAAAGGCCCAGGCCATTGTTGCCATGGCTCCATAGAACTGAACTTCCAAAAGCTCCATGCGGGAGAAGTTTCTGGGGAACATCATGGTTTCGCCGAACAGGGCTACGGCGAGTGTTCCCCAGATTCCAGCCAAAAGATGAACAGGTACAGCGCTCACTGCGTCATCAATTCTGAACCAGTCCAGAGTTGCTCTGCCCAGTGAGGCAATGATTCCCCCGGTTAAACCAACAATAACCGTGTCTGCGGGCGCATAAATATTACAGCCTGCTGTAATACTGACCAGCCCTGCCAGAACACCATTACTGAGCAGGAGAATGTCGATATTCCGGCGGAAAGTCAGGCTGTAAACCATGGCGCCGAAACTGCCTGCGGCTCCACCTATGGCAGTATTGAAGAGAATGGTGGGAAGCTGCTCTTTGGCAAACAGGCTACTGCCGCCGTTAAAGCCCATCCAACCGCACCAGAGCAGCAGAATACCGACAACGGAAATCATCAGGTTTTGCCCCTGGAAGGCATTTTCATGGCCGGGAGCGTAACGACCGTTACGTGCTCCTATCACCAGCACAGCGGCCAGAGCGATACTGCCACCGGTAATATGAACAATGGTGGAGCCGGCAAAGTCGATAAAGCCCATGTTTTCCAGCCAACCGCTGGAAAAGCCTGTGTAACTTCCGCCCCAGGACCAGTGACCCGCAATGGGGTAAATCAGCCCGCAGGTGAGAACAACTATCAAAACATAGGCAAAAAGCTTGCAGCGTTCAGCGATTGCCCCAGAGACAATACTTCCTGCAGTGGCTGCGAACATGGCCTGAAACATAAAGAAAAGCGGGTGGAAGGTATCTTCGGGGTCAAAATTAAAGGATGAAAACTCGCCGACAAAAGAGTTTTCAGACTCCCCAAACATCATGTTGTAGCCAATCAGCCAGAACAGCAGGATGGCCAGCACCATATCCATCAGGTTTTTCGCGGCAACGTTGATGTTGTTTTTCGAGCGAACCAGACCACTTTCCAGGCACAGGAACCCAGCCTGCATAAGCATCAGCAGGCCAAGAGAAACAAAGAGAATCAGGTAGTCCCAAGTGTCTGGAGCCATAGGGGTTCCATGCCTAAAGCGTTTTAAGAATTCCTTCTATAAACCTTAGCAATGCAGCCCTGTTGTCAGTTTGAGCTTTTGGTGATTTTTCTGGAGATTGAGAGGAGGGGTGCCAAATATGAGTAACGAGTTTTTGACGCTTGGTCTGAGCTTCGGTTGAAGAGTGGAGAAGAGGAATCCCTTCTCCGGCAAAACATTATGCAGAGCAGGTTTTACACTCAGGATCTTTGGTCAACCCCATGGTGCGAATATCCATAGACAAACCATCAAAGATCATCAGTTTCCCAGTGAGAGGCTTACCGATACCTGCAATTATCTTTATAGCTTCAGTCGCTTGAAGAGAGCCAATCACACCGGTAATCGGGGAAAGAATGCCTGTCTCGCTGCAGGACAACTGCTGTTCATCAACATCACTGTACAGGCAGTTATAACAGGGACATTCAGGCGAATTATTGAAAACAGCAACCTGCCCGTTAAAGCCAGTTGCGGCACCAGACACCAAAGGTTTTTGATTTTGAACACAAAGGCTGTTTAGCAAAAAACGAGACGGGAAGTTATCAGTGCACTCAATAACAATTGTTGCCTGGGCGACCTGTTCAGCCAGTTCTTCACCTTCCAGGTGTTTGGTAATGGCATTTACGTGAGTGTCGGGATTCAGGGCATGAATGCTTTCGGTAAGAGAAACCACTTTGTCTTTGCCCAGGTCACGGGTTGTATGAGCAATTTGGCGTTGCAGGTTACTGAGGTCAACCTGATCGTAATCACAAATGGTCAGTGACCCAACGCCTGCGGCCGCAAGGTAAAGTGCAACAGGGCACCCCAGCCCGCCAGCGCCAATGATCAGTACCTTGGCGGCTAAAAGCTTTTCCTGCCCGGCAATATCAAACTCCGGCAGCATGATCTGGCGGCTGTAACGTAACAGCTGGTCGTCATTCATCATGGTGTTACTGTCATTCTCCAGAGGGTTTGCTGATCTGGCCTGTGGTAATGCGGTCGTGACCAGCAAGATCCTGCATTGTTCTGATGTTGGTAAAACCGTTGTCCGACAAAATATTTCTGACCTGCTCACCCTGGTGGTAACCGTGTTCCATCATCAGCCATCCGTTGTTGTTCAACCATTTGGGGGACTGATTGCTGATATGTCGGATATCATCCAGCCCGTCAGTGCCAGAGGTGAGTGCGCTGAGAGGCTCGAAGCGCACATCACCCTGCTGAAGGTGAGGGTCGTTATCAACAATGTAGGGAGGGTTGCTGACTATCAGATCAAAAGTCTGTTCTGGCAGATGAGTAAACCAGTTACTCTCAAAAAACTGCACCTTTTCCAGCTTGTTGTGCACGGCATTTCTGCGTGCCAGTGCAACAGCTTCTGGTACGCGGTCGCAGCCGTATACTGTCCAGCCTGGTCTTTCTTTTGCCAGAGCCAGCGCGATGGCTCCGGTTCCGGTGCCAAGATCCAGTGCCTTCAGAGGTTTGTGACCAAACAGTTCCAGAGCGTGCTCAATAAGACACTCTGTATCTGGCCGTGGAATCAGCGTGCTGGGCTCAACCTGTAATTCCAGACTCCAGAACTCTCTGGTTCCGGTAAGGTGAGCAATTGGGTGGCCTTGCAGGCGTTTCTCGAACAATTGTTCAAACTGCAAAGTCTGTGTAGACGTCAGTTCGTATTCAGGATACGAAAACAAAAAACTGCGGGACTTGCCCAGTACATGGCAAATCAGCAGTTCAAGGTCGAGTCGGGCGGTATCGCTGACCAGGGATAGTTCACTGGCTCTGGTCAGCAGGTCATCTATACGACTGGATGGCATCAGGAATCCTGGGAAAGAGCAGATAGCTGCTCCGCCTGATGTTCTGTCATAAGAGGTTCGATAACCGGTGCAAGATCGCCTTCCATAATGTCCGGCAACTTGTAGAGAGTCAGGTTAATGCGGTGATCGGTCACCCGGCCCTGAGGATAGTTATAGGTACGGATACGTTCGGAACGGTCGCCACTGCCAACAAGGCTCTTACGTGCATCAGAAATCTCTTTCGCCGCGGCATCCTGTTGAGCTGTTTTCAGGCGGGCAGACAGTAATGCCATGGCCTTGGCTTTGTTCTTATGCTGGGAACGTTCGTCCTGACATTCAACTACCAAACCTGTCGGCAGGTGAGTGATTCGAATAGCGGAATCCGTGGTGTTTACGTGCTGACCACCGGCACCGGAAGAGCGATAGGTGTCGATACGCAAATCTTCTTTGCGGATATTAATCTCTTCCTGCTCGTTTGGCTCAGGCATGATCGCAACTGTGCAGGCAGAGGTATGAATGCGGCCCTGGGATTCGGTGGTAGGAACACGCTGCACCCGGTGAGCACCGGATTCAAACTTCAGGCGAGCATACACATCTTCACCCACAACCCGGGTAATGATTTCCCGGTAACCGCCGTGCTCACCATCGCTGGCGCTGATCACTTCAATCTTCCAGCGGCAGGTTTCTGCGTAGCGGGAGTACATGCGGAACAGGTCGCCAGCAAAGATCGCCGCTTCGTCACCACCGGTACCGGCACGGATTTCAAGGAAAACGTTGTTGGCGTCGTCAGGGTCTTTTGGCAGGAGGAGAATCTGCAGTTCCTGTTCCTGGATTTCCAGGCGGGCGCTGGCATCTTTAATCTCTTCTTCAGCCAGCTCTTTCATCTCAGCGTCGCCATCACTGAGCATGCTTTTGGCTTCTGCCAGATCATCTTTGGTCTGGCGGTAACTCTGGTAGCACTGAGTTACGCCTTCAAGCTCGGAGTACTCTTTGGAGAATTTGCGGAACTTGTCCTGATCTCCAATCACATCCGGATCGCTGAGCAGGGCGCCCAGTTCTTCAAAACGGTCAACCAGGCTGTCGAGCCGGGCCAGCAATGATTCTTTCATATAGGTTTGGGTGGAGTTTTACACAACTGTGTGAACAACAACCTGAACAGCTCGAGAGTAACAAAGTAAGGCTGCGAGCTTTACAGGGCCTAAGGCCCGGCTATCAAGTCAAATGATATTCTGCTATCAGATGGCAATATATCACATTGCTGGTGCAGTGTGGGGTAGGCAGAGTTGAACCATGGTTTTCAACCGCTACCCCGATACACATCTTTATTCTTGGTCTGGCTGATTTATCTGTTCGAGCTTAGCAATCACTTGCCACATAGCATTTTGGGTTGAGTCTTCTAAAACTGTGTTATCTATCAAATCTTTCAAGCTGGCAACTAAGTCCTGCTGATAACTGGATGGCTCGCCTGAGGTTACTAGTTCGTGACCTTCAAGCTCTCTACAGAATTTCCGGATGATCGGGTTTATATCAAAGCCCTGGCGTTGAAACCCCTCCAGTAGAGCAGGCATGACAACTGCAGTGTCGTGGTAATTGCTATTCCGTATCAAGAAACTTTTTGGGTGTGTGAGCAACTCATAAAAACACTTGAGGGTTGCTTGAGCCGCTGGGGTATCAATACCGAAGCAAGGGTGACACGTGCCGAAGTTGCCTACACAGGAGTAATCTTTACGCTGCGGCTGTTGGAGGAATATCTCGACAAACCGACAGTAAGTATCTCTTATCCTATCAACGGCGGGGCCGCTTTTGTCCCTCATCTGTTTGATGAGTGACTGCAATGCACCTGTATAGAAGAAAGAATAGGAACCAGATTTTCCTTTAGGTACGACAGTTCTTCCAGACAACGTGGGTTCAATCATGTCCAGAAGAATTTCAAATATTTCATTTTCTCTGGCAGTTAAATTATCAGCGGTTGCCAATAGGTGGATAACAGCCACTAGCAAATATTGGTTACTTGATGAAATACCTGATATGAAGTTTGGCAGAAGGATTTCAAGGATTTCTGTGCGTTGTTCTTTATCAAATATTCCATGCAGCAAAAATAAACACAGCTCTTTAAGCTGGTTATCGGTGCACTCGTCACAAGCCCATTTTTTAACAATGTCAGTAAAATATGTCTGAGCCTTTGGGTCGGCAGCATGCAAATGTTTGGCTTGTGCAGGCATTGCTGATGCGTTGGCGAGACCTATTAGAGCAACCTGGCCAACCAGAGTTCTGCGAATAGCGGAATATTGATGAGGGTGGAGGTGATTTCTTGCATAAAAATTTATGCAGAACATCAAGAGCTCCATATTATCTGCGCGGCCCTGCGCCCCTGTAATTTGTATCAACATGGCCAGAGATTTCGTACGCTCAGGTGTAGCGGAACAGCATAAGCTTTTTGCGGCTTTACAAAGTTCTTCGCTTGACCAGTTTTCTTTTATAAAGCCATAACAAATATTATCCAGCAACTCTAAGCATTGTTGGCCACTCAGGGTGTGTGGGATGCTATCAGGGACTTTAAGTACCCTTTCTACAGCTGCTGAATACTGATCGCTTGATGGGGGAACCACCTGTTGATCAATATTTTTATAAAACGTATAGCAAGCGTTTCTGGCTCGGTGTAAATCTACAGGACTAAGGTATCGAAAAATTATCACCTGTACCTCGGTAGGCAGTTTCTCAAACTGCGACTTTTTCGTGTCTTCAGTTTTTACTCTCTTCGATGATGAAGTGTGTTCGCTGAGACTACCTTGGAGCTTGCGTTTTCCAGCTATTGAATGGCTCGTATCACATTGTCCGACCCTAACTCTTTTGGCTTGGCAAACCTCTGCATCCTGAGATTCGGCTTTACGTTTGCGAGGGAGCGATGCACTCCCTTCTTCGGCTTCCACAGCAAAACCCATCCAGGAGCGAACGGTATTAAGGCCGCGAGTAGCAAGACTGCTTGCGGCAGTCATAGGTGCCTGCAGGCATCGTTTAACGCTTTCCATTCTTGGCATGGGGAAACCTCCATGTTGAGAGTCATGGAGGTTGGATTACTCTTTGCTAAACCAGTTCGCAGTTGGTTTTAACAAAGGTGTCAGGAAAAGTTGCAAGGGGTTGTGAGGCGGAAGCTATTCCTGTGGCAGTTCCAGCAGTTCCCGTGCCCAGTCAAGGCGCTCGGTTTTGCCTTCGCTGCCTGCTTTACGCATCTGTACACAAGGAGAGTGAATCAATTTGTTGGTCAGGCCTCTGGCCAGCTGTTGTAGAACCTGCTCTGGTGGCCGGCCATTTTCCAGAAGCCGCATGGCTTTTGCCAGCTCCTGAGTTTGAATGGTTTCTGCCTGAGAACGATAAGAACGTACAACTTCCACGGAATCCAGCGAGCGCATATGAGCCAGAAACTCATCGGCCCCGGATATCACCAGCTTTTCAGCTTCAATAGCTGCTTCCTGGCGACTGCGAACATTGTCTTCAATGACTTCTCGCAGGTCGTCCACTGTGTACAGGTAGATATCTGCAAGCCTGCCAACTTCCGGCTCAATATCACGGGGAACAGCAATATCCACCATAAACATGGGATTATGGCGGCGCTTTTTCAGGGCGCGTTCAACAGCGCCTTTTCCCAGTATCGGAAGCTGACTGGCTGTAGAAGCAATCACAATATCTGCCTGATGCAGGTATTCGGGAATATCTGCCAGCAGAATTGCTTCACCGGAAAATTTGTCTGCCAGCTTTAAAGCTCGCTCAAGGGTTCGGTTGGCAATAATAATCTTACCTACGCCTTGCTCTTTCAGATGTTGCGCTACCAAATCAATGGTTTCACCGGCGCCTATCAGAAGTGCGGTGTTCTCTTGCAGATTTGAAAATATTTGCCGGGCCAGGCTGACCGCTGCAAAAGCAACGGAAACCGGGTTTTCACCAATAGTGGTATGGGTGCGAACACGTTTGGCTGTGGTGAACACATTCTGGAACATGCGGCCGAGAGGGCCGTGGATGCTGCCTGCTTCCAGGGCAACAGCGTGGGCAGATTTCATCTGCCCCAGAATTTGAGGCTCACCAAGAACCAGGGAGTCGAGACCAGAGGCAACGCGCATAATATGGCGAATCGCTTCGACTTCCTGATGACTGTATGCATGCTCGGAAATATCAGAGGAGCTGGTGTGATGAAACTCTCCAAGCCACTGCAATACGGAGCTGGCGTTTGCGGTGCCCTGAATATAAATCTCAGTACGGTTGCAGGTAGAAATAATCGCTGCTTCCTGTACACCAGAAAGCTGCCGGATATCCTGCAGTGCTGGAATTAACTGTTCTGGAGTGAACGATACTGTTTCTCTCAGGCTGACCGGAGCCGTCCGGTGGTTAATGCCGACTGCGAGAAATCCCATAATCTACCATTGTGAGTGCTATATCAAAGATCCTGATAACGCCATCGGGAACAGAACCTAATATAAATAGGAACACAAAGATTATGGTTCCCACTCTGTTATGCCTTCCCTATTGTTGTTGAGGTATGGCTCATACAGGCCTGTTGCACCTATGTCAGGCATTCAGGTGCACGGGATTGTCCTATGGATATTGGATGACTGCAAATCTGTTCGGTGTTTTCCCGTGAGTCTTATGTCATTATGAGGCCATCTCTTCACATGAATGTGAGAAAAATTCATTACAACATGACTGCTTTCAAACAAGGTTCGTTCCGGCTGCCATTTCACAACATATGGGGTCGTAACCTTTTGGGTCGTAAACTTTTCCAGCTGTCAGGTGTAGCTGCTGCGGTATTGCTCACCGGTTGTGCTGGCATGAATCTTCCTGACAGCTTCCAGGGTTTCACAGGTAGCCAGCCTGAAAAATCCCCGAAGGCCGTTGAGCATAGAGTAGAGAGGGAAGAACTTCCTCCCGCTTCTTTTGAGCCTGACACTTTTTATGATCTGCTGGTTGCCGAGATGGCTGCTTACGAGCAGCGTTATGACCTGACCCTTGGCAATTATTTGCAACAGGCTCACAAAACGGAAGATCCAGGTTTAGCCGAGCGAGCCTATCAAGTAGCAACTTTCCTGAATGCCAGACAGGCAGCAAGAGACGCCTCCCAGCTATGGGTAAGAATTGATCCGGAAAACCCTGCTGCGATTCGGGCGCAGGCCGTTGAACAGATTTGGGAAGGTAAACTCATTCTTGCCCTCGGCCAGATGGAAAAAGTTCAGGCTGCGGGCCTCGATGCACCATTTATGTTTCTTGCCATTCAGGCAGGTGGAGCCGATGACGAAATCCGCAGTCAGCTTCTTGGGGAATATGACCGCCTGTTGAAACAATACCCTGGCGAGCAGACTCTGGAAATCGGGCGAGCCATGTTGTTGCATCAGTTAGGAAAACTAAATCAGGCTCTGACCCAGATAAACAAAACTATCCGGGAGCACGGTGAAGAACCCCCATCACTGCTTTTAAAGGGGCGTCTGTTGGCGGAGCTGGATCGCTTGGATGAAGCCGTTGCCATGTTGTCGGTGGCTGTTAAAAAATTCCCTGAAGCTCCACGGCTGAGACTTCTTTATGGCCGCCAGCTGGTAAAGCAAGGTGATCTGACTGGGGCTCAGAGACAGTTTGAAATGCTGGTTGAACAACAGCCCAGAAACCCAGAGCTTCTTCTATCAGTAGCTCTGGTTGCTATGGAAAATGGAATGCCAGGAGAAGCTGGCTTGTATTTCCATCGGCTAAGCAAAATCCCTGGGCGCAGTAACGTTGCGAACTTCTACCTGGGGCGTTTGGCTGAACAGATGGAAGATTGGCGGGAAGGGCGCAAAAGCTATTTAAAGGTAAAACCTGGCAAGCAGTTTATCCCCGCCTACTCCTCTTTGGTGCGCATGTTGTCTGACCATGATCAGTGGGAAATGGCACAGCAGGATCTTCAGCAGGCTCGAGAACAGTATCCCGATTTCGCCCCCCAGTTTTATATGATGGAAGGTGAGGTTTTGCTGGAACAGCGTGGTTACGATGAAGCTGCCAGAGTTTATGACAAGGCACTGGAAGAGTTTCCCGATAATGTAAACCTGCTTTACTCCCGGGCTATGTTGGCAGAAAAGTTAGATGATCTTGTCCGTCTTGAAGTTGAACTGAATCGCATACTAAAGAAAGACCCTGACAATGCTGCAGCACTGAATGCTTTGGGTTATACCCTTGCAGACAGGACCGACCGGATTCAGGAAGCGAAAAAACTTGTTTACCGGGCTTATGAACTGAAGCCGGATGATCCATCCATTATCGACAGTATGGGGTGGGTTGAGTACCGACTGGGTAACTACAAAGAGTCTCTTCGTTACCTCAGAAAGGCTTACGAGTTGTTTGACGATGCAGAAGTCGCAGCACATTTAGGTGAAGTGTTGTGGGTCAGCGGTGATCGTGAGGAAGCGATACAAGTATGGGATGCAGCTGTAGAGCGACAGCCAGACAGTGAAGTTCTTAAATCGACTATTGAGCGTTTGAAAACAGCCGAAAAGGAATAGCACGTTTCTTTAGTGGCTAATTTTTATGAGTAAAAAATTGTTTCCCCGGTTTTCAATATCCAGCGCAAGTGCGCTGGTTTCTTTTCTGGCAGTACTGTTTCTTGCCGGGTGTGCAGGTGGGCCACCTGAAAAGCCTGAAGTAGTACTTTCTGATGAAGCTCTGCAGCAAGCCTGGCAAAACAACCATGCAAGAGCCAAAGCTATAACTCAGTGGGAAGTTCGCGGACGGGCTGGAGTTGTTACCAAAGAACAGTCCGGTGCTGTGACTATTCGCTGGGATCGTTCCCCCGCAGCATTTTCTATTTATATGTCTGGCCCTCTTGGGCAGACACTTGCCCGGCTTGAAGGGCAGGGGGAAGTTGGCAGCTCCCGAAAAATTACTCTCGATGTGCCGGGGCAGGATCCGGTAAGTGCCACTTCTGCAGAAGAACTTCTGTACCGCCAGACCGGGTGGATTCTACCTTTCTCTTCACTGGACTACTGGCTTCGTGGCATTCCGGCACCCGGAGAAGATTATGTACGGGTTCTGAATGCTCAGGGCTATCTTGCCGAGTTGCAGCAAAATGGTTGGCGAGTGGTGTATGGTAGTTACCGTAATGTGAAGGGTGTGCGATTGCCCGAAAAGATCAAGGCTGAGCGGGATGGTGTCAGGGTGATTTTTTCTATCCGTGAGTGGTCTTTGAACAGCTAACTTTGCGTTTGACCATAGAGTGATTTCGGTCTTTTGGTGGTCTTTTGGATTTGACAGAAGAGCATGTGAACAGTAGAGTAGCGCCGCCTTCGGGAGACGGACTCTTCCGAATCGCTGCAAGATCGTCTTCCTAGTATTGCAAGTTGCTTTGGAGATTTCAGAGCAGGTTGCAGTTGTCTCGGGTGTCGGTGTAATCTTCCAGCATTCGGGTGCGAAATAATAATATTAAAGACGCTACTTTGTGAAAGATAGATGGGGTGTCGCCAAGCGGTAAGGCAACGGGTTTTGATCCCGTCATGCGCAGGTTCGAATCCTGCCACCCCAGCCATACTTATCTGTATCATGCCGTCATGTAAGCAATACTCCCGGAGCTTGGCCTATTTCACCCATGCAATGATCCAAGGTATTTGTCGTGTCTAAAATGATGGTGTTCGCCGGGAATTCTAACCCGGAACTTGTTCAGAAAGTTGTTGACCATCTGCATATTCCTCTCGGCAAGGCCTCGGTCGGCCGTTTTAGTGATGGTGAAATCGCTGTAGAGATTCAGGAAAACGTTCGTGGTAAAGACGTTTTCATCATTCAGTCTACCTGCTCCCCAACTAACGATAACCTGATGGAACTGCTGGTAATGGCAGACGCCATGCGTCGCTCTTCTGCCCAGCGTGTTACTGCCGTTATGCCTTATTTCGGTTATGCCCGTCAGGATCGCCGTCCACGTTCTTCCCGTGTGCCTATCAGCGCCAAAGTTGTTGCCGACATGATCGCCAGCGTTGGTGTTGACCGTGTTCTGACTGTAGACCTGCACGCGGACCAGATTCAGGGCTTCTTCGATATTCCTGTAGATAACATCTACGGCTCCCCTGTTCTGCTGGACGATATTGAGCGTCGCGGTTTTGAAAACACTATGGTTGTTTCTCCTGACCACGGTGGCGTTGTACGTGCCCGTGCTTTCGCCAAGCATCTGAACACTGATCTGGCCATCATCGACAAGCGTCGCCCAGAAGCGAACCGTGCGGAAGTTATGAACATCATCGGTGATGTGAATGGCCGCACCTGTATCCTGGTTGATGACATGGTCGATACCGCCGGAACCCTGTGCATGGCTGCGAAAGCCCTGAAGGCCAAAGGTGCTATCAAGGTTGTTGCTTATGCCAGCCACCCGGTTCTGTCTGGTCGCGCACTGGAAAATGTAACCAATGCTGAGCTGGATGAGCTGGTTATTACCAATACTATTCCTTTGAGCCCTGCTGCTCAGGCGATCGACAAGATTCGTGCTCTGGATATGTCTCCTCTGATTGCTGAATCCGTGCGTCGTATCAGCAATGCTGAATCTATCAGTGCCATGTTCCGTTAATGTGAACGCTGATAATTGATTCTGAAAGCCCGGCTATAAGTCGGGCTTTTTTGTGGGTGCAATTTTTTATGTTGATGGAATTGTCATTCCCGGCAAATGCTGTCTGAGAATGAAGGCTATAGAGTGGGGCACAAGAATTATAAGCTAGGGAGAGAGTCGTTATGCATCCACTGTTACGAGACCATATCTGCATCTATAGCCATAAAGTCACCTGGGGAGAGATGGATGCCTTTGACCATGTGAATAACACGGTTTATTTCCGTTACTTTGAGAATACCCGGATCACGCACTTCGAAGAATTGAAGTTTATGGATTACATGAAGCGTGACCAGGTTGGCCCCATCCTTGCCGAAACCAGCTGCCGCTTCAAAGCGCCTCTTACATATCCTGATACGGTCTATATTGGCATTCAGATTGAGGAATTAACGGAAGACAGCTTTGTTCACAAATACACTGTGGTCAGTGAGAAAATGAATCGGGTTGTGGCTGAAGGGCGCGGAAAAATAGTCTGTTTCAATTACGGTCAGGGTAAAAGAGCGAATATGCCAGAGGCTGTTTTTCAGGCACTGGAGAGTGCGGAAACTGTAACAGCGTAAGGTGTTAAGGGGGAAACCCTAGCCCGCGCCGATTGTTGTTACGGAGAACCACCAAAAATCAGGGTAATAATTCCTCAGGATCGTTTGGCAAACATGCTGCGAGCCGTTATCATACGCCGCTTGTTTTTCGGGTGGATCTGGTCGCGGTTCTGCCCATGCTTAAATCCAATTGGAGACTATCATGTCCGAATTTACTCTGAACGCTGTAGCGCGTAAGGACGTAGGGAAAGGTGCGAGCCGCCGCCTGCGCCACGCTGACCTGGTTCCTGCCATCATCTACGGTGGTGAATCTACTCCTGTACAGGTTACCCTGGAAGGCAAAGCTGTACGTAAAGCTCTGGAGTCCGAAGCTTTCTACTCTTCTATCGTGACTCTGTCTGTAGATGGCAAGAGCCAGCAAGCTCTGCTGAAGGACGTTCAGCGTCACCCTGCTCGTGGCGATGCTATGCACATGGACTTCCTGCGTGTTGACGCTGCTCACGAAGTAACTACTTCTGTACCTCTGCACTTCATCAACGAAGAAACTTCTGTTGGTGTTAAAGCTGGCGGTGCTGTATCCCACAACCTGCAGGAAGTAGAAGTACGCTGCCTGCCTGCTGATCTGCCTGAGTTCATCGAAGTAGACATGGCTGCTGTTGAACTGGGTGCTTCCCTGCACCTGTCCGACCTGTCCGTACCTGCTGGCGTAACTCTGACTCAGCTGGCTCACGGCGAAGATCACGACCTGCCAGTAGTGAGCATCAACGCTCCTCGCGGTGGCGAAGAAGAAGCTGAAGGCGAAGAAGCCGAAGGCGAAGAATAAGTTAGACAACTGGCATTGAGGCAGGATACTCGTGGCTAAGGCAGCTGATGCTTCCATAGAATTGATTGTTGGCCTGGGTAACCCGGGCCGCGAATACGATGATACACGCCACAATGCCGGCGTCTGGTTTATTGAAGAGTTGGCCCGCTCTGCCGGTGTCACTCTTCAGCCCGAGAAGAAATTTCACGGGCTGACAGCTCGGATATCTCTGCAAGGCAGGGGTGTCCGTCTGCTCTTTCCGACCACGTTTATGAATCGCAGTGGTCAGGCGGTTGCCGCAATGGCAAATTTTTACCGCATCTCTCCTGAACAAATTCTTGTTGCTCACGATGAACTGGATATTCCTGTTGGAACTGCACGCCTGAAGCAGGGCGGAGGCCATGGTGGCCATAACGGTTTGCGGGATATTATCAGCAGCCTTGGCAACAATAAGAACTTTCACCGTCTACGGCTTGGGATTGGTCATCCTGGTGATAGCAGCAAAGTTGTTGGCTATGTGCTGAATAAGCCTTCCCGGGAAGAAGATCGTAAGATTCGTGAAGCAATTGATGAGTCTGCGCGAATTATGCCAGAAGCCATGGGTGGCTCCTGGGCGAAGGCTGTTCAGCAGCTTCATACATTCTCAGCCTGAAGCTGCCATAAAGAGCTTTAATTAAGGCATTGAAGCTCGAAGTGCCTGAATGTGGAAAACTCTCCCATATCCTTAATTTCCCCTGTAGCAGTGTTGAATTTCTTAGCCTGAATTCTTCCGTTTTCGTCAATGGTCATAGTGAATGTGCTTGCACCTTTATTTAGAACGTAGGAATCACCACGGTTTTTGACAACTTGATAGCCGGTGCTTGTTGTGTCGCCTAGGGCAACTATTTCTTTTCTGGCATTTTCTTTCAGAGACTCTTTCACACCGTTTTCATCCCTCTCTGTAAGGAAGTTACTTCCTTTGTAGAGAATAAATTTAGATGTCCGGTCGTAATCTTCTTTCAGTTTATGGTCTACGTCTTCACGAGGTGTCGTGCCACTGGCAACCTTATCTGTGAAGGAACAAAGCGCATCAATGGTTTCCCGACCACCAGTCAGGCCACTATATGTCATAAAGTGGGGGCTGGTAGCTGCATCCCCTGATGCTGCAACTGTCAGGGATGGGCCGCCATGCTGTCCTTTAACAACGGTGAAGTCATCGAGAGGCTTTTCCTGTGCAACGGGGAACGTTGTGGCGAACTGTTTATTCATTTGTGCGTGAGTTACACCGAGCTTTTTAGCAAAGCCTTGTTTCTCTCCAGCTGTCTGGAACCATAGCTGGCGTAACAACTTTTGAATTTGTTTCTTTTCATCAGCATCTTTAAGGTTCGAACCAACAGTTTCCATCCAGTCATGTACTGGGCCTGGAATCTCCATACCGAGGTAGATGAGGTTGCGGTTCTCGAAGGTTCGCAGTTGGCAAACCTCATCATTGATTGCAGTGAGCATGTCATTCAGGTCAGGTGTATCTCTATCGATGCGCCCTGCTTTAAGGTCATCGATAACTTCGTTCAATAAAGCTTTGTCATCTTCTGGAACTGTGTCGAGTAGAGGGCGGAGATCACCTTCAGTTAAACCCAGAGCGCGAACAAGGTCTTTCCGGGCATTGCTCGATAAAAGGATTCCCAGATTACCCGTGAACGGATGCAGAGCTTCATGAATCTGAGCGCGATAGTTATCCTGGAATTCCGCATCGGTGGCCAGCACATCCTGAAATGCTGGAAAGGTTTCCAGACGATCATTGTTGATAGATCCTTCCCATGACGCCACGCCATACTGTTTAGGGTGGGTGACCGGGCAGTGATTCAGGAACTTGTTTCTGGTTGGGCTTTCTTTACCGCCAGCACAAATCAACAGGTCGGCTTCAAACACTTCCTCAAGCTGCTGTTTAGGATTTTTGGCGGCTCCTGGATCATACTTGCTTTTGTATTCTGCTTTGATCCGGTATTTCCCCCCTGGTTGCTCCGGTGGCTCAACACCGGAGAGTTCGTGAGCAGCCAGTCTCTGGATACGTGGTGGGTCATGAGGGTCAGAGGCAACCAGTTCAGAAAGTCGTTTATGCAGGGCTTCTTCAAGAGCTTTGGTCACTATATGGGTTGAACCATCTGGCTGAAGTTTGGTTTTCCCGGATTCTGGGGCAAATAATTCATCAAACTGTTCACCCAGATAATAACGAAGGTCTTTAATCCATTGGTTATCCAGACGAACAATCTGTGGGCGGTTGTAGAGAGTGTCCCGCTGCTCAAGAACAACAACATCGCCACCTTTCTCGTACTGGCGCATGGCTGAGATCAAGCCGACTGGCCCGCCGCCCTCGATAACAACTTTAGGGTGGTTCGGTTTGCTGTTGTGAGAGTCGTGCATAAATTGAAGTTGAGCATCGTACATCACTTGTCCGGCTAGTTTTTCAACCTCTTCAAGCTGCTTATAGGTTTGGTTAACGCCTGGACCACATAATGATGAGCTTCTTAGAACATCTGGCGCCCATTTTCGGCCAATAGTCGAATTGATAGTATGCAGATGTGCACGAGCTTCTGCTGCTCTAGCCAGACTGGGTTGTAATTTCTTGAGCAGTCGATTTCTCTGATCTCTCAAGGCCTGCCTTTGTGGTTCGGGAAGATCTGGTTTGGCCATTTCGAGCCAAAGCTTCTGAGCTTTATCGATATTTTTCTTCAGTTTTGGGGTATTTAAATGACGTAGCAGATTTTGGGAGTCAGAAAATTCATTTCTGATTTCTTCAGACTGTAATGCATCTCCAAGAGCGACTGTTACCTTGTTGTATACAGGAGATTGTGGAGCAAGTTTCTTCAGAGCGTCAACATCGTGTTTGGTGAAGTGATCAGGCCTGTCACCGGTTGCTGAGTGCTTTTGGTCCGCTTTATTTTTCAGATCCTTAACATAGGCTTTCAGGTGTGGGTAATCTTGATCATAAGCTTGAAATCCTGTCACGATTTGCTGGAACGATTCGGGAGCGTGGGTTTCGAAGTCCTCGAGAAGTTTGCTGGTTATATCTATAGAAGTCTGGTCATACAGGCGTCTCTGCAGAGTGTCTTCAAAATGCTGCTCCAGGGTAGCGCTAAATGCAGTAAAGTCTTTTGCTACTTCAGGGTTTTGCAGAGCACAACTTTGGACTGCTCTCATAAAGTGCCTGGTATCAGCAACACTGACAGAAGGTAACTTGGCTTGTAAGCGAGCCATTTCCTGTTTGGCTGTTTTCTCTGCTGTACCTAAGGGGAGCAGAAGATAAGTTTCAGCGAACGCCCCTACACTGGCCTGTTCATTTCTATTCATAAACGGGAAAGTGCCACTACGTATATCGGTTACCAGGCGCTCTTTTAGCGGGGTGGTAGCAGGAGTTTCTGAAGCTTGCAAAGCCAGCAAGGCCTGATCGTGCAAAGCCTGTTTGGCTTTCTGATTCCCGAGAGTATTTTTCAACCAGCGTACCAGAGACCAGTTTGGAGCCATTTTAACAACGACTCGACCCTGAGAGTCTGTACCTATATCGAGACGCCCCTTGGAGCCTTTGGCAAGCTCTATCTGATCAAGGTTATGGGCAAAAGTGACCGGTTGGTGGCTTGAGGCTCTGAACATTATTTCTTCCCTGAATTAAGCTCCTTCTAGGGAAGTGTATACGGTCAGAAATAAAACCTGAGAAAGTGTCAGTTGTTTGGCATTTAAGGGCTTAAAGGCAGTTAATACAAAGCCTGATTACCCGTCTGTAAGCAGCCCCTGCCTGATAGCCATGGCTTGAATATCTTCGAGCTTTCGGTAGTAGGTTGCAAAACCTCTTGCGAATAGTCCTTCAGTGCGCAGGGTTTCAGGCTGCCATTTTCCGCTCAATTGCCTATTAATCTGCTGTAGATTTTCTACAGCAGATTTCACCTGTTCAGTATTCCAATCGATTCGGGGCTTGAGACCGTCAAGGTATAGCTGGTGGTGATCTCTATCCAGTTTATGGTGCTTTGGATTGGCTATATATTCCTGCTCAACTCTCACCTGCTCCATAAGTGTTTCACACTTATCAATGTCAAAATTGATAACTGCCTGAGCCCCTGATTTAAGCTTTAAATCCGTATAAGTTTTTTGCACGTCACCCTGTAGTTCTTTGAACACGCCAAAGGTGTGGGAATCAACTCGGTCTTCCCATCTCTGAAGTTGTATTAACTCCTGATGGTCAACTTGCCCTGATGGGTTAAGTTTCGCTCGTTTTAATGGCATCTGCAGGTGTTGGCGGATAGCTGCACCAGCCTGTGAGTTTGGCGTATTGAGTGCTGTTTCCATTTGTTGGTCGAAGTCACTGTCGCTCAAGAGTTCTGCCAGATACTGCAACCGGTTTTCGGTCGCTATGCTGCAGCAGTTGTTATAAGCAAGAGCGTATCCGGTAAAGGAAGGGTGATCAGCCAGCTGCTGGTATAGATCGACAGCCTCAGGCGAAACCATGCCAGGTTGTAGAAAGGAAACCGTGAAATAGTGCTGTATAAAGGAATCCATATCTGCTGGCAGCATTTGATCGGGCTGGTTCTTGAATTGCCTAACCTGCTGCAGAAGTTCATGCTGAGCGTACTTGAACTCTTGCTCCTTAGAGCGCATTGAGACTGCTGATTCGGAGTACTTGGTTCTTTCCTGAGCATTTACTCGTGGGATAACGCCACTGCTGATATCTTTGGCAACCCTGAGAGCCAAAGGTGTTGGCTGGGAAGCGTACTCAATAGCCTGAAGATGAAGAGTATTAAGAATATCCCGCCGGTTGCCTGAGAATGTGTTTTTCAGCCATCGAATAATGGAGCGTTCAGGGTAAACGGTGACAACAACGTGTCCCATTTTATCTCTGCTGAGTTCCATTTTTGATTTGGAACCGCCACAGCTTTCCAGCTTACCGAGGTTATCAGCAAACTCTTGCTGAGTTGACCCAGGCATTTTTCCCAAAGAATGAAACATTGGCCTTCCCTGCCAGAGTATGTCGTTTCAGAACAGTATAGAGATAATGACAGAGAAGCTGAGTGAGGGGGGAGTAGAGCAGGCGCTGAGGCCTGCTCCAAAAGGCAGTAGATCAGTCTTTTTTGAGGAATACACCCCAGTTGAACAGGCCAATCATAATGCCACCACCGATGATGTTGCCGATGGTTACCGGGATAAGGTTCTTCCAGATCATATTGTCGAAAGTGATGTTCGAGAAGCTGGAAGCGGTTTTACCAATCTCGCTCCAGAACTCAGGAGCGGCAACAGCTTTGATAGCCAGGCCGATAGGCAGTAGGTACATATTGGCGATAGAGTGCTCAAAACCGGAAGCGATAAACATGGCAACAGGAAGAATCATGGCCATCATTTTGCCACTTGCAGTACGGGCGCTGTAGCTCATCCATACAGCCAGACACACCATCAGGTTGCAGAGGATGCCCAGAACCAGTGCCTGACCAAAAGAGTGGCCCATTTTTGCGTTAGCAATATAAAGGGCCGATGAACCGATAGCGCCGTGACCACCTTCCCACTGGCCGGTGTAGATGATCATTGCAACCATCAGCAGAGAACCAATCAGGTTACCTGCGTAAACAACGCCCCAGTTCTTGAGCATGGTTGCGACTTTAACTTTGCGACTGGCAACAGGAATAGTAATCAGAGTACTGCTGGTAAACAGGTCTGCCCCACACAGAACAACAGCCATCAGACCCATGCTGAAAGAAATGCCGCCGATAAACTTGGCCAGCCCGTAGGGAAGGGCAGAAGAGCCAGCAGAAACCGTGGTGTAGAAAACACCGGCAAGAGCAATCATCACTCCAGCCATAATAGCCAGAGCAAAGGTTTTCGCAGGAGCTTTAGATGCCTTGCCCAGGGCAACCTGTTCGCCTAGCTCGGCCATTGCATAAGGGGAGCGCACTCCGATTTCTAAAGCGTTTGAAGTCATAGGCATGTCTTATCTGGGGGAGAGATTACGGCCGTTTCGTCAAGGTAACGGTAGCGACCAGCCATTATTTGTTCATTTAATGCGCAAACAATAAGCTGGATGTGGATTCAACAAAATACGTAAAAAAACTATTATTAAGTTAAGCCTGTGGATGATGTTGGAATTTTGTGAAGGCTCACGACGTAACGAAGCGATCCACCGGCCTGTAGTGCGTTAAATGGGTAACAGGTAATCAGTATCAGCCCTTCTGTATTGGCAACTCGTAGTGGCTGCTGAGTAATATTTATTACCTGTATGTGAGTTACCCGATACCTCTGCCATACACCGCTTGCTCCTTGCAGGTGGAGTTGATCGTCCAGCTGAAGATCTTTGAGAAATTTAAAGTGGGTGTCTCTGTGACCACTGATAATTTTGGTTTCAGTATTATGAGTACGGGGTAACATACCCGGCCCGAAAGCCAGTGCCTGCCCGCTGGCATCGGCAAGCACATATTGATCAACACCCAAGCGGGGAACAGACAATCTGGCCACAGGCCAAGTATCAGCCCATTGCCAGGGTGGAACGAATGTTTCTGGTTGCTCAAGAGACTGTTGCCATGCTGCAGCAATAAGGTACTGAGCCAGTTGTGCTTTGGTATGAATGTACCCTGCACGTCCCAATTGCCATGTAGCTACTGCCAGCAGTGTAGCAATAAGCACCAGTGAGAGCAGTTTTCGTGTTGTCATGTTTATGGCCGGGGTTCTGATATTATCCATTAGGCCTGCACACCCTGTTTCCGGTGGGAGTGATAGCTGAGCATCAATGCAGCTAAGATAGCCAGTAATCCTGCAATCAGATCGAGGCCCGTACCATTGGCTGTTTGCGGCCAGGCATGGCTTTTCATAGCCTGCAATTGAGGTGTCTGGCCTTCAGGGGCTGTGTTTGGGATTATGGTTTTCTTTTGTAATGCTTCTGCTGTGCGTGATGGTGTTTGGTCAACAGCAACAAAACTTGTGTATTTGGTGACCAATTGATTTTTAAGAGCCAGGGGCAGAACTTTGTCGCGCACTTTTTCTGGATCTTCGCCACGAGTTTTCCCATCTTCCAGTTGTTCGATTTTTGTTCTGGCCCATAGCCTGGCTACACCTGTGCTTTGAGCTGCATTGCTCTGGGATAGCTGTTGTTGCCAGTCACGAGACCCGTTTCTTCCGGTTATTGTGAACTTATTTTCTGCAGCTTGTCCTTTAATACGAGCACTGACGATTATTGGTTCGCCAGCATAAAGATCTGGAATACGCGAAGGCAACATTTCTACCTGCAACCCTTCAGGCCAATGCAGAGTTATATTTGTTGTCAGAGGGGATTCCAGTTTCTGAAACAATGCTGACATTTTCTCTGCTACTTCATTGGCATTATTTATCCATGTATGGGTACCTCGACCGGCTTCCGCAGATTTACGCATAAACCAGCTGTTGGGCGCAGAACCGATGCCTACCGTAAACAGGCGACTGCTGCCCAATTGTTGCTGGATTTGCTGAAATAACGCCTCTTCATTACCTACAGCACCATCGGTAATAAACACAACTTGCCGGATGTAGTCCTTGGGTGTTTCACCTTGTTCGGTAAGTGCGGCCTGCAGGGCTGGAGCCATCTCAGTGCCGCCGTTGGCTTTCAAGGAACGAATGAACGACAGAGCCCGGCGGGTATTATTGTGATCAGCCATGACAGGCTGTGGGTAAAGTAAGCTGAAGCTGGAGTTGAATTCGATAATGTTGAACCGGTCCTGAGGAGAAAGGCGTTTGATTGCGGTTTCCAATGCTTGCTTTGCCTGACGAATGGATACTCCTCCCATGGAGCCTGAAGTATCAATAATAAAGACCATCTCTCTGGCAATGCGTTGTGTTTGTAAGGAGTTTTGAGGAGGCATTAGCATTAAGAGCACGTGCTGCTCATTTTCCAATAGCGGGTTCGAGGGAGTCAGGTTTTTTTCTACAAATAGAGCTGCTTCAGGTGTGGTTTCCGGTGTGGGTTGCCAGCTCAAGATAAAATCTTTGTCCATTGGCACAATCATGTTGGCAGGTGTTATCTGGTAAGCATTGTCGGCATGCGTGGTTTTTAAAGTATGAGAAGGACTGGTAATTCTGGCCAAAGTCATTCCAGCTTCCAACATAACGTTAAGGCGCATAGGGTTTTGTATGTGTTCTGGCGATAAGCTTGGAAGGTGAACTTGTGGAGTAATGCGGTCAGCATCTGGCACCTGATGGGTTGGAAATCCCCAGCCGGAGCCTGGATTAACAATGATCTCTTCCGTGGGGACAGGTGCTATTGGTTGCCCTGGTATATAGCGAGGGGTAATGGTCATCGGAAAGCGTAAATTAAATTGCCCCCGATCATATTGAACAGTTTGCTGGTAGCTGAGAGTGACAGATATTGTGTCCTTAGGAGCAATATTCGCAACACTTGTGGTGAACATATTTGGCCGCTCCTGTTCCACCAGAGCCACTCGCTTGCCGCTGTTAACCGCTTGCTGGTAGATTTTTTTGGCCTGCTGTTTTTCCTTAATCTGCCCCTCAATAATTCGTTCGCCAATGGTCATGCGCATTTGGTAAACAGCCGCATCGTCAGGTAGGGGGAATACATAAATTCCTTCTTGCCAATTGTCGGTAGTATTAGTGAACGTTTGGGTGAGTTTGACCTGAGCAATCATACCGGTGATAGAAATATCAGCTTCACTCGCCTGTAAAATGGCCATGTGGTATTGACCACTGTCGCCGGTTTTATACAGCAGTTGACCGGATTCAACTTCAGCCAAAGTGATGTATTGCTCGATATTATCGCTGGCTTCAAGGTTGATGACCTGAAAGCCTAAAAGCAGAGCAAGTGCTATAGCAAAGAATGATAGTGAATCAGTTTGTTGTGTTTTGAGAGTTGTAGATGACACGTAGTTTCGGCTCCTTCCCCAGATAAATAATCTGGATCTATTGAACCGAATTTTTCTGGCACTCTTCAGGATGAAAAGTGATCAATGAAGAATCAATTGTGGCGAATTATGCACAGGGCTACTGAATGTTCTGGATGATTTGTAGATGCACGTAAAGAAAAAGCCTCCAGATGGAGGCTTTTCTCGGGATTACGAGCAGTTTTTATAATGTCAGCAGATAGCTCACCAGATCATCAATTTGTTCAGAATTCTCTGTACACCATGGATGAGGTGTCGCTGGCAGACCAATAGGTTCTGGTGCACCTAACTCATCTTTACCCCACTCTCTGCGCATCTTCTGGAAGTCCCAGTAAAAGTTCTGGTCATCAAAGTCCGGACGAACAAAATACCTGTGACGTTTTATAAACCGCTTACGCTGCTGGTTAATGTCGTCTTTCTTTTCTATGATCGGAACAGGTACCCGGAATACATCGCCGCGGCGGTTAATGGATGGATAAGGATCAATTTCATCCGGGAAGGATTTGCTGGTGTCGCTATACGCCGGGTGCAGTGTGTAATAGCGGTTATAGAGGGGAGATCCTTCCTGGCACCGTTGTGGGTTAACCAGGTCTTCAATATTACGGACGTGCCCATCGGACAGAAGGCCGCGTTGTTGGGTCCAGTAAATATCCCGCAGGAATGTTACCCGAATGGATTGCTGGTTTTTCTGGTAAATGGTTGGAGCAAAGAAGCGGCCTACTTCAGACAGTGGCAGCATTTGCTCATTAGTGTGCAGGCCAACCTTATCGCTATGGCAGCTGCCGCAGGCTTTGTCATAAGTTTGCTTACCACGGCTCACTGCTGCATTAACCGAGGGAATGTTTTGCCAGCCAGCCTGTACAAATGCCCCCTCAGACCAGGGAACATCATCCTGAGCCAACCCCTTATGTTTTAGCCAGCGATAAAGACCAACATTACGAAGTTCATCATCATACTGATCCAGAGTAGTCATATAGGCTGTCAGGGCTTTTAAAGGATCAGCGTACATCGAACCCATAGCGCCGTCGGGTTCTTCGGAGTGAATGTAGGAGCCTTCAAAACCCACATAACTTTCCGTATGTGACAACGAACGACGTATACCGGTGTAATGGGTTACGTTAGGAATAGCGATTGGAGAGAACTGGTAGTCGTTATCAGTTTCTGATCCTTCACCAACAATTCGAATCAGATTGTGTTCACCTGCTCCCTGAGGCATATGGTAAACCAATAGATCTTTAGCAATTTTCTTTTTGCCAGGCATCCAGATCGGACCATCTTCGTCAGCATAAATACCTTCAAAGGTCTTAGTGGTTAGTCCTTGTTTGTGCTGAAGAATCGACCACTTCATTGACCATTTGGGATTTGGAAGTCCGGGAACGACTTTTGTGACTGTTTGTCCGGGAGCTGTCTCCCAGGTGATTCGGTTGCCATGGCAGGACGCACAGTTAAAACCAATCCAGGATCCAGGGCCATCAAACGGGTCTACGGCTTCGGCGTAACGGTATCCAGCCCAACCAGAGTTTCTTGTTTCACCGCTGAATTTCTGCGGCCCTGTTCCTAATAAACCTGGAATGGGGGTAGGCATGGGGTAACGGTCGAAGTAAACCGGTTTTATGGCCTCCTCTGGTACTTCACCGGTATTCGTTGGAAAAGCACCAAACAGGTTTTCAAGATCGTAAGCGGTTCCACCTTTGACCGGGTCGATAGACCGATACTGGAAAATGGCATCCCAGCTCAAATCCCGAAACTGATGAGCCAGGCCAAGGTTGTAATCATAGGACCAGAAAACTTCCCGTCCTTTACGAACCAGCTCATCAAAGTCCGGGTTGCTTACCTGAACCTTGAAGCTTGTGCCGTATGGTGTATCGGAAAGCTTTGAGACAACATCGCAGTTGTGCTCGAAGTCGTCACTGATAATACGGCGGGTTATAGCATCAATAATATTATGTGGTTCACCGGGGCGAATATAAGACTCGTTATAACCATCCCGTTTCTGAATCTGCAGAGTTAGTTCAGTTTCACCATTGGCTACATGAACGGGAACGGTGAAGCTCACCTCATGGTCTTGCCAGGAAAGGATATCCTTGTCCCAGTTATCAACAACCTTTGTTGTTTCGTAATTCACCTCATCACTGATAGCCAGCTTTTGTTCGTACATCGTCAGGTCGGTTTCCAGAACCCGGCTTTTATCAATCATGATTTTGGTAAAGTCGATATCAGGGCCTGATCCCAGTCCAGAACCTCGTAAGGTGACAGTATCCCCGGGAGAGAGAGCAGGAATCTGTCCGGCCATTAAGTTATAAATGACGCCGTTCACTTCCACAGTATTGATAACTGGACTGGGAGTGCTGGCTGCGGAGGCGCTTCGGAGTTGTTCACGTTCATTGTCGAATGAGCAGAGAGCTTCCTGCTCAGGAAAGTCACCAGGCAGCTTACAGCCAACAAGTAAGATGGCTGTGCTTGCCCAGAGCGTCGCACGGTACATGGCAATTCCTTTTTGTTTTTATTGTTAAGTTCAAGCTGTTTGGTGGGACGCTGTAATGCGGGTCAGCAGGCATGGCCACCGTCTGAAACTGCATGTTGGAAAACCATTCAGAAACTACAAGATGCCTAATCGTGTACGCCGGTGCAAGTTTACATGGTGGGTGATCGCTTATTGCCGTTTACTACAACCTGGTACTCATAAATACCTTCGTAACGGGTTCCCGGTTCATGGGCGCTGAAAGTAAGGGTGATTTCTTTTCCTGCCATGTTTGCAGGCAGGCGGATAGAGGAGCGGTAGTCTTCAGTTCGGCTGTCAAAGTTGAGAGGAAACTCTTTTAACCAAGGCTCCTCAGCGTCGGGAAGAGTAATAGACAACGTGACCCGAATATTCCGGTGTGGGCGCCCATCTCGCTTTACTTCAACAACGGGTTCCAGCGGAGCTCTTGTAGTAACAGTTTTTCCCATATAACCCAGAGACAGAGCCATACCGTTAAGGAATACTGGTTTTTTCAACCATGTAGGCTGCCCTTCGTCCATCATGTTCTGCATGCCACCGGCAAGAGTCACTTCTGGCATCATTGATGGTGCTGCTTCATTCTGTGCAGTTTCTTTCAGCATCATGGGTGCAGACATCATGTCTGAATTCGGCTGAGGCATGGGCATTGAGGTTCTCATACCTTGCCACTGGGAAAGAGAATTCAGTCCGCTGCTGTTGAAGGCAATGAACACGCCATTGGCAGGCAGTCCAGAAAACCCTTCGGCGGGTTTATTCCCTGTAATTAAAACCTGCCAGAGACCCATTTCATCACTGAGGTTGAGCAGGAGGCTTTGGGGATTTTGTTCTTCAGTGGAGGGCAGATCTCCCGCCCAGGAAAACATCAGATTCTTGCTTTGACTGACAGTACCACCGAGATGGCTCTTCAATACCATCATCAGGTTTTGCAGCAGATAACGCCCTTTGGCATTGATATTGACGACGGAAACCATAGCTTCCATATCGAGAGTTTGAATATCTGTGATAGTGCACTGAGCTTCTGTTGAGGCTTCTCCTGCACAGGCATTCTTGCGGGCCATATCAGGCAGAGCATTCAACGCTTGAATAACCAATGGCACCGTTTGACCAAGAACATTCTCTCCTGTGGATTCGTGCCAGCGTATGTAGGGGTAATGGATATCTGGTGAGCTGAGGTCTGGCTGCGGAGCTGGTGGGATCTGGCTTGGCCACTGGGCGATGCCCAGGCTGTTGATCTGCCAGTTATCATCCATGCCCATCATCTCAAGGGAGACGGTTGGCCCCTGGATCATCAAACTTCTGCTGTTTTCATCCTGTTGCAGTATAAGTCTGCTGGGCATTGAACTGCCAGAACCCTTCATTTCCCCCTGAACTTTTTGCAGTCTGATCAGGCTGCTGAGCCGCAAGTATCCGAGAGGGCTCAGGGCTGAGGATAAAAAGTCATGGATAGCAACGGTTTGCCGGGGGTGGAGTTTGTCCAGAGGCAAACCTGACTGCTCGGTATTCATCTGATTGAGTTCCCGGGGAGAGAACCAGCCTGCAAATTGATCGAATTGCCTGGTCAGATGCTTCTGGCGCATCTGCATGTTTTGGCGCTCCAGCTCCATCATCAGGTCGTCCTGACGGTCATCCATGGCCGTTGCTGTGGTTATTTCAACCATGGCCAGAAGAACGATCAGATAACTCAGACCCTGCATGTACTTTTTGATGCCAGACATAATCACCCCCATTGCTTCTGGGTTATCGACCAGAGAGGAATAGGTGCGAGTCAAGAGGATGACTGGAACAGCAGCGGGTGAAAGGCTGTGCTCTCTGGGAATGGCGGGAAAAGAAGGAATAAGCCCTGAGCAGGAGTTGAAAAAAAACATAATTTTTTATGCTAAGAGGTTCTTTTAGGTATTGTTTTTATTCATGTTTTTTTGGACTATGCACCATATTGGTTCCCTCTACCCGATGGGACCGCCGTCTTATGCTTCTGACGCCACCCCTGTTGGAAGATAAGCGCTCGTTACCACGACATCGCGGCTCGAAAATTTTCTCGTTTGCTCTCTCGCAGATGAGATTTAGTTATTTGCCTTTGTAGTTGCCTTTGGGCATAAGGAAGTAGTTGCGATGAAACGGGAACAGTGGGGTTCACGCGCAGGATTTATTTTAGCGGCAGTTGGTTCCGCAATCGGCTTGGGAAATATCTGGCGTTTCCCTTATATGGCCTATGAGAATGGCGGTGGTGCTTTTCTCGTCCCTTACCTGATCGCCATGCTGGCGGCGGGTATTCCTTTCATGATTCTTGATTTCTCTCTGGGTCATAAATATCGCGAGGCAGCCCCTGGCACCTTGGGTAAACTGATGCCCCGTCTTGAAATTCTGGGTTGGTTCCAGGTTCTTATTGCTGCCGTGATTGCTGTTTACTACGTGGCAGTTATTGGCTGGGCGATTTCTTATTTTGGCTTCTCCTTCACCCAGAGCTGGGGGGCAGATGCCAACACTTATTTCTTCTCTGAATACCTGAAGCTTGGTGACAACTCTCCTCTGTCATTAGGCTCTCTACAGATGCACATTGTTCTGCCGCTGATGCTGGCCTGGGGGATTACCTATGCTGCACTGGTGACTGGTGTTAAGGGCGGTATTGAGCGTTTCGGCAAGATCATGATGCCGATTCTGTTCCTGATGGTTATTGGCCTGACTTTACGTGTACTGATGTTGCCAGGTGCTGTAGATGGCGTGAATTGGTTGTTCCAGCCTGATTTCAGTGCTCTGGCTAATCCTAAGGTTTGGTCTGCTGCCTTTGGTCAGATCTTCTTCACCCTGAGTGTTGGTTTCGCGATCATGATCGCTTACTCCAGCTACCTGCCTGAGAAGTCTGATATCAACAATAACGCCTTTATGACTGTACTGATTAACTGTGGTTTCTCAATGCTGGCGGGTGTGATGATCTTTGCAGTACTGGGTTACATGGCGGCACAGCAGGGTGTACCTCTGAATGAAGTGGTTAGCTCTGGTGTTGGTCTGGCCTTTATCACCATTCCTACTGCTATTAACCTGTTGCCTGCTCCATGGTTGTTGGGCCCTCTGTTCTTTGGTGCTTTGGTTGTTGCGGGTGTCAGCTCGCATATTTCTATCATGGAGGCCATCACTTCAGCCTTTATTGATAAAACAGGCTGGAGCCGTAAGAAAACAGCAACAGTTATTTGCGGCGCTGGTGCAATCATTTCTTTACTGTTTGCAACTAATGGTGGTTTGTTGCTGCTGGATGTTGTGGATTACTTTATCAATAACATCGCTATTCTGAGCAGTTGCCTGATTCAGTTGTTGGTTGTTGGCTGGATTCTGAAGCCTTCTACCTTCCGGGAATACACTAACGAGCGTTCTGATTTTGCGATTGGTCGCTGGTGGGATATTTGCATTCGCTTCGTGAGCAGCGCTTTTCTGGTTGCGATTGTAGGTACCAACCTTATGACTGCTGCCACTGAGAACTATGGTGGTTACAGCGATGCAGCCATTCTGGTTTGTGGCTGGGGTGTGCTGGCGGTGATGCTTGTGATTGCTGTTGTTCTGTCTCGTCGCTCTAACAATTCTGCTCTGGCAATGGAGGCTCAGTAATGACTGTTTCTGCAATTATTATGATGGTGTTTGGTTTGGGTGTGACTTGGGGCGGCGCGGCGTTCTGTATTCGTAAGGCGATGAATCGTTAACAAGATCATTGTTGAAACAATCAAGCCCAGATTTTCTCTGGGCTTGATTGTTTATGGGGTTGCAGAGTCGCTGAGATTCGCTCTTAGTTGAATTATGAAGCTGGTTTGTGACAGATAGCGGCCTAAGGTGCCTGGGTTAATACCAAAACCGAGAGCCTTCTGAACTTCCTCAGGAAAATGATCTTCAAGAAACGCATGTAAGCCTGAGTGGGCGGTATCATCGAGCATTTCTAAAATTATGTCTTGCTCGTCACCTTCCTCCATTGTGCGGTATTTTTCGCCAAGAATATTGGCTAATGCTTTAGCCGAAATATCCCTTAATTGATATCTCAGTTCCTGATTTATGCTATCAGTCGCTTCTGGTATACCAGCCTCAACGCGATACTGGAGGAGAAGGGCAAAAATAATTGGTTGTGTATTGTGGGTTAACAGTGGGCCAATGTAATTTTCAATTCCTGCAATCAGGTCATCCGCATCAACCTCTGATAAAAGATCGCAAGCAATTGTATGTTGAGTTGCGAGAATTCCTTGCAACGCTTCGTACACGTGTTCAATGGTGATATGTGGATTTAGTCGTATAGCCAAAGTCCGGATAAGTTTTTCTCTGGCTTCAACAGCTTCATGTGTACAGAGAGCGGTTCTTCCTAAAGGAGACTTTCTGGCAATCTTGTCAAGATACTTTGTCGCTATAACTGTGGCGCATTTTAGCTCCATCGTTTCTTTTAGTTGCTGCAGCCCGCTTGGAGATTTTTCTCGTTTTATAAACCCGTTATAGAGACTGGTAAGTTCTTCTGGATCTGAGCAGACCATAAGCTTACGGTTGGCAAGATCCCTATTAAATTGATGCTTTAGGCAATGTCCACACTCTATCTTTGGTATGTGTTGCTCTTTCTTTGTTGTTTGCTGGGGACGCAAAGCATAAGAAACTGCTTGAGGAGTTTGTCCTGATCCCTGAACTGATTGCATAGTTCTATCCCTGGAAGTAGTTACAACAGTGACTTTGGATTACTTCCCGTACTATTAAGTTGCTTCTACTTCTCAATAGGTCAGGTTAACTGTTTGCCCTTGTTATGATTACTGACGAACTCAGCCAAAAATAACCCGAAACAGATAAAAGAATGCAATCGCCAAAAAAGCACCTGCGGGTAATGTCACCAGCCAAGATAAGAAGATTGTGCTGATTACCTGTAGATTCAGGGCCCCAATGCCTCTTGCCAGTCCAACCCCTAATACAGAACCCACAAGAATATGAGTTGTGGAAACCGGCAGGCCGGTCGCTGAGGAGAGAACAACTGTTGATGCTGCAGAGAGCTCAGCCGCAAAGCCACGGCTTGGAGTAAGTTCGGTGATGTGTTTACCGATGGTGGCCATAACCTTGTAGCCGTAAGTTGTCAGACCACAAATAATTCCTGCCCCTCCCAGCATTAAAACCCAGCTTGGCATAGGAGTGTGTGTGGCGATATTACCGCCACTCTCAACAACATGAACCACCGCAGCCAGCGGGCCGACAGCATTGGCAACATCGTTAGAGCCGTGGGCAAAGGCCATGGCGCAAGCTGTGAAAATCATCATCGTGCCAAATATTCTTTCAACACTGGAATAATGAAAATCACGGTCGGCTTTTTTGTCTTTATGGATACGGGTAAGAGCCAGCATGCCGAGTGCGGTGAGAATCAAACCGATCAAAACAGAGAATAGAGTGGCTTCGACATGGTTCAGATCAAGCCCTAGGTGTTTAAGACCATTTTTCAGCGTAACCATAGCGATCATAAATCCGACCAGAAATGTGTAAATCGGGATAAATCGTTTTGCGCTATAGAAAGGATCCCGGGTATTCAGTATTAACTTCTGGATTGAAGTAAAGACAAGTAGTGACAACATCCCCGAGAAAAGCGGTGAAACAATCCAGCAACCAACAATCGATAGCACGCTACTCCATTTCACAGCGTCAGTTCCGATTCCTGCGACGGCAAATCCTACAATAGCTCCAACAATGGAGTGAGTTGTTGAAACCGGCCAACCATAGTGAGTCGCAATCAGCAGCCAGGTTCCGGCAGCGAGAAGCGCTGCCAGCATTCCGTAAATAAGGAGTTCCGGATTCGCCAGTAACTCTGGCATTGTGGGGTCAATAATGCCTTTGCGAATTGTGGCTGTCACAGAGCCACCTGCCAGAAAGGCACCTGCAAATTCAAGCAGGATAGCAATAATAATGGCCTGTTTGATTGTTAGCGCTTTTGAACCAACAGATGTTCCCATGGCATTGGCAACATCATTAGCGCCCACACCCCAGGCCATAAAGAAACCAAAGAAGCATGCAAGGCTTAACAGGGCTACGCCATATTCCGCGATGATCGACATCAGAACCACACCTTAAGGGCCGCAACTCCAGAGCTCTGTCTTTAGAACTCCGATTACTGTTTCAATTCACTAACCAATGGGTTTATTAATGAGCCAGAAGCATGTGCAGATATCCGCCTACTCGGGAGGCTCTGTCTGCCAGATCGCCAACCCATTCAATAACCTGATAGAGGAACATTACGTCCACAGGAGGCAATTCTTTCTCTCGGGCAAATAAGAGGCGGCGAACATCGATTTGGAGTTTGTCAGTGCTGGCTTCCAAAGCGTTCAGTTCTTCAATCATGGTTTCAACGATGTCAGCTTCCCGGCCACGAAACCCTGTTTCCAGAAGATCATCAAGTTCATTGATAGCCCTCAGCGCCTGAGCAGAGGCTTCTACAGAGCGTCTGACAAAGTGCATGAAATCCTGCTGCAGTTCGGCGGGAAATACCATTTGCCGACCCAGTACGATTCCGGCGATATCCTTGGCCCGATTGGCCACCTTGTCCTGAACGGTAACGAGATCCAGAAGATCTGTTCTGGGAACAGGGAGAAACAGGCTTTTTGGCAGAGAGAGACGAACCTGTTTTTTGATTTCGTCAGCTTCTTCTTCGAGTTCGACGATGCGTTTTTGATAAGATTCAACCTCCTGCCAGTCCTCTTTCATTACCGCTTGAAAGAATGGTTCCAAAAGCGCGGCCGCTCCGTGGGCGCTGGCTATATGTTGTTTAATTGGTCCTATGGGGGAGCGTCCGAACACGCTGGACAGCAAGTATCTTGTTGTCATCGGCAAAGGCAGTAGTTGTTATTGAACCGAGATTATAGGAAGCGTTTTCACGGAGGGCTGAAAAATTGTGTAAAAGGATGTGATGGGGAGCGAGTATTATGGCTAATGATCTGATAATTCCTTGATAAATCACTACATTCTGTGACGTAGTCATTTTTAAACTTTAAGAGTTATTTGTTTATGGGCCATGAAGTTGAGCTGAAATTGAGTCTGGCGGCCAGCGATCATCAGAAAGTGCTGAAAGCGGCATGTCTGGCAGACCAGCCTGTTGTTACCCTTCATCTGAAGAATACTTATTTCGATACTCCCGATGAAAGGTTGAACCAACACCGGGTCGCTTTGCGCATCAGGGAGAAAAATGGGGTTTATATTCAGACCCTGAAAACCAAAGGTGTCAGCGTAAATGGGTTAAGCCGACGCGGAGAGTGGGAGTGGCAGCTTGAAGGCAATAAACTGGATGGTGATCGATTGGCCAATGTATGGCCAGAGTCTCTTCAGGGGGTTGATATAACGAACCTGAAGCCTGTTTTTACCACAGACTTTGAGCGAAAAGTTATTGATTTCCAGTGGCAGGGAGCTCTTATTGAGCTGGCTCTGGACCGGGGAGAAATCAGGGCTGGAGGGAAGTCCCAACCCATTTCCGAACTGGAACTGGAACTTAAGGAAGGCGATGAATCCGCTTTAACATCTTTGGCAGATGAACTGGGCAAGCTGGTGGAGCTTAAAGCGGAAAATATCAGCAAGGCCGAGCGGGGATATCAGCTTGCCGAGGCTGGAGGCTGAGGGTAGGCTCCTACAATTAATAAAAAGTACTTTAGAAAGTAAATAATATCCGCCGTATCCATTGGAATCAGGCTGTGGAAAGAAGACAAAATCATAAGAATACCGAACAGAACAGGCAGTCCGGCCACAGGATGGCCGGAAGTTCGAAGATCAGCAGTCATGAGTCTGGCAGCCACTTGCTTGATTTATCCCAGATAGTTCAGGGGCTGGTTCAGGATGGCTGGCTTAACAGCGGCCAGAGCCAGGATATTCTGTCTCGCCGGCGTAATGCCAGCCAGGCCAAGCTTCACCCTCTGGAATATCTGGCTGAATTGGATCTGGCTAACCAGAAAAGCCCCGGTAGAACTCTGGATCTGGATACGCTGACTCGCTGGCTGGCGGATAGCTCCAACCAGCCTTATTACCATATCGACCCTCTGAAGATTGACGCAGCCTCAGTCACTCCCCTGATGTCATTGGCTTATGCCGAGCGACACCAGATTCTGGCTGTGGAAGTGAATGAGAAAGAAATTCTCGTGGCCAGTGCGCAGCCGTGGCACAAGGGCTGGGAAGATAATCTTAAACATATCAACCGCCGGGAAATTAAGCGGGTCGTCAGTAACCCTGCTGAGATTCGCCGTTATACCGGTGAGTTTTACAAACTGGCTAAATCTATCACCGGTGCCAGCCGTGAAGGCGGTATTAATGCCATCAATACCGGAAACCTGGAGCAGCTACTGCAACTGGGTGATGCCCAGACTCCCGATGCCAATGACCAGCACATTATCAATATTGTGGACTGGCTTTTGCAGTACGCCTTTGACCAGCGGGCCAGTGATATTCATATAGAGCCTCGACGAGATAAGGGGCATATCCGTTTCCGCATAGATGGCGTTCTCCACACTGTTTACGATATGCCAGCCCAGGTTCTGGCAGCTGTTAACAGCCGTTTGAAAATACTCGGTCGTATGAATGTTGCGGAAAAGCGCAAGCCTCAGGATGGCCGCCTGAAAACACGTTCGGCAGAAGGTAATGAGGTCGAACTTCGTCTTTCAACCCTGCCAACTGCTTTTGGTGAGAAGATGGTTATGCGTATCTTCGACCCGGATGTTTTGCTGAAAGGTTTTCGGGATCTTGGTTTTTCGAAAGAAGACGACAAACGTTGGCATCAGATGGTGGGCAGACCTAATGGCATTGTTCTGGTGACCGGGCCAACAGGTTCAGGAAAAACAACCACGCTTTATTCCACTCTGAAAGAGTTGGCAACGTCTAAGGTGAATGTCTGCACCATCGAAGACCCGATTGAAATGGTTGAACCGTCTTTCAACCAGATGCAGGTTCATCACAATATTGATCTGACCTTTGCCAGTGGTGTTCGGGCACTGTTAAGGCAAGACCCGGACATTATTATGGTGGGTGAGATTCGGGACCTTGAAACCGCTGAAATGGCGATTCAGGCAGCATTAACGGGTCACCTTGTTCTATCAACCCTTCACACCAATGATGCACCTTCGGCAATTACCCGATTGCTGGAACTAGGGGTTCCTGATTATTTGATTCGGGCAACAGTGTTGGGTGTTATGGCTCAGCGTCTGGTAAGAACATTGTGTCCTGACTGCAAAGAGCCGGTAGAAATGGATGAGCAGGGGTGGAAAGAACTCACTAAACCCTGGGTGGCAGAACCGCCAGCAATGGGCATGAAACCCGTTGGCTGTTTGAACTGCCGGAATACAGGTTACCGTGGTCGTGCAGGTGTTTACGAAATCATGCCATTGGAAGGTGCAGTAAGAGATCAATTAGGTGAGAAAACCGATGTTGATAAGATGCGTGCGGCAGCCATTCGAAACGGCATGCACACACTGCGCATAAGTGGAGCTCAAAAAGTTGCGCAGGGATTAACGACCATTGATGAAGTTCTGCGGGTAACTCCAGTGACGACTCTTAATTGAGTTCGTCACTGTTCACTGATTTACACGCCGTGAATTAACGCCACAAACGACAGAGTCATTACTGCAAGGGATGTGAACAGTAAGGCCAGTTCCGGTCTGGTTAACCGATCATTATTAGGGTTATTCATAGTACTGCTCCGTGTACAACAAACTACTCACGTTCCTTTCAGTATAGAAGCCAGCCTCATGCTACCGATTCTGGGGTGAAAAAAAGGTGAAAGCGGCAAAAATGCTGTTTGTTTCGTGGTCGTTTACGGCAGGTTTGCCGGTTCATGGGCGGGAGAGCGGAAATAAGTCAACTTTCTATCACTTTTGGTAATAGATAGCCGACTTATTAAGATGGTATGTCAATAATTGAAAGGCTATCTGGAACCACTGAACCTTATCAGTGGTTCCAAGGATTATCAGGCTCCCAAGTAGGCTTTACGAACGTCGTCATTCACCAGCAGGTTCTGGCCACTATCAGCCATCACGATCCGGCCATTTTCCAATACATAACCACGGTCGGCTAACTTCAGAGCCTGGTTGGCGTTCTGCTCAACCAGGAAAATAGTCATGCCTTCTTCGCGGAGCATTTCGATTATGTCGAAAATCTGTTGAATAATAATCGGCGCAAGACCAAGAGATGGTTCGTCAAGTAGGAGAAGTTTTGGGCGGCTCATCATTGCACGACCAATTGCCAGCATCTGTTGTTCACCACCAGACATGGTACCGCTGCGTTGATCAAAACGTTCTTTCAGACGAGGGAAAAGTTGCAGGACATGCTCCAGCATTTCTTCCTTACGCTCTTTAGTTTCAAAGAAACCGCCCATATCCAGGTTTTCTTCTACAGTCAGCCGTGAAAACACACGGCGACCTTCTGGAACGATGGCAATACCAGAACGCATAATTTCTGGCGTTTCAAAACCGGTAATATCCTGGCCTTCAAAAATAATTTGGCCAGTGCTGGGATGAGGATCACCACATAGAGTCATCAGCAGGGTACTCTTACCTGCACCATTGGCTCCAATAAGGGTAACAATCTCACCCTTATTCACTTCCAGAGAAATGTTCTCGAGAGCCTGTATTTTTCCGTAATGAGCAGAAACGTTTTTAATCGACAGCATTACGCTTCTCCCAGATAAGCTTTTATTACATCAGGGTTGTTTTTAATTTGATCCGGCGAGCCATTTGCCAGAGGGGTGCCCTGATTAATCACGTAAATATGATCAGAGATTTCCATCACCAGTTTCATATCGTGCTCAATCAGCATGACAGATACGTTGTGGTGATCACGAAGTTCACAGATCAATTCGTCGAGTTCTTTCGTTTCTCTTGGGTTCAAGCCAGCTGCGGGTTCATCCAGCATTAACATATCTGGTTGCGTAACCATGCAGCGGGCAATTTCCAGACGACGTTGCTGGCCGTAGGAGAGGTTGCCTGCATCTCTGTTAGCCATATCTTTCAGATTGACTTTATCCAGCCAGAAAGCGGCACGGTCCAGAGCTGCCTGCTCACTGCGGCGATAAGCCGGAGTTTTAAACAGTCCGGAAAGCAGGTTGGTATTGAGATGGCGATGTTGGGCAACCAGCAGGTTTTCCAGCACGGTCATGCTTTTAAATAGGCGTACATGCTGGAACGTTCGCACAATCCCTTTGCGGGAGATTTCGTGGTTTTTGCTACCAGTGATATTCTCACCGCGATAGCTGATACGCCCATCTGAAGGTTTGTAAAAGCCGGTCAGGCAGTTAAAGACTGTAGTTTTCCCTGCGCCGTTGGGGCCAATGATGGAAACAATCTGCCCACTTTTAACATTGAGTTTGACCTTGTTAACGGCAACCAGACCGCCAAAGCGCATGGTCAGGTCCTCAACTTCCAGTAAGGTCTTTTGGTTGTTTTGTTGACTGCTCATATCTTTATGCTCACCAATTCTTGAGTCTGCTCGTTATGAGCATCAGGCCGCCTGAGCGGGCTGTTGTGAAATGGAAGAAGAGTTCTCTTCTTTACCCTCATTCAGGGCAATGTGAGGACGCTTCATGGGCATAAGACCGGCAGGACGCCAGATCATCATAAATACCATCAGCAAGCCGAACATCAGCATGCGGTATTCATTAAACTCCCGGGCCAGCTCAGGCAGGATGGTCATAATGATTGCCGCGAGAACAACACCTACCTGTGAGCCCATTCCGCCAAGAACAACGATGGCGAGGATGATGGCTGACTCAATAAAGGTGAACGACTCTGGGCTGATAAAGCCCTGACGCGCTGCGAAGAAGGTTCCGGCAAAACCGGCAAAGGCAGCGCCAATGGTAAAGGCTGAAAGTTTGATAGCCGTTTTGTTCATGCCCAGAGACTGACAGGCAATATCATCTTCCCGAAGTGCTTCCCAGGCACGGCCAATTGGCATGCGCAGCAGACGGTTAATCACCCAAAGAGTTGCAACAACAAGCAGCAAAGCCAGCAGGTAAAGGAAAATCACCTTATAACCACTGGAGTAATCAATACCAATGAATTCGTGGAAAGGAATATTACCTTCCTCTTTGGCTCTGCGGGAGAACTCCAGCCCAAACAGGGTTGGTTTGGGAATCTGGCTGATACCGTTAGGTCCACCAGTAATAGAGGTCCAGTTCAGCAGCAGGATTCGAATAATTTCACCAAAGCCAAGAGTCACAATGGCAAGGTAGTCACCCCGAAGCCTGAGAACCGGGAAGCCAAGAATAAAGCCAAAGAAAGCGGCGATCAGGCCACCTAGGAGCAGGCAGCTCCAGAAATCCAATCCGAAATATTGGTTCAGCAAAGCGTAGCTGTAGGCGCCCACGGCATAGAAACCGACGTAACCAAGGTCAAGAAGCCCTGCCAGACCGACCACAATATTCAGGCCAAGGCCAAGCATTACGTAGATCAAGGCCAAGGTAGCCAGATCCACTGAGCCACGAGAGGCATAGAATGGCCAGATAATCAGACCTGCCAGAAGAAATGCTATACCCAGTTGTTTCAGTTGAGGATGCTTTTCACCCTGATTTTGCAGAGCCTCTGCAAAGCCGTGTTCCGGAAGAGGCAGAGCGCTTTTTGTTTTCTGCCATCCACGAGTTATGGGTTCACGGAATAACTGGAACGCAAACAATAGAGCGAGAAATATGCCCAGCGCCTCAATACGAGTTGGGTCTGCGAAAGTCAGTGCAATGCCGGTACCGTCGGGGACCAGCTGCACACCCATCATAAAACTGGCCAGTAAGATAAATACCGCAGAGGTGATGAGTGCGTTTTTGATACTGGTTTTTGAAATTGGAGAAGTGCTCATACTTTCTCTACCTCCGGCTTACCGAGAATGCCTGATGGCCGGAACAGAAGAATCAGGATTAACAGGCTAAAGGCGACAACGTCTTTGTATTCAGAGCTGAAATAACCAGAGGTCATAGATTCAGTCAGACCAAGCAACAGCCCACCAAGAACCGCGCCAGGAATACTGCCAATGCCACCCAGTACCGCTGCAGTAAAGGCTTTCAAGCCAGCAAGGAAGCCAATGTATGGATTGATTACGCCGTAATGAAGACTGAGAAGAACACCGGCAACAGCTGCCAGAGCAGCACCAATTACAAATGTAAGAGCAATAACATTGTTAGTGTTGATACCCAGTAGGCGGGTCATGCCCATATCTTCGGCACAGGAACGGCAGGCTCTGCCCAAGCGAGATTTAGAGATAAACAGGGTCAGGACTGTCATGCTGATAAAGGTGATAATAAAAATAATCAGCTGCATATAAGAGAGAGAGGCCTGAAATCCACTTTCCGGTCCGAAGGTAAATCCACCTTCAATCAGGCTGGGCATAGCTATGTCTCGGGAGCCCTGTGCAAGGCGCACATAGTTCTGCAGGAAGATGGACATACCGATTGCGGAAATCAGAGGAATCAAACGATTCCCGCCGCGTAATGGCCTATAGGCAACCCGTTCTATCGAATAGCCATAGGTACTGGTAATAATGATACTGATAATAAAGGCGGCGACGAGCATCAGGGTTACGCTGTCTATGCCAAGCATGGCCAGACCGGCCAGTACGATGAACGACACATAACTGCCGATCATATAAACCTCGCCGTGGGCGAAGTTAATCATTCCAATAATTCCGTACACCATCGTATAGCCGATAGCGATAAGGGCGTAAGTACTGCCCAGCGTAAGGCCGTTCAGCAGTTGCTGGATAAAATATAAAACGGCGTCTGACATATAACTGCTTTCTTGTCTGTAGCTTTTGGCTTTTAGTGCAGAGTTTCCTGCCTGGCAGATTAACCAGGCAGGAAGCGAATGGAACGACTACCAGGAAAAGCAGACGTTCAGGCTTTGATCAGCTCAAAGCGATTAGTTCAGAGGAGTTTTGGTGCCGTCCTGGTGCCACTCGTAAACTACAAAGCTGAAGTCCTTCAGGTCACCTTTCGCGTCAAAGGCTAGGTCTCCTGTTGGAGTCTTGAAGCTCTTGCTGCGCAGAGTTTTGGCAACGTCTTCAGGATCATCGCCAGTCATCTTGATAGCGTCAGCCATAACCTGAACGGCAGAGTATGCTGGGAATACGAATGGGCCAGTAGCGTCTTCGCCTTTACCGGAGATGTAATCAACCAGCTTCTTGTTAGCAGGATCCTGATCGAAGCTCTTAGGCAGGGTTACCAGCAGACCTTCAGAAGCTGCACCAGCGATAGCGGAGATATCTTTGTTACCTACGCCCTCTGGGCCCATGAACTTAGCCTTGAGACCTTTCTCAGCGCTCTGACGCAGAATCAGGCCCAGTTCTGGGTGGTAACCGCCGTAGTATACAAAGTCGATGTTTTCTTTCTGCAGCTTGGCAATCAGGGCAGAGAAGTCCTTGTCGCCGGCAGTTACACCTTCAAACAGAGCAATGTCAGTGCCAGCAGCTTTCAGCTCATCACGAACGGAAGTGGCAAGACCTTCACCGTACTGTTGCTTGTCGTGAATAACGGCAACGCGCTCAGGCTTGATTGAACCGAGGATGTAGCGTGCAGCAGTAGGGCCCTGCATGCTGTCCAGACCAATTGTACGGAAGATAAGGCTATAACCACGGGTGGTGATGTCTGGGCTGGTGGAAGCCGCAGTAATCATCAGAATTCCTTCATCTTCGTAGATATCTGAAGCAGGCTGGGTGCTGGAAGAGCAGAGGTGACCAACAACATACTTGATGCCATCGTTAACAATTTTGTTGGCAACAGCTACGGCCTGCTTTGGATCACAGGCATCATCGTATACGACACCTTCCAGTTTCTTGCCGTCAACACCGCCAGCCAGGTTGATCTGCTCAATAGCAGCTTTGGCACCAATAAACTGCATATCGCCATACTGGGCAACCGGGCCAGTTACTGGGCCAGCCAAACCAATCTTGATGGTATCTTCTGCCTGAACGCCCCCGGTCATCATTGCAAAAGCAACAGAGGCACTGGCCAGTGCAGTGCGAAGTGTGTGTTTCATTGTTTCTGCTCTCTTGGTTCTATTTTTGGTTTTTATCGTTGTTTTGGTGGCAGCTTGAAAACTTTTTTTCTGCTTCGGTCACGTTATACAGGATTTTTTCTGACAGGAATAGATGGCAACTGCCGCCATTGACACCCTTTGAATGCGGGAGTTTTTGTTGTTTATTGCTCTAAGGTGGTGCGTTTGTGGGGATTAATTCTGCAAAATACTACATATATAGTGTTTGATGTTTTTGCGGCGGGGTGCAGTAGGAAAAAATCTGCAACTACGGAAGCAAAAGAAATCTGCATCCGTAGTTTGCGATAAGGAATATCAAGCAGTAATAGTTTTTACACCATCTTTGGTGCCCAGCAGAAGGACATTGGCCGCACGATTGGCAAACAAGCCGTTAGTCACAACACCGGTGATCTGGTTGATAGATTGTTCAACGTCAACCGGGTCGGTAATAGACATGTTCCAGACATCCAGAATGATATTGCCATTATCGGTTACAACACCTTCACGATAAGCCGGGTCGCCACCCAGACGAACCAGCTCACGAGCGACATGACTGCGAGCCATCGGAATAACTTCTACTGGCAGGGGGAATGTTCCCAGCACATCTACCATTTTGGATTCGTCTGCAATACAGATGAACTCTTCAGCGACAGCAGCAACAATCTTTTCCCGGGTCAGGGCCGCACCACCGCCTTTGATCAGCTGGAGGTGGTCGTTACTCTCGTCTGCACCATCTATATAGAAGCGCAGTTCAGAGATGCTGTTCAGGTCATAGACAGGGATTCCATGGTTTTTCAGGCGCTCTGCGCTGGCTTCAGAGCTGGCAACGGCTCCGTCGAAACGGTCTTTAACCTCGGCCAGAGCATCAATAAAGAAGTTGGCTGTAGAACCGGTTCCGATACCAATGATCATATCGGATTCAAGGTGAGGGAGAATGTAATCCAAAGCAGCCTGGGCTACGGCTTGTTTGAGTTCATCCTGAGTCATGGATTGAAATCCTGGTATGTGAGCGAAAGCAGGATTATAAGGGAAGAGTTGGCAGGAGTGTTATTAGAACAGGGGAAATTACTGGCTCACTATCCCTAAATGATAGTAAGCCAGCAATGTAATAGTTACAGGTTGGATATATAGCAGAGGAATTTAGTCCATCCCTCAGGAAGAGCTGCGCAGAAAATTGTACCCGTCAGGCTCGTTTGGGGCGTTGTGCCGGAAGTAACATGCTGCCCGTTTCCAAGAGTTATGATGGGTGTGGCAGGGCTGATGTCTCTGGCTCCATAGGTTGAGCCGTCACCGTTAATCCCCTGAGCTTGCTGACCGCTGAGAACATAAAGCGTATTGCCCAGAAGAGCGTTCTCCTGTTTAAGAGATTTCTGAGCAAACTGGTGAAACTCTTTGGCATTGACATCCATAGGCTGTATGTGGAAATCGACAATGACTTCTTTGAGGTCTGTGTCCTCATTTTCCAGCAGCCAGGGACCAAGCTGATGATGGACATGACTAGGAATGTCACTGAAGTCAGCGGTAGAGCGACGGAATATATGAAGATAGATACTGTGGCGTGCTGAGAAGGTGATTTGTTGCCCTGGCGTTATCGGAGCTGCTGCGGATGGGTACGGTGCAACATGTTTCTCTATGCCATTTTCGCTTAAATCAAAGCCTGTGACTGTCTGCTCTGATTTATTAAAACCAGTAATCAGTATGCGGTTGGTATCAATGGTAACCCAGCCTGGCTTGTCGTTAAGCTTGGATCGGTACAGAGTGGCTTCAAGGTTACTACCCTCTATTCGAATTTTTAAGGGCAGCTTGGTTTGCACATCAGCAACGAAGGTTTCATCTTCATGCTCGAAAGTGAACATACCTCCATCACCGTCAAGAATATGGCTTATGGTATGCTCGACCCCAGATTCCTCAAAGGAAATCACATCTTTTGCTGCCAGGTTCAAAGATAGTATTGATCCAACAAATAACAGAATACTCAGGGCGAGATGTTTCATAAGTAGCTCCTTAATTGTTATTAGATGGGTCGGCTTGATAGTAAAAACTGTGAGTTAATAGATCACTTGTAAGCCCTGGGTTTTGTCATACAAGTGTGGGTGGGAAAAGTCAGGCGAGTTATGTAACTTAGAGCGTAAGCTCAGCAGTTTTATTATGTTGAGTCCGGTTTTGCGCTTACAAAAAACTTCGCTGATTGAGGCAGTACAGCCATAACACAATGAGGATTGGCCAAAGTGCTCAATCACACATCGGATAGTGTCTCGCCTCACCGTGTTCCCAGCCGCACGCTAATCTTGAATCAAGGCTCTCAAGAAGAGAAACGTCAGGAATTGCTGGATTATTTCTGTGAAACTTTTGATCAGTATGACGGGCTTTTCGAAACCCTGAAAGGTGATCAGGTTTACTACCAGAAAGCCATTTCTTTACGGCATCCATTAATTTTTTATTATGGCCACACAGCCGCTTTTTTTATTAACAAACTGATTGCAGCCAGACTTGTTGATGCACGAGTTGATGCAAAGATAGAAGCGACAGTTGCTATTGGTGTTGATGAAATGTCCTGGGATGACCTGGACGAAAAAAATTATGACTGGCCTTCCGTTTCCGCCATGAAAGAGTACCGCCAGAAGGTACGTCAGGTTGTGGTGAATTTCATTAAGACTATGCCTTTGGATATTCCTATCGTATGGGATAGCCCTGCCTGGTTGATCTTGATGGGCATAGAGCATGAACGGATACACCTCGAAACTTCTTCGGTGTTGATTAGGCAGCTGCCGTTGTCTTGTGTTCAACCTCACCCAGACTGGCAACACTGCCCGGATATTGGTGAAGCTCCTGTTAATACATTGATTGAACATCCCGGAGGGGAGCTGGAGCTGGGCAAGCCTTACGATGATCCTTTGTATGGCTGGGATAATGAGTACGGCCAACAGCCTGCGTCAGTGAAACCTTTTAAGGCCAGTGAGTATCTGGTGAGTAATCAGGAGTACCTGGAGTTTGTAGAAGACAAGGGCTATCAGACTGAGCGTTACTGGACTGATGAAGGCTGGGCCTGGGCAACATTCGCTGAAGTGAATTACCCAGAGTTCTGGGTGAAAGAGCAGGGTACCTATCGCTATAGATGTATGCTCGAAGAAATTGATATGCCATGGAACTGGCCTGTTGATGTTAATTGTCACGAAGCCCAGGCTTTTTGTCGCTGGAAGTCTGAACAAACCGGGCTTTCTATTCAGTTACCTTCGGAGGCAGAATGGTATTGCCTGCGCAATTTGATTGAAACAGATCAGCCTTATTGGCAGCAGGCGCCCGGTAATATCAACCTTGAATACTGGTCGTCTTCTTGTCCGGTGGATCAATTCCGAACCGGTGATTTCTGCGACATTATCGGTAATGTCTGGCAGTGGACAACCACTGCTATTGATGGTTTCAATGGCTTCAGAGTGCACCCCTACTACGACGATTTCTCCACACCAACGTTTGATGGCAAGCACAACTTGATTAAAGGTGGGTCATGGATATCCACAGGGAACTATGCCATTCGAGACTCCCGTTATGCCTTCCGTCGCCACTTTTTCCAACATGCGGGATTCCGTTATGTCCAGTCATCAGATCAGGGTAAGAATATGACGAATCCTTATGAAACCGACACGTTGGTTGCTCAGTACTTGGAGTTTCACTATGGCCAGAAATATTTCGACGTAGAGAATTATCCTGTTGCCTGTGCTCGTCTGTGTCATAAGCTGATGCAGGGAAAAAATATGACCCGGGCTCTGGATCTTGGCTGCTCGGTAGGTCGTAGTAGCTTTGAGCTGGCGCGCTGGTTTCAGCATGTGGACGGTATAGATTTTTCTGCACGTTTTATCTCTGCCGCAACGGAATTACAGAAGAGTGGCTCTATTAAGTTCTTTGTTCCCACAGAAGGAGAGTTGGGAGATTACAAAAAAGCCAACCTTGATGGCTTTGCTGACGATATTGAGCCTGAACGCATCCTGTTTACACAGGGGGATGCCTGTAACCTGAAAGAGAAATACGATAACTATGATCTGGTGTTCGCTGGCAATTTGATTGATCGGTTAACTGAGCCCATGCAGTTTCTCGGCACCATCCATGAGCGTATTCGAGATAATGGTTTGTTAGTCCTGACTTCGCCCTACACATGGCTTGAAGAATATACCAAGAAAGAGAAGTGGCTGGGGGGAGTGCGAGAAAACGGTGAAGCACTGACGACCCATGCTGGTTTGCAAAGAGCTCTTAGTGAGCACTTTGAAGAAGTTCAGGAGCCTGTGGATATTCCTTTTGTGATCAGAGAAACCGCGCGCAAATACCAGCATACCGTTGCTCAGTGCACCGTCTGGAGAAAGAAAACGCTTAGCTAGGGGGCGTTCTCAATTAAGCATACGACTCAGTGGCTCTGAATGCCGTCAGGCGTTAGAAAGGCTTGCGACAATCGTAGTTATTCTACATTGAGCAAGCCTGACGCAGCGGATGACGGCATTTAGAGCCACCCGAAGGGCATTCCCGAGAGTCCCTATGGCTGCGTTGCAGCGTTTTGAAAGGCAGCCAGCATTCCAGCAACGCTGCGCCTTGCCCTAGAAACTCTCGGGGGTGCTGAGTTCGATGCTTAATTGAGAACGCCCCCTAGTGTTCTATATTCTTCCTTGCCTTATGAGCAAGGTCACTTTTGTGGTGGCCTTGTGAGTAAATTGAAAACCCTGAAATGGAATTAGGCACAAAGACAGTGGTTACGTACAATGTCCTGACACCAAGAAGATCAAAATACAAAAGTCAGAATAGATAACAGTTACTGCGGACGATTATGCCTACTCAGTACATCAGGAAAATCCTCGAAGCTCGCGTGTACGATGTGGCGGTAGAAACCCCACTGCATCCCGCGCCCTTTCTCAGTGAAAGGCTGAATAACAATGTTCTTGTTAAGCGAGAAGATTTGCAGCCAGTGTTCTCATTTAAAATCCGCGGTGCTTATAACAATATTATTCAGCTCTCCGAAGAAGCGCGGAGTCGGGGAGTTGTGTGTGCCTCAGCGGGAAATCACGCTCAAGGCGTTGCGCTGTCAGCGAAACAGCTGGGTATTCGGGCTGTAATTGTTATGCCAACCACTACACCGGATATCAAAGTGAAAGGTGTACGTTCCCGTGGCGGAGAAGTGGTTCTCCATGGAGATAGTTTTGACCAGTCTCTGGCTTATGCCCTGAGTCTTGTAGAGACTGAAGGCCTCAGTTTTATCCATCCTTATGATGATAAGGACACCATTGCCGGCCAGGGAACCATCGGCATGGAAATCCTGCGCCAACACACGGGTGATTTGGACGCTGTCTTTGTCCCGGTTGGTGGTGGTGGCCTGATTGCCGGTATTGCCGCTTATGTGAAATACCTTCGTCCGGATACTTTGGTGATTGGCGTTGAATACGAAGAATCTGCTTGCCTGAAAGCAGCCATGGATGCAGGTGAGCGTGTGGTATTACCACAGGTTGGTTTGTTTGCAGATGGCGTTGCTGTTGCCCAGATTGGTGAAGAAACCTTCCGTGTGTGCCGGGAATGTGTTGATGAGGTGATTACTGTAAATGCGGATGAAATCTGTGCCGCAGTAAAAGATCTGTTTGATGATACCCGTTCTGTCACCGAACCTGCCGGTGCTTTGGCTACTGCAGGTTTGAAAAAGTATGTGGAGCGTGAACAGGTTACAGGTAAAAGCTTCGTAACTCTCGCCAGCGGTGCGAATGTGAACTTTGACCGGTTGCGCTATGTCTCTGAGCGTGCAGAGTTGGGTGAAGGGCGAGAGGCAATTCTTGCGGTCACCATTCCAGAAAAGCCCGGCAGTTTCCGTCGTTTCTGTGAAACTATTGGTCGCCGCAATATTACCGAATTTAATTACCGTTATTTTGATAACCGTGATGCGTGCATTTTCGTAGGCGTGCAGATGCATCCGGAAACAGAAACCCGCGAGCGTTTGATCGGTGAATTGACCGATGCGGGTTACGCGGTTGAGGACTTAACAGATAACGAAGTGGCAAAGCTTCATGTTCGGCATATGGTGGGTGGTCACGCTCCTGATGTTGATAATGAAGTGGTTTATCGCTTTGAGTTCCCAGAGCGCCCGGGGGCATTACTTAATTTCCTGAAACGCGTTGGCACTCAATGGAATATTTCCATGTTCCATTATCGAAACCATGGTGCAGCTTACGGGCGAGTCATTGTTGGCATTCAGGTTCCAGAAGCCGAGCGTAGCCAGATTCCAGAGTTTTTGGATGATATCGGTTACCATTTCTGGGAAGAGAGTGATAACAGTGCATACAAGCTTTTTCTTGGGTAAGAAATAGGCGTCGTGTAGTTTGAGCTGCCACTCGATACAGTGGCTTGTTGTTTATAAAATCACCCGAAAAAGGTGTTTTTTTGCATCAAGTCACAATTTCTTCACTATTTTCTCTTTATAATTTAAGAAATGTTACATAACTTATATTGGCAATGTTTTTGCTTTAGGTAGTTATATTTTAGAGTGTTCATAGAGCACACAGGGAAGAAAGTACGCGCAGGACGCCAGGACCGTTTTACCTGGAGATAGTATGTTTAAGGTTGATCCGCTTCATATCATGATGACTGTTTTTGCTCTTGGCGTTGTAACTACAGCTACAGCCCAGATGCTTGGATAACTAACACCCGGTAATTTCCGAGTGTTATAAGAAGAATAAAAATAGGGTTCGTTCAGAGCTAGTTTGTTCAGGGATAGCAGCGTAAGTCTGTCGCAATACCCATTAAAGGAATGTCCCAGCTTTCAGAAGGAATGGTATCTACCTTCTGGCATTCGTGCGCCACACCAATAAGCAGTGGCTGACTCGATTGTGTGCCTTCGTTAATGAACGCGAAGGTGCGGTCATAGAAACCACCTCCCATACCTATCCTTTTCCCGGAAGGGTCAAAGCCTGTTAAAGGCAGAAGTACAAGATCAAGATCCCAGGCTGGATGAGCTTCATAAAGGTTGCTGTCTGGTTCCGGAATACCAAATGACTTTTGGTTTTTCACCATAACTGTGTCTTCTTCCCATGGAAGAAAAGTCAGGGTGCCATTGCCTTGTGAATCAACAACAGGCAGGTAAACTTTCTTACCCTTCTTTCGGGCGTCTTCAATCACCAGTTCCAGATCAATCTCGCCGTCGCGAGCAAGATAAACAGCAATGTGCTGGCTGTGTATATAGGCAGGGTGAGTCAGTAAATTCTCAAGAAGGTTTTGAGCCGCAGTTAGTTGCTGGGATGGACTCAGGCTTCGTCGTTTTTCTCTCAGCTGTTTTCTAAGATCGTTTTTTTGTTGCTTTACGTGCTCAGGCGGTTGGTTGTTATTTTGATTCATGTGCGGCTTGGCTATAGCTTGTGTCGTAATATCGAATGATCTAGCAACATAAGCCGCTAAAGTGCAATAAGCTATAGCAACTTTGTTAGTTTTCTTTATTTTTCTCAGGAGTTGCTTTTGGTTGAATTATCTTGTTACCGGAAGTTGATTGAAGTCAAAAGCAGTTTTTCTATATCTCGTTAAAGTAACGCTCATATTCCCCAGTCTGGATTTCTGCCCGGTGTGAATGTTCACCACTCCGGCTTCGCTGCAGCAGATTGGTGTCCGATTTCAGATTGTTCGGAGAGCACCGTGAGCGCTATTACAAATGCACTTCCTCACAACAAAAGGGGAAGTACGGTTAATCAGTATTTTTCTCTTCTTTATAGTCTTGCCAGGTTGGTGATTGGAGGTGTTTTTCTTTATGCCGCCAGCCAAAAGGTGACTGATCTTAACGGTTTTGCTGAAACAATCTTCGCATTTGGTTTCGTTCCTGAAGGCCTTGCCCCATTTGCCGCTATTGCCGTTCTTGGTATTGAGTTCGTTGCGGCACCTCTTCTGATATTTGATCGCAAAGGCGGCTTGCTGTTGTTGTCTGGCCTGACACTGTTCTTCATTGTCATTCTCAGTTATGCCATCTGGGTGGGACTGGATATTGATTGCGGCTGCTTTGGTTCTGACTCCGCGGCAGGGAATGCTTTGGCTGGTCTTCGTGTCGCCTTATGGCGGGATATTGTCCTGTTAGCGGTTATGGCATTTATTCAGTGGGTGCGCGGCTACCTGCAGATAACCCCCAAATCATTTTTCCTTTTTCGTTAATTTTATTCACGTTAAGCAAGGAGATACCATGAAACATCTGGCCTGCCTGTTTGCGGCATTACTGTCTGTATCCAGTTTTAGTAACGCTGGTTTTTTGGGTAACAACAAGTACGAAAAAGAGGTTGAAACTGAAGCCAGTGCGGTGAAGCTCGCCAGAGAGGTTGTCAGAGGTGACTATAAACTGATTACAACAGTTGAGTTGAAAGCATGGCGAGATAAAGGGGAATCAATGGTGTTGATTGATGCTATGCCTCTTGAAGCCAGCTACAACAAAGCGCATATTCCCGGCGCTGAGCAATTTCTGTTTCCTATCAAAGATATGAATGTTTGGGATAGCACCCAGACCGAAGATCGTTCTAAAGATGAATACCGTGCTCTGTTGGGTGCTGATAACGCTAAGCCGATTGTTGTCTATTGCGGGTTTGTAAAATGCACTCGCAGCCATAATGCGGCTATTTGGGCGAAGAAGCTTGGTTACAGCAATGTGTATCGTTACTCCGGCGGTATCTATGCCTGGCAAGGCGCAGGTTTCTCTGTTGAAGGAAAGTAATCGAAGCCTGTTGTAAGAGTCTAAAACTCTACAATAAAGCCTTGAGCTTTCTTTGTGCTGCATCAGGGAGTAGTCGTTTTTTAGGATCAGGCTCTAACATACCTGCCAGCAACTCAGCCATGGGTTCGGCTTGATCTGATCTGACTTTGGCGGCTCCCTGAGTTATCCGTTCTTTTAGCCAATCTTTCAAATTGGGTCGGCGTGCCTCCCTGTAGATTTTTTCTAATGAGGCAGTGGAGTCATCTTCAGGCGTTTGGTAACGACTTCCCGTAAGCATTTCATAAAAAATACAGCCTGCGGCAAACATATCGGTTTCTGGTTTGAACCGCTGGTTTTTGTGATCCTTGGTTATATAGCGCTGGGCAAGCTCCGGTGCCATATAGGTTGGGGTTTCCATAGGTTCCAGCGGACTTGCGATCTCAGACGTTTGTCTGGCCAGACCGAAGTCTGCGATCCGTAAATGACGGTTCCCTGGGGTGATCAGAATGTTGTCGGGTTTTAAATCCCGGTGAACGATATTTTTTCTGCGCATGTGGGCGAGAGCGCCAAGCATCTGATCCATAAACAGGTGAAGATCCTGCTGTGTACTGGTTCTATCATCTTCTGATATATCAAAAGCCTCTAGAGCTTCTGAACCTGTTTGTGAGGTGTGCTCGCCAAAAAGGTAGTTATGAAGAGTGATTCCAGAGTTTTCCATACGAAAAGTTGGCCGGAAAAAGCCGCTGAGTTCTGAGGTTGTTTTAACAATATTGGGATGGTTGAGATTGTTAATAATGCGGCGCTCTCTCTCAAAATCTAAATAGGTAACTGGTTGTCCTGTGAAGTGGGCTTTTTTTTGGATCTCTACGGGGCCGGCATACCCGGAAACCGTGCTATCGACTCTTGCGTAACTGCCTTCTCCAAGTTTTTTTAGTCTTCTTGTGTGAGTATTTGGCTTCAACTCCTGACTTGAGTGAGAAGGCGATGATTCATCGTCTCTTTCATCTGTTTCAGGAATAGCTTGTGGTGTGGTGTCTGCTTTGGGGAATTTGTCTGGGTAAAGCGTCTGTAATTGAGAGTCGCGCTCTTCTTGCTGTTGTAATAAATGTGTTGCTTTGTCTGGATCAGTAATGTGTTCGATGTTCCTTTCATAAAAGGATTTGGAGCCAGCTCCCTTTTGCTCAAGAGCCTGGCGCATAATTGTTCCACCCCTGTTAGAGAATTTATGTCTCAGGTGGTTGATTGTTCTGACAATGCGTAACTTCCAGAAGCGGGGAGAGTACCACTTTTGGGAAGGTGCTCTCGATACAGTCGTTGTCGACTGATCGCTGGCTGGTGCTTTTCTGCCTGCTGGTTGAACGGCCACTAAGAATCCCTTCCCTGAGAACTATACGTAAAATATAGATGCTGGGCAGGTAGGCAGAATGTGGCTGGCTGCGAAGGAGCTGAGATGGGACAAGCGAAAGGAAATAAAAAGTAAGGTTCCCCAAACTGCCGCTGTCTGGTGTGGCCCTTGAAGCATTGCTTCAAGGTGGTAGCTGCTGGAATAACATGGGCTTTCCGCTACGAGGCGGACATGCACGCTCGCTACTCTCGAGGAGCCACCGGGGTATGTATTCAAAGCCTCAGGGACGTTACGAGACTGGCGTACAGACCAGGGAACCTTAACGGGATTATATCGGCAGCTGAGGGGCCGCGACCAGCCCCTTTTTATGCTTTATCGTTATGAGAAACGCGAATTGTCAGGCGGGTTTTACTTACTGAGTTCTACAACTCAAGTTCGTGGTTTTTCTGCAGAGCACCGTCCAGTTTTTTCAGCATGGAATCAATCTGCTCCTGGGTTTCGCTGCTTTGAAGCTGGTTTTTCTGCCCACTGCGGAGCATTTCGTGGGCGATATTAAGGGCTGCCATAACGGCAATACGCTCAACACCAATCACTTTGCCGGTGCTGCGAATTTCGCGCATCTTACTGTCGAGATGACGTGCGGACTCCAACAGGCTGGCTTCCTCTTCCGGAGGACAGGTGATGCGGTAATCTTTGTCCAGAATATTAACTGTGGCTGTGAGACGTTCAGTGCTCATGCTTCGTGCTCCAGGGCCTTGAGGCGTCCGATCATGGCTTCGACCCGGGTGCGTGCGATCTCATTTTTTTCGATGAGTTGGGCGCGTTCCTGTTTCCATTGCTGTTCTCCAGAACGCAGAGCCTGGTTTTCATGCCGGAGGTTCTGGCAGAGAGTGATCAGTTCTTCGATCTTTCGGCCAAGCTCGTTTATGTTGTGATCGTTCAGTTCGCTGGAATCCATGAATCGTGGCAGTTTGTTGATCCTTTAAAGAGTAAATATATCCCCACTTCCGGCAGACGGACAATATAAGTTTGCACAAGAGTCTGAATTTGTGAAAAAAGATCGACTTACATCATGGGTTGATACGTTAATATATCGCTAATTATGAAAGAGATTCCCACCATGAGTGAAACGACAACCCAACTGGAGACTTTTAGTTTCGATAAGCTGGCAGACCTGTTTGTGGAGGTGCGCTCCATGACGCCACCTTCTCAACTGCACGGTTTACTGTGCGGGCAGCTCTGTGCTGGGTTGCGCCCTGATCATAAAAGCTGGCTGGACGCCGCAGCCGAACAGATGGCTGTTTCTGATGAAATGAGCGTTCGGGTTCGCTCCGGCCTTGTGGATTTTTATGATGTGGTTCTGGGAGATCTTTCTTCCAGCGATTTTTCCTTCAGCCTGTTGCTGCCAGAAAGCGATGAAACGGTTGGCCAGAGAACAGAAGCTTTGGGGCAGTGGTGTTCCGGCTTTTTATCAGGATTTGGTGCTGCGGGTGTTATCGGCTCTCAATTATCTGAAGAAGCAACCGGTGTTCTGAATGATCTGGCGCAGATCGCCCAGGTGCAGGCCGATGATCTGGAAGAGTCTGAAGATTCAGAGAAAGACTTTTTTGAGGTGTGTGAATACGTGCGTATGGCTACCCTGATGTTATTCAGTGAAAGTCAGGAAAGAAAAGCCGTGCAGGAAACTCAGGCAAATAAGGGCGACGTAATTCACTAATGAAACTTAATCAAGATATTTATAAAGAACGACGCCAGCAGCTACTGGCCTCCCTGAAAGCAGGGAGTGTTCTGGTACTGCCTTCCGCTACAGAAAAGGTGCGCAACCGGGATTGTGAGTACCATTTTCGGCAGGATAGTGACTTCTGGTATCTCACGGGTTTTGGTGAACCAGAAGCTGTCCTGGTATTGATTCCCGGTCGAGAAGAGGGTGAATCTGTACTGTTTTGCCGCAAGCGTGATCGTGAAATGGAAATCTGGAATGGTCGCCGTGCGGGGCAAGATGGTGCTATCGAAGAGTATGGTTTCGATCAGGCTTTTGCTATCAGTGAACTGGGTGAGCAAATGCCCGGCCTGCTGGATCAGCGTACTTCTATTTATCATACGCCCGGTGCAAATAAAGAGTTTGATCAGCAGCTCTGGAGCTGGATGGATAAGGTCCGTGCCAAAGAGCGTAAAGGTAGTGTCGCTCCTGAGCAGATTGAAGATCGGGATAAATTGCTTCACACCCTGCGCATGATCAAGTCACCAGCAGAGCAGGCGCTTATGCGTAAAGCTGGTGAGATCAGTGCCAGAGCGCACACCCGTGCGATGCAGGAATGCAAACCCGGTGTGACGGAATATCAGCTGGAAGCTTCTATTCACCATGAATTTGCCATGAGTGGTGCCCGACACCCTGCGTACACAACAATTGTTGGTGGCGGTGAAAACGCCTGCATTCTTCATTACACCGAGAATGAATGTGAGCTGAAGGATGGCGATCTGGTTCTGATTGATGCGGGTTGTGAGCTGGATCATTATGCGGCAGATATTACCCGCACCTTCCCGGTTAATGGCAAGTTCTCTCCCGAACAGAAAGCTTTATACAACGTTGTGCTGGATGCCCAGCTGGCGGCAATTAATGAGGTCGCCCCCGGCAAACCGTTTGATGGCTTCCACAAGGCGGCAGTCAGCAAGCTTGTTGATGGGTTGTTGGATCTGGGGCTGTTAGCTGGAAACAAAGACAAGCTGATTGAAGAGGAAGCGTACCGGGTTTTCTATATGCATGGCACCGGTCATTGGTTGGGCATGGATGTGCATGATGTTGGTCATCATAAGGACGATGGAAAGTCTGTTCTGTTCAAACCTGGTATGGCAGTAACCGTTGAGCCAGGTCTTTATGTTTCTCCAGATAACCAGGATGTCGAAGAGCGCTGGCGTGGTATTGGTATCCGTATAGAAGATGATGTTCTGGTGACAGAAGCCGGCAACGAGGTTCTTACGGCAGATGTTGTGAAAACTGTTGATGCTATTGAAGCATTGATGAGTTAAACCAGTTTGGGGTTGAGCAGTAATTTTGATTTGATTCAGCCCCAGACTTGCCATTACTTGTCAGCAGTGACTGCTAAGAATACAGGGTGATTAATCAACTCTTTCAGGTCTTCCGGGCTCAGTGGCGAAGGTTCCTGATACATGGGCGCATGCCATTTTACGTTTTTAAATCCCACCGACTCTAATGCTTTCTGATAGCTTTCTTTGCTCCAGTTATAGTTCCTGATGTTTTCGTCCTGCCCTCTGAAAAAGATTTCATACTCTTCACCTTCTGCAGGAAGCTTTTCAAACGCAGTATAAAATTCACAGCATTTCACTGCGTTTCCCGGTGCTCTACCCAGCATGCAAATAATACCGACCATGCGCCCACTTTGGGTAAGGTTGGTGTGCATGGTTTCACACATTCTTTCTAAACAATCGGTGTTGTTTGCATAGTTTAAAAAGTAGGAATGAAAAATAAGATCAAACTCCTGAGGGCTTCGAAATGTTTCTCCATTGTCATGTAGGTAAGTAATGGGAAAGCTCGGAGGAGTGCTGGATTTGGCGCTTTCAATCATGCGGATGGCATAATCGACTCCAACTACTTCTTTAGCTCCGAGTTCACAAAACAGACGGCTGTAATTTCCAGAGCCGCAGGCTAAGTCCAGTATGCTGAGATTCTCTATATTTCTGATGAGTTCAAGGATTGTGTACTTTTCCATGTAAAGGCGGAAAGGGTGGCTATCTTTTTCGGCCGCATAAGCACTAACGAATTGGCTGGTTTTGTACATAAGCAGTCTCTGAAAAACTAAAGCTGCTTAGCATAGATTGGTTTGGGCGAAGTATTTGCTGGCTGCTTACGTCTGATATTAAGGATTGTCGAGGAATGCCCGAACTTCTGGAATTTCACAAGCAGCTCGGTATAACCGCGGGTAAGAGTTGTCGAGTGTGGCCAGCAAGCCACCCTCCAGTGTGAGCTCACCACCCTCAGGTGGGAATACCTCAATCGGACGATCAATATGAGGGATGAGTCTTAACAATATTTCAAGGGACTCATTAACAGCTGAGACCTTATTCATATTCTGTGGAGATTGTGGAGATCTCTCAGCAGCGCGCAGCTCTTTTTCCCAAGAATCTAATACTGTAATTAAATCTGCATGGATCTCATTGCTTGGCAGAAGACGATTCTGGTCACGGAGTACTCTTCCACAAGCTCTCAAGTTTCCGTCAATATGCCATTGGTGAATATCACGTATTAAAGGATGAACGGGAGAGCTTTCATCGGAATATTCCGCCCCCTGAGCCAACATGTTTCTCAGAGCTAAGTATTGCTTCTGGTTAACAGCAGCCCAAAGCAGAGTGGGGTATCGATCACTCACATGAGGCGGAGTATTACCTTCTCCTAGCAAAGTAAGTTCAGGGTCAATTTCTATCAACTTGCGAAGAAGTTTTGGGCATTTTGCAATACGAGGGAGGAGGCTGACCGCTGGAAAATCTTCAGGTTTTGTTGGTGAGTTGGCCACCAAAGGGGAGGCTCCGGCATTGATCATCTCTTCAGCGATCACGACCCCGGTGGGATGAAGCTCCAAAGTTGTGCTGGCCTTGCTGGTCATGGACAGTTCATGCCAGGGGGTTCGAAAGTCTGCATTAGGCTGCACGCTCAACCTTTCCATCTGTTCCTGTGAATAATACTGGAACAATGATTTGGCGATATCTCTGACTTCGTAAGGGCTGAAGCTTTGTGTTCTTCCTATTGCAAGCAGGTGCGGGATTGTATTTTGTTTGCCATCAACATAATCGAGACTCCCCCCATGGGTTACCCAATGGTTTATATCACTCAGTGATCCGGATTGGATCAGGCATGAGGGATCCGTTGGCCACACCTTATTTACAAAGCCCCCCCAAATTCCCGGTTTATAATCGGTGCGGGGAATATGGGGAGTGATGCGTTTAACTTTGACTTTTCTTGAAGAGAACTCACCGTCCTGTGGGTCGGGTGAAGGACCAAGTGTTCGAGTCCTCTTTCGAGAATTGCCGGGCGCTCCAAGTAACGGTGTAGCCATGCCGAATCTGCCAAATCGTTTGGGTATAACGGTTTGACTCTGTATGGCGCAGGAGTTTTCTTTCTGCCTGTTTTACTGACCGTTTTGTCAGATTGCCCCAGAAGAGTACACTGAGCCCAGATATCGGGGAGCTAAGAACAGATATGCAGAATGACCACTACGATATAGCCATTATTGGCGGTGGAATGGTAGGCGCAACTCTGGCCGTCGGCCTGAGAAGGGCGTTGCCGGCCAATGTGTCGCTTGTGGTGATAGAGGCGGTGGCGATGCCTGATGAGTCACTGTCAGTCGATGCCTGGCAGCCAAGTTATGATGGCCGCTCTACAGCTCTTGCGGAAGGAGCCAGAGAAATATTTGAAGAGATTGGCCTGTGGCAGGGGATTGCAGCCAATGTTGAGCCAATTTCCAGTATTCATGTCTCGGATCGTGGCCATTTTGGTATGACCAGAATGCATGCCGAAGAACACAATGTGCCAGCTCTTGGTTATGTTGTGGATAACAGTTGGCTGGGGCGGGTTCTAATCTCTGAAGTTCAGCAGACACAGGGTATTGAGTGGTTGTGCCCGGTTAAGGTGAAAAGCCTGATTCCAGATGCCGAAATGATGGCTCTGGAGTTAGAGCAGGGCAAAACGCTGACGGCCGGGTTAGTGATTCTTGCTGATGGGGGACGTTCAGGTTTAACAGAAACCCTTGGTGTAGATGTTGATGTGAGCGATTACGGCCAGAAAGCTATTGTGGCCAATGTATCTCCTACCCGTCATCACCAGAATGTAGCTTACGAACGTTTCACCGATGAGGGCCCTATGGCTTTATTACCTCGAGCGGGTGGTGACTGTGCTCTAGTGTGGACAATGCCTGAAACAGTTGCCGATGAACGTATGCAGCTGGTAGAGGATGATTTTCTCACTGAGCTTCAGGATCGTTTTGGTTATCGGTTAGGACGATTTAATAAGGTTGGCGAGCGTTTCAGCTATCCTCTGTCGTTGCGGCAATCTCGGGAGCAGGTAAGGCCGGGATTAGTTGTCCTTGGGAATGCAGCTCATAGCTTGCATCCGGTTGCAGGCCAGGGGTTCAACCTGTCTCTACGGGATGTGCAGATCCTGATTCAGGTACTGGCTGATGCCAGTGAGGCTGGAAAACACTTGGGTAGTCTGAATACATTGCTGTCTTATGTAGAGAGCAGGAAACTGGATCAGCAACAGACTATTGGTTTCAGTGATCAGGTGGTCAGCCTGTTTTCCAATAGTTCAGCGGCTCTGGCTGGTATTCGGAATGCAGGGTTGTTAGGGATGGAATTACTGTTCCCGGTACGGGACTGGTTTGCCCGGCAGGCAATGGGACTTGGCCGGTAATTTTCTAAAAAGAAAAAGATACAGCGGCTCACTCTAGTCAAGTGTGGCTGCATATCCGTGATGATGGGTGCTGAGGCAGTATGACGCGGGACTACGATATTATTATTCTGGGTGGTGGCATTGTTGGTGCCGCCATGGCTCTGGCTCTTGAAAATACAGCCCTCAATGTAGCTCTGATTGATGCGGGCTCACTGGAGGTTTCCAGCGGAGTTCTGAGTGACGACAAGTTTGATCCGCGGGTTTGCGCCTTAACAGAAGCGTCTGTCAACCTGTTGAAACATCTTGGCGTTTGGGAGCATATACAAAGCCAGCGTGCCTGCCCTTATACAGGTATGCACGTGTGGGATGCCGCGGGTACCGGTTCTATATCTTTTTCGGCATCCGAGCTGGGTGTCCCTCATCTTGGGCACATTGTTGAAAACAGCATTATTCGTAATGCTTTGCTTTCTCGATTACTGAAATCAGATATCCAGTTGTTAAGTGGTATTGAGATTCAGGGGCTGCGGCAGGAAAAGAATGATGGTGTCAGTCTCAGGCTTTGGGATAACAGTCAGCTGCATACACGATTGTTAATCGCTGCAGACGGTGCTGGTTCCAGAGCCCGGTACTGGGCGGGAATTCCTATGCGAGAGTGGGATTATCTGCATCATGCTGTTGTCACAACAGTAGAGATAGAGAAACCTCATGAGGGAACGGCCTGGCAGATCTTTCTTGATACTGGCCCTCTGGCATTTCTACCATTGCCATCGTCTTCTGATGGCCGGCATTTCTGTTCCATTGTCTGGTCTCTCGTGCCGGATGAAGCCCGAAGAATAATGAAACTGTCTGATCAGCAGTTTCTGACAACTCTGGGGAGCACCATAGAGGGGCGATTCGGGAAAATAATTGCTGCAGATGAACGGATATGTCATCCACTCCGGCAGCGTCATGCCCGCCAGTATCATCGGGGTCAGGTGGTATTAATTGGTGATGCCGCTCATACCATTCATCCTCTGGCCGGGCAGGGGGCAAATCTGGGATTGCTGGATGTTGCCAGCCTGACCGAAGAGATTCTGCGGGCACAATCTCGCGATGAAGACTTTGCCGCTTCGCATATTCTGGATCGCTATCAAAGAGCCCGTGAAGGTCATAACCTGGCTATGGCTGGAATTATGGAAGGCCTGCAGAGACTCTTTCACAGCGATCACATGTTGTTTCGCTGGCTTCGTAACACTGGGTTAAATATGGCAAACCGGATTCCCCTGTTGAAACAGGAAATTGTCAGCCGGGCTATGGGGTTGCGGGGAGAGCTGCCTGACATATCCAGAAACAGTAAGTAACAGAAGCCAGTATTTCTGAAATCTAGTACCTCTGTACTTTGAACTATATTTCCCTTCGCGCATCAAAGAGCCTGCCCGGATAACGGGGAGCGAGGGGGCCGGAGTAAATACTCCGGGTTCAGAAAGAAGAGGTACTGATATGACCCGATGTTCCAGTGCAGTGAAGTCACTGCCAGCGGTTATGGCTGTTGTCATGGCTGCGTTTGTAACAATTATGCTGCAGGGATGTGGAAAGAAGGATGATAAAGAACAGCAGGATGTGACTGAGACCGTAACACCTATTGAGCAGGATGTTGAACGGGTAACTATTGAAGATATTCGCCCCAGTGAAGCTGTGGGTTTTGACTGTGATGACTCTTCGGGTATGACCCCAGATAAACGTTTCTGGTGTCGTGGTCTGAAAGACTGGAAAGAAAGCAATAGTTTTCAGGCAGACAATACCGGCGCACGGGACGAATTTATCGAAGCCTGGAAGCTGGGTAGCCTTGATGCCATGCAGGGTCGAACTCCCGCCATTGATAACCTTCAGAGCCGACCCATTGCCGCTAATGGTTATGAGAGTGGCTATATAAGCGTGCTTGATGCCCAGGGCGTTGTTGAATACGAATGCACTGAAGGCGAAGAAACTGATAATGAATACCGTGATCGCTGGTGTGAAGCTGCAGCTGCTTATAACGCAAGCCGTCAGGGTGACCCCAGCAATGCCATTATGCGAAACAGCTACATCAACGGTTATATGTCTGGCCGTGCAATAGCTCTGACATTACCTACTTCCATGGAATCTTTGTTTGGTGGTGATGGGCCAAAAGATGCCGGAAAGTCTGCTATTGATGAGCCTGAATCAGGTTCTCCTAAATCGATTCTGGTTTTCCACAGAGGGTTCACTGATGGCTTCCAGGCCATGATTGATACAGTTCGTGAATCCGTAAATCAGGTCATGGAGCAGATGCAGAACATGCCAGGAATGGACGGTATGCCGCCGGGTATGGATGGCATGGGCATGCCTCCCGGTATGGGAGATATGCCACCGGGTATGGAACATATGATGCCGCCAATGCCGGAGCCGAATGATTCAGGCGAGTAGATGAATTAATTCTTACTGATAAAGCGGGCAGCTTCGGCTGCCCGTTTTATTTAGGGATGTATTGATCTGCGACAAAGTAATTGATGTTGCAAACCCAAATGAGAATAATTAGTATTTGCGCAATTATTCTATAGCGTTATTCCAAAGGGGGCTATCCATGAAAGCCAAAATGGCCGCGTGGGTATCAGGTATTGTTGCAGCAACCGTTGCAGCAGTTGTTGTTGCATCAGAGCCAGTCAGTGCGCAGGAAACTGCCAAGAACAAAGAACTGGTTATCTACAGTGCCCGTAAGGAACATCTGGTTAAGCCCCTGTTTGATCTGTATACCGAGAAAACTGGTACTCAGATTCGCTACATCACCGATAAGGCCGGTCCTCTGCTTGCCCGTCTGGAAACAGAAGGTGAAAACTCTCCTGCTGATCTGTTGATCACTGTTGATGCTGGTAACCTCTGGCAAGCCAGTAAGCAGGGTGTTCTTCAGTCTGTGAAATCTGAAACACTGGAAAAGAATATTCCATCCCATCTCCGTGCTGATAATGGCGACTGGTTTGGTCTGTCTGTTCGTGCAAGAACTCTGGTTTACGCAGCAGATCGTCTGAAGGCTGATGAACTGAAAGGCTACGAAGACCTGGCTGATGCCCGTTGGAAAGGTCGTCTCTGCCTGCGTACTTCCAAGAAGGTTTATAACCAGTCTCTGGTTGCCACCATGGTTGAACGACTGGGTGAAGATAAGACCGAACAGGTTCTGCAGGGTTGGGTGAATAACCTGGCCGCTCCCGTATTCAGCAATGACACCAAAGCAATGGAAGCTGTAGCTGCTGGTATCTGTGATGTGACAGTTGTAAATACTTACTACTTTGGTCGTCTGCAGAAGAAGAAGCCTGACAATGGTCTGAAACTGTTCTGGGCGAATCAGGATAGCTCTGGTGTACACGTGAATGTTTCTGGTGCTGGTGTGACCCGTTATGCCAAAAACAAAGCTGCCGCCATTGATTTCCTGGAATGGATGAGTACTGAAGAAGCTCAGCGCATTATTGCAGACAGCAATATGGAATACCCTGCCAATGCTTCTATCGCTCCATCTGAGCTGGTAGCTGAATGGGGTGCTTTCGAAGCAGACCAGCTGAATGTTGCTATTGCTGGCGAGAAACAGACCAAGGCAATTCAGCTGATGGATAAGGTTCATTACAAGTAAAACCGTTTACGAAAAGCAGTTTTAAAAACGGATGTCCTACTCTCAAACACCAAGCCCGGTATCTGTACCGGGCTCTTCTCTTACAGGCCGACGGATGTTAATAAAACAACACCTGTCGGCTTTTGCATTTCTCAGACAGCCTCTGTCTCTTCTCACTCTTGCTATTGTCGCACTTGTACTTTTGCCTCTTGGCAGTCTTGTTTTCAGTTGGAGTGATATCCAGGTTGATGTTTGGCAGCACCTTGCTGAAACACAACTGTCCGGATTAATTTGGAATACGGTTGTACTGGTGTTTGGTGTAGCCATAGGGGTTACGATTCTTGGAACAGCTTTGGCTGCTTTGGTCGCACTTTGTGATTTCCCAGGCAGGCGTTGGCTGGAATGGGCGTTGATGCTGCCGTTCGCTATTCCTGCATATGTTTTGGCTTTTGTGTATTTGGGTGTTTTTGATTTCAGTGGTCCGTTGCAAGGCTGGATGCGGCAAAATATAGATGGCTTTACCTGGGTAGATATCCGTTCTCCTTTAGGTGTAATTGCCGTGCTAGTTCTGGTTTTTTATCCCTATGTTTACATGCTCGCCCGTGGTGCCTTTCAAGGTCAGGGACGTTCATTGTATGAAGCTTCGAGACTGCTGGGGATGTCAGCACTGCGAACCTTCTGGCGGGTGACTTTACCTGTAGCCCGCCCAGCGATTATTGGCGGAACTGTTCTCGCAGTTATGGAAACACTGGCTGATTTCGGAACAGTGTCTGTTTTTAATTACGACACATTTACCACCGCAATTTATAAATCTTGGTTCGGATTCTTTAACCTGAAAGCAGCAGCACAATTAGCTTCGGTTTTGCTGGTATTTATCGTGATGCTGCTGATTGTTGAAAAACAGCTGAAAGGGCGACACAGTATCGCCCAGAACGAACGCCAACGTGTTATGCCCCGCCACCGCTTAAAAGGAATTCAGGCTTGGCTTGCCAGTGGTTTTTGCGGAACAGTTTTTGTACTGGCTTTCCTACTGCCTGTCATTCAGTTGTGCTGGTGGGTGTATACCCATGCATGGCATGACTTTAATGCCCGCTATGCGGCTCTTGTTTTGAATACTTTATCTCTGGCGGGGTTTGCTGCCGTAGCAACAGTTTCAGCGGCTTCTGTTTTGGTTTTAGGCGGGCGCTTCCAGCCGGGTGTGCTATCCAGTTTTGCTGAACGTGTTAGTGGTTTGGGTTATGCAATGCCTGGTGCCTTGCTTGCTGTAGCTGTGATGATGTTGTTTGGATTTCTGGATAACCAATTCATTGCTCCTCTTCAAAAGTGGTTAGGTCTACCAGTAGAACAATTATTGTTAGGCAGTGTTATTGCATTGATTCTGGCTTATTTGATTCGTTTTCTTGCTGTGGCTTTAAAACCAGTCACTCACGCCTTTGAGCGTGTGAAGCCTTCCATGCATGAAGCCGCACGTATTCTCGGACATTCGCCGCTTTCAGTTTCCTTAAAAGTCTATTTCCCATTGGTCATGCCTGGTCTGCTTACCGCCATGCTTTTGGTTTTTATAGATGTGCTGAAAGAAATGCCGGCTACTCTTCTGATGCGTCCATTCGGCTGGGATACACTGGCTGTTCGAATTCATGAAATGACAGCTGAGGGTGAGTGGGAGCGTGCGGCCCTTCCGGCAATCAGTTTGATTGTGGCCGGAATGATTCCGGTGATTTTTCTGATTCGTCGCTCGAGAGTTGGTTAATCGTTCTGCTTTTTTCTCACTGCGTAGAATACTCTTCTGTCGTGGTTATACGGCGTGTCAGTGTAAACCTATCAAGTACATTTGTTTATATCTGTTTGAATAAGAAAAAAACAAAGTAAAAATGCTCTTTGAGTAAACGAATGTGTGCCTTTAGAATGCGCTAACTAATTATGCAGAAGCAGTGATTATGAGCTGCTATTTGCCTGTTTTATGACCTTTCACAGGTTCAAAACAATTTCATTCTGAGGGTAGAACACTCTATGGGTAGCCGGACGTCTCTTTTCGCTGTTCATGAAGCAGCAGGCGGAAAAATAGTCGATTTCGGTGGCTGGGAGATGCCGCTGCACTATGGATCCCAAATAGAAGAACATCATGCTGTTCGCCAAAAGGCTGGTATGTTTGATGTTTCTCATATGACCGCCCTGGATGTTACTGGTCCTCAGTGTCGTGAATTTCTCCGTTATCTCCTTGCAAACGATGTTGATCGCCTCACCTTTGATGGCAAAGCCCTCTACAGCGGCATGCTGAATTCGGAAGGTGGTGTGATTGATGACTTGATTGTTTACCGCATGTCCTGGGGTTATCGGGTGGTTGTAAACTGTGCAACCCGTGAGAAAGATCTGGCCTGGATGAACAAACAGTCAGAAGCTTTTGACGTTACCCTCACCGAGCAACCTGATGTTGCCATGATTGCTGTGCAGGGGCCTGAAGCCCGTGAGTTGGCTGCCCAGGTTTCCTCTCCCGCCAAAGCAGAAGTTATTCGTGATCTGAAAGTATTCGAAGGTCGTGAGTGTGAAGGCTGGCTGATCGCCCGAACCGGTTACACCGGGGAAGATGGTCTGGAAATTACATTGCCCTCAGAAGAGGCGGCGGAATTCTGGAAGCTCCTTGATGGTGCAGGTGTGCGCCCTTGTGGTCTGGGTTGCCGGGATACTCTGCGTCTTGAAGCAGGTATGAACCTGTACGGCCAGGATATGGATGAGTCCATTACACCACTTTCTGCCAACATGGGCTGGTGTGTGGCATGGGAATCTGCAGATCGGGACTTTATTGGCCGCGAACAGCTGGCTGCCATTCGGGAGAAGAAAGGCTGGGATCGTCTGGTTGGCCTGGTTCTGGAAGGGCGTGGAGTTCTCCGCCATGGTCAGAAGGTTGTAGTGGAAGGTGTTGGTGAAGGAGTGATTACCAGTGGGACATTCTCTCCTACACTGGGACACTCTATTGCCATGGCCCGGGTTCCGGCTGGCACAGCTGACAATGCACAGGTAGAAATGCGCGGTAAACTTGTCGCCGTTCGTGTTATCAAACCTTCTTTCGTCCGGAACGGTAAAAAAGTGTTTGAGTAACTGGATTACCGTTTGCGAGGCAATTGCAGACAACTTTTTCAGTAGCTGGCACTAATGTTGATTAGAGTCAGCTGTTTTAAACCCTATATAGGGTAAAACGAAAAGAAATGAAGTGCGGCTGCGTATTCTCGATAGTTTGTTACGTAGTTGCATTGATGAATAGTTGATTACATTTCAGAGGATCAGGCCATGAGCAATATTCCTGCAGAGCTGAGTTATGTGAAATCTCACGAGTGGATTCGTCGGGAAGAGGACGGCACTGTAACCATCGGTATTACCGATCACGCACAGGAAGCGCTGGGCGATGTTGTGTTTGTTGAGCTTCCAGAAGTTGGTGCGGAGCTCGGTGCAGATGATGAAGCTGGCGTTGTTGAGTCTGTGAAGGCTGCCTCCGATATTTACGCGCCAATTTCCGGTGAGATTGTTGCTATCAATGATGCTCTGGAAGAAACCCCTGAACTGGCTAACAGCGATCCTTATGCAGAAGGCTGGTTCTTCCGTATGAAGCCTTCTGATGAAGCAGAACTGGGCGAACTTCTCAACGCAGAAGCTTATGCAGCAGTATGTGAAGACGAATAACTGAGCCAGGTTTCAGAACTGACAATCTGAAAGCCCCGGGCTCATCGCGAGTGCCGGGGCTTTTTACTATATAAGAACGGTAAAAGAAGTTATGACCACATCATCTCTTTATCAGCTGGAGAACAGCGAAGATTTTATTCGCCGTCATATTGGCCCTGGTGAGGCAGATATTAAAGCTATGCTTGGTCTTTTGGGGGAGGATTCACTGGAATCCCTGCTGGCCAATACCGTACCGGGCAGTATTCTGCAAAAGCATTCACCGCTTGACTGGCCGAGTCATACAGAGCAGGGAACTCTATCTTATCTGAAAGGCTTAATGGGCAAGAACAAGCCTGCCCGTAGCTTTATCGGTATGGGATACCACAACACAATTGTTCCCCCGGTTATTCAGCGAAATGTTCTGGAAAACCCAGGTTGGTACACCGCTTATACACCTTATCAGCCAGAAATTGCCCAAGGGCGTCTGGAAGCGATTTTGAACTTCCAGCAACTGACCCTTGATCTTACTGGCCTGGATCTGGCCAGTGCCTCACTTCTTGATGAAGGTACAGCCGCTGGTGAGGCAATGTCTCTTGCCCGTCGTGTATCCAAAAATAAGAAGTCACACATCTTCTATGTTGATGAAGACTGCCATCCACAAACCATTGATGTTGTGAAAACACGGGCAGAAGGTTTCGATGTTGAGGTTGTTGTTGGCCCTGCTGCAAAAGCCGTAGAACAGGATGTTTTTGGTGCACTGCTGGCATACACCGGAACTTGGGGTGATGTGCGTGATCATCAGGAGTTGATTGCCAGTCTTCAGTCCAACAAAGCTGTTGTTAGCATTGTGGCCGATATCATGAGCCTGATGCTGCTGGAAGCTCCCGGTAAGCTGGGAGCTGATGTTGTACTGGGAAGTGCCCAGCGCTTTGGTGTGCCTATGGGGTATGGTGGCCCACACGCAGCATTCTTTGCTACTAGCGATAAACACAAGCGTTCAATGCCAGGACGTTTGATTGGTGTTTCTGTGGATACCCGGGGCAAGAAAGCCCTGCGTATGGCTATGCAAACCCGTGAACAGCATATCCGTCGTGAAAAGGCGACCAGTAACATCTGTACCGCGCAGGTACTGCTGGCCAATATGGCAAGTTTCTATGCTGTTTATCATGGCCCAGCCGGTTTGAAGCAGATAGCCCAGCGTATTCATCGCTTAACCGACATTTTGGCTCTTGGCCTGAAGAGCAAAGGCATTGAGCTGGTTAACGACACTTGGTTTGATACTGTCACTCTTAAGGTGAGCGATAAAGACGCCATTGTTAGACGTTCCCGCGAAGCTGGCATTTGCCTGCGTGAAACTGACGATGACCTGATCGGTATTTCTCTCGATGAAGCAACTAGTCGTGATGATATCGTGCTTCTGTGGGATGTTGTTCTTGGTGAAGGTCATGGCCTGAATGTAAATACTCTTGATACAGACCTACAGGAAAAGGCTTCCTCCTCTATTCCTGCACAGCTGTTCAGACGTGAGCCTGTACTGACTCATGCGGTATTTAACAGCTATCACTCTGAAACAGAGATGATGCGTTACCTCAAACGCCTGGAAAACCGCGATCTGGCTCTGAATCAATCCATGATTCCTCTGGGTTCATGCACTATGAAACTCAATGCTGCCAGCGAAATGATGCCTGTTTCCTGGCCAGAAATTGGAAATCTGCATCCATTTACTCCAACTGAACTGACGGCCGGTATTCGGGAAATGATTTCCGAACTGGATGAGTATCTGAAAGCAGTAACAGGTTTTGATGCTATCTGTATGCAGCCAAACTCAGGTGCACAGGGTGAATACGCTGGTTTGATGGCGATCCGCAAGTATCACGAAAGCCGTGGTGACCATGATCGTAATGTCTGCCTGATTCCTTCTTCTGCTCACGGAACCAACCCTGCTTCAGCCATGCTGGCAGGAATGAAGATTGTGATTACCGGTTGTGATGATAACGGTAACGTGGATGTTGCAGAGTTGAAGCAGCGTGCAGAAGAGATTGGTGAGCAGCTGTCCTGCCTGATGATTACTTACCCTTCCACCCACGGTGTGTACGAAGAAGAGATTCGTGAAATCTGCGATATCGTGCACGATAATGGTGGCCAGGTTTATATGGATGGTGCCAACATGAATGCACAGGTTGGCATTAGCCAGCCCGGTGAAATTGGCGCAGATGTTTCTCACCTGAACCTGCATAAAACCTTCAGCATTCCTCATGGCGGCGGTGGCCCAGGTATGGGACCTATCGGCATTAAAGCTCACCTGGAACCATTTGTTGCCAATCACTCTGTGATTAAGCTGGATGGGCCGAACGATGAAAATACTGCTGTGAGTGCAGCGCCCTGGGGATCTGTCTCCATTCTGCCAATTTCCTGGACTTACCTGCGTAACATGGGTGGCGAAGGTTTAAGAAAGGCGACAGCTGTAGCCATTCTTGGTGCAAACTATCTGGCTAATCGCCTGGGTGAGCATTATCCAGTGCTTTACACCGGCCGTAATGATCGTGTCGCTCACGAGTGCATTATTGATATTCGTCCAATCAAGGCTGCCTCAGGTATCAGCGAAGAAGATATCGCCAAGCGCTTGATGGATTATGGTTTCCACGCTCCAACCATGAGCTTCCCGGTTCCTGGGACCTTGATGATTGAACCGACGGAGAGTGAAAGCAAAGCGGAGCTGGATCGATTTGTGGATGCCATGATTTCCATTCGTTTGGAAATTGATCGGGTTGAGAAGGGTGAACTGCCAGAAGGCGATAACCCTCTGGTAAATGCGCCCCATACTCAGGACGATATTCTTGGTGAGTGGGATCGAACTTACAGCCGTAAAGAAGCTGTCTACCCAGCCCAGTTTGGCGGAGGTGAGAAGTTCTGGCCGACCGTAAACCGTATCGACAATGTTTATGGTGACCGGCACCTGTTCTGCGCCTGTGTTCCTGTTGAGGAGTATCAGGACTAACAGTCGCGTATAGAACACTGACCAACAATCATACGGCCTGCGAAAGCAGGCCGTTTTGGTTTTAGCCAGAAGAAAGACAATGTCTGACACACTTGTCAGCCAAACTTTTCTCTTTCTGGAACATTTGTTATTAAATCCGTTCCAAGAAGGCACTTCAGTTAAATAAAGGTCTTCTCTACTATGCAAGCATGTCTATCCAAAGCAAAAGCCTGGATTACTTCGCACGAACAAACTAAGAATCAAGGTATAAGAAGCAGCAGCCTTAAGCCAGAATCAACCTGTGAATGGTTAACTCGTAAAGTTACCCCTTATGCCCCGGTAAAAATTTTCGGGGCTCTTTGTGCTGTAGCTTTTGCTACAGGAGAGTGGAATACCCAAAACCCGGTTGGCCGTGTGCTGAGCACTGTGACGGCGACTTCCGTATTAAAATATACAGGTTTAGCGGTAGCTGGTGCTGCGGGGCTTTTTGCTTTGGGAGTTGTTGGCGCTGCAACATTGGGATGGATTGAATACAAAAGGACAAGAAACAGCGGGCAGCAGGACTAAGCCATTAAAAGCATTTGATACCGGCCAAGAAAAACCAAATAACTTGGCCGCTATCCTATTTAAGCTTCCTGTAACTCTATTGTTTTCTGCAAACCTTCCTGCAAACCAACATAGTTAATGCCAAGCTCTGTTGTAGCCTTCTGGCCATTGGGAATCGCCTGCCACTGCAAAAAGGTCAGTTCACCTTTAGCAATCAATGGCTTTTTATTAATAATGCCTGCAACCCATTCTCCGGCAGTTGCAATAGCAGAACCCACCCAAACTGGCATAACGTGTGGTACGTTTCTCTTGATGCTTAATTGCTCATGAATGAGCCCAACAAGTTCAGTAAGAGTAACGTACTGATCACTGAGAATGTAACGGCTGCCAGCAGACATATTCTCAGCTGAAACATGAGCTTCACCTACATTCTCGCTATAGACGACAGGAAAGCCCCCGGGCAGCAATACTGGAATATCATTGTTTCTGACTTTGGTAATGACTTCATTAACACCTACTGAATGATGGATATCTGGCCCAGGCCCATACACTGCTGATGGGTGAATAAAAACAATGTCCATGCCATCGTTCATAGCTTCAACTGCTAACTTGTCAGCGGCTTGTTTGCTGCGCTCGTAAAATGTTCCCTTGGGTTTGGAATCCAGAATCGATTCATCATAGAGCTGGTGAGCATGTCCTTCGAATACATCTATGGTGCTGGTGAAAATGAATTTCTTAACCCCCAGCTTTTTGGCTGCGGCCAGCATGTTCTGTGTTCCGGTGACATTTACGTGGGTAAAAATATCCGGGTTTTTAAACCACTGTTCGGGAAGTCCCGCAGCATGGTGAACCACATCACAGCCTGCCATGGCTTGTTCAATACTTTGAATATCAGTCACATCACCCTGTGAAAACTCACATTCGGCAGGTAACAGTTCTTTGGCTTTCTTAATATCTCTTACCAGTACCCTTACTGCACGACTCTTTTTCAGGAGATATTTCACGATATTGAAGCCGACAGTGCCTGTGGCTCCGGTAACAAGGGTGACTGACATGATATGAGCTCTTGGTTTTATTTTCATCGAGCCTAACAGGCGAAAGGGTTCTTATCTACAGGGTGGCGTTTTGAGAAGAGCTTCATGTTACGTGGCCTTGTATTGAAAAAGCTGGCTTACCATCGTCAGGTTGTAGTGCTACCTTAGTACCAAAAATAACAATGTAGGTAATATATGGACATATTTCGCACAATCAAAGCTACTGCTTTTCTTTCCAGTCTCTTATTTCTTCAGGGATGTTATGAAGATAAACAAATGATTCTGGATGTGAGCGGAAAGAAGGGATTCTTTGATTCCGGGTTCCCATCTGATATTCGAAGAAATGATGATAACTCTATTAACTTTAATCGTTTCCCCCAACCCCTGAATGCAACTATCGGTAATTATGTGAGATGGGCAGAGCAGGATCATTTTGGCTTTGCTCCTAATTTACCTCTCTACATGCGTTTTGGCGGTGGTATTTCATCTTCATATCTTTCATTTGAAGAAAACCCGCAGGATTATGCGTCCAGCAACGCAGCTATACAGCTGATTGATATTGACCCCGCATCTTCTGAACGTGGTAAGCGGTTTCCTGTCAGAGTTTCTTATCGTGAAAAAGGTGATGAATATCGTCCTGATGGGTTATTGCAGGTGTTACCTGCTGGCAAACCATTAAAAGAAAACAATAAATATGCGCTTGTTGTTACCAGACAGATTTCTCCAGAGCATGCCCAGAACCTGATTCCTAATCCGGTTCTTACTGCGCTTTTGGAAGGTGTAAACCCTCGTCACGTCAATAAGAAGATTGATTCTGACGATGCTGAGCGGGCCTTAACTATCTATCAACCCCTTGAAGATCAGTTAAGGCTTGATGGAATAGCTGCAGACAACATTGTGGGAGCAACCGTATGGACGACAGGTAACCCATCATCTTCGTTGCAGAATCTGGCTCGCTGGGCAGATGAGCAGACACCTGCACAACCTGTATTTGGTTTCGAACTGTTGGAGATGACTCCGGAATACTGTGTTCTGGGTTCGCAATGGCAAGTACCAGGCTTGCAGTCGGGACTGTTTCCCTACGCTCTCATTGGGGGACGTATTAAATACGACGGTGTGAATAACCCGCAGGTGAAGTATTACCGGGAAACTCCGCTGGTTGTGACAGTGCCAAGAACTCCGATGCCTGCTTCTGGTTATCCAATGATGTTTTATAACCATGGAACGGCGGGTTATGCGACACAAGCCCATGATCGTGGCGTCACGCTTTCTGATGGCACTCTTACAACAGAAGGTAGCCCAGCCCAGGTTGCAGCCCAACGAAATTGGGCAACTGCAGGTATGGGCGGGCATATGGGAGCCGACCATGAAGACAGCACCGGTTTTCTCAATGCGATTGCAGATTTAATTCCCGGCCTCTCCCTGAATATTGGAACCTATAACTTTATGAACCTGCCAGCTATGAGGGGTAATTTTGAGCAGTCGGTTATTGAGAGAGTTCTGTTTCGAAGACTGGTGAATAATCTTGATGTGGATGCTTCTTTATGCCCTGGTGCGCTGAGTGATGACGGCCAAATAAGGTTTGATGCTGAGACGCAGGTTGTCATGGGGCAGTCTCTCGGTGCGATGACGGGAATCGCCCAGGCTGCTATTGACCCTGTGCCATTTCAGGGAGTGATTGGCAGTGGCGCTGGTAGTTATAACCTTGGCCTTGTTATGCACCTCTCGGTTCTTGGAGAAGATCCTCTGGGAAATATTCTGGAGCCTCTGTTCTTCTTCACTGGTAAAAATGATGTGGTGAATGATCCTTTTCACCCTTTGTGGCTACTCTCCCAGCAGGCATTGGCACCGGTTGATTTCTCCATTAATGCCGCACGCTGGACTAGAGAACCTGCTGCACAGGCAAGTGCTCCACATACTCTGATTGTGGAAGGTTACTTTGACGACTGGGTTGGTTTGTTTAACCAAAAGCCGCTTCTGGTGAGTCTGGGAGCAGATCTTTTTGGCCCTGAATTGAATGTTTCAGAAGATGAGCAATTATTACCGGATTTGAAAGCAGCCGGATATCAACAGTGGCTTTCTCCCGTTGCCGGTAATAGAGATGGACGCACGGTGGCTGTGGTTCGTTATCCGGAAGATGGTATTAAGTCTGGCCACCATGTGGTGTTTCAGCAGGAAGCCGCAAGGCATCAATACGGATGCTTTCTGGAAAATATTGCTGAAGGTCGGGCACCTGTTATTCCTTTGCCCGGAGGTAGCCAGCAGGATAACTGTTTCTAATGGCTATCAGCCTTTGAATCACTGGAGTAACAGGACTATGCTGATGTGGCCGTGAAAAACAAAATCAAATAACACCGCCAGATGAGGCACACCATGATGTTAAACAAAGCTGTTGTAAGACAAGTGCTTGCAAAAGGACTGGTTCCGTTTGCAGTTATGACAATGGTCGCAGGTGTATCAGCCCATGCCCTGGACTTTGCAAAGGATGACGATGCAGTCTATCTGCGTAAAGCCCACATGGCACTGGTTGGCACTTACTTTGGTGATATGGGGGCGATGATTAAAGGGAAGAAACCTTTTGATGCTGCCCAATTCCAGAGTGATGCTGACCGCCTTGCTGTTGTGACTCAATGGTCTGGCGAAGGTTTTGAGAAAAAACATCTCACATCTGATTCAAAGGCAAAGCCTGAGATTTGGGAAGATAAGGCAGAATTCGATAAGCTGATGAGAGAACTGGTTGACCATGCTGACAAACTCAAGATTGCAGCAGCCAGTGGCAATATGAAAGACAGTGTTCCGGCTTTCAAAGCTATGGCAGACAACTGTGGTTCCTGCCATAAAAAGTTCAAGAATAAATAAGATCAGCTAAAGGGTCAGAATCAAAACTTTTTGGTTCTGACTCGCTTTCCTTTCTTGCTTGCTGATTTTGGTGCTTTGGCTTTAACAGCCTGAATGGCCGAAAAAAGTACATCCAAATCTTTTTTATAGTTAATCAGAGCTGCGCTGAGCTCCGGACTTTTTGATTGAAGCTGGCTTGGATCTATTTTATTGAGTGCATCAACATTAGCTGTGTACTGTTTGAGTTGTTCAAGGCTTTGATCTGCTTTTTGCTGCAAGGCAATAAGGTCATCTGGTAGTTCATTGCTAACGGCTGGCGCTGATGGTAACGGCAGCTTGGAAAGCTCAAACAAGGTGGTTATATCGCTGTAATGCTTTTTATAATGTTTGAAAACCCGTTGGGCTGATCGTCCGATATCTGGGCTAGCCATAGCTTAATCCTTTATCTGAGCCTTTCGAGGCTTGCTTCCAGAGTTCTAATTTGATTTTTTACAACATTAATCGCAGGCTGATGGAGTACGGCTGTAAATGGGTTTCGTTTTGCCAAGTCTTCCATTTTGGCAAGCCTTTCCTTCATCACTTCAATTTTATCCATCAGCTTGATTTCCTGTGCTCTTTTAGCTGAAGGTGTGTGACCAGCTCTCTGGATCTTCTCCAGTTCTGTTTTGATATTACGTTCATGGTTTTGCAATCCTCGCAATTTGCCACGTATATGGGGATTGCCGATTAGGAAGAATGGGTTTCTTGCTGCCTTTTTTACTTTGTTGATTTCCAGACGCACATGTTGAAGTTCGTCGGAGAGCTTTACAAATCGAACTTCATTCTGGGCTCTTACAGTTGCAGCCGCTTTTGCTGCTTTATCTGCAGCCCTTTTGACCTCAGCCTGAACTGAATTGCTGACTCTTCTGAAAGCATCGAAAAAACTACGACCGGGTGGTTTGAAAGGAGTAGGCCTTGATGTTGTTGGCCAGTCGACGGGTTTTGCCTGAAGGCCGAGTTCTCGGGCAAGAACTCGTTGTTCGACAATGCTTGATACATTGTTAGTGGCAAGGCTCAGGGCGTTATCGCCTTGCTGTCTCTGGATATCCTGCAGCTTGTTAAGTAACGTGAGGTCATTACCCTTCAGGCCGTACTCTTGCGCCAGATCGGTGTATCCGGAAAGACCCTTATCAACAAATGTGGCAGCCAGCTTGATGCTTTGAGGTTGGGAGAGACCAACTGCCTTACCTGCTGCATAAATTTGGTTCTGTACAGAAGCATCTTTCGTGAAGCGGATAAGTTTCTCGCCTGTGATAACAGGGTTCTTACCAATAGCTGCAAGAGCTTTCGTGACTCTTGGGAGAATATCTCTGACCTGGTCTCTACTTAGTCCAGCCCGTTGGCCGATGTCTGCGAACTTTCTGCTGTCTTTGAGGAGTGCAGCATTAGCCAGATCGTTAAATACTTCGGGCGATAACCTCAGGGATTTTGCTGCTTTCTGCATTTCTGTAGAAATAGCAGTGTTTACAGTTCGGGAGGCATCCCCAAGGATGGAATCCAGTTCTGCAGGCGTCAGGTCGAACTGTTGCCCCAATGCAGCAAACCCTTTGACCAGGGTTTCTGCTTTTGGCTGAGGTACACCAACAGCCTTAGCGAGAGCAACAAATCGATCAGCTTCGTTGTTTGTTAAAGCACCAAGATCAACGACCAGGCTGGGAGGCAGGTTTATTGCTTTGGAGCTGGCAAGCTTGTTAACGTCATCCAGAACAATGGTTGTTTTCACTTCTTCGGCAATAGGTTGCCCTGCGCTGTTAACGGCACTGAATAGCTTATCCAGCCCTGTTTTCAGCTGCTCTGCTTTTGCACTGCCTGGGGGAATTTCCAGTTTTCCCAGCTGATAGAAATAAAGAGCGTCGTTTGATGTGGCTTTGGCATGGGTCAGTCTTGCTAAATCCGCTTTGCCTATATCCAGTTTTTCTCCAAGCTTCTCAAGCCCCTTGTTCAGCAGGGCTTTTTGTTTGGTAGTCAAAGGAGGCGGAGGAGGTGGTTCCGCAGGTTCCTCTGGAGGTGGCTTTGGAGTTTCCGTTGGTGTTTCTGTCGGCTTCTCTGTTGGTGTTGGATTGGGAGCCGCAGGTGTTTCTCCAATTGGTGTCGATGGAGGCTCTGAAGATTCAGGCGTAGGTGGCTGTGGTACTGCCGCTGTTTGGCTATTCTGCTGGGCTTGTTGCAGATTTGAGCCTTGTGGTGAAACAGCTGCTTGTTGAGCTGGCGGTTGGTTGCCACCTTTCAGTCTGTTCAGCCATTGCTGAAGCTGTTCCATATCATTGCTGACTGGCTGGCTGTTGAAGCTGTTAATGTTATGCAGGGTCTGGCCAGCCCCTCCCGGTGCCGACTGGGGAGCTTGCGTATCTGTTTTGGATGCAGGCTGCTGTACCTGCGGTTGCTGTATAGGAGGGCCTAAGGGGCGTACACCGCCTCCACCTCCAACCTGCATGGACATTCCGAATCTCCCTAAACCCTGAAACTGCCGTTACATCAGGGGGTTACTGCAGGTCATATCGGCACTGAAGGGAGATCCTGAAACATCCTTATTGTGGGGTTATGCTAAATCTGAAAGCCATGTGATGACCATGGTTGCAAACAATACAAGCACGGTAAAAAGCTCCCAGGAGCTGGAAGAGGGCTCAAGGTAGCGGCTGTGGATATTTCGTCGACCGGTAATCATACCGGGTAGGATGTCTTCTTTGTGGATAAAGGTATGAAACAGGACTGCAGCAACATGTAGACTGATTACCCACAGTAAAATATCGAAGTTCAGGGAGTGAATGGTTGTCATCCAGTCGCTGGTGTCACCACTGACAAACTGAGCCAGAGGCCCTTCCGTCAGAATACTGTCGTTGGCAAACAGCCCGGTACCAACCTGAATAAACATTCCTGTGAGAATCACCACTACACCCCAACTCCCCAAAGGGTTGTGCCCGGGGTAATCGGTTTTCATTCCTTTGCGAAGATAATTAAGGGCTACAGAGGGAGAAAGCTGTAAAGCTTTGAACCGGCTGAAGTGGCCACCACCAAGACCCCAGCCAATACGGAACAGTAGTAAACCCAGAACGGTATAGCCCAGCAGAACATGCCGATCCATATCGCCTTCTGTTCCCGTGTACCAGAGTCCGGCGAAGCAGAGTACAAGCAGCCAGTGAAACAGACGGGTTGGTAGATCCCATACACGAATGCGGCGGTGTGTGCTCATACTTTGCCTCCGGTTATTGTTCTGGCAATAGTTTTCTCAGTGGGGATTAACTTTCTTCCAGCTGTTTTTTCAATGAATCCGGAACTCCAACAATTGTGATGCTGTCCCGCTCGCTGTCGTAACGTACACGGGTTCCGTAAACATCAGAATCAAAGGCAATATTAATTCCCTTGTCCCGACCAGCATAGCGAACCAGTTTCTTCAGCTGGCTGCGGCTTGGTTGCATATCAGGAGTGACATCATAGTCCCGGGTATTTACAAAACGCTCGAAGCCTTCTGGTGCATCTTCGTTCAGGTGGGCTGACAGTTCGTCCACAGAGATCGTTTTGTACTCTTGCAGCTGGCCGTCGCAGTATTCAAAAACCTTTTTCTTCACGTCGTTGCGCTCGGTGTCGGATTCAATGGTTTTGCAGTAATCCGATACAGCACTCATTAACTTGGTTGTATCTTTCTTGGTGTCGCCGGTTTCTTCGCAGCCAATAAATGTGGTTAGGCAGTCACTGAGTCTGCGGCCAGCTTTTGGTTTGATCCAGGAAATATAGCGTGAGCTGGTCTGATTGCCTTGCCATTCACTCAGGTTAATACGAGCCGCCAGGCTCAAACGTGCAAGATCAAGGTGAGTTGTGTCAGACAACTCCAGCTGTTCGGTAATCGTCGTGCTGGTAGCTGGTGGCAGTGTGGCAACAATCAGGTATTTAGTCAGCCCACTAACATAGTGTGCCACCAGAATAAAACCACCGGGGAACATGCCCGCTTCATCCAGTTTTTCTTTTAAACCTTCCGCAACAGTCAAGCTGAACTCGGTGAAAGAGAGGCGCTCTTCCAGGTAATCTTCAAGCTGGGTGCGGAACACAGTGGCTTCACCACCAAAGGCTCCATGACCTTTGTCGCCTTTCTTGTTGTAGGACGCGATCAGGTCTTCCAGAAAGCTTTCGCAGATATTATTACTGGCAAGAGGTGTTGCCCGGGTGCGCAGCTCAGAATTCTCAGCATCGGGGCGGCGTTCAATCCGGTGAACAATCAGGTTGGTAATGCTCATAACTGAAATAGGCTCATTATTCGCTGTGGCTGACAGCAGGCAAAGAGCACAATTATACAGCTATGACAGCAACCTGTGAGTGGTTAATCCGCCAGTAATTGTTTTTCTAATTGCTGACTTGGCAAAAACTCAAAGATACCCCGAACATAGCTGTCGAGTGTTTTCTGGTTTCCGAGCAAGTGACCAGAGAGCTGAAGCGCCAGATAATTATCAAGAAGTATGCGGCCACAGGCTGCAGGTTTTCCAGCGGCAAGCAAGGTGTCGGCAAAACCTGCTTCCAGGCGATTAAGAGCATCTTTGAGTAGTGGTGATAAACTCTTTTTCTGACCTTCCATCATTGCCAGTACCAGCAAACACCCGCAGCGATATTCCTTAATATATTCCTGACGATAACTGGTGGTGAAAAACAGTTTCAGGCTTTTCATTGGAGGGTGGTGGGTCAGATAGTGGGCGAGACGGGAAAGAAGGTGATTTTCTATGTAATGAACCAAAACTTCCCGGAACAGTTCCTCCTTACTGTGAAAGTGATGATAGAGACTGCCTGGGTTCAGGTAGGTCGCTTCTTCCAGCTGTCGAAGGGATGTACCTTCGTAGCCATTACGCCAGAACGGATCCATAGCCCGTTCCAGAATTTCTTTTCGCTCAAAACCTGCTGGGCGTGTCATGTCAGAACCTTCCTTGATTCTAAGACTGCATATCTCAACAACCGAGAGCTTGCGTCGATAACCTGATGATCAGAGAAGTGCCACACGACTTCGGAGAATGGGCATGTATCAGTGTCAACAGATTCTCAATGGGCCGGCCCTGGCCATGATTGAATTTATCCGCAACAACAATATTGGTATTGATATCCAGCGACTGACAGCTCTGGATAACCATATTCGTATCAGGCGAGAAGCGGTTAGTCCAGAGTTTGTTATCGAATCAAAGAAAGTCAGGAGAGCTTTGAAGGAATGGTTTGAGAGCCATCCTGACCAGTTTTAATTTCGTGTGGTGACGACCGCATCAAGCTGAACATTCACGTTAGCTGTGCCGCCAGCATTATAGGTCTGGTTATTAATGGTAACGGTTGATGTGTTGTTCACAGTGGCATTTGCAGTTGGCAGATTTGTATCAAACCCTATGCCGGTGTTCTCCAGCTCTTCAATAGTGATAGCACCATCACTCTGGGTGATTTCAGATTCCTGCTGACTCAATGCTTCACCTGCAGCAGTAGCCTGTAAGGCTCCTGGTACCTGAGCTTCTGCAAGCTCTTCCTGTTCAAGTGCCTGTAGTGGGAAAGATTTGGAAGTTGTACGGCCATAACGGACCGGAGCTTCAGGATCTGGCTCACGGTAATCTGGCGGATACTGGTGGAAGTTGTCGCCTATATCATAGAGAGGAATATCTGGATTATCTTCCTCTGCCATAGCGACAGGTGCCGAAAGACTGACAGCCAGTGAGAATAAGAGAATGTGGAGTTTGTCCATTATTAGTTCAATTCTTATTATTGTTTTCTGACAGCTCGGGAACCCTTCATCAAGCAACAGATTCATACAAAGAATATCAGTTTGCCAGTATTTGGACTTCCACACCAGACACTCTACAGGTTACAGTTTCTGTGCAATTGGCTTTGAGTAACAGTTCAATGAACGAATTGGTCAACCAATCCGTATCGGAGGCTGGTATTATCTGAACTTAATTATAAAACCGCTCCTGACGGGAGAATAATAAGAATGATCAGGAAGTTTGTTGTATTAAGCTTGTTACTTGCCGGACTCTCTGGCTGCACGTCAATTGATTATGATCGCTCCTTCGGCGCGTTCCTTAAACCTGTTGATGGTCCCAAATTTAAACCTGTACCGGAATCACCGGAAAACAGGTCTTACCTCATTGTTTATCGCCCTTATAGCGAGTGGGCAGAAGAAGAGCTGGAAGCACCTTCCGTATATATGAATGGTGAAGTAGCCGTTAATGTTCGCAGCAATGGTTATGCACTGTTCAGTATGGAGCCCGGGCAATATCAGGTTGTTGTTAAGCGCCCAGCTTTTGGTCAGGATTTGTTTTTTATGGAAGACACTTTCCTTGAAAACCAGCCGGTAAACTTTAACCGTATTGGTGGCTTTGTTCTTGATGCTAAAGGTGGAGAGACTTACTACCTGCGTTATTCGGAGTTGACATCGCCTCCTTATGATCCCAATGCCGGAGAAAGCCTGCTGGGCGATGGTCCCATGCAGTTTATTTCCTGGAAAGCAGCAAAAAGTGAGTTAATGCAGTCCCGCCGTTTGCAACCATTGAAACTATTTTCTGCTCCTGATATTGATGTCGCTCAGGAGCAGCTGGATAAAACCGCTGAAACCAGCAGCTGGTGGTGGTTCTGATGCAGTAAAAAAGGAATAGGGCGAAGCTGTTTCGCCCTATTTATAGTTCAACTCAAACTTATTACAGCTTTATTCAAACCTGCTGAAGTCTGGCTGGCGCTTCTGCATAAAGGCTGTGAAAGCTTCTTTGGCTTCATCGGAAGTCAGACGCTCTCCAAAAGCAGCCATTTCAACTTTGATCTGTTTAATAAGCTGTTCCCGGTTTTCGGAATGCATCAGCTTCTTACCAAGACGGACTGAGGCTGGTGGCAGAGCAGCAACCTGTTCAGCACGCTTCAGTGCCAGTTCCAGGAAATCTTCGCTGACTTCATTTACCAAACCATAAGCCAAAGCCTGCTCGGCATTAATGGTTTCACCAAGAATCAGCATTGCAAAAGCTCTTCGGTGGCCAACTATCTGGGGAAGGATAAGACTGGAGCCATACTCCGGGCACAGGCCAAGGCGGGTAAATGGGGTCTGAAGCTTGGCGTCAGGGCCGGCATAAGCCAGATCGCAGTGCAGAAGCAATGTTGTGCCAATACCAACAGCTACACCGTTTAAGGCAGCAATTACAGGCTTTGGAGATTCCAGAAGAGCAAGCATAAAGCGAAGAACTGGAGAGTCGTCCCCCGTGGGAGGTGTTTCCAGAAAGTCTCCCAGATCATTGCCAGCGGTAAAGCAATCCTGCGTGCCGGTCAGGACGATTGCCTTTATGGAGCCATCTGTTGCCGCCTGCTCAATAGGCTCAGCCAGACTGGTATACATGGCGTGGCTCAGGGCATTTTTTCGCTCCGGCCGGTTGATGGAGAGAAGAAGAACATTCCCCCGGCGCTCGGTTTTTATCAGGTCGGTCATAGGTAGCCTCTGTTTCTTATTTGGCGCGGCGCCAGTATCGCACCATGTGGACTAAACTTCCCGCTAAAATACAGATATGGCTAAAAATGAGAATGATCAGGACACCACTGAAACAGATCTTGTTTTACTGTTTTTCAACCAGTTTATTGGCGCTGCTGGCCGCTTTTTCTATGGCTGCTGAGCGGGCCGTCGCAACCAGCGGAGCACTGGTTGAATATATCAAGAAACCCGATAGCCACTTTCAGTGGAGCGTTCTGGGTACCCGGCAAGTTAATGGTTTGAATATTGTTGATCTCACCATGACTTCCCAAAGCTGGAGTCCTGATTCCCTGAAAAGTAACCATCCCCTCTGGCAGCACCGCATCACTGTTTATATTCCCACAGATGTGAAGCGCCAGCCTGCTGTGCTGCATGTGAATGGGGGAGTGCGTTATGGGCGGGATAACAATGCCGCGTCCGATATTTCTGATGAATTGCGTTTTGAAGACTTAGCGATATCAACACGCTCAGTTGTTATCAATCTTCGTGATGTGCCGCAGCAGTATTTGTCATTGAATGGTGAAACGCCCCGAAAAGAAGATGACCTTGTTGCCCGGAGCTGGGTTGCCAGTTTGAATTATTCGGGGTGTAGTGACTGCCCAATTCAGTTCCCAATGGTGAAATCTGTTGTTAAAACTATGGATGCTGTGCAGACGCTATTAAATGAACGGTTAGGAAATCGTGCTCCCGAGAGTTTTATTCTTACCGGTGCTTCTAAAAGGGGCTGGGCAGCATGGCTGACTTCTGCCGTTGATCAACGGGTTCAGGCTGTTATTCCGATGGTGATTGATGTTCTAAATGTGCAGGAGTGCCTGGATCATCTTCACCGGGTTTATAAGGGCTGGATTCCACCTCTTCAACCTTATCTGTCAGAAAAACAAAGTGTTTTGCCAAGGCTTCATACGCCTGAAATGAATCAACTGATGGGCAAGGTTGATCCCTGGTTTTACCGCGATTATTTAACTTTGCCGAAATATGTTATCACTGCTTCTGGTGATGATTTCTTTCCGCCGGATAGCAGTAGGGTTTACTGGTCAGGACTTGTGGGTCCGAAATGGATGAGGGCGTATCCCAATTCCAGACATTATATTTCCCGGGAAAACATCCAGCGGGTCACAGATACTATTGTCAGCTATGTAAATTACTTGGTTTCCGGACAGCAGCCCCCAGCAATTTTGAATCAGAAAGTTGATGGGCAGCAGATATTGGTGACAGTGAGTGATAAACCCGATGAGGTAAAACTCTGGCAGGTTGTTAACCCTGAAACCCGTGATTTTCGGATGACAACATTAAAGCCTGCAGGTTTGAAGTATCAGGCTGTGCCGGTAAAAGTTGAGTGTGAAAGTTCAGGTCAGGCTTGTGTCGTTCAGACTCAGGTTGAAGAGCCGGTTAAGGGCTGGAAATCCTGGTTTTTGGAATTCACTTATAAGCAGCCGTCTCAACCGGACTTCATAATCACAACACCGGTTTCCGTGATGCCGAATACTTACCTCGAATAAATGAAATGCTTAGGGAGAAAGAGCATTCCCTGTTCGGTAAGCCAAAGGGAGAATATTCTGTGGAGGTACTTCCTGCTCACCCAGCCAGGAGGTCAACCTGAGTACAGGCTTGGCTTTACCAAGAAGTATCCAGCGAGCATTTCGATTGGCTGGTGTATTCATTAAAGCTTCTGCAGTGACTTCCAGATTGCTGCTTTTCACTTTCAGTACCGAGTCTTCAGGAAGTTTATGGGAGTGATCTTCGATATCACCTTTAAGCATGACCTGAACAGGAGCTTTATGCTGGTGCCACTTTGCATCCTCAGCAATAGCTAAAGCGGCGCTGATGCCCACTTCAGCACCAAAAATAATTAATGGCTGATTATTGTCCGGCTGATAGCAGCACTCTCCACCCAGCCCTCTTGCCCAGATAGTCTGCCCCGCTCTGGCTTCATCAAATAACCATGAGGAAAACCCACCACCGACTTTGCGTGTTACATGAATACGTAAATCAGCCTCAGCCCATGGACGGGAAACCAAGGTATACCGACTCCCGGGGGCATTTTTTTCCAGAGATAAAGAGAGAAACTGGCCAGGGTGATATTCAATTGGTAGGCGAGGTGAGAATGTAAGTTCCAACAGGGTTGGGTTAATAAGTCGGGTGCTGGTGATAATGGCCTGCATGGGCTGCAAAGCCCGGCGTAGTGGCTGCAATGCCAAAGCTGTTTCAGGAATACACTGGCAGGCGAGTAAAAGGTTATCGGAGCGCTGTTCTTCGGTCAGCCCACGTTGAGCGGCAAGAGGAATATCACCAGAGGTAGCTTGAACAAGGCAGGAATGACAAAGCCCGGCTCGACAAGACCAGGGAATTTGCATGTGATTTTTTAGAAGGGTATCCAGCGCAGTTTCACCGGGAGAACAAGAAAATGTTTGTTCTCCGAATTGAATCTCAGCCATGGATGCAACCTTTTTATAATAAGGCGTCGGCTCTAGTGTATTCAGCCTAAGGAGATTCGTAAACAGCTCCTGGGGGATCTATGAACATCAGAGTTCGTCAAGAGCCTCCCGCACAGATCTCACGGCTTTACCATCAACCCACTTTACCCAAGTGGATTGATAGTTTTTCAGGAAGTGTTCCATGGCCGCTTCACCATCCGCTTGATTGGCTTCCATCCAGGCCAGAATTTCGTTCATTTGGCTGTCTGACCATCCCCTGCGGGAAAGGTATTGGGAGGCTTCTGGCGCACGTTTGGCAAATCCTTCGGTAATAATTGTTTGTACCATAGGCGAGGGGTACATGGTTACCTTTGGATTTTTACAGTCGGACTGAGAGGTACATTGCTTGAACTCAGCGAGATCAACACCTGTTTGAAAGTCCACCATCACCATTTTGTACCGCCCAAGTACAGCGGTGGGTGACCAGTAATAGCCAAACCAGGGAGCTTTGTTGTCGTAAGCTTCCTGAAGAGATATATCGAGGTCAGCCCCTGTGGGCGGAGACACAAACTTAAAATTCACGCTTTCCAGGTTTAATGCCTTGAATAAGTGCGAGGATGATATGTGGCAGTTCCATCCTTCGGGGCATCCATAAAAGGAAGCTTTTTGGGCACCATCCTTTGGCATAAACAGGTGAGCATTTTCCATAACACCTTTTATTGTGGCCAACTCCGGATTGGCTTTCACCATGTAGTCTGGAACCCAGAAACCCTCGATAGCACCATCAGCAAAGGGAGTACCAACGTAGCGAATCTTTTTTGCCTCAACCTCTTTGTCCAGCTCTTCCTTCATAGCGTTACTCCAAAACTCTGGAATAACTTCCGGTTTCCCGCTTTTGATTAGGGATTCACCAGTGGGCTGCGTATTGGCTGGTACAAGAGAGGCTTCGCAACCATAGGCATTTTCGAGAATAAACTGGTCAACATGAGCAATAAAAGTGGCTGATCCCCAGTCCATATCTGCAATATCAACTGCCCCACATTCCGCCTGGGCTGAGCTATAAAAAGAGATGCTTGTAAGAACTGAGAATAAACTCGTTCTAAAGAGTTTTGTTAAGCTGTTCATAAAGCTTCCATGCCTCCAGCATAATTTCCCAAGCGCAGGTGCAGTGCCCTTATCGCTGTTTTCAGTATAAGCCAATCTTTAGTATTCACTTCCCTGAAAACCAGGGTTTAAACCAGACTTCTATACGGATGTTTTTCCGGTTGTCTGTGTCTTTTAAACCAGAGGTCAAAAGACGTTCATCACCCAACCCCCGAATTATAATTTTACTTTTGCGGACTCCGGCTTCGATCAGCGCCTCGCTGACCTTTCGAGCCTTTTCTGCGGAAAATCTTTTGTCATTCTTTCCCTCAGACAGCCCGTAAAAGCCCAATAGTAAAAGGTTGCCCCTGTTCTCTTCCATAAATCGAGCAAGCCGGGTAACGCTTTCGTGCCCGAAGTTGTCAATGGAAGTGCCGCCCTTCGAGAAACGAATATTAATGCTAAGTCTTTGATAGCCTCTTATTGCTCTTGCGTAACGCCCGGTGGCATTAGTATCCCTGTTATCCAGCATTTTTATACTGACGGGTATGAAACCACTCTGCCCAACAACCTCTTGTGCTGAATCTGTTTTTATGAATTGGAGGAAGTCTCTGGCGTCAGGGTTTTCGATTCCTTCAGGCATATAAAAATACAACCTTCGGGAGAGAGGGTAATCCTCTGTAGATATATTCATGTTGTCTGGGTAGATAGCGGCTCCGCCTGTCATCGCCACGGATATAGCTTTACTTTCCCCAACCGAGCTGTAACTGCAGAACCCTATAGCATTTCTATTAGTACTGACTTCTTCCGAAAGAGCTTCGTTGGAGGAAAAAGGCATGTGCCGGTTATAGATTTGGATTCCCCTTCCTAAAACCAGACTATCAAAGATGTCCCGGGTGCCCGATGCTTCATCCCGTGCCAGTATCCGAATTGGTCCGCTTCCTTTGCCCACCCGTGACCAGTTGCCATATTGGCCTTTAAAAATTCTGGCAATTTCATTGATAGACAGGTTATTTACGGGGTTGTTTGGGTTCACAATGATGGATACAGCATCCAGGCCGACAACTGTCTCGGCGCCTGCTGCCGTTATATCACCAAAGCTGGAGAGTAATTTAATTTCTTTTGATTTCACGACTCTCGAGGAGGCCACTATATCGGCATCTCCCTTGTTCATAGCTTTAAAGCCAGTACTGGAGCCTTTGGAGGCAATTCTTACAGCGAGTTGCTTGCCTTCATCCAGGCACTTCAGGGCTTGATCGTAGTTCCCGAGTGGCTCAGTGGAAACACGATTACAGCCTCGTTTGACAAGGTAAGCTTTCACCAGAGCTGGCCCCAGCTCTGCGCCGATAGTATTGGAACCATGAATCTGGAAGAGATAAGAGTGGGCATCTGTGCCTGAGGACTCTGCAGAGACCCAGGGACTCAATAATGCTATTGCCAAGCCTAAAGCCACTTTCTTCATAGCTGCATCCATGCTTTTTCAGCCCAACCGAGTAACTATAGACGATTATTGAGCCTGTCAAAGTGGGATATTTGAGGTCTACATCGGCGCTTTAGTGGTTTTTTCAAGCCGTCTGGCAGACAGCATAAATCCCGGTGATATAATGGCCGCGCCAAAATACTGCGAAGGCATGCCACCAACTCGAATTATGAAAAATGTGGTTGTTTTTAGCAGTGCCAGTCATCGCCTGAAAATAGTGCAAAGTATTGCCTGATAGTGGGGTTGCCAGCATGACCGTTATTCGTGAAGACGACGTTGTCCAGAGTGTTGCGAACGCTCTGCAGTTTATTTCTTATTATCATCCCGTTGATTTTATTCAGAGTATCCATGAAGCCTGGAAGCGGGAGAAATCCCCGGCCGCCAAGGATGCCATGGCTCAGATTCTGATTAACTCCCGTATGTGTGCCATGGGTAAACGTCCTCTTTGTCAGGACACAGGGATTGTGACCATCTTTGTGAAAGTGGGTATGAATGTTCGCTTTGAAACAGAGAAAGGTTTGGAAGATCTGATCAACGAAGGCGTGCGTCAGGCTTATACCCATCCGGACAACGTTCTGCGGGCTTCTATTCTGGCAGACCCTGCCGGTAAGCGTCAGAATACTAAAGACAATACGCCAGCGGTAATTCACGTTCAGCTGGTGCCCGGTGATACTGTTGATTTTCAGGTTGCTGCCAAGGGCGGTGGTTCTGAAAACAAATCCAAGATGGTGATGTTGAATCCTTCTGACAGCATTGTGGACTGGGTTGTTAAAACTGTTCCAACCATGGGTGCTGGTTGGTGTCCTCCCGGCATGCTGGGTATTGGTATTGGCGGTACTGCTGAGAAAGCCGCGGTTATGGCCAAAGAATCCCTGATGGACCCCATTGATATTCATGAGCTGCAGGAACGTGGTCCTCAGAATCGTGCTGAAGAGCTGCGTCTGGAAATCTTTGACGCGGTAAACAAACTGGGTATTGGTGCACAGGGGCTGGGTGGTATGACCACGGTTCTGGATATCAAGATTAAGGATTACCCAACCCATGCGGCTTCTTTGCCTGTGGCCATGATTCCAAACTGTGCGGCTACTCGTCATGCTCACTTTGTGCTGGATGGCAGTGGCGCAGCCGAGCTGACACCTCCAAGCCTGGATGAATACCCGGATATCAGCTGGGAAGTGGGCGAGAACGTTCATCGTGTGAATCTCGACACCATTACCAAAGAAGATATGGAAGCCTGGCAGCCGGGTGATACCGTTCTTCTCAGCGGCAAGATGCTTACTGGCCGTGATGCCGCCCATAAGAAGATGGTCGATATGATGGCAAAAGGTGAGAAGCTACCAGTTGATCTGACCAACCGCTTTATTTACTACGTTGGCCCGGTTGATCCTGTGCGTGATGAAGTTGTTGGTCCTGCTGGCCCTACCACTTCAACCCGTATGGATAAGTTCACCCGCACCATGCTGGAAGACACTGGCCTGATTGGCATGATCGGTAAAGCTGAGCGTGGCCCTGTTGCCATTGAAGCGATCAAAGATAATAAGGCCTCTTATCTTATGGCTGTTGGTGGTGCTGCTTATCTCGTGGCTCAGGCGGTTAAGAAAGCTGAAGTTGTTGCTTTCCCAGAGTTGGGAATGGAAGCTATCTACGAGTTTGATGTTGAAGATATGCCAGTTACAGTGGCTGTGGACACTCGTGGCAGCTCTGTTCACCAGACTGGCCCTGAAGAGTGGAAAGCCAAGATTGCCGAGTTTGACCCAGTGACAATGGTCGAAAGTTAAATTCGATAATTAATATTAAAAACGCCGCGATTCTGAAAAGAGTCACGGCGTTTTTATTTAGGCACAATAAGTTATGAGTGAGACGGTGTTATCACGGTATCACTATCTACATAACGGATAACTGTTCTCTTGGCCGTCTGCTCTATCTGGTTATCTGTATAGGATGACAGTGGAAAGATAGCTTCCAAACCCTGAGAGATCGTTTCCTGAGTGTTCAGGGCCAGCTCTTTTGCTTTCATATCTCTGGCTTTCATCGGAGGGTGATATTGCAGATGCACATGAATCTGCTTCTCCCCAAGGATTCGCCAGATATGGGGTACAAGACTGTCATCTCCAATAAAAGGCGCTGTTGAGTGGGGAAGCCCTGCCTCACAGTAAGCCAGAGTGATTGGCTGAATCACTACATCGCTGGTTATCGCACTTTCAAACAAACGGCTGTGAAAGGGGAGGACCTTGCTGCCATCGGAGGTAGTTCCTTCCGGAAAAAACAGGATGCTGTTTCCCTGGCTCAGGTAATTAGACAGTTGCCGGGTAATACTCCGGCTGTCGCCTGAACCTCTGTGAATGAACAAAGTTCCCGCTACAGCTGCCAGCCAGCCGATAATCGGCCACTTCCGAATTTCTGACTTAGCCAGAAAGTGAAACGGTACACTTGTGGCAAGGATTGGAATATCCATCCAGGAAATATGGTTGCAGGCCATCAATACCGGGCCAGTCCATGGGCCACCTTTTCGATGGATTTTTAATCCGAGAATGCGACACAACTGCCCCAGCCACCATTGTTTCAGAGACAAACGGACCGCGTTTGTTCTGGCAGATACCGGACGGGTTTTGTCCGCCCAGATCAGCAACTGAAGCCAGCAGGCCAGAACCATTCCCAGCAGAATAACTAAGACAATTGCGAGGCTGCGATACAGCCTGCGCATAAATGTTATTGTTTTCTCAAGTACAGAATCTGGCACATCAGAAGACACCGTCTGACTACTTGCGGTTATATCTCTCAGTGCAGTCGCCATGGGCTGACCTCCGAAGTCAGGATTTCCAGTTTTCAAGATGAAAGCGGCGGGCATAGCGTGGGCAGAGTTCGTGCATATCCAGCAGGATAAAAACGTCTGCACAGCCAAACTCCTGATCCCAGCAGGGTTCACCACACACCCTGGCACCAAGGCGCAGGTAGGTTTTCAACAGCGCTGGTGGGCGAGCTACAACATTTTCAGGAAGTGTGAGCTGAGGAACCGGCATCTTGGGAACCGCTTTGATGCGAGAAGTATCAAGATATTTTTCCCGAATATCCTTCATGATGGCTTCGGTCTGAATGCCACCGTCATCCATGCTGATGCTGGCGCAGCCGATCAGGAAACGGTATTTGTTGTCAGCCAGAAAACGGGCCAATGTCTGCCACAGGGTGAAGATTGCGGCACCATCCCGGTACTGCTCTTTAATGCAGGTACGCCCAAGCTCAAGAATTTTGCCGGGAAGTTCAGTCATGCCAGGCAGGAAGAACTCGTTCTGGCTGTAGAAGTGGCCAATTAATCCAGCATCTTCATCTCCCAGCAGACGGGTTGTAGCAACGGCATCTCCAGTGCTGGCATCCCGCACAATCAGGTGCTTGCAGTGGGCGTCATACAGGTCAGTGTCCAAACACTGGCTGGATTGACTGTCAAAGTCTCCGTTGAACGTACTGGAAAACACTTCGAAGCGCAGGCGGAAAACATCTTCCATATCCTGCGCGGTGGTTGCGAAACCGGCGATAAGGCCAGATTCCGATGGGGCCACTGAGCGCTTTGCTGATTCCATACGATTTACCTGATGATGAAGTTTTCAGGGACAGGCTATGAATCTGCGATGACGGCTGTATGACGAAGATATTACGGATATGTGACCTTACACTTGTCCCGGTGTAAGTTTTGGTTCTTACCCATTCCCTGAGGGATTGATATGCTTCCGGGCACTGTGGCCAGAGGTGGGAGTAAAAATAATGAAAGCCCTTGCGGATATCCTTCAAAAAGAAGTGCGGCCATGCGAAAGCTTTGCTGACTGGAAAGCCCTCTGGCAGAAGGAAGAACGTCAGATACCATTATCATCTCCTGGAAGGGGGACGCTGGAACAGGCCTTCTATGATGGCTGCCGCGCTGATCGGGTCGCCTGGGCTTTTGCCGGCGGTTACCAATGGGCGATTCGCAGCCTTCTTCCCACATATATAGATAATTCTTCGATTCTTGCACTCTGTATTACCGAATCTGGCGGTGGGCACCCAAAAAAAATTCACTCTGAACTGAAACAGTCCGGAAACAATTGGGAACTCTCTGGAAAGAAACAGTTTGTCTCCGGTGGCACGGGAGCTGATGTTCTGGTTATTGCCGCACGGGAAGGTGAACAGCCTGATGGTCTGCCTCAGTTGAGGATGTTAACTCTGGAGGCTGATACGACAGGATTAACCCTTCAGGAAATGCCCGCACTATCCATCGTTCCCGAAGTTCCACATGCTTCAGTGGTTATGGATGATGTTCAGGTATCTTCTGAAAATGTGCTGCCGGGAGATGGTTACCTGAATTACATTCGCCCGTTCCGGATGTGTGAAGATCTCCACGTGCAGGCTGCTTTGCTTGGAATGGTTGCCAGAAAAGCCCATAGCCAGAAGATGGTTGAGATGGTGGAAGAAGCGCTGGCTTATTTCCATTTGTTAAAAGGTTGTCAGTTGCAGGGCGAACCTTCTGCTGCCGGGCTGGCTATGGCGGGCCTGGAACCCCGTTTGATGAGCCTTCTGGATGATGTGATGGCCATTATTACCGATGAAGATGAACTGCATGCCTGGAAAAGGGATAAACAGTTGATTTCTATCGCTGGCAAAGCCCGGGCAATACGCAAAGAAAAGGCAAGGCACTGGTTGGGGTTTTAAGCCTCAGACAGTAACAAAATCCCTACAGCCTGAAATGGCGCTGCTTTACAGCTCCAACTACTCTTCCCCGGTTTGTAAGGATTCAGGGGTGATGAAATGCGAGCTTTGGCCATTCTTTCTTCCCTGCTAAGGGGATTGGTGCTTTGTGGAGTCGGGGTTCTTGGTTTGGGAGCTGCGGTTTCACAGGCTGGCTGGTTTTCCAGCGAAACTCCCTGCTCAGTACCCGCCGGACTCTATAATGTTCAGCAGCTTGGTGCCGGCTATGACAGCCTGAACCTGACCGTTACTTCAACTGGGGATGTTAGAGGGACCTACCGGCTTCTGGCGGGGATGGGTGCACATAATTATCCCGCTTCCTACGAAGTTTGGCTCGATAGCAACTCATCAAATGTTAAATGTTATGGCGATACTATCGAACTCTCTGCCAGTAGCGTTCATCACTCTTTAACCTTGGCTCTGGTTTGGAATCGTGCACTTTCAACGTTGGATGTCAGTGGGCAGTACATTGGTGATCCAACCTGGGCTCGTTCCATTGTTCGAACTGGATTATTAACAGGCTTCTTAGCTGTGGCTGCTTATTCTGCATACTACGGGTATAACCACTACGGCGACTTTCAAGAGGCTCAGAATGTCTGGGATTTTGCACATGGTCGATTCTCAGAGGATCTCCTTCCAAATTTGACCAATGGGTGGAGACTTGTTCGGGCTGGGTTAGATCCTGATAAAGTGTTTTGGAATTACCAGAAAGATTACTTCTTAAAGTGGCATTTTTATGACTTAACCCTACCGGTTATTGGAGGGATGAGCTCATTAATTACATGGGGAGTTTCGTCATCATCCAGCGTATACCCTCTTCGGGGAATAGGAGGACAGGTTACTGCAGGAAAGGGAGGGAACTGCGAGATTCCAGAAGGGCTATATAGAGCAGCTTTACGTGATCCAGCCCAGGGAACACTGGAGATTACGGTTCCCGTGGGCTTGAATAACTCAGCGACCCCGCCTAAGGCTTTAGTTTCGTCAGTCAGTAATATTTCTGCTTATAACATTACCCCTTCAACTCTTACCTGCCGGGGGAATCAATTAATTCTGGAGTGGAGCTCTTCTTCTCCTTCTTCAAAAGGCTATCTGGCAGCGTTTTACAGCAAAGAAAAAGGTTTAATGGGAACAGGCTTTTTAGCGACTTCAGGATTGTGGAGTTATGGCAAGCCGATTCTTATGCCTGCCATCCAATTGGAGATACATGAGTCAAACCAGGTATTAATTCATTAAAAGGGAGGAGTTTTATCTTACTGCTATATTGTTTACTTGTTCACTGAGTGAAGCGGTGAATTATATAAACAGTAATAGGAATGTTGATGGCGGCTATAAAAAAATACCTGTTATGGCTGGTGCTTTTTTCAATTGCTTCAGTGGCTGCTCAATATGGCTCTGCCATACCTTTTCCTTTGGGAAACTGGTTTGGCATTGATATATGGGTACCATTTTCAGCGTTCACTGTAATTCCGCTTCTTGATGTGTCCCGCTCTTTCGTTCAGCACTACTCGGAACAGGCTGGGGTTGAGTTTCGCAAATCTCTCTGGCACATGTTGATTATTCCAACTGTTGTAGCATTTATCTGCTCAATTATCGCAGGGTTGCCCTTTACAATATTCTTGGGGGCATTGGTTGCTGTGAATGTAGGTGGATACATCGATATTCGAGTTTTCCGCTGGGCTGCGGTTATCAGTCATAAACCCCATGTTCGCATGAGATTCTCAAATGCTGCAGCAACCACCTGTGGCACCACTGCATTTTTTATGATTTCGTTTACCAGCTGGCCAGACGCTTTGGGGTTGTTTTCAAATGAGTTGGCAAAACCTTGGGATGTTCTTGTTATTGGTGGGATTTCTCAGTCAATCGTGATCTGGACTACAGGAATCATAATGGCCCATGTGATGGCTTATATAATCAACTGGCTTGAAGGGAAAGAATCAGAAAAAGAGGGGCAGGAAGCGTCTCCTGCCTCTTCTCAGGAATCGGACTAAAGATCAGTCCAGTCCTTTTGTTTTGATTGTGAATCCGGCATCTGGGTTCTGAGCCAGGGCTTTCACTATTGTTGGCAGTGATTCCTTCAATTGCTTTTCAAGCAGCCAGGGCGGGTTGATCACAAACATGCCGCTGCCAAACATCCCTTCAGTATTATTTCCCCGAACCTGCATGGTGACATGTAACCAGCGGTCAGCGCCGCAACGTTCCAGCTTGTGGGGGAACATGCGGGAGTGTTCACTGTTGATTTCCGGATACCACACTGCATAAACACCTGTAGCGAAACGCTGTAGGGCTCCTTTCAGAGCTTTAATAACGGCGTTGTAGTCATCTTTCACTTCGTAAGGCGGGTCAATCAGCACCAATGCTCTTCGCTCTACCGGGGGCAGCAAAGCCTTAAGGCCTGCAAAACCATCTCCGTGAGTCACTTTAACTCTGCGGTCACCTTTGAAATTGCGGGCAAGTTCACGACTGTCGGCCGGGTGCAGTTCAAAGAGCTGAATCTTGTCATAAGGGCGGAAAAGCTCGGCAGCCAGAGCAGGCGAGCCAGGGTAGAGTTTCAGGTTTTCTTCATTATTGTTAAATGCTGAAACAGCATTGAGGTAGCCAGACAGGTGCTCCGGCAGATTGTCTTTTCCCCACAGCTGGCCAATACCTTCTTCCCACTCGCAGGTTTTCTGGGCGAAGCTGTCACTCAGGGAATATCCGCCGGTAGCGGAGTGAGTATCGATATAGCGGATTGGTTTGTCTTTGCGGATTAAATGTTCAATCACCAGAGACTGAACCAGATGTTTGAGTACGTCGGCATGATTGCCGGCGTGAAAACCGTGTCGGTAGCTAAGCATGAGCCGGTTGTTCTACAGAAAAATATTGGTGGGGAATATAACCTATGGCGAATGGGAAAGTCTGGTTAGTTGTCCTGTTTGGATAACTTTTCGATTGAAATGGCAATAGTCCGGCTGGGCGTATTCTGGCAGTGTTGGTGTAAAAACAGGATAAAGAGGCAGGTATGTCGGACAACTATATTCTATACGGCTGGAAGGTTTCTCCTTATACCCAGAAAACAGCGGCTTACCTGCGCTACAAAGGTATTCCTTTTACCGAAGAGGCGCCGTGGATTTATAAGCTGAGCAAGCAGATCCCTAAGCGTGTCGGGAAAATGGTGATGCCGGTTGTCGAATCTCCGGATGGTCAGTGGTGGCAGGATTCCAGTGAAATTATTGATCTGTTCGAACAACGTTATCCTGAAAACCCTATCTTGCCTGAAACGCCAAAGCAGAAGCTGGTGGCCAATCTTCTGGAACTTCACGGCGATGAATGGTTGTGTATGTCTGCCCTTCATTACCGTTGGACCACGCCAGAAAATTATAAATTTGCGATCAGTGAATTTGGTAAAAACAGTCTGCCTTATGCACCTGATTTTTTGCGGAAAAAGGTTGGAGAAACCATTGGCCGTAAAATGAGAAGTTATATGCCTAAGCTGGGCATTGAAGGTGCTGCGGCAAAAGGCCTGGAAAAGTACACAACTCGCTTTCTGCAGCTGCTTGAAGAGCACTTAAAACAATATCCTTTTGTGCTGGGGGCAAAACCCTGTCTTGGTGATTTTGCGTTGTTCGGGCCTTTATGGGCGCACTTGTACAGAGATCCTGGCACAACTTCTTTATTTGATGATCATCCTTCGGTGCGAACATGGTTTGATCGGTTACTGGATCCGGAAGTAGGTGTTGGTGAATACCTGCCGAATGATGAAATCCCTGAAACACTGGAGCCGATTATTCAGGGCATTCTTTCAGAGCAGTTTGAGTTCTGCCGCACAGTGATTGATGGAGTGGATCGCTATGTTGAATCACATACTGATGCGAAAAGAGTTTCCAGAGTTGTGGGAGAAGGTTCATTTACTGTGGGAGGGGAGAAAGGCCACAGGGTTCAACTCTCTTACCTTCAATGGATGGTGCAAAGAACTTTGCAGGCGCGTGATGATGTATCAGAGTCTGCCAGAGTCGACATGGATGAATGGTTGAAAGGTTTGGGTGGAGAAAACTTTATTAATACAAAGATCAGTCATCCAATTAAGCGTGAGAACTATAAGGAAGTTCTGGCTTAAGTTTATTATCTGGGCTTGCCGTTAATGAAAAAGTAACGGTAAGCCCAGAGTATTAATTGTTAGCTGCCCAGCATAGCTTTCTTAAGTTTCTTGTCTGCTGGCTTATCGCCAAGCCAGATACCGAACAGGGCCTTTCGGAAATCATCCCCCTTCACCTGCGCTGCTTTTTCACCATTGCGGTAAGCGGTCACACCAACATCTGGCTCACCAACAATTGTGAATACTTCGCCCTTTTTAATTTCTGACTGGGTAAATACGTTAAGGAATTCATCAATGCGTTTCTTCAGGGGCGCTACATTGCCATTTGTCGCTTCCTTAAAACCTTCTTCAACAGTAGAAACCATTTTGTCGGAAGTGATGAGGCCAGAGATGATATTAAGGCGTACTGCAGCCAGCTCTTTACCATCAAGAATCATCTGTGGATTTTTCTCAGGCTTTGGTGTGTAAAGAGAACCGACATAAAGATCGATAAAAAACTTGGAGCGAATGCCTGCCCCATTTAATTGCAGAGTCTGGCCGCCTTCCTGAATAGAGGGAGTCAGTTTAACTCCGGAAATTTCAGTATCAGCTGCCTGAATTGAGAAGGAAAATAACAGGGAAAAAAGCAAAGTCGCGATACGCTTCATGGAAAACTCCGGGTGAGTGCCTGTAACTGGCGCCAATAGTAGCACCGTTGTATCACTGAGAAACTTTCTCCTTTGCCGAGTTGTGACGTTTTTTGGGCACAATAGCAGGATGCAAAGATACTTCAGAGGTGAGGGGAATCTATACTCAGTGAAATTAAGCACTTAGTGGTTAAGCCATGGATGGCCCAGCAGTACCGCCCCGTAATGTTTCTCTTCGTGATGTCTCTAGTGCGCCATCATCTCCTGTTCTTGAACGCAAAAAGCCCTCAATTACACAGGCTTTGCGGAGTCGATTTGGGCGAAAAATCGGCAAGCTGAGTAATTCAGCAAAGCTTCTGCCTGGCAATCTGGAAACAAAGCGCTCTTCAAGTCTGAATGACCTTACCTCAATAGGTAAAGAAGTTTCCGGGAGAGGAGTTAAGAAGGCACACGTAGAGCCCCAGCTATCCCGGGCTATATCAATGCCGGCAATTCACGATAATCCCCACACGGCTTCTGATGTCTCGACCAATATTAAAGCTGGTTTCTATGATGGTGGCGCTGGTGATTCTGCTCTTTACAGCCTGCTGTTAAAACCCGATTTCCCTTACTCGGAGCTACGCCAACTGGCCTGGACTGGCGGGGGCAAATTATCAGGTAACTCCCTACATACAGTTCGTTTGGCCTGGTCGGCTCGAAAAGCAGGGGATTTCCTTAGTAAGCACAGAGGAATTCCTCCAGATCTGGCTAAGTTCGAGCTGGCAAATGAATTAAGTAAAAGAAAGGTGCCCGCACGATATGTTCTAGAGGCGGTTACCGCGACAGATATGTTGAGCCGAAGCCCTACGGCAAATGTGAAACCTGAAATCAGACAGGTCTTTTATTTTCTTAATTCCAGCAAGCCCGAAGTTATGGCTGACTCTCAAAAACTGGGGGCGTTTTCCAGGAATGTTGAACAAATGGTTGCCAAAGGGGAGATTTCCGAGCGACGTTTAGATGCAATGGCTCAGGATATTCAAAGAACTTCGAAGCTTGATGATATGCCTGTCGATCTTTCTCTGCTTCAGTCTTTAACTCATGGACCTTCGGAGCGGCCAGTCCCCAGAAGACCAGGGCCGGGAAGATCGCAGAGGCCGGAACAGTCTCGCCCTATGCCGAAACCAAGAGGGCGTGCTCCAGATCCGACCCCAGTTCGCTCCGCTAAAATTGCCAGAGCGATAACTCCCGGTGATGCGAGAATTGAGCAGGCCAGAATTAATAATGGCAAAGACAGTAAGTTGAGGCTCAACCACACTCCCAGCCTTGATGCTGCAGAACGTGTGCGACTTGAGTCAGAGTTTGGAGTGAAAACAATCCCTATAAAAATCAAAGGGAAAGAAGTCGCTTATATATTCACCACCTCACCGGATGGAAAACCTAAAGATCGGGTCTTTCTTTCAAGTCATGGTCAGGGCTGGCATGAACGACCTAAATTCCAGAAAAACCCGGCAACAACCATGCTGTTTGCGGGGGTTAGAGATAATATCCTGACTTCGAAAACAGTTACGTTTGCTGATGCACTGGCATCAGGGCGAGCTCGCTTTGAAGATGACTCACAAATTTATGGACGTATTCAACGAGAAGTTACTGATTATGGGCTCTCTGGCACTATTGGTACCAGGCCTGCCATGGCCGCTGAGCAGTTAGCAAAATTTCGTGATCAGGGGGCGGTGAATGACTTTGACTACTTGTTGATAGACCGCAACGTAAAAGGTTTGCATATGAGTGATTTGATGCAAGCTTTGCAGGATGCTGGGATTTCTCACAAGCAAATGATTAACCATATCTGTCGCCCGCAGACGGATCATGCTGGCAAATTTGCTGTATTCAAGACTTTTGAAGACGATGCAGTATTGAATTTGTCTACAGTTGACCCGGATCTGAATGATCTTCCACCTTCAACTCCGCCACCACCACCTCCCAGAAGACGAACCCCTCGGTAAATCTCACGTTGGCTGCAGGGCTGCCGACAATTTCCATATCTGCTCAAGCTTCTTTGAAGGTATGGATTATGCTCTGGAAAAAGGGTCTGGCGGCTAGTCTGCTGGTGTTAGGATGTCAGGTTTTTGCCGCACCGCTGCTGCCTGTTGAACAAACGAACGAGGCTGTGCAAAGCACTCAGACCTGTTTTAATTTTAAAGAAAAGAATTGGTTGTTCTACAGAAACAAACCAGCAATTGGCTGGCCAAAAGCTAAGGGCGGAGTTTTAACTCTCCTGCCGGACAATCTTTTCAGTGGCGGTGTAGCTGCAATGCTCAGAAGTTCGATTCGCCCTCCATTTGAAGCAACTTTTGAGTTTCGAACCTTTGATGATGATGGTGGTCCCCAGCATGTCTGGAACTCTGCTGATGGCATCTCCTTTTTCTTCTTTAAGGATGGCAGCCGTTATGGAACCCCTCCCAATGGTAATTTCATGGGTTTTTCCGCCTCTGGTGGTGGTTATGCTGTGCAGATGCCAACCTATGGCCAGCGCCGGATACGTCTCAGGGAAGCTTCAGGGTTAACATTCCAGACCAGTCCTTTTCGCAAGGCCTACACACACGGTGCCTGGGTACCCTTAAAGGTTCATGTACTGCCCAACCGGGTTTTAGTCTGGAGTGGTGAGCGAAAGCTTGTGGATGTTGCTTTGAACTTTGATACCGAGTTTTCTGATCTTGGTTTCAGTGCTGCAACGGGAGCGGCAGACAGTGAACACCAGATCAAAAACTTCTGTCTCAGCCCTATCCAATCTCCAACTCCTGAAAAGAAACAACAAAAAGAAGAGAAGGATGTTGGACTAAAGCCTGAGCCACCAGTGGCAGCCCCTGTTGAGCAGTCTGTTACAGAACCAGAAGAGCAGCGAGCAATACTTCCTCAGCCAGTGCCGGAGAAATCTGTAGAACAAACACCTGTTGTTCAGCCTGAAGTAAAACCTGAACCGGAAGTTTATCTGCCGAAAGGTCCTATCGAGCCTTATAATTCAGCTGGCTCTGAATCCAATAATAAACCTGTCAGAGAAGAGCAAGCCCTTGCGCCTGTTGTTGAAGATGTAGCTGATGAAACAGTTCAGGAGCCAGATTCATCTGCCGAAGCTCTACCTGTTGAAAATGTACCCGCTGACATTGGGTTGGAAGACACTGAGCAGGAGCGACAGGAAGAAGAAACGCCTCTTTCTGATGATGAGAGTGAGCAACCAGAATTTTTGGATGGCACTGCAGAGATAGAACGATAATCAAGTTGCTCACTGTTTATATCTGAAAGCCAGTTCGCCTGCATCTAACAGGCAGTTTGAGAGAAATCAGCTATCTTCTGGCGCAGGTTTCCTCAATCAGATGCAGGTTGATATGAAAAAACTTGGTTTTACTGGTTTCCTTGCTGCAGGAATCACCTTGGGACTGTTCTGTTCTCCACTCGTTTCTGCCGGAGATAATGATACCTACAAAGCAACAATTTCACTGGTTGATCATACCGGGATGCCTCTGACTGTTCCTGGCTGCAGCGCCGTTAAGAAAGACAGTAATCGTTGTATCGTTTTTAATAGTCCAGTTACCGTTGAGCCTGGTGATACGGTAAAGGTTGGTGAAGCTACTAATAATGCCCATTCCGCTGAAGGTGACTTTACCCTTCAGGCTGGCAGTATTTCTGACCTTTATAAGTTGACTTACAAGTTTGATAAACACTTCAGCGAATCATCTCTCGAAATCACAGGTGGCAGCAGTGATATTTTGCTGACTGTTGATCCATCAACCTGCACCCGAAGCCCTAATGCAGAGGGAGCTTTGAAATGCTGTACTTACGACAAAGAGCATAAGCACAAGCTTTACTGGGAATACACCTACGATTGCGAATTGCCTGTTTCCGCAGCGAATTAACTCGTAATGTCTCCGCTGGAGTACATCCAGTACTTGTTGCTTGTTGCGATGAGTTGGGTGACTCCATCGGGGGATTTGTACGACGCTGCCTGTTTGGGCACCAATATTATCTTCACCGGTTATCACGATGCTTTGTGCCCGGAACGGCGCAGTTGGCGCGATATCAAAGAATCCACTCGTTATACCTTCTATTACCCGGAACACAATCTGAAAGAACAGGTTGAAAAGTACCCGTTGGTGATTCTGTTTCATGGTGTGTCGTCGGCGAGTACTGCGACTATGGCAAAGCGCAGGGAGTTCTTTCTTAGCCATGGTTACGCAGTGATGGTGGTTGACAGCTTTTCGCAAGAGAGAGTTTTTGCAGGGTTGCCCCAAGACGTTCGTAGTAAAATACCCAAGTATGGTCCGCACTATTCAGCTGAAGAAAAACACCGGGCTATGCACTTGTTTCAGGAGCGTGTAACACAAGGTTATGCCCTGACTCCCTCCGTAAGAGCTGTTGATGTTTATGTGGCTCTGGATGCGGTTTACAAAGAGCCAAAGATTGATTCAACCAATATTTCCCTCGTGGGCTATTCCCATGGTGCCTCTACGGTTTTGGAGGCACTTACATTGGCTTATTTCCGCAAAAGCCCGCCGGGAGCGAAAGGCATTCCCGTTAATCTATTGGGTGGTGTACGTTCAGTTGTTCTTTATTATCCAAGCTGCAGACCAGGCATTTATTTTCACTGGTTTAAGAAGTGGCCAGCCATTCCAACACTTATGATTTTGGGCCAGCAGGATACGCTGTGCAGAATGCAGAACTGCTTGAATATCAACAATGTGATTAATAAAAGGGCTGGCTACAGAGTTATTCGGGAAGAAATTTACGAGGCTCCTCATAATTTTGATATGGAAGAGTTTCCTGAGGATTATGATCCAAGGCTAGAGGATCTAGCCAAAGAAAGGACTATTCATTTCCTTGAAAATCACAACTGACTCGCTCTAGACATCAGGCAGTGAAGCTGTGAATATTTCAGGCTTATAACAAGAATAAAAACAGAGAACCTCCATGGCTATTATCAAGCACACAGTTGAAATTGCCTGTACTCCACAGGAACTGTTTGAGTATCTGACTCAGCCATGGCTCTGGCATGAATGGCATCCCAATTCTGTTTCTGCGACAGAACAAAGTACACCTCTTAAAGTGGGCGACAAGTATTCTGAGATTTACAAAATACGTTTGTTTAAAAGCCTGCCAATTATGCTCACCAAACACCTTCACTATGAAGTGCTTGAGGTAGAACCTTTTTCGTCATGGAAGGTGAGAGCATATACCGTAGGTGCAGTGATCAATTTCCATTACCAGTTTGAACCCTGTGAAAAGGGTGTGCGCTATACCCGCAACCTGGATTATCAGGTGAAGGGCTTGTTTCGTATTGGCGCGCCTTTGCTGGAAAAGAGAAATCGTGAAATGTCAGACATCGCTGTGGAGAATATTGTTCGCATTATGGAACAGCGCAGTGTTCTGGCAGCGAAGAATAAGCAGCCTGCAATTGAAGAATCAGAATAATAAAGGCGCTGTAAAAACAGCGCCTTTTGGGGTTTAAGAAAGCAGTTTCAAAAGAACAAACTTACAGTGCTTTAATGGCTGCCAGTTGTTCTTCCATCTTGCCAAGAGCAACACGTGCGTCTTCCAGCTTGGCTTTCTCTTTTTCGATAACCGCAGCTGGCGCCTTGCCAACAAACTTCTCGTTAGAGAGTTTGCCTTCAAAGCGGGCAACTTCTTTGTTCAGTTTCTCAACTTCACGATTGAGTCGGGCAATTTCCTTGTCCTTATCAATCAGGCCAGCCATCGGTACCAGCACTTCCATCTCGCCAACCAGTTGGGTGGCAGACATAGGAGCTTCTTCGCCTTCTTTCAGTGCGGTCAGATTTTCCAGCTTGGCCAGAGAAGTCAGGAAGGTGCTGTTGTCTTCCAGACGACGCAGGTCTTCTTCAGACGTGTTGCGCAGAATCACATCCAGAGGTTTGCTCGGGCCGATGTTCATTTCGGCACGAATATTACGGATTCCGGAGATAAAGCCTTTCAGCCATTCGATATCGTCTTCAGCCTGCACATCAATCTTGCTTTCATCCGCAACAGGATAAGCAGCCGTCATAATGGTTTCGCCTTCAACGCCAGCCAGAGGTTTGATCTGCTGCCAGATTTCCTCAGTGATATAAGGCATAAACGGATGGGCAATACGCATGATGGCTTCCAGAACACGAACCAGAGTCTGGCGTGTGCCACGCTTGCGGGCTTCCGGAGCATTGTCATCCCACAAAACAGGCTTGGAAAGTTCCAGATACCAGGCGCAGTATTCGTTCCAGATAAAGTCATACAGGTTCTGGGAGGCATGATCGAGACGGAAGTCGTCAATGTTCTTGGCAACCTGCGCTTCAACACGCTGCAGCTTGGAAATAATCCACTTGTCAGCCAGAGTCAGCTCAACTTCCGCCGCTCCCGACATCCTGTCTCCCGCGGCATTAGTACTTCCCTGTACGTCACCACCGTTCTGACCGCAGTCGTGACCTTCAGCATTCATCAGAACGTAGTTAGCTGCGTTCCAGATCTTGTTGCAGAAGTTCCGGTAGCCTTCCAGACGCTTCATATCCCAGTTGATATCACGACCTGTAGAGGCCAGTGAATACAGGGTGTAACGCAGAGCATCGGTACCGTGAGGCGCAATACCTTCAGCGAAGGCTTTGCGGGTACGTTTCTCAATCTTCTGAGCCAATTGAGGCTGCATCATGTTGCCAGTACGTTTGGTAACCAGATCTTCCAGATCGATACCGTCGATCATATCCAGCGGGTCAAGAACGTTACCCTTGGACTTGGACATCTTGTCGCCATTTTCGTCACGGATCAGACCAGTCACGTAAACATGCTTGAACGGAACCTGAGGCTTGCCTTCGTCGTCCTTCATAAAGTGCATGGTCATCATAATCATCCGGGCAACCCAGAAGAAGATGATGTCGAAACCGGTCACCAGCACATCAGATGGGTGGAACGTGTTCAGGCGGTCAGTGTTTTCTGGCCAGCCCTGAGTACCAAAGGTCCACAGGCCGGAGGAGAACCAGGTATCCAGAACATCATCGTCCTGACGCAGTTCAACATCAGCACCCAGACCATGCTTTTCACGGGCTTCTGCTTCGTTGCGGGCAACGTAAACATTACCTTCGTTGTCGTACCAGGCTGGGATGCGGTGGCCCCACCACAGCTGACGGGAAATACACCAGTCCTGGATATCGCGCATCCAGGAGAAGTACATGTTCTCGTACTGCTTAGGCACAAACTGGATGTCGCCGTTCTCTACAGCTTTGATGGCAGGCTCAGCTAGAGGCGCGGTTTTAACAAACCACTGGTCAGTCAGCAGAGGTTCGATAACAACACCGGAACGGTCACCGTAAGGCACCATCAGAGTGTGGTCATCAATCTTTTCCAGCAGGCCGGCTTCTTCGAACGCGGCAACAATCGCTTTACGAGCGTCGAAACGCTCCATGCCACGGAACTGCTCTGGGATGTTGGTATCAACATCGTTATTTACAGAACCGTCCATGTTGAAGGCTTCGGCTTGATCGCGGATGTCGCCGTTCAGGGTCATGATGTTGACCATCGGCAGGCCGCAACGCTTACCAACTTCGTTATCGTTGAAGTCGTGAGCTGGAGTGATTTTCACACAGCCGGTGCCTTTTTCCATATCAGCGTGTTCGTCGCCAACAATAGGAATACGGCGGTTAACCAATGGCAGAATGATCTTTTTGCCAATCAGCGCTTTGTAACGTGGATCTTCCGGATTAACAGCTACGCCGGTATCGCCGAGCATGGTTTCCGGGCGGGTTGTAGCAACAACAATGTAGTCTTTGCCTTCACCAGTCTTTTCGCCATCCGCCAGCGGATAGCGCAGGTGCCACATATTACCCTGCTTTTCTTTGTTCTCTACTTCCAGATCAGAGATGGCAGTGTGCAGCTTTGGATCCCAGTTAACCAGGCGCTTACCACGGTAGATCAGATCATCTTCGTACAGGCGAACAAACACTTCCTGAACGGCTTTGTAGAAGCCATCATCCATGGTGAAACGTTCGGTGTCCCAGTCTACGGAAGCTCCCAGACGGCGCAGCTGGCTGGTGATAGTGCCACCGGACTCAGCTTTCCATTCCCAGATCTTGTCGGTGAAAGCATCCCGGCCATAGTCGTGGCGAGTCTTGCCTTCTTCGGCCATGATCTTGCGCTCAACAACCATTTGCGTGGCGATACCTGCGTGGTCGGTACCCACCTGCCACAGGGTGTTGTTGCCTTTCATACGCTTGTAGCGGGTCAGGGCATCCATAATGGAGTCCTGGAATGCGTGACCCATATGCAGGCTGCCGGTGACGTTGGGCGGCGGAATCATGATGCTGTAGGGGGTGCCTGAGCCGGACGGCGCGAAATAGCCGTTCTCTTCCCAGGTTTTGTACCAGGTGCTCTCAATAGCACTCGGATTGTAAGTCTTTTCCATAATGCAGCTTCAGTCTGGAGGCGGGAAATCTAAACGAGCAAGTATACCTGCCTCTGGGCTGAGTACGAATAGCTGAATGCCGGTTTGGAAGGGAATCTTTGGAATAATGAATAACTATTCTGATGCTGAGATACCGTTGCTGGAGACATTTACGCCGTTAACATGGAGATCCCAGCCAACTGTGTAGTTCTCTCTGCAAGTTGTTGGCAAGAACTGTTCAGGTATCCGGAATAAGGAGTCTGAGTGATAAGCACAATGCCAATTGATTGAGCCATCGCTCATGGTTGGAAAAAACAGTATCCGGGGATCATCTGGAAAAGAGCCAGGCATGCTGTCCGATTTCAGATGGGCAACAAAGCGCACTGCATGGGTCCCTGAGTCAGGATTGCATTCAAGACTGGCAATGTACTGTGTTTCTATATCAATATCTGTTTCATAGGTGCTGCAGTAGCTATTAATTGTTCCATTTGAAACATAGTATTCTGTTAAATCATTACCAGCTTTCTTTAAAACTGGTAGAACTTCACCAGCTATAACAGATCGGGCTCTGTAGGCTTGATAAGCCGGTAGAGCCATAGCTACTATGATTCCAATAATTGCCACAACAATCATCAACTCTATAAGAGTGAATCCCTGCTTTCTGTTTTTTTTGTATTGTTCCATGGTCTTTACCCGAGTCCTTAACTGCCAAATAAAGCGTCTGCAGTCCTATCTGTTCCATTCACATTAATTGCATTATCTGAGTAGTAATTATTGCGGCAGGCCGTTGGAAGGAACTCTTCAGGAACCTTATGAGAAGCCTGTGTGTGGTAACCGCAATACCAGGTGAGAGAGCCGTCGGTCACCGTGGCAAAGAACATCAGACGACCGCTGGAAGGTATATTGTCTGTCATCTTGCTTAAATCAAGCTCAGCAATAAATCGTACAGGTCTGCCGTTATCATCCCGGCAGCGCAGGGTGGTTATGTACTCTGTGGTGACATCAATATCACTTGCGAAAGTGCTGCAATAACCAACAATCGAAGCATTGGTTGCATAATATTCGGTCATATCATTGGCGGCTTTTTTCATTAGCGGGACGATTTCCCCTCCGATAATCGCCCGCAGCCGATAGCTTTGATACGCAGGGATAGCAATAGCTGCAATGATGCCAATAATTGCAACTACGATCATAAGTTCGATAAGAGTAAAGCCTTGTTTTTTATGGTTTTTGATAATCATCAGTGTGCTATCCCTGACACTTTTTAGGCCACCTATTCAGTAAAGCACTATTTCCTGAAATCTAAAGAAAGGGAGTAGCCGAGGGGGAGTGGTCTAATTGGCAAAAAGACCGTCGCTGGTGACTTCTACGCCATCAACGTAAAGTCTCCAGCTGCCATTGGTATAACTATCACGGCATGGGGTTGGAAGGAACTCTTCTGGTACTTTGTACGAAGCACCGGAGTGGTATCCGCAGTGCCAGTTTAAAGCACCATCTCCAAGAGTGGGGAATAGAACCAGACGTCCACCGGAAGGAATATCATCAGTCATGGCGCTTAAATTCAATTTCGCCACAATTCTTACAGGTTGACCATTGTCGCTTTTAGGGCCACATCCCAATTCACTGACATAAGGAGTGGTAACATTCATATCAGCTTCTTGTGAATCGCAGTAACCAGATATGGTTCCCATAGAGGAATAGTATTCGGTTATATCATTGGCAGCTTTCTTCAATAGAGGTAGAACTTCACCGGCAAGAATCGAGCGCAAGCGGTAAGTCTGGTAAGCGGGAATCGCGATGGCGGCAATAATTCCGATAATTGCCACTGCAATCATCAGTTCGATCAGCGTAAAGCCTTGTTTGTTCTGGTTTTGAATAATCATTACAAACGCCGTTCCTGGCATTTATCAATTTCACTTAATTCAGTAAAGCACTGTTTTTTGAAATCTAAAGCCGCTGAAAACCGTGAACTTCTGCCAAGGTTTGGTATGGTTTGTGACTTGGATAAGAAGCGAAAGCCAGAATAATGAATACCTTCCCCAAGTTAACTGATGCTCTTCTCACCGTTGAAAGCCGGGTTGCTCTGTTGACCCTGAACCGGCATGACATTCGCAACGCTCTTACTGGCTCCAGTCTGGTGGACGATATTATTGCTGTGGCCGAATGGGTGAATACTGCCGAAGATGTTTCTGTTCTGGTGATTACCGGAGCCGGTTCGGCTTTCTGTGCAGGCGGTAATATCCATGATATGGCTGAGCGAAAGAGCGACTTTGCTGGTGATGTTGCGGAATGTGAAGAGCGCTATCGCCGGGGTATTCAGCGTATGCCTTTAGCAATGCAGGATATTGAGATTCCTGTTATTGCCGTAATTAATGGCGCGGCCGTTGGCGCCGGATTTGATTTATGCAATATGTGCGATATTCGCATTGCTTCTGAAAAAGCCAAAATGGGCGAGACCTTTTTGAATCTGGGAATAATTCCCGGTGATGGCGGAGCCTGGCTTTTGCAACGATTGATCGGCTATCAACGGGCGTTTGAACTGACCATGACCGGTCGTCTTGTAACTGCTCAGGAAGCTAAAGAACTGGGCATAGTTATGGATGTTGTTGAACACGATCAACTACTGCCGAAAGCCCTTAAACTTGCGGGTTCTATGGCCTCTCAGCCACCGAAAGCCACTCGTCTGACCAAACGTCTACTAAAGATGGCTCAGAAGATGGAGATGAAAGAGTTTCTGGATGTTTGCGCCTGCTTTCAGGGCATGTGTCATAACGAACCAGAGCATCTTGAAGCGGTCAATAAAATGCTGGTGGCGATGGGGAAGGGTTAATGGATGAATGCCGGTCATGATTTGAATGCGCTGCGAACACTGTTCCTTCTTTATAAAGAACGCAGTGTGACTGCTGCTGCTCGTGCAGCGGGAGTTACTCAACCCTCCATGAGCCGTACTCTGGCTCGTTTACGGGAGAAGTGGAACGACCGGCTTTTTGTTCGCCAGAAGGATGAACTGGTGCCCACGGCGTTCACCGAGCAATTAATTTATCGCCTGCGACCTCTGTTCGAGCAGATAGATTTGATTGTTGATGAAGTAACACCTCTTGAGCCGGGAACGGCGATAGGGCATTTTCATTTTGTTGCGCCGGACTTTATCAGCAAATTCGCTATGGCGAATTTGCCATCCAGCATTTTGACCATCACGCCACAGGTTGCTTTTCGTTATAGCTACTGGTCAGAAGACCTTGCTCAGAAACTGCAGAATGGTGAGGTAGACCTGGCATTTGGTTATCTGCCCGAATGTCCAAACCATGTTCGTCACCAGGAAATCGGAGCGGATAATTACAGAGTCATACACCGGATAAATCATCCTCTAGCTGAAATCCTTAATGAACAGAACTGGCTGAACTATCCGCACATCTCAGTAGAAAATGGCGGTGTGGGTGATGACTTTGTTGATCGCGCTCTGGCTTCCCGTGGTAAGCGCAGGCAGGTTGTGGTGAATACTCCAGATATTGCTGCAGCGTTAATGTTGCTGGAGAAAACGGATTACTTGCTTGTTGCACCGGAAGAACTTTGCAGTTTGTTGAATCCAAGACTGGCAGCCTCTGATTACCCTTTTGAAATCGCAGAAATCGATTATTGCCTGTATTGGGGTGCGGTTAAGGATAAAGACCCGCTGCACAAATATATTCGCTCTGTAGTACAGCGCACATTCGAACTCTATTGGAATAAAAATATTAATCTGCAGATGCAGGTTTAGCGGTAAGAATGAAAGAGCAGCATGTGGTAACGGTTGATGACAGTATATTGCTGTCTGCCGGGCAAAACTTTTATCTTGAATTTTCTGTTGAAGAGCAATATTCGTCGCTGATCGAAAGTATCTTTTGCCTGAGAGATCATGGGTGTTTAACTCAGGTAGGGAAAACCAGGTTTGCCGATAGCCGATCCTGTTTGCGGATAACTATTCCCGACTGCCCTGAAAGCGATAGAACTTTTGTGCAATACAGTGGCCCCAATGTTCAGGCAACCTCAAGAGAGCAGATCGTTTATGGTTGGGTATTTGGTTTTCGTTTTCATCGCCAGTTTCAAAACACTGAACAGCACTTTTCTAAAACTGATTTAAACATGATTTGTGACTCTGTTAAGCCGTTGGAGTCTGCTTCTTTTACTTCCAACGATGTTAACAAATTGATATCAGGTTTGATCCCGGGTCTATGGAATCAATGGCAATCTGGGTTTAGTCAGGAAGATAAGGAATTACTTGAGAGTGCAGGTACTGTAAAAAATGTTCAGGAGTGGGCCGAAATGGTTCAACTTTCCCCCAGAACATTGCAGCGAAAAGTCTCTCAATTGACGGGTTTAACACCAAAGCAATGGATTCAGATTCGTCAGCAGGAAGAGCTGTTAGCAGATACAGCGTTTTCTGAAAAAACACTGGCTGAATGCAGTGTTGATAATAATTTCTCCGACCAGGCCCACCTTACCCGCAGCTTTAAAAAATACTCCGGAGCAAGCCCCGGCCAGTTCCGTGATGTCTGGAAAACAACACCTGTCCGATTTATTCAAGACTGCCCTGAGGATAAAAACTTACGCTTCGCCATAGTGATGGACTGAAACTATGAAGCTATGGCAGAAATCAGTGAAAGTGTAAGGCAGAGAGTAACAGGTAGTTTTCAGCGGCAGCAGGCCATGCGGACTTTGGGAATCCAGATTCACTCTCTGGACTCCGGAAGCATTGAGCTGCACATGCCGTTCTCTGAATTGTATACCCAGCAGCATGGCTTTATTCATGCGGGGATTATTACTACAGCTCTGGACAGTGCCTGTGGTTATGCAGCGTTTTCATTAATGCCGGAAGATGCTGCGGTGTTAACTGTTGAATTTAAAACAAATCTCCTCGCACCTGCCAAAGGTTCCCTATTTCTTTTTTGTGCTGAAACTGTGAAATCTGGCCGTACCCTGAGCTTTAGCGAAGCCAAGGCTTATGCAGTTGATAACGGGCAAGAGATATTAATTGCAACTATGAGCGCCGCTCTTATGGCTGTTACTGGCCGCAATAATATTAAGGATTAAATCATGGCTTTTTACACAAAAGAGCAGGCCCGTGAATTTGCCGAAAAATGGCTACCAGCCTGGAGTGGTAATAACCCGGAAGCACTGCTGGAGTTTTACACTGACGATGTATTTTACTCTGATCCGGGCATCCCCAAAGGAGTTACCGGTAAACCTGCCCTGCGTGATTATTTTCGGGTTTTATTAGCCCATAATCCGGAATGGATTTGGACTCATACCCGTGCTGTGCCAATGGAGAATGGCTTTGTGAATCACTGGCAGGCAGTGATTCCTGTTGGAGGCACGCCTTTAATAATTGATGGTGTTTGCCTTGTTCACATACGGGATGGCCTTATTTTCAGAAATGAAGTGTTCTTCGACAGAAGTCGTCTGATAGCTGCAATCGCAGAGCATCGCGAAGCTGGCAAGAAGGCTTGATCTAAAAGATTTAGAGAAAATCGGGTGGATTCATAGTGCAGCTCAGGCATAGTGGCGATCTATTCATCGTAAAAATGCTTTGCCGGAATGAATCCATCAAGTGTCTTGAGACTGTTATCGCTGGCTGCCATTTGGGGCGGCTCTTTCCTGTTTATGCGAATATGTGCAACAGCCTTGAGTCCGGCAGTGATGATTGAGGCTAGAGTGGGACTGGCAGCAGTATTTCTGTTTTTTGTCTCACTCTGGTTGAAGAAAAATACAAATTTAATCAATCACTGGAAACATTTTCTGATAATTGGTTTATTGAATACAGCCTTGCCCTTTTTGTTATTTGCCTGGTCAGCTCAGGTTTTGACAGCGTCTATGTTATCCATCCTGAATGCCACTGCTCCAATATGGGGAGTACTGATCAGTGTGCTGCTTAAACAAAACACGTTGTCTATAAAGTCATCTATTGGGCTGATATGTGGCACTGCCGGAGTTATAATGCTGGTTGGCTTGGATCAGGTTTCGCTTCAGCAAGGAGCACCTCTGGCAATTATGGCTGCTCTGGGAGCAGCACTGAGCTATGGTGTTGCCAGCATTTATGCCCGCTCAGTAACAAACGTATCTCCTTTCGATAATGCTCATGGCAGTATGTGGGCTGCGACTTTGCTGGTTATTCCTTTAATTCCTTTTTCCCCAACCCATAATCTGCCAGATGTTGAGATCATAGCGGCAGTGGTGTTGCTTGGGGTTTTGTGTACCGGTGTCGCTTATTTGTTGTACTTCAGGCTTATTGCTGACATTGGTGCCCCCTCTGCCCTGACAGTGACTTTCTTAATACCAGTTTTTGGTATTTTATGGGGGCATTTCATACTAGATGAAATAGTTGGCTGGCATACCGTCATCGGTACATTACTGGTCATTGTGGGGACTGCCTTGGTTACGGGTTTTTCATTAGTAAATCTTGCAAGAACCTGGAGATAACCCAAGCGTTATAAATGCTATAGCCAGAGGGTATTCGTCTCTCGATAAGCTCCCGATTAATCTGTACCTCAAAATAATAACAATAAGTGAGAGTGTAGAATGGGGTTCTGGAAAGGCGAGTTAACCGATAATGGTTATCAGATTCCAAAAATCTACCGCTGGTTAAAACCGGCAATCTCTGGGAATACCATCAATGGTTTGGGAGAAAGTGAATTTCGCCAGCCTACTCCTATTCTTTGGCACCGCCTGAAATATATTCGCTATAAGTTTATCCAGCTATTGTTTCAGTCCCGCTTCCGGCCTCGCATTGCTGTTCAGCATACCCGCATGGGGCTGGAGTTTGTGCGTTTGAAGAAGCGTAAGAAGGCGCTCCGCAAAACAGAGCCCAATCCGCAGGTTCTGGATTTGGGGAAGCATGTTACCAAAACAGTGAAAGACCATGCCATTGCTCTTGGTGCAGATAATGTGGGTATCACAACCCTGCGCCCGGAATGGATTTTTGAAGGTTATCAGCTGGAGCCCTGGGCTCAGAAGGCAATGGACAACAATGAGCTCTATCTGATTCTTATGACGGTGCAGCACGACAAAGAATGTTTTGAAGCCGCACCGGCCTGGGAATTCTCCCGTGAGATCGCCAACCAATACAATCACGGTTCAGATATCGCCGTACAAATGGCCCACTGGATTCTGGATAAAGGCTACAGGGCTTACGGCCATGGTGGGCCTGAGGCGGGTGAATTTACCTTAACACCAGCCGCTATCGAAGCAGGCCTTGGCGAACTGGGTAAACATGGTTCTTTAATTAATCCCAAGCTGGGAGGCAACTTCCGTATAGCCTGTGTATATACGACGCTGCCTTTAGATACTGATGCCCCCCGGGATTTTGGCATTGATGATTTCTGCATGCGCTGCCAGATCTGCACAAAAGCCTGCCCGCCCCTGGCGATTTCCGATGGTAAGAAAATGGTGCGGGGTACAGAGAAGTTCTATGTAGATTTTGATAAGTGCATGCCATATATGACCGACAACTACGGCTGTGGCATTTGTCTGAAAGAGTGTCCCTGGAGCCAGGAAAAAATCGTTGAGAAAGTCTATCGAAAACAACAGAAGCGTTTGTTTAAGACAGAGTTTCCCAGCGATATTCAGGCCGTTGATGCAACTGTGTATCAGACGGGACGGCAGATTAATCTTGTTGATCTGGTGTCTTAGTCAGCTGTTGCGAACGACTTTGCATATGAGCGGACAGATAGCCTAGCGTACCGGTAGCTATTGCATTGATCAGAGTAAAACCTAAATAGCTGCTGGTTACGGAAGGAGTGCTGGCCAGAGTCAGTCCGGCTATGGCTAAAACACTGACGCCAGTGGATATCATTTCCCAGAAACGTGTGTTTAAAGCACCTTCTGGTTGAGGCTCACCGTTTAATGTTCTTCTGTGAGCAAGCAACTGGTCGATGGGTCTACCTAACTGACAACCAATACAAATACCGCTAAAGGTGGCTCCAAACAGAGCTAAACCGCAAATCACCAGATTTTCCGGTGCAACACCAGAAGAATTCATGAATTCGTTGCCCCACCAGAAAAAGCATGAACAGGCGGCTCCAACACCTGCAGAGATAACGCCCTGGGTTTTTCTGTTGGCAATAGGGGTATTGACTCTCTCGCACGAAGAAAAATTGGAACAAGGTTGCCTGTAGATAGACATGGCCTTTTCGGGAGCATTTTTGATTGGGGCAACTAATAAATAATTAAGCGTACCCCAAAGGCTTTTATCAGATTCCGGTGCAGTTATTTGTGTATTACGATTTCCGCCAGCTGCGGCTGCCTGTGATGCGTGCATAGTTCCAGATCCTTTGATGAAAACTCATCAGACAAATCTAGTGAGGCAAGCCCCTTTAGATCACTAACGGTATGGTTAACACTCCTGACAAAGAGAACATGACTGGGACTCTTCAACCCAGGGGTCGATATGGATTAGAACTTCAGCAATATTAGGGCCTTCTTGTTTGAGGAGCGCCTCAACAGCATCGGCAATTTCATGGCCTTGATAAACTGTGAGGTGGCAGTCTACATAGAGATGCATATCAACAAACAGTCCGCCGTGATGACGGGTTCTCAGGCGGTGAATCCCTCTGACTCCTTCAACACCAGAGGCCAGCTTGTAAAGCTGCTCGGTAATATCTTTTGAAGCGCCCTTGTCTACCAGTGAACCTAATGCTGGTGCGCAGATATTGAAGGCTGAGTAGAGAATAAACAGCGAGATAAGAACCGCACCTGCCAGATCAATCCAAACCATTCCCGGCAGAAACATAGAGCCGACAACCGCCAATGCCGCAGGCATGGAGCTGAAGGCATCACTGCGATGATGCCAGGCGTTAGCTATCAACGCGGAAGACTGGATTTGTTTGCCTCTATACAGAGTCCAGCGAAATAACATTTCCTTAACAATAATGGAGCTAAGAGCGGCAACCAAAGCCAGCATGCTGGCCTGTCGAGCTTGCCCACTGTGCCAAGCGTTGAAAGCATCCCAGCCGATGCCAACACCGGTAGCAATCATCATTACCCCGATCAAAAGTGTAACTACAGTTTCAAATCGCTGGTGGCCGTATGGGTGGTTGTCATCGGCAGGCGCGGACCAGAGTCGGACGCCGACAAGTACGGCTATATCACTGACAAGGTCGGACAAACTGTGTAGACCATCGGCAACAACGGCCCGGCTGTTACCCAGTGTGCCAGCAATAATCTTCAGGATGGAAAGGGCTGCGTTTACCCACAGGCCAACCCATGTTACCCGTGAAATATCGGAAACAGTGTCTGAATGCTTTGTCATACTTTACAGGTCTAGTTTTTGTGGATGGCGAAGGGTTAGGAGCAGACTCCCATAAGGAAATTATAAAGAGATGGAGTAATACTTCGATTAGCACTCATGCTTACAGGTTGTAGAAGAATGAACGAAATGCAGCAAACGAGAATCACCTGTCCTTACTGTGGCGAACCTATCGACATACTGATGGACAGTGAAGAAGTTGATACCCCTTACATTGAGGATTGTCAGGTCTGTTGCCGGCCGATACATATTTCTCTTTATGAAGATGAGGGCGGCAACCTCAATGTTCAGGCTCGTCATGAAAACGACGCCTGACCTTGAGCATGATCAGAGTTTAAAGCTCAGCGCTTCCAACAGGCGCTCACGCAGCTTTTGTTCAATAACGGGCAGGTGTTCTGCAACCAGCTCGTCGACAATGCTGTTGATCTGATCATTGCTCAAGGGGGCGTCGAGATCTGATTCGGAAAGATGTACAACAGGTTCCTCCTGAGAGTCCAGAGGTTGTACCCTGTCGTCCAGGATTGGGATCTCTTCTTCCATATCCAGCTCGCCTTCCAGCATGGGGATATCATGGGTAAAAGGTTTGTCTAAAAGCTGGCGCAGGTCTTCCAGCTCGTCAAGTAACAGCTCTGCCTGATCGGCCTGTTCGGTCATGATGTTCTTCCGACCTTCTGGTGTTTGGGAGCCAACCCTCGCTCTTTGTACTGGCGAAACCGGTTGCGTGCCAGTTCGAGGATGCTCTGTTCCTGAACAACAACTTCGGCCACTCTCTCAAAGTTGTCGATTGTTGTGGGGATCGTTTCTCCGAGGTTGATTAGCAGCCCACTTCGGCCAGGCAGTTGTTCCTGATTCGATCCCAGGGTGACAGGTTCCTGAATGTCTTCTTTGTCTGCAGCGTTTTTATGGGAATTGAGATTGGTATGGGGAAGAAAACTATCTTCCCGATACGACCAGAGCATGGAGTCGAGAGCAACAACGTCCTGCGCAGTAGTCATGTGGATATGTGTGGGTACACCATTGCGCCAGGCTTTTTCTGCCAGTCGGCAGGCAAACCAGACGCGGGCTTCGAGAGTATCTTCCTGAAGGATGTAGAAGCTGACCTGAGGAGACATAAAACCCTGTGTTCAGATGATTAATGGCTTCTAGCATATTCAGGAGAAGGCAATGTTATCAAGCACTATCCCGGCTTTTGTTGATCTTCAGGTTCTGAGCCAGGTGTCCAGGCTATCAATGGTGTGACACCACTCCGAGTCATCCTGCCAGCTCTCCTTAATAAAGCCCGACTGGGATGTACTCCAGAAACTGGCTTTGTGCAGAGGCGTTGTTTGCCCCGTTAGCTTATGGGTTTGCACAAAGGTCTGAATATCCTGATCTTCACTGGGCAGGCCAAGCTGCAGGAAAAGTTCATTAAGAGTATGGGAGTGGGCGTTCACAACAACGTCCTCCTTTCGGTGGAGGGAAAGCCCTTAAGTATGGTCTTTATGAAAAATTTTGCCGACTTTTTAGTCAGCAGAATTTCTATCAGGACTATCATGATAAAGCGAGTTCAACCGCTCTCTGGGCATGGATGGCGGTGGTGTCGTACAGAGGAATGTCCGTCAGAGTCTGGTTAACCAGCAATGCAATTTCGGTACAGCCAAGAATAACGGCCTGAGCACCTTCTGCGTGCAGCTGCTCGATAATTCTCAGGTACTGAGCCTGAGACTCCTGTTGGATTTTTCCCAGGCACAGTTCGTTATAAATAACATTGTGCACAATGGTGCGATCTTCTTCGCTGGGAACAACCACATTTATTCCAAACTGTTCTGTTAGCCGGTCTTTGTAAAACTCTTGTTCCATTGTGAAGCGGGTGCCCAGCAAGCCGACCTTAGTAACATCATTGGCCTTCAGTGTTTCCGCAGTAGCATCAGCAATATGTACCAGTGGAATATTGATGGCTTCCTGTACCTGACCTGCCACCTTGTGCATGGTGTTGGTACAGATCAGTAGAAAGTCAGCACCGCCTTGCTCTACCTTTTGGGCGGCATCCCGAAGAATTCTGGCGGTACCGTCCCAGTCTCCAGAGTGCTGCATTTTCTCGATTTCATCGAAATTGACGCTGTGAAGTGTGACTTTGGCCGAATGTAAACCGCCAAGCTGGTTTTTTACGCCCTGGTTGATTGCTTGATAGTAACTAACGGTAGATTCCCAGCTCATCCCGCCGAGCAGGCCAATTGTTTTCATAGCACCCTTGGGTTAACAGTGGCTTTATTTTCTAAAGCCAAACGTGAAGATGTTCTGACATCTTACGGTGAATTGAATAGCTCTCCCAGTAAGTAGAGTTCGTAGTTTTCTGAATCAGACATATCGATCAATTCTAATAAAAAACCAATAAGGCTTTCTCTGTCTGGAAAAGCTATATCGTGACCAGGGGTTTGTTGATTAATCTGGCTGCGCAAATAGATATACCCATCAGCTTCCAGCAACCAGAATTTTGTTGTGTTTATTAATACTGACTCACCATCCTGGAGAGTTATGGTTGCTAAAAGATCAGATCCAGACGTTATAGATTGGAAGTTTTTTTTGAAAGAGTAAGTCTTTCCCAGCCATTTTCGGTTTTCATCCAGCTCTGTCTGGTTATCTATCAGTTCACTCAAGGTGGTTACTTGCTTATCAAGCAGCTGGCCACCATGAGTTAATGCGATGTTTTCATAAAGAGCCTGCATGCCATTGCCAAGGTTTCGTGAGATGTTCTGTAGCAGCTTTTGTTTTAGCGACAATGCTTCAATAACTTTGTGTGAGTGATTCTCTCGCTCCTCGTCTTTTTTTTGTGACTCCTGATAGTAGAGGATGCCTCCAATGCCCATAGGAATGGTAAAGGTTAACCCTGTGACCAGACTTGTTGGGAGTAGCAAGGGAACGGTATGAACATAGGCGTAGTAGGATGAGGCAAGGGTTAGCATCCCGGCTGTAACGCTGAATGCGAAAAAGGTTTTGGTATCAAACCAGGCCCGTTCACTGTCGAGTCTGGCAAAGACCATTTTCATGATGTTCTGAGTTGTTATGTGTTCAGGGACACTGAAACCTGGAGTCAGCTGTTCAACCAGCACTCTGATTGTTGTTTGGTTTTTCTGGAACTGCTTTTTTTTCTCGTCAGTATCCAGTTTGGCCTGAACAGTGTAGAACTCCGTTTCTGTCAGCCAGGTTTTTAGAATGTCATAATCGTTATGGTACTTTTCCCCTTCAGCGAAGTCCTTCATGGCTTTTTCTCGCAGGGGCTCATTTTGAAAACTATTCGAATAGAGGTCTATGTAATATTCAACCCGCCCTTTTATGTGCCCATCAGGAAGTGGCCAAGGGTCATCGTTAGGCCAGGCATGAAGGGTGCCTGCAAAACAGATAAAGAGAAGAATTGCTACAGTCTTCTGCAGCGAAAGAGAAAGGTTTACAGATAACATAAAGAGCCTCGGGCACTCAGAAATGCTTTTCTAAAAATGAGAGGCCACGAAAGATAGACCCTAATATTTCATCAGGTCAGTTCACTGACATTTATTCACATTTGATTACACGGCGTGAAGGGGAATCGGGGAAGTTTTCAAAGATTTGATTGTTAACACTCCGGCAGAGAACTCACTGCCGGAGTGTTTGCTGCTTTAGCTTACTTGATCCAGAATATACTGAACCAGCAGAGGAACCGGGCGACCAGTTGCGCCTTTTTCGCCGCCGCTCTTCCATGCAGTACCGGCTATATCCAGGTGAGCCCATGGAAACTCTTTGGCATAGCGGGACAGGAAACACCCAGCAGTAATTGTTCCTGCAGGGCGGCCACCAATATTGGCCATATCGGCAAAGTTACTGTCCAGCTGCTTCTGGTAGCTGTCATCCAGAGGTAAACGCCAGGCTTTGTCGCCACTCACATTACCGGCTACAGACAGGGCTTCAGCCAGATCATCATTATTACTCATCAAACCGCTGATGGTATGACCCAGCGCCATAATGCAGGCACCGGTCAAGGTTGCGATATCAACCACGGCTTTAGGCTTGAAACGCTCGGCATAGGTGAGGGCGTCACACAGAACCAAACGGCCTTCTGCATCGGTGTTAAGGATCTCGATAGTCTGGCCAGACATGGAGGTGACAATGTCACCGGGCTTGCTGGCATGACCGGCAGGCATATTTTCTGCGGCAGCAATCAAACCAATAACATTAATAGGCAGCTGCAGTTCGACAATGGCTTTCATGGCACCGAATACAGAGGCTGCACCACACATGTCGTATTTCATTTCATCCATAGCAGCGCCAGGCTTGAGGCTGATGCCGCCGGTGTCGAAGGTAATACCTTTGCCCAGCAGAACAATGGGCTGGTCACCTTTCTTGCCACCTTTGTAATCCATCTGGATCAGCTGGCCTTCTTCCACAGAACCTTTGGCTACAGAGAGGAAAGAGTGCATGCCCAGTTTTTCCATCTCCTTTTCGCCCAAAGCTTTCACGGAAAGTTTTGCGACACCGCGAGCCAGCTTCTTGGCTTCTCCGGTGAGGTGCAGAGGCGTGCAGACGTTGCCGGGGCGGTTGCCCAGATCGCGGGCCAGAGCCATACCGTTGGCGATGGCGCAACCTTCAGCGGCGGCTTGTTTGTGGTTTTCAAGAGCTTTGCGGCCAGATTGCAGAAGAGCGATTTTTCCAAGAACAACAGCGTTCTTGTCGTCTTTCTTGCTCTTGTACTCGTCGAATTTGTAGCCGGCGCTGACAATGTTGCGAGCCAGCAGCCTCAGTAGCCAGCTGCTATCTCTGTCTGCCAGCGGCAGATCATCAAATGTGATAACGGCATCTTTAACCCGTGCGCCGTTGAGGGCTCGGGCAACAGCGATACAGATTTTTTCCGCTGCGGCGGCTTTAGGCTGATCTTTGCCAGTGGCAACCAGAAGTACACGCTCAGCTTTAATGCCGGTAACGGTTGGTACCATCAAAACCTGCCCGGCAGCCTGCTTCAGATCACCACGTTCAACCAGAGAGCTGAGTAAACCACCGGCTTCCTTATCAACACTACTGAAAGCAGGAAACTCGCCGCTGGCCCCCGTGAAAAGCACAAGACACTGGGTCTGTTGCTTGGCGGCACCACCACTCTTAACTGTAATTTCCATTTTCTCTCCTGTTCAGAGGCAAAAACCGGTGCGTTATCTATAAGTTTGGTAGATAATTCCCGGCTTTATAGCAATATGCAGGCAGTTTATGACCAGCCTGCATTATGGTTATTGCCGTTGCTTTCAGCACATAACCACAGTTGTTTGGCATGCTTTTGTCGCTGGGGTCTTCGGAAAACCCTTGTAAGGGTTTCGAAGCTTTGCGGCGGCAGCTGTATACTCTCCGAGTTTACGACAGGTTTGTACGGATTTTCAGCCTTTCTGTCAGTGTTTTTGTACGTATTGATGGCTGGGCACAGGTGTAGACGGGATTTTCAGTTTTGATCGTTCTTCGATATTTATCCAGAGAATTGGTTCAGGGGTGGCTGGCTATCAGTGGCGTGTTGCTGCTGATTATTGTCAGTGGTCGCTTTATCAAATATCTCCAGCAGGCAGCCACCGGTGAACTAAAGCCTGAATTCCTGTTTGCCATTATGGGTTACCGGTTACCGGGCTTTTTAGAAATTATTCTTCCCCTTGGCCTTTTCCTCTCCATTTTGCTGGCTTATGGCCGCATGTATGTAGACAGTGAAATGGTTGTTCTCGAAGCCTGTGGCATGAGCCGTAATCGGCTGTTGGGTTATACCCTGGTTCCCGGACTGCTGATTATGTTGATTGTTGGTTTCACCAGCTTCGTGCTCAGTCCCTGGGGCGCAGGAAATGTAGAACGCATTCTCAATCAGCAGGATGCCATGACCGAGTTTGATACCCTTACCCCTGGTCGTTTTCAGTCTATGGCCGGTGGTGGGCGAGTGACCTATGCGGAAGAACTGAATTCTGATAAATCCCGCATGCAGAATGTTTTTATTGCCCAGCAGGGACAGAGCAAAGGGGAAGGTTCAAAAGGTCAGCTGACAGTTCTTTTGGCTGATGGTGGTCGCATCTATTTTGATGAAGAAAGTAACAAGCGTTATCTGCTGCTCAATGATGGCTACCGGTATGATGTTGCCGCTGGTCAGCCAGAAGGGCGGCTGACTCAGTATGATACCTATGGCATCCAGATGCAGGATAAGGAAGCTCGTCCGGTTACCAAGGAAAATACGATTCCTACATCAGAAATTATTGGTCGCAGTGAGCTCCGACTGCAGGCTGAACTTCAGTGGCGTATTTCTCTTCCGCTACTGATACCGATCATTATTCTTATGGCACTTCCGCTTGCCCGGGTGAATCCACGGCAAGGGCGCTTCTTAAAACTGCTTCCGGGCGTTTTGTTGTATCTCTTTTATCTGGCGCTGTTAATTTCCGGCAGAGGTGCCATTGAAGATGGCAACCTGCCGCCACAGATAGGGCTTTGGGGAATTCACACGTTCTTTGGAACCCTGGCTGTTGTTATGTTTTTTGGTCCGCAGGTTCTGATGAAAATGAAGGCTTCCGGTTCTGCCAAGAACCTTGAGGGGGCACAGGGATGAGAAAGTTAGATCGTCATATCGGCCTGACAGTTCTGACCGCAATGCTGGTGGTTATGATCATCATCGTTTTTCTGGATACGCTGTTTGGGTTTATGACCCAGCTGGATGCCATGCGCGCCAACTATCAGGTGCCAGAAGTTATTCGCTTCATGCTGCTGACAACGCCCCAACGTGTTTATGATGTGATTCCTGTCGCGGCCCTGATTGGTTGTTTGGCAGGACTGGGCTCTCTGGCAAATCACAGTGAGCTGGTGGTTATGCGTGCGGCTGGTGTTTCCCTGATGCGTATCGGTTGGTCGGTCATGAAACCCGCCATTGTATTGATGTTGATGGGGCTGGTACTCAGTGAATATGTTTCCCCTGTGACTGAGCAGATGGCGCAGACAGAGCGAAAAATTGCCCGTTCTGCAGACGGACAATATACCGATGAAGGCCTGTGGCACCGGGAAGGCAACGAGTACATGTACTTCAATGCCGTTGAGCCTAATGGTGTTCTTTACGGCATTAATATCTTCAAATTTGATGATGAGCGTCGCTTGCAGGAAAGCATTTATGCGGATCGTGCATTAAGCCAAGGCAGTCATTGGCTATTGGAAGGGGTTGAAGCCAGCACTTATGGTGAAGACTCAGTAATCTCCCGTGTTGCGGGTACGGAAATCTGGGAAACAGGTTTGACTACCACACTGTTGAAAGTGGTTGTGGTGAAACCGGATGATCTTTCTATCTCTGGTTTGATCACTTACGTGAATTACCTGCAGGAACAGGAGCTGGAAACCGGCGAATACAAACTGGCGATGTACAAGAAGATGTTGCAGCCAGCGGCAATTTTCGCGCTGGTGCTGATTGGTATGTCGTTTGTGTTTGGCCCGTTAAGAACGGTTTCTATGGGCTTGCGACTGTTTACCGGTGTGATTACCGGTGTCACCTTCATGATTTTGCAAAACCTGATGGGGCCAGCGAGTCTGGTGTTTGGTTTCTCACCATTAATTGCTGTACTGGTGCCAATACTAGTTTGTTTTGGTATTGGGATAATGTTGTTGAGAAGGGCTGGTTAACCAGCCCTTTTTCTTAGGTTAATTGACTGACAGTGCTGAAAGATCTTTGCTGAACTGCTCTTTCATTGTCGTGTACCGTTCACTTTTATCTGCCAGCATCTGCGTTAGCCGCTCGCAGTTTCTTTGGTATCTACCTTCATTATCTTTATAAGCTTTGACGGCGTGATATATGTTCCTTCGTGCGGTCTGCGTTATGCCCCTGCTTCTGCTCTGCCTTTGGCAGTATTCGAAGAGTCGGCCTGGCTCGACGTATTGTTGATATACATCATTAATATATTTATCTGCGTCGTGCTTTGTTTCTTTTAAAATAGACTTTTGAGCAACCATGCTCTCTTCACATGTAAAGGTTGAGCGTAGTATCTTTGTGAATTCGTCAATCTCTTGCTCAGTGAAACCACACTGGTCAATTAGGTATAAGAGGTCGCTAACCTTTTGCAGGTCTCCTTTGCTCAAAGCCTGTTGAAATTTGTTGAGATTAATCAACCGATCATCTAGGCGTGCCAACTTCCTTTGTAGAGAGGAGGAGATTTCACTGCAGCGGTGATCATTGTATTTACCCCTCAGATCAACAAGCATGAGAGTTGCTCCAACTGCCAGCGGTAATCCTATAGTCCAGATTTTTCCTGGCACAGCTCTTACAACTCTGGCTACGGCCTTCACACCTATTACGGTCAGGCCACCTGTAATCAAGCCAACGCCTGCTGATCCTCTTATTTCTGAAAAATCCGGAATACATCGCAAAACATTCACACGGTAGCTGTTCATAACTGCTAGTTTGTTTTCGTGTTGGCGAAATCCTTCTGCAAAGTTTCGTGGAGTAGTGTGTTGAGACCCTGTGCGATCCATTGATGTTGCCATGAGAGTACCTTCCTTGGTCAAAATTTGGTGGAAGGTTAAAACAGAGATATAGACCAAAGTAATAAGACATTGGTCTAATAGATAAAGCCTGCTGGAGTTGGCAGGCTTTGGCAGCAGGGCGAACTATAAGTGAATTTTATAGACTTGCCTTATCTGCAAAGTTTTCAGCATCTTTGTCATCGCGTTCACCTGGATCTGCAACGATGACCTTCTCAAACTTCTTCTCTAATCACCTGACTGGAAGTCACGAGCCATCATTGGGAATTGGATTAGGCAGTATTGCAACCAAAGTTTAATAGTTTCTCAGAGGGAACAAAGACGATAGTTGCATAGAGCACTTATCAATCCTGCCATAAGTTTCAGGCATAAATATTGATATACAGGAAGCTTGCCATGAACAGAATCGGAAATGGATTTCAGGTTCCATCAGCTCTGAGAGGAGCAATGGAAGATTTAAGTAGATGTTTAAAGACAGGATGGAGTCACGTAACAAGTGCAGTATCGTATCTGGCGGATAAAATCAGCGATAGCTGCCCGGCTTTCAGAAATATTCTATCCAGGTTGTGTTGCAAAAAAGAGCCAGAAAGCTCTTATATGTATTTGGTTAACCCTCTCATACATGCGTGCGTTCATGTAAGAAATATTAAAAAAAGCATGGCTGAGACTCACTCAAAATTTCTTGAAGACAAAAATAAGCTGGATCGTTCATTACTGAATATAAAAAGCCAAATTCAAGCGGCTGATACAGGAGATGCCTCACTTATTGAAAGTTTGAATGAGGAAAGAAGTCAATAGAAGCCAAGCAGGCGGAATACAGGCGTTTGGAAGAAGAGATGAAAACTGTTGAAGCTCTGTTAGAAAAGATGGCTAAAGATGTAGCTGAATCTGAAAAGGATGATGCTCCGCTGATGAATAAGGTTGCAATACTAAGGAAGGCAGAGGTAGATCTGGCTAGTCGTTGCCAAGACTTTCACTTTAAAGTCAGTTCTCCGCAAGCCAGGGTAAATGTGACTTTTCATAAAAAGCCAAAATATTCACATATAGATGCCTTAGTTAAGGAGCGTATTTTGATGGAACATTTTGGTCGTACTGATATTCCTGATGAGTATCTTGAAGTATTGACTAAATACAAAGGTCATTAACGATCATCTGAAGAATTTGGTCGCATGTCAGAAGCCTGCTGCTAACAGCAGGCTTCTGACATGAAGTGACAGTGACAAAAAACGACTATAACCCAAGTTTGTCAGCTACATACTCAGCATCCTTATCACCTCGTCCACTCAGGTTTACGACAATGACTTTCTCAGGCCCGAGTTCTTTCGCCAGACGCATTGCACCAGCCAGAGCATGGGAACTTTCCAGTGCAGGAATAATGCCTTCCTTGCGGGACAGGGTCATAAAGGCATCCAAACATTCATCATCCGTCGCGCTCACATATTCCACACGGCCAACATCTTTCAGGTAAGAATGCTGAGGGCCAACGCCTGGGTAATCCAGTCCGGAAGCAATGGAGTGAACTGGCAGAGGCTCGCCTTGTTCATCTTGCAGCACATAGCATTTAAAACCATGAACAGCGCCTGGCTTACCAAGGGTAAGAGTGGCGGCATGATCCGGTGTATCCAAACCTTTTCCGGCCGGTTCTACGCCATAAATGCTGACATCAGAATCATTCAGAAAGGCTGTAAACAAACCCATGGCATTACTGCCGCCGCCAACACAGGCTACCAGTGCATCTGGCAAACGGCCTTCCAGTTCCTGAATCTGATCGCGGGCTTCTTCTCCAATCACCTGTTGGAAGTCACGAACCATCATTGGGAAGGGGTGCGGGCCAACCACAGAGCCAATGGCGTAAAGGGTACTTTCGGTATCTTTCATATATTCTTCGAAAGCACTGTCTACCGCGTCTTTCAGGGTCTTGGTGCCACGGGTTACAGAGACGACCTTGGCGCCAAGAATTTTCATCTTCACAACATTAGGCGCTTCTTTGGCAATGTCGATTTCACCCATATGAATTTCACAATCAATTCCCACCAGTGAACAGGCTGTTGCCATGGCAACACCGTGTTGGCCAGCGCCGGTTTCTGCGATCACACGAGTTTTACCCATGTGTTTTGCCAGCAACGCTTCACCCAGGCTGTGATTAATTTTATGGGCACCTGTGTGATTCAGGTCTTCACGCTTCAGATAGATTTTTGCGCCACCGCAATGTTCGGTAAGACGTTTGGCGAAATAAAGTGGGCTAGGGCGGCCAACATAGTATTTGTGAAGCTCCTGAAGTTCTTTTTTGAATTCAGGTGTTTGTCGAATGTCCTGATATGCCTTGTCGATCTCTTGCATCACTTCGAGAAGCTGCTCTGGTATCAGGCTTCCGCCGTATTCACCAAAGTAGCCTTCTGCATTGGGCATGGGCGCAAATTCTGTAAATTTTTTGTCTGCCATTTTGTCCCCCTGACATTGTCTGGCTTTCTGTTCATGTCCTATGAATATGAAATGGACATATTGTCGTGTTTGTTATTCCCGATAGTTGGATCATGCCACGATGTACGAATGTGCAAAAGTGGTGCATTTCCCATGCGTGCCCTTTGCTGGTGTGCGGCTTTTCGGTATATTGCCACTGTCTTATAAGGATTTTCGAAGAATTTTTCTGTTTAAAGGCCGATTGGCGTTTGATATTTCGAAAAATAATATTCTTATATTTAAAAACATATAACTACAGCAGTAGAGTCTTTTAAAAATGAAAAAGTTTTTTGTTGCCCTTCTGGCATCGTTCGCTTTTATAAGCACGGCATTTGCCGGAACTCTCGATAATATTCTTGATCGCGGCACTCTCCGTGTAGGCTTTGATGCTGGCTACCAGCCTTTCGAAATGGTCAATAAGAAAGGTGAGTACATCGGCTTTGACGTTGACTTTGCCAAGCAGATGGCAAAGGCCATGGGCGTGAAAGTTGAATTTGTGAACACCGCCTGGGATGGAATTATTCCCGCACTGCTGACTGATAAGTTCGATATCATCATGGGCGGTATGACTGTTACTCCACAGCGTAACCTGCGTGTGAACTTTGCTGATCCATATATCGTGATTGGCCAGAGTGTTGTTATGCGTAAAGAACTGGCCGATGCGGTTAACAAGCCTCGCGACTTGAATGATGACACTTATAAACTGGCTGTTAAGCTGGGTACTACTGGCCACGAAGCTGCCAAGCGTTTCTTCCCGAAAGCAGAAATCTTTGAGTTTGAAACCCAGGACGATGCCAAGCTGGAAGTTCTGAACGGTAAGCTGGACGCATTTGTTTACGACCTGCCATACAACTCCATCTTTGCTTCCCAGAACGAAGACAAAGTGGCCTTTATTAAAGAGCCATTCACCTATGAGCCACTGGCCTGGGCTGTACGTAAGGGCGATGCCGATTTTGTTAACTGGCTGAACAACTTCCTGCGCCAGACCAAAGGTGACGGTACTTACGATCGCATCTATGCCAAGTGGTTTGAATCCGATCGCTGGTTGTCCACTCTGAAGTAATTCCTGCGCGAGTCATTTCAGATTCATGCTCCGGGTGTGATCCATCCGGAGTATCGAACCAATTCAACGCGGGAAGTTATGCGTGTCGAAAAGAATTGAAAACCATGTCAAACAGATGGAGCGCCAACCCAATGCGCTGCTGTGGCATGGCCTGTTTGTCCTGATTGTTCTGGCGATCTCCGTCGGATTTTATAAAGCATCACAGTCCATTGATTACACATGGCGCTGGGAACGGCTGCCGCAGTATTTTGTTTATGACGCTGAGAATCACCTGAATGCTCCCTTTGATGGAGAAGTGGTTGCAGAAGGTGCAAAACTAAAGTTAGAAAATGAACTGGATCGTGATCAGTTCATCGTTATAGAAAATCTTGAAGTTATCTCCGTATCAGATGGTGATCTGGTTTTTGAAGGAGACTCCCTCGGTTACAGTTCAGAATGGACTATTGGACCGATTCTTAAAGGGGTTGTCGTCACAGTAGAGTTGTCACTCTATGCCGGTGTTCTGGCAATTATTCTTGGCACTCTGGCTGGGCTGGCGAAAATTTCTCCAAATCCTATGTTGCGGGATTTTGCCACGCTGTATGTTGAATTGATTCGTGGTACGCCCCTGCTGGTTCAGATCTTTATTGTTTATTTCTTTATTGGCACTGTGCTTGATCTGGATCGTTTTACCGCTGGTGTTATTGCTCTTGCTGTTTTTACCGGCGCTTATGTTGCGGAAATTGTTCGTTCCGGCATTGAATCTATTCACAGTGGGCAGATGGAAGCTGGCCGCAGCCTTGGCATGACTTACGGCCAAACCATGCGGGATATTATTTTACCTCAAGCGTTTAAGCGGGTTCTTCCTCCCTTAGCTGGGCAGTTTATTAACTTGATTAAAGACTCTTCTCTGGTATCTGTAATTTCTATTACTGACCTTACTAAAGCCGGGCGAGAAGTGGTCAGCTCAACCTTTAGCCCCTTCGAAGTCTGGTTCAGCGTTGCTTTGCTGTATCTGGTTCTTACCGGTGTTCTTTCTTTTGTAGTGCGTAAGCTGGAGCGGAAATATGCAAATGCAAGATGAGGCTTTTGTTGCCGCTTCCAAAGACACCATTATCGAAGCGAGCAATGTTGAGAAAATCTATCCCGGTGGTGTGCATGCGTTAAAAAACGTCAGTGCCAGTGTAAAAGCCGGAGAGGTTGTGGTGATTGTCGGCCCGAGTGGTTCCGGGAAATCCACTTTTCTCAGAACCCTGAACCAGCTGGAAACCATAAACGACGGTGAAATTGTTGTTGATGGTATTTCGCTGACCACTCCCGGAGATGTGAACAAGCTGCGGGAAGAGATTGGCATGGTGTTCCAGTCGTTTAACCTTTTCTCGCATCTGACTGTGCTGGATAACTTATGCCTGGCACCGATGAAGGTGCGGGGCTTAAAACGTCAGGAAGCAGAAGACCGTGCGAAAGAGTTGCTTTTGAGAGTGGGGCTATCAGACAAAGCTGGCAGCTATCCATCACAGCTTTCTGGAGGGCAACAGCAACGTGTTGCTATTGCCCGTGCTCTGGCGATGCGACCAAAGATTATGCTGTTTGACGAGCCAACCAGTGCTCTTGATCCGGAAATGGTGGGTGAAGTTCTGGATGTTATGAAATCTCTGGCTCACCACGGAATGACCATGGTTGTGGTGACCCATGAAATGGGCTTTGCTCGGGAAGTAGCAGATCGGGTGATGTTTATGGAAAGTGGCGAGTTGGTTGTAGAAGATACGCCTGAAGCTTTCTTCTCCCAACCTAAATCGGAACGTTTGCAGCAGTTTTTGAGTCAGGTTCTTTAAATGTTATTAAAAACCACTGGATGATTATTCATCTAGTGGTTTGTTCTTCTATATCAAAAATATCCAGATCCTCTCCTAACACTACTTTTCCTGAATAATATCTCTGAACTTCATGCAAGGCACTTTCAACAGGAGCTTTATAGTGAAGGACGTGAGTAAGAACTAAAAGCTTCGGTTGGGCGTTGTTTGCCAGTTTGGCCAACTGGCTGGTAGTTGTATGGCTGGCTCCCAGATACTCCTGCCACTGTTCACTCAATCCTGCTAACCCTTCTTCACTGATCACTTCGTGAATCAGTATGTCTGCACCTTTGGCCATTTGCTCAACAATCGGGCTGTAGGTTGTATCTCCGCTGATAACAATTACTTTGTCCGGTGTTGTCACTCTGTAGCCGAAGGCGGGCTGGATATCTCCGTGGAGTACATCGAAGGCTTCAATAAGTACTTCTTTATCCTGAATTCGCCACCCTCCAGAAGAGTGTTCCTGCACATTCATACGGTAATAATCCGGATGTATTATCGGCTGAAACCCTTGTGTGCGAAGAGATATATCTGCGGACAGCATCATGTAATAACCTTCAGCAAGAGTCTTGGAACCTGTTGGTCCGTAAAGATTGATAGGTTCAGATCGTCGCCACCAGTAAGTTGCTGCAAGTTCTGGAACATCCAAAACATGATCGCTGTGAAGATGGGTAAGAAACAGATGCTTTATCCGGGTTGGGTAAAGTGCAGCAATATCTTTTCTTTGAGAGGCTTCAATAGCTTTCTGAACCATCCCTCCACCGGCATCAAAAACATAAGCCTCATTGTTATAAATAACCGCCACAGATGGCCCAGAACGTGTGTAGTCAGGAACCGGGGTGCCTGTGCCCAGAATAACAACCTGTGTTCTGGCCTGAACAATTTCAAAAAAGAAAAGTGAAAGTAGCGCGCAGAGGTGCACGAAAAGCTGACGTCTTTTACCCATAAAGTTTGTATGTTCTGGTAAAAGCTGGGGAGTTTAGGTATTGAGAGTGTTTGCCGCCATGTTGGCGGCAAACAAGGATAATTACTTGGGAAGAAGAATAACTTCAGTCATGGAATAGCGGTCGTGCCAGGTCTTTTTATCCTGATCAATCAGCATCCAGAACATTCCCAGGCCCGCCAGCCCCAGTGCGGGAATAGCCACCATGAACCGCAGCAGGCTTTGAGTCAGAGTAGGATTTCTGCCTGTTTCACAGCTGCGTACTTTTAATCTCCAGGCCTGCATACCCAGAGTCTGGCCATTCTTCCCCCAGAAGTGGGCAAAAAAGAAAAAGATTACAAAGGTCAGAATGGAACCCAGAAAAGGGTTGAAGCCCATAGGCGCGTCTTCCCGCCCCAGCAGCCAGTTATTCACAATGGCGTGGTACAGCCCGGAAATCACCATCACCATGGCCATCACCAGAAATGTGTCGTAAACCATGGCTGCCAGTCTGCGCCACAGAGGAGCTGATTGCTCTGTTGTATCCCGAGACATTGTTGATTTCTACGTATTATTACCTGTCTGGCAGTTTACGCATTCGCCTTTTGTTAGCAAGAGGGAAGCGGTGTCTTTTGCCGTAATGATGAGCCGGGAGGTTACACCAGACAATCGGCGCGCTAAAACCCCGTGCTATAAACATTGGTCATGTGAACAGAATTCTACGGTAAAAGCCGGATGCCAAAGCTGAGCATAAATGACATAGAAATAGCCTACGAAGACCATGGCCCGGCTGACGGAAAGGTTTTTCTGCTGATCCATGGTCTGGGCACCCCTTTAACGGGTTGGCCCCGGAGCTACTGGCAACCCATGATAGATGCTGGCTGGCGTGTTCTTTTGATTGATAATCGGGATGTTGGTGAATCCTCGCCGATGAAAGGCTTCCCGTTACCATCCCTGAAAGATCTTGCCCTGGCTTCCCTGTTGAAAAAACGTATTTCTGCAGGCTATACCCTCAACGATATGGCTATGGATGCCATCGGCGTGCTGGATGCCCTTAATATTTCTAAGGCCCATGTGGTTGGAGCCTCTATGGGAGGAATGATTGGGCAGATTCTGGCGGCGCAATACCCTGAGCGGATCACTTCACTGTCCGCCATTATGACCAGTACCGGCGCAAGACATCTGCCCGGGCCGCCACTCTCTGTGCAGTGGCGACTGATTCAAAAGCCAAAGGACAGAAGTCCGGAAGGTTTGGTACGTCATGGCATGAAAACCTGGAAGGTTATCGGAAGCCCTGATTACCCGACTGCAGATCAGCCACTGTATGAATATGTTTATGGAATCCATAAGCGTGGTGTGTCTGCGTCTGGCTATATGCGCCATATGGCCGCAATTATGGCTTCAGGGGACAGAACCAGAATGGTGCAGGGGGTTCAGGTTCCTTCACTGGTTATTCATGGCGGTGCTGATCGTCTTGTGCCAGTGGAGTGTGGGCGGCATCTGGCAGAACAGATTCCCGGAGCGACTTATCACGAAGTGCCTGGGATGGGGCATGACTTCCCTGAACAGTTGGCGCCTTCTCTAACGTCTATGATTCTTGACCATGCGGGGCAGTCAGAAAAAGCTTTTCAGGGTGAGGCTTTTCAGGAAGAAAAAATAAGGTAGACTGGCTTCGCCTGAGATAACAAGAACCAAAAATTTCTCGCAGTATTGGAGCTGTGTAGTATGAAAAAGTGGCAATGTATTGTTTGCGGTTTTATTTACGATGAAGCTGAAGGTTGGCCGGAAGATGGCATAGAGCCTGGAACCGCTTGGGAAGATGTACCTGAAGACTGGCTCTGCCCCGACTGCGGTGTTGGTAAAGACGATTTTGAAATGGTTGAAGTTGGCTGATTGCCCTTACACCTGAATCTCCCACAACAATAATAAATACTGGATAGGCTCTCATGGACCCGATAGTCATTGTTGGCACTGGGCTGGCGGGTTATACCCTTGCCCGGGAATTCCGCAAGCTGGATAGTCAGACTCCTCTTGTACTCATCACATCCGATGATGGGCGTAATTACTCTAAGCCCATGCTCTCTACTGGCTTTGCCAAAAATAAAGATGCTGATGGTCTGGCTATGCAGTCGCCTGAAGTTATGGCTGAGCAGCTGAATGCACGTATTCTCACCTCTACACTGATTGATTCCATAGACCGTGCCGGTAAGCGTCTTTTGCTTAATAATGGTTTGGAAGAGTCTTACAGCAAGCTGGTTCTGGCGATGGGAGCCGAAACTATAGATCCGCCTGTAAGTGGAGATGCTCTCGACAAAGTCTTTTCTGTGAATGATCTGCAGGACTACGACAAGTTCAGAAAAGCTCTGCCAGAATCTGGCAAGGTTGCCATTCTGGGTGCTGGACTGATTGGCTGTGAATTTGCCAATGACCTGCGCACTGGTGGCTATGAAGTGACTGTTATTGCACCGTCATCATTAGTCATGCCCGGACTTTTACCATCCGCTGCGGCTGATGCTGTAAAGGCTGGACTGGTTGAAACAGGTGTAGAGTTTTGTCTGGAGCAATATGCGACAGAGGTGAATCAGGCGGACGATGGCATCAATCTGACTTTGGATAATGGCAATGTCCTTGAAGCGGATATTGTACTTTCCGCTATTGGCTTACGCCCTCGTACTGCCCTGGCTGAAGAAGCGGGTCTGCAGGTTAACAAAGGTATTTGCGTGAATCGTACGTTGGTAACTGATGACTCAGATATCTTCGCCCTTGGAGATTGCGCAGAAGTTGATGGTTTAAACCTTCTGTACGTTATGCCGCTCATGGCTTGTGCCAGAGCTCTGGCTAAAACCCTGACTGGCGATGAAACAGAAGTCGTTTATGGTGCCATGCCTGTTACTGTGAAAACCCCTGCCTGCCCGGTTATTGTTTCACCTCCGGCAGACGATAGTGGGGAATGGCATGTTGAGAATGCCGAAGGCGGTTTACGTATTCTGAATAAGAAAGACGGTGAACTGCTGGGTTATGCTTTAACTGGCAGCGCTGTATCTGAACGTATGAAATTGAATAAGCTGTTGCCTGCCATCATGGCTTGATTAACAGAGTCATCATTAGAAAAGCCGTGTAGAAATATGAATTTCTGCACGGCTTTTTTATTTACACCAGCTGGTATCGGTAAATCAGCAGATGTTTGTCTTTTACGTTTTTCACGCCGCCTTTCAGAAAATGGACTTTAAGATTGTCAAAAAGAAGGTCACTGTCTTCTGACTGGCTGATAAATGCTTTTACTGCTTCGGCATGATCCGGAGCAATTGTCTCCTTCACTCCCCACGGGAGCCCCAGTACATGATCGCGGTCTCAGGTGTCGCAAATCTTTTCTTCGCGTTCATGCAGCGATTGAGCAATGCTTGCCTCAAACGCCTTCAGAACGTTTCCGTCTTCAGCAAATAACATGGGACTACACTCTCTTTTTGTTGGGTTAGGTTTGAAAATGTGAGCTTTAGTATAATTATTTTTACTGTGCGGAATATGGCATGCATTCTCAAAATTAAACGACGCAGAATGCTTTTAATTTCAATAAAAGTGTCACTTCTCGTACATATAACCTTCAAAAAACAATAACCCGCCTGAAATATTTGCCGTCCAAACTCTCTCCTCGCAGTGATAACCAAACACAACACACAAAAAGAACGACAGTTCACTAAGGAGTGGGTTAATGAAGCGTACAGCTATCTCTCTGGCGATTGCCGCTGGTCTGGCAATGAATGCTCAGGCTGGAACAGTAAAAACTGAAGGTGAAGACATCATCATCAGCACCAAGAACGGTGGTTTCAGCGCCAAGACTGAGAGTGGTGATTTCTCTTTCAAGATCGGTGGTAAGCTGCAGTGGGATTATGCCTCTATGGATGATCTCTATAATCGTGGAAATGATGGCAAGAGTAAGACTACCGGCTATATCCGTCGTGGTGAGATCAAGTTCAGCGGTAAGGCTTACAAAGACTACAAGTATGCCCTGAAGCTGGCTTATGACGATGGCGATGACAAAATGGAGCTGTCTAACGCCTATATTGATTTCCTTCAGCTGGATCCAGTTGAAATTCGTGTAGGCCGCTTTGGTCAGACTTTTGGCCTTGAGAACTCTGTCAGCTCTTCCTGGATTACAGGAATTGAGCGTTCTTCTATTTATGATGTGCTGAATGGTGACTCTGATAACAAGTACGGTATTCAGGCGTCTGTTGAAGAAAAACAATACACTGTTGTTGCTGGTATCCATCACTTGGATAAGTTCGATAAGAACAATACTGATGATGATTCCTGGGGGTACACCATTCGAGCCACAGTCGCCCCTATTATGACTGATGATATGCTCGTACATTTAGGTGCGAACTATCACAACAGCAACATCGACAACGGCGGTAGCATTGGTAAAAACACCACAACAGTAGGTGTTAAAAAGACCAACAATAAAGTGACCCTGTTCAATAAGTTTACATCTGACAGCGATACTGAGTGGGTGTTGGAAGGTGCTGCCCAGTTCGGTCCAGCGCTTCTTCAGGGTGAGTACTTCAGTCGTGAAGTTAGCGTGAAGGATAGTGTTCAGGCTAACGCGGATGTTGATCTGAACGGTTACTACGTTCAGGCTTCATTTATGGTTGATGGCGGTAAGCGTTCTTACAAAAATGGTGCCTTTGGTAAGCCAAAAGGCGGTCAATGGGAAGTGTTTGCACGCTACACCAACATTGAAGCTGATGCGGAAGCAAATGCCTCTGTTATTGGTGATAAGGATGCAGAAGCTTCCAGTTATACAGTTGGTGTTAACTACTTCGCTACTAAAAACATTCGTGCAAGCCTGAACTACGTTGCTGGCGAAACCAATGTTTATGGCAGTGGCGCAAAGAATGACGATGGTACAGCCGTTGTTGGTCGTATCCAGTACGTATTCTAAGATCTCTTAGAACGTAGCTCCAAAAGCCGTTCCCTCCCCGGAGCGGCTTTTTATTATGTAACAAACTGGAATCAGGTATTAACGTCCTATCTTGTGTGTCACACCAACAAAATCTGCAACTCTGAATATTTTTTGGTACAGTGCGCTGTTTCGATTTGCCGGAGCTTTTCTCTGGTAGCTTTTTGCGTTTGTTACACCATCTTTTTAAAGGTGTACGGTTGTTCTGTTACAGAAAACCGGTAGCGCGGAACCTTTTTCAGGCAGAAGTATGTTTGCACCTGCGTATTATCGGGAAAGACTAAATAATTTGCCTCAGGTTGCAGTTGATGCCACCGACTACCGCATTATCACGTCAACCCGGGGCTTTAAAGAACGCCTTCTGGAACTGATCAGAACGGCGACTCAGCGTATTTATCTGACTGCGCTGTATCTTGAAGCCGATGATGCCGGAGAAGAGATTCTTCGGGCACTGTTCGAAGCTCGCCAGGCCAAGCCTGCTCTCGATATCCAGATTTTTGTTGATTTTCACCGTGCCCAGAGAGGGCGAATTGGTGAAGAGGCTGCTCAAACTAACCGGGATTTCTATAAACGAATCACGGCCGAATACGAGTACCCGATTGGTATTCACGGAGTTCCAGTAAAAAACCGCGAAGTTTTTGGTGTTCTCCACCTGAAAGGATTTGTATTCGATGACACGATTCTTTACTCCGGTGCCAGCATTAATGATGTGTACCTGCATCAGGATGACAAATACCGCTACGATCGTTACCACGAAATTCACAGCCCCGCACTGAGTGACAGTTTTGTAGGGTTTATTGATACCTACTTCTGCAAACACCCTGCTGTGCAGAGACTGAACTTTGATGGTCAGTTCCTTCGACGCCAGTTAAAACTAAGCGTGCGCCGATTTCGTAAAACCATGCGCAGTGCAGTGTATAACTTTACTCCGGCAGCTGGAGAGGGGCCGGTTGGCCTGACACCTGTGTGTGGTATTGGCCCGCGGGGCAATCGGCTGAACAGAATGATTCGTGACCTGATTCGTTCTGCAGAGAAAGAAGTATTTATCTGTACGCCGTATTTCAATCTTCCCCGTGCTGTGGCCAAGGATGTTAACCAGCTGCTGAAACGTGGCGTTAAGGTCACAATTGTTGTTGGCGATAAAACAGCCAACGACTTTTATATTCCACCGGAAGAGTCTTTCTCTACTATTGGCGGGCTGCCTTATCTGTATGAAGACAGTTTGCGTTCTTTTGCCCGTAAGCATCAGTCTGATATCTCTTCAGGGTTACTGAACCTGATGTTGTGGAAAGATGACAATAATAGTTACCACCTGAAGGGGCTGTACGTGGACGATGAGCTGGCGATGATTACCGGCAGCAATTTGAATCCACGGGCCTGGGGGCTGGATCTTGAGAACGGAATTCTTGTTCAGGATCGTGAGCACAAGCTTCGTGATGCTTTTCAGAACGAGCAAAACCTGATTCTTGCTAATGCGACCCGCATAGATAATTACCGCCAGATTCAAAAAGTGAGTGATTATCCTGATGAGGTGCAAAGGCTTATTGGCCGGCTCCGTAAGCTGAAAGCCCATGTCCTGATCCGCAAGATTATCTGAAGATCACTTCCTTATACCTGCGTTGATTCCAAACCCTGAGGAGCCTTCTTTGGGGTTTGTAACTATCTAATTAATAAAGACTTTATTCTTATTTCTATGTTTTTGTGAACTGTCGCCGGGCGTTTCTGTCTCAATTAACAGTCTATGGATTGGATGTCAGGGAGATAGAAAATGGATTTTTTACGCGTAATAAACCCCGCCGGATATTTTGCTGGAAACGGTTCCTATACGGGAAAACTGCTCACGTATGTACCTTATCTGGGATATAAAGCAGTTGCTTCAATGCTTTCCGGCTTTAAAACCTATGTTCAGGGTAACTCAAAAGCCACCACATCTCCTGCAACACAAGACGTACATGAGAGAACCGCTAAAGTTCATAAAAGCGAAGAAACTCCAACTTCAGGATCATTTACAACATTTTTATCTGAGCCCGCATCTCTATCTTCCGCCGTTGATAGTTTAAGAAGTTTGGTCAGCAGCGCCTCGTTTTCCTGTATCAATAATCACTCAACAAGTGTGAGTCAGTTATCAGAGGAGCAGGAATCTCTACCTCTCCCTACACAGCCAGATACCCTCAGTCATATAAATCCGGAAGAAAAACTCAGATTGACTGATATACCCAATGCAGAACCTGGTTATAACAGACAGTTTTCTGAGTCAGATATGGAAGAGTCGTCTGATGAATCGGACTCTGATGATCATTTTGATGTAAGGCAATCTACGCCTTCTTTTCCTGATCCAGATATGCCAAAGAACTCTCTGACACTGGCGATGCGGCAGATTCATAATCGCAGAAGTACTGTTCGTGGGCGTCCTGTTTCCATGATTGAAATGGATCAGCCAACGAGTATGGCCAGTATTCGACAGGCTAATGTGATGGCTTCCTTGCCAACCGCAATGGGCGGAACAAAAGTGTCTCCGGAGATGTCGTTGTCTCTGGCGCAGAAGGGGTTAGCTGATCAGGCAGAACCTCTCACTGTTTCTCAGGAAGTGACAACTGCTCTTGAGAACGGTTTGGCTGTTGAAGATTATGCTGATATGCCTGCTGCTCTGGGTGATTATTTCGTAGCCGTTGGCCGTTTTGTCAGAGCGTGTGATGGGAAAGTATCACCTGTTCAGCAGCGGATTCTGAGAAATGGTCTTGTGGATTTGCTGGCGCGCTACGGCATGCTGGAAAATGATCAGGAAGGTATCGAGAAAGCTCTTATTGGTATTAAGGGTGGTAAGCGGGCGATGGCGTTGAAGGTAAACAAACTTCAGCAGGTTCGTGAAGCCCTGCGCAAGCACAACTGGCAGTCTGCTACCCAGATCAGCGGAATAATGAATATTGCCGCACTGAATGCTTTCAGTAAGGATCTTGTTGGCTGCAGCAGTCAGAAAGAACTGACAGAACTGGTTTTGGGTGCAGGAATGAATGCAGATATGTTCTCTGTACTGGGCAAGAAAAACGATATTGCTGAAGTTCAGAAGAAGCTCGATGAAAAGAAAGCTGAGCTGGAACTCAAAGAAGGATTGTCTGACCCGGCTGAAGATCTGAGTGACCTGAAGGCGTCGATAGAGAAAAAACAAAAGCTTGTTGATCGCCTGACTCAGGAGCTGGAAGAGAAGCAGGAGCAGATGAAGCAGGGTGATGTTTGTCATCTGGATATGTTCTACCTGATGTCGTTCTCTGAACAAGAACGTATGAGAAGGGAAGCTTTACCAGCAGCGTTTGAAACACTCGTTGCAGAAACTCGTGGTACCAAAAACAAGCGTAAGTATTACAACCCTGAAGTCGTTGTCGATAAGGCTCGTCCACTCTTGAGAGAGGCTGCTGAGAGCAAAGTGATTGGTCATCAGACAATCGAAGGCGTGGTCTTTTCTGCGGAAGAAAAAAAGCGTCGTGTAGATTTGGAAACCGATAAGAAAGCAAATGAAGTTGCTCGTGGCTACAACGAAATGCTTTTGAACATGCTCGGTGCTGAGGAGTTCTGCAAGCTGGATCATGTTAAGAAAATGAGCGATGAAGAGCGGGGAGAGTTGCGGGATCACATGATGCGTAACAGCCCGGTAAACATTCCTTTGGAGCATAAAGAGATTATGTTCCAGGTGGCTCAAAATAATGGCCTTATCGGTGAAGGGCCATGCCCGATGGAAGAGTTTGTTAAGGACGTAGCACTGGTGACTTCTCCTTATAAAGAAACAATGATGTCTGCTTTGGCTTTGAAAGCGCCGGAAACGTTTGTTCGGGTTTTGAATGCTGTTAAGCCAGAGGATCTCACTGCTGAGGAAATGCATGCTAACTACAGAGGTTGTCAGGCGCTGCTGTTGAATCCTGCTATTGATAGCATTCTTAAAGAGGGCATTTTGGGAGAATTTGGCGCTGCGGATGAAACTATCTTCCCAGAGCTTCCTCTTTCCATGTGTCAGGCTGCCGGAGAGCACCTGCAAGCTCAGCTGAAGAATATGCGCAGGGATGACGTCACCGAGAGTGATCAGACACCTCCTCATGTACAGAAAATACCTTTTTCAAAGTACAAGGAGTTTGATTTCAGTGATCCGAAAATGCAGCTGCTGATGGCCCTGAGTTATGGTTACTACACTATGGCCGGCGCAGAGCTGGGGTTAATCAATATGGACCCTGAGGATCTTCCTGATGATGCGACTGCCCAAAGGAATATTCGCTTCCGTGCCAAGAATGTCATAACCGGTATCGGCCAAGAGATTCTTATAGATACTCAGCCAGAGATGCAGGGCGGAAAGTGCTTCCAGAACCTTCTGTTCTCCGAGCGTGCGGTTCCTGGTCTTTGTGTAGTCAGCGGGGACAATTTCCAGCTGAGAGGCAATGACTGGTTTATTCGTGGTGAGCTTGCCAAGCGAAAAGTTGAGCCCACCCCTTCCAGATTGTCCTGGTTGCTGTCCTTCCTGAACTGATCTGGTTGTACAATAAGTCGTAGAGTCTGAATAAAGAATTCAGGCTCTACGATTATTCACATCAGCATTGCCTTCAACACACTCTAAACTGTCTGCGCATTTGATCTGTGCTGATCAGGAGATCAATTCGTGTTGTGGTATCGGTCGGTACGCTGCTTTTTCCTATCTGTTGTTCTTTGTTTTACTTGTGAAAGCGCTTTTGCGGAAGGGCGTGACAGCGCATCAAATTTATCCTCCCAAGAACTCTTACGCCAAAGACTGGATGCCTTGCAGGACAAAGAGTTACTGCCCGATGAAAAGGAACTACAGACAGAATTAAACCAGGCGTTGTATTTTATTCAGCAAACGGAAGAGTCGAATAGACGTCTCGCGGATTATAACAAAGAGCTGAAAGGTGCAACGCCAGAGCAGAAGGCACTTCAACATCAGCTGGATGCTGCAGTGGATATAGACGACGTCGCTATCCTTAAAAAATACCATCGTAAAAACCTTAAGGAGCTCACCTCTGTTCGGGATGATCTGCAAACCCGACAGACAGATTTACAGAATGAACTGAGCCGAGTGAGCAATCGACTTGCCATTGAGCAGTCTCGTCCGGGAGCGAATCAGGAAGAGTTAGCCGCAAACCGAAATCGCTTGAAGAGTTTGCAGGAAGAAATCAAGAAAACGGCCAAAGGATCCGGGAGTGATCTTTTGAGGGATGCGCACCAGGATAGTCTTAATGCTGAAATCGGATTTTTAACGGCAACAAATGCTCTGTTACAGCAGGAAATTCGAGGTAGCAGTACTTTTACTTCCATGCTGTTGGTGCGCAGGGATCTGATTCAGAGAAGGCTTGGACTCTGCACTCAAGAGTTGGAAATTGTACAGGACCTGGTGAACAGCAAACGTAAAGAAGCCAGCGAAGCGGCTCTTGCTTCGGCTTCACAAGAATCCAGTAAAGTGCAGGACTCAGTAGTTCTGGAAGCAGCGCAGAAAAACCTGAAGCTCAGTGAAGACTTACTGCAGGTGACAGATCATCTGACAGAGGTGAATGCCCAGCTGAACAGTGTCGCCAGCCAGTTAGGTATTATTCAGGGAATTCAGCAAACCCTGACTCTGGATGTGAGCAGGTTGCGAAATATGCCAGATCTTGCTGCCATGCTTCAGGATCAGAAAGCTGCACTGCCAGATATAAAAATCGATAGCAGCATTGTTGATCTGATCAGTCAGTATCAGCTTAAACAGTTCACGTATTCCAGAGAACTTCAGAAAATTGGTTCCCGTGAATATCGGGAAAAATGGCTGGAAGAGCGCACGTCATCATCGGAGCTGACAAAAGATGAGCTGGCTCGCCTGGATCGATTATTTACGGCGAGAAAGAAAGTCCTGAATGAACTGGTAACAAGTATTGGCACATTGCTAAGTCAGGCCACTGCACTGAAGGTTCGCCAGGAGCAGCTGGTTGATAACAGTGAATCTCTCGCGTCTGTTTTGAACCAGCGCCTGTTCTGGCTGGCGAGTAATGACCCTATATCTCTGGATTATCTCAGAAGTGTTCCCGAGCGGATTGGTGAGCGATTTCGTCTATTTGATCAGGCTTTTAAACCTCCAGAAATAGCAAAACGTTTATCCAAAAACTGGAAGATATTATTGGCTGTGGGTTTGCTTGCAGGTTATTTATTTCTTAGAAAACGGCAGTGGCTGGCAATAGAGAGGCGTTTAAGTGTCAGGGTTGGTCATGTCATTCGAGATAATTATTTTGTGACTCCCTATGCTTTGGTGATCGCATTTCTCTCGGTGTTATCCCTGCCCTTGGTGCTTTATGCCTTGGGGCGAATATTGACCATGTCTGCCGATGGGGTCCTGTTAATTAATCGTCTTGGCTTTGGATTAACAGGCATTGGGGTTATCTGGCTGATCTGTCGGTTTGGGCGACATCTCTTAGATGACGGTGGTATTGCCCGGCGACACTTTCAATGGTCGCCGGAAGACTGCTCTACTTTACAGCGAAATGGTTTGTACCTTCAGGTTGTACTTGTTGTGGTGGTGTTCCTTATTCAATGGACTCGTGAATGGCAAACAGCAGGAGGCCAGCCTCTGGGAATGATTCTGTTGATCCTGATGGTGCTTATTCAGAGTTTTGTTCTAGGCCGAATTCTACAGCTGCCTTCTCTGAAAAAATTCTCCCAGTTCTCTCTGTTTTCTGCCCATCTGTTGCTGGTCGTTATGCCGTTAGCTTTGGTGCCGCTTATTGCTTTGGGGTACTACTACACGGCCATTAAGCTGGAAAATCAGTTTGTTGGAACATTGTCGTTGTTAGCCAGTTGGGTACTGGCTCGTGCAGTGGCTCTGCGGATATTGCATGTGGCAGCAGAGCGGCTGGCTTTAAAGCGTTATCAGGAGAGGTTGGCGGCGGCAAGGGAAGATATAAGCGAACCTGTTCTGGTTGAAAGAATGGGGATGACTCAGGTTGAAGAACAATCTGTCAGATTAATGAATGTCACTTTGTTTGTGCTTTTCTGCTTATTGATTTACTGGCATTGGCAGGAGTTGCTCACTCAGTTTTCTTATCTCAATCGCTTTGTTGTTTGGCAGTACCAATCCGGTTTGGGGGGAGAGTTGGTCAGTGTCGATATTCTCACGCTGGTTTCGACCTTACTGATAATAATTGCGACAGTTTTGCTGGTGCGGAATATTCCCGGTCTTCTGGAGGTAACTCTTTTAAACAGATTGTCTCTAAGTCCGGGAAGTGGCTTTGCATTTACCAGAATTTCCACATATCTCATTGCAGGAATTGGATCAGCCCTGGCTCTATCAAAACTTGGGGTGAGCTGGGACAAATTGCAGTGGCTGGTGGCAGCTATGGGGCTGGGGATAAGTTTTGGCTTGCAGGAAGTGTTTGCCAACTTTTTCTCAGGATTAGTCATTCTGTTCGAACGACCTGTTCGGTTGGGAGACACAATTACCGTGGCAGGCATGAGTGGTTCGGTAAAGCTGATTAGAATGCGTGCTACAACCATTCAGGACTGGGATCGCAAGGAAATCATTATTCCCAATAAACTGTTGATGACAGAGACCTTGGTAAATTGGTCTCTCAGTAGCCAGATTCTTCGGGTAGTTGTGCCTGTTTCAGTTCCCCACGAAGTTGATCCGGAAAAGGTTCGGGAAGCGCTATTCAGTATTGTGAGAAATCAAACTGGCGTACTCGAAGAACCTAAAGCTGATGTGTTGTTGATGGAACAGAATGTAAATGCGCAGATGTTTGAGTTAAGGGTTTTCGTTGCCCAAACCTCTGATCAGCTGGCTGTACGTGATGCTTTAAACCGAAAAATATACAAAACATTTTCAGAGCAGGGCATCCCGCTGGCCAGACCTGTTCAGGATATAAGAGTTGAGTTAAACCCTTTTCAAAAAGCAGCCTTTAAAGAGGAAACTATTCAGAGCTGATGCCGCCTTCGGTGAGGTGGGCAGGCTCCAACAGTTTCTCCAGCTCGGCTCTTGGGATATCTGTATTTTCTTCGGCAACATCAATAACTGGCCGACCCTGTTTATAAGCCTGCTTGGCAATTTCAGCGGCCTTGCGATAACCAATCACCGGATTCAAGGCTGTTACAAGAATAGGGTTTCTGGCCAAAGCTTCTTTCAGATTGTTTTCATTCACAGAAAAAGTTGCAATGGCCTTATCCGCTAATAAGCGGCAGGTGTTGCTCAGCAGATGAATGCTGGTAAGCAGGTTATCGGCAATCATGGGAAGCATCACATTCAGCTCAAAGTTTCCGGATTGACCGCCCATGGTAATGGTCGTGTCGTTGCCAATCACCTGAGCCGCAACCATGGCGGCCGACTCTGGAATCACCGGATTCACTTTGCCGGGCATAATAGACGATCCTGGTTGTAAAGCTTCCAGCTCAATCTCCCCAAGCCCGGCCAGTGGGCCTGAGTTCATCCAGCGCAGGTCGTTGGCGATTTTCATAATGGTGACGGCTAGTGTTTTCAGCTGTCCGGAAAGGGCAACTGCGGTGTCCTGGGAACCAATATGGGAAAAGAAATTATCAGCCGCGCGAAAATCAATACCGGTGATATTGCTGAGCTTGCGATTAAATACTCTTGCAAACTCCGGGTGAGCATTAATGCCAGTGCCTACAGCTGTTCCTCCCTGGGCGAGTGTCTGGATAGCAGGCTGCATTTTCTTTAACAGGCTTTGGCAGGTTTCCAGCTGAGCAACCCAGCTTTCCAGGCTCTGGCTCAAACGAACAGGCATGGCATCCATTAGATGTGTTCGGCCAGTCTTTACATGCTGCTCAACGGATTTCGCTTTATTGCGCGTTGTTGTTATCAAATGGTTGAGGGCGGGAAGCAGTTGATCGTTCAGCTCAATAGCAGCACTGGCATGAATAGTTGTGGGAATCACATCATTGCTGCTCTGGCCGTAGTTTACGTGATCATTTGGGCTGACCGTTTCCTGTAAACGTTCGCTGGCAAGGTGGGCAATCACTTCATTGGCATTCATGTTGGAACTGGTGCCAGAACCTGTTTGAAAAATATCGACAGGAAAATGATCCATTAATGTGCTGGATGCCAGAAGTTCATGGCAGCTCTGGGTAATGGCATCGGCCATTGGTTCCTTGATTAATTGCAGCTCCATATTAGCTTGGGCGGCTGCGGCTTTTACCTGGATCAGGGCACGAATAAATGCGATTGGCAGTGGTTGCCCGCTGACCGGGAAGTTGTTGATAGCCCGCTGGGTCTGGGCACCGTAAAGAGCTGATGCTGGCACTTCAAGCTCACCCATGCTGTCGGATTCGATACGAATATCACTCATGCTTTATTCCTTCCCAAGTCCTTTAAGCAGTTTAAGCCAGCTCTGGATATATCGGGTGCGATGTTTCTGTTTATGAATCACCACATAAAAATGCCGATGAAGGTCACGGTGCTGAACAGGCAGGCGTACCAGCCTTTGTTCATTGAATTCACGGGTCAGGCTGATACGACTCAGGCAGCCAATTCCCAGCCCGGCACTCACTGCTCGCTTGATGGCTTCAGGCTGTTGCAGCTCCAGAGCAATCTGCAGGTTTGGCAGAAGGTCGTGCATGGCGCGATCAAATGTTTGGCGAGTGCCTGAGCCGGATTCCCGGAGAATCCAGCGATTGTTTGCCAAGTCTTGATCGGAAAGCTCTGTTTTTGAGGCCAAAGGGTGTTCAGGAGAACAGAACACAACCAGCTCATCATTATGCCAGGGAGTGATGTCTAGCTTTGGATGATGCAGCTCACCTTCGATCAGACCGAGGTCAATTTCGAAGTTGCTGACGCCCCGGACAATGGCTTCTGTATTAGCAATATCCAGAGAAATGGTTCCCTGATCCGCAGCCTGAGGGTGCAGTTCGAGGAACTTCACCATCATCTCCGTAGCCAGATAGTTTCCTATTGTTAAAGTGACACCCACGCGCAGGCTGCCTACACTGCTTTGATTATGAAGGGCGGATTCCAGCTCGGTGGCCTGAGCCAAAAGAGCCTCAGCCTTTGGACGTATCCAATGCCCCATTTCACTGAGTTTCAGGCGCTTGCCAACCCGTTCAAACAGTTCAATAGAAAACTGTTTCTCCAGTTCTTTTAGGGCACCACTGGCTGCTGACTGAGACATGGACAACTGCTCTGCCGCCCGGGAGATGTTTTCTGTGTGGGCAGCGGCAAGGAAGATTTCAAGCTGGCGGAGCGTATAGCGCATTATTGAATAAATCGATTAATTATATTTATAAAAACAGATTAACCGATATGTTAAAACCAAGTAATCTAGTCAACAACTATTTGTCATAAATTATTAGAAAAATAAAACGTACGCAGGGTATGAATTGAAATGAGCTCCATAAGAACAGAAACAGTGACAGGGGTGCATCACTGGAACGACACCCTGTTCAGCTTTACTACAACCAGGGATACCGGCTTCCGTTTCAAGAATGGTCACTTCGTGATGATTGGCCTGAAGGTAGACGGCAAGCCGCTTATGCGAGCTTACAGTGTTGCCAGCGCTAACTATGAAGAAGAGCTGGAATTCTTCAGCATCAAAGTACCTGATGGTCCGCTGACATCGCGTCTTCAGCACCTTCAGGAAGGGGATGAGATTCTTGTCAGCAGCAAGCCTACAGGAACCCTGATTCTGGATAACCTGCTGCCAGGGCGTAATCTCTGGTTGATCAGTACTGGTACTGGTCTGGCGCCATTTATCAGCATTATCAAAGATCCGGAAACTTATGAGCAGTATGACAAAGTGATTCTGACTCACGGTGTGCGTTATGTGTCTGAATTGGCCTATCAGGAAATGATTAAGGATGAGCTGCCGGCAAATGAATTCTTCGGTGATTTAGTACGGGATAAGCTGGTTTATTATCCCACGGTCACCAGAGAGGACTTTCCTACCCAGGGGCGTCTCACTGACTTAATGGATAATGGAAAAATTACTGAGGATCTGGGGCTGCCAGAATTCAGCCTTGAACATGATCGCTTTATGATCTGTGGAAGCCCGGCAATGCTCAAAGATACCTGTGCAATTCTGGATGCTCGCGGCTTTGAGGAAGCCCGACATGGGAATGCCGGGCATTATGTTATTGAGCGGGCGTTTGTAGAGAAATAACCCTTTCCTGTTGAAAAGTCGCTGGGATGTTGTTTTGCCTGATGTGTTGGGAATACACTCCCGGTGACAGAGCTGCAGGAATGGACAGGTTGTGGATGACTCTATTGATGTAAAGGTTCTTCCAAAAGGCCAACCGCTGAATGTCACCCCATTATTTGATGGTGATGATGGCAGCATCATGATTCCCCATCGCCATGATTATTATGAAATTGTCTGGAGCCTTGGTGGAACGGGGGCTCACAGCATTGATTTTGTCGAATACCCGCTGCAGCCTTTCCGCCTGTTTATGATTACACCGGGTCAGGTTCATGACTCTCATAATTTAGGTGACCAAGTAAGGTTAATTACTTTTAGCCCCAGCTTTATTGAAGGCGGATATCGTCACAAGCTGGTTATGGGCAAAGTGTTTTATCAGAATCGCGCCTTCCGGCCATATATTGATCTGGATACGAAAGGGCAGGAAGAGCTGACAGCTTTGTATACCATCATGTCGCAAGAACTGCGCTTAGATGAGCCTGACTGGAATTTTCTTGATGCTTTACTCAGTAGCTTTTTGCGCTATCTCGTTCGGTATCACGAGGCTAAAGGTGATCATGGTGACCTTCAGGAAGAGCGGGTTATTCGTCTTCTTGAGTTGATTGATCAGTACTATCACTGCCAGCGTAAAACCGAGTTCTATGCTGAGCAGCTGGCACTGACGGGAAAACGTGTGAATGAGCTGACCCGTAAGCATATGGGAAAGACCGTCACTGGTTTAATACACGACAGAATTATTCTTGAAGCCCATCGAGAGCTGGCTTTTACAACCAAAACGATTACAACAATTGCGCTGGAATTGGGATTTCAGGATCCAGCCTACTTTTGCCGGTTCTTTCGTAAGCAGACACAGGAGTCTGCTGTTGCGTTTCGTGCCAGAGTGTTCAAATAACACCATAAAAGAGTGGTTTTCTCCATTTCTGCACACTGAATTAAGCCTGATAATACCCCTCGTCTTGTTATTGAACGTTTGAAAGCCTGCCCCTCTTTTTATTGGGTGGGCGGGGTATCTATGTCTCAAAAAACTATAAACTTACAAAGCGATCCGGTGCGGTCGTCATTTTTTCAGTATTTGTTTCCAGCCTTATCAGGAATGTTAATTAAATCGATCTTTATCATGGGTGATGCCATGTTTATTGGTCGAGGGGTTGGCTCCGAAGGATTGGGCGCTATTTCACTGATTATTCCGTTTTTCTCATTTTTTACAGCTGTTGCCATGATGATTGGTATTGGTGGCGCGGCTTTGATGTCTATTGAGTTTGGTAAGAACAACCTGCTTGCCGGTCAGGCTCTGTTTACTCAGTCCCTGTTATTTACAACTGTTGTCTCAATCGTGTTGGTATCCGGTGGGCTTTACTGGTTAGACGACATCATTTTCCTGATTGGTGCCAAAGGTTACATGGCAGAACTGGCTAGTGATTACCTTGGAATGATGCTCAAATTTTTCGTGATTTATGCGTTGGCCTGGGTCGCGTCCTGTTTTGTTCGTAACGACACCAACCCAAAGCTGGCAATGTATGCAATGTCTGCCGGTGCAGTCGCCAACCTGGTTCTGGATTATGTATTCATTATCGAGTTCGGTTGGGGCATGAAAGGCGGAGCTTTGGCGACAGGCCTTTCCCAAGTTTTGATTGCCGTTATTTTGTTAAGCCATTTTATTGGGAAAAAAGGAAACCTGCGGCTGAGCCTGGAAGGGCTTGGTTTTACGAAGGTCAAAAATATTCTGAATATAGGTATGCCGATCTTCTTTATCGAAGTGACTGCAGCAATGACTATCCTTCTGTTTAATTACGTTTTGCTGAGCAGTTTCGGTGAGACGTATGTCATGGCTTACGGCCTGACAGCAAATGTTGGAGTATTTTCACTCTTTACCATGGTAGGAATAGGTCAGGCATGTCAGCCGATCATCAGTTTTAATCACGGTGCCGGTCGCCATGATCAAGTACGCGAGATCGTTATGCTGGGCTTGCGTTATGCTCTTGGAGCCGGTTTTGTTTTTCTGGGTTGTGTGATGATTGGTGCAGAAGCGATTGTTTCTGTGTATGTCGCTGACAATGCCGAGCTTATCGATTTAGCAACAATGTCCCTGCGCTTTTATTTTATTGCGTCCCCTTTGATTGGGCTGAATATGGTGGTGGCAAACCTGTTTCAAGCAACGGCTAACCCCAGTCGTGCAACGCTACTGTCGCTCAGCCGAGGATTTGTTTTTGTGTTGCTGGGAATAATTATCTTGCCGTTATTTTTCCCGGAGAACGGTATCTGGGCCAGTATTTTATTTGCAGAAACAATTACAGCAGTTTTCAGCATATTTCTGTTGGTCCGCTTCTTTCAGCAGTCTCAAGTGAAAGAAACGGTGCCTGCTATCGCTTAGCCGGTAATACCCCGGGTAATCCCGGGGTTTTCAAGTCACGCAGGGTTTGCCTGAATCTTTGGCTCGGAATTATCTGGTTCTATGTACTGCTCACTGCCCCGATCAAACTCCGGCTGGTAATAATTGTTCTTCCACTTTTCAATCAGATGCTGATTGGCATGATCCCAGGGATGAAAGCCGGGTTTGAAGTAATCCCTGAAAGGTTGTTTCAGGCTGGTAATCACCCCGTCTTTGCCCCATAGAAATGAACCAAACTCCTTGATCTCACGCCAGCTGGGAAATTTTCTGGCCCACCAGTGCATGGCAATCATATAAGCACTGATTCTGAGAGTGAACAGAATACGCCCGATCTTCAGAACTTTGCGCAGGTATTTCTGATCGCCATCACAGGTCATAAACACATCAAAAGCAACAGCCTTGTGTTCAATTTCTTCTACTGCGTGCCAGTAAAGCAGGTTTCTTGCTTCCGGTTCCATAGATGCCAGCTTGTCTGGATTTTCCAGAACATATTCGGCGAGAATTGCAGTCAGGTGTTCCATACCTGCGGTCATGGCCAGACGAAATCTATTGCTGAACTTATGGATACGTTTGTCCAGTTCTTTCTGGAAAGAGTGCTCAAGCCTTGCTGCATCCCAACCTAAATCACTGAGCGCTTCATTCACCTGTTTATGCTGGTGGCTATGATGACCTTCCTGCCCAATAAAGCCACGAATCTGTTCCTGCAGCTTTGGATCTTTGATCTGATCACGGTAGTTTCTTACAGAGGCGATAAATTCTGCTTCGCCGGGAGGAAATGTTGCAGAGAGAGCCGCAATAAATGATGACTTCAATGAGTTGTTGTCAAAATAAAGATTGGCCTTCATCCGTTTGAACGGGAAAGACATTCTTCTTGGCTTTATATCTGGCTGGTTGTTCGCTTGATCAGTCAAAGTCTGGACCTCGTGTTTTTTATTATTGATCACAGATATCCTTCGAAAATGAAGGTTAATAAATCATCAGATGTTGAAATTATGGTCAGTTGCTCGAAATTCGGACAGGTGATACGGTCTCAATCTGATGGTGCTGAGAGGTCAACTCATGGCTATTGCCGTAGCCCCTATGAAAATATTTGGTGACAGTGAGTTCTCTTTATCCGGTGACTATCTGGTCTACTGGAGGGATTTTGCTTTCTCAAAGGGGATCAGTGCATCAACGCTTCTGGAAGGAAGTGGTATACCGGTTAATGTGTTGTTGAACCCCCCTGACCGCATTGCTCATGCCAACATGTATCCAGTAAGCGTGAATTTGTTGAATTCACTGGGAGACTGTTATCAAACGGCAGTAGAGCTCGGACAATTTCTTGAAGAACGCAAACATGGGTTATTAGGACTGGCTGTTCAGGGAGCTAATAATCTTCTGGATGCCAGCAAGCTTTTGGTTCAGTACATTCTGACCAGAACCAGTGTACAGAATGTTGAAGTGATTCCTGGCGAGCAGTATTACCGGTTGAGGTTCCAGAATAACGCTGAACATAAGTTTGAAGCGGCTCCGGCAGTCACGGTCCTTTATGAGTTGTCCACACTGGTCAGTATCGAAGCCATTCTTCGCCGTATGCTTGAAGGTAATGCTCTGAGTGGCGTCAGCAAAATGAATTTTACTGTTCCTGCACCTGAATCGGTGCCGGGCTATCTGTCACATTCTAATTCTATCATTACATTTGAACAGCCATTTATGGAATTGTGTATACCTGTCTCATGGATGGAATTACCGTTTCAGGCAACGGATGAAGAGTTAGGGCAAGCAGCCACAGAACTTTGCGAAAGCGAACTTCGTAATTTACAACCTAAAGATATTGTTGCCCGCCTGTTAGAAAAAATTAAACAAATCGAAGGTGCCAAGCCATCCCTGGAAGAAATGGCATCAGAGATGTTTATGTCTACCAGTACACTGCAGCGGCGCTTAAAAGAACAGGGGATGACTTATCAGCAAATCAAATCTGAGGCTCGCCTACAGCAGGCACAGGATCTGTTGATTAACAGTTCCATGCCTTTGGATGATATTGCTTCCAGTCTTGGGTTTAGCGATGCCTCGAACTTTTCTAAATCCTTTAAAACCTGGACAGGTTTGACTCCTATAGCGTTTCGAAATCAGAAAAGCGAAACCGCTTAATTTTCACTGCTCATAAAATTAAGCAGCCACTGTGTGGATAACTTCACGTCAGGGGCGGACGACAATGACTCTACCCCTTTTTTGAGGCGTTCATCCGGAATACGCCCCTGGCGGCTAAGCATCAGGTCTTTTGAATAATTGCTGGTGAACTCAGGATGCCCTTGAATACTCAGGAAGTGATCACCGTACTGCACCATGTAATAAGGGCAGAAATCACTGGCGGCCAGAACCTCTGCATTCTCTGGCAAGGTTGTAACCTGGTCTTGATGACTGACTAATAGGTTCAGATTGTTGCTGAAAGGCTGCATCCAGGATTTCTGCTCTACCACAGTGTTAAATGACATGCCGACGCCCCAGCCTTTATCTGAAAGCGTAACTTTTCCGCCAAGAGCCTCTGCCATAATCTGATGGCCAAAACAGATACCAACCAGTTTACGCTTTTCTGTATTCAGTAATCGAACAAAGTCCAGAAGTGGAGGAATCCATTCAAGTTTGTCATAGGCGCTATAACGACTCCCTGTAATTAACCAGGCATCGCATTCATCTGTACTTTGTGGCAGAACACCATCAAGCACTCTGTAGTTCGTAAAACTGCAGGTTGGGTCTTCTTTCAGGAATAATTCCCGGAACATTTCCGGGTAATTCGTGTGTTCAGGCTGCAGTTGTTCCTGAACATCATCGCACTGCAGAATTCCAATTTTCATAGAGGAACAGAAACTCAAAGTAGACGTTGGGTTATGAAAGTCATAACCCAACTATAGAATTAAAGGTCGCCATTAACGGCTTTGGTGAAAATGCTTGCATATTGATCGGCGGTAAACGCTATTGGGTTTCCACCTGAAGATGGATCTTCCGTTGCCATCACACCAACTTTTTCAGCTTGCGCAGTATCAATGCCAATTTCACTCAAGCTGTGGGGAATACTGACAGTTTGGCGCAGTTCCAAAACCCAGTTCATGAATCCATCAAAGGAACCATCCTCAAGCTGCAGATAACTGGCAAGGCGGGTGATGCTCTCTTCAATAGCTTCACGATTCGCTTTCAAGACGTAGGGCATGAGTACTGCATTCAACAAACCGTGATGAGCATCGTAAAGAGCACCTAATGGATGGGCCAGAGCATGCATGCCACCAAGACCTTTCTGGAAAGCCGTTGCGCCCATGCTTGAAGCCACAATCATCTGGCTGCGAGCTTCCAGATCTGAACCATCGGCTACAGCCTGGGGCAGGAAATCTTTCACCAGCCGAATACCTTCTATGGCGATGCCTTGGGCCATGGGGTGGTAAAAAGGTGAGCAGTAAGCTTCCAGATTATGGGAGAGAGCATCCATACCTGTTGCAGCGGTGATTTTACCGGGTAGCCCAGCAGTTAGCTCTGCATCGAGAATAACGATTTCCGGTAGCATCTTTGGATGGAAGATAATCTTCTTAACGTGATTTTCTTCATCGGTAATCACGGATGCCCGGCCAACTTCGGAACCGGTTCCTGCTGTTGTGGGCACGGCAACGATAGGTGCAATGCCTTCAGCATTAACCCGCAACCAGTTGTCACCAACATCTTCAAAATCCCAGATAGGACGCTTTTGCCCAACCATCAGAGCAATAGCTTTTGCAGCATCAAGAGCAGAGCCTCCACCTAAAGCAATAACCCCGTCGTGATGACCTTTTTTGAATGCGGCAACACCATCGACAACATTTTGCCCGTTTGGGTTTCCTTTAATGTCTGTAAACAACTTGCAGTTCAGATCTGCATTCATACAGATCTGGAAAGCCTTTTTGACTGGAGGCAGGGCAGCTAGCCCCGGGTCTGTGACCATCAGGGGAGATTTCATGCCCAGCTCTTTGCAGGCATCAGCCAGTTCATAGATACGGCCAATACCTGAGCGAACCGAGGTTGGGTAATTCCAGTTAGCGGTAAACTGATCCAGATTCATTCTCTAATACCTTCGCTTTTCACTTCAGCCGCTCAGGCCGTTTTAATATGAAAGGATTTTGGGCGGGTGAGCGACTCATAACCCAGCTTCGATAAGGTGCAGCCACGGCCGGAATTTTTAACACCTGTCCAGGCCAGTGCCGGATCGAGGTAATCACATCGGTTCAGGAAGAATGTTCCCGTCTCAACCTGTTCACCAATGGAGATACCTTTATCAATATCTTTTGTGAACACAGAAGCTGTTAAACCGAACTCGCTGTCGTTCATCAGGGCAATAGCTTCCGCATCGGACGACACTTTTTGTATGCCTACCACTGGGCCAAAAGATTCTTCGCTCATCACTCGCATGGAGTGGTCAACATTCGTGAGAATCTGTGGAGCAAGATATGGCGTGCCCGGTTCATCAAGCGGGAACTCTTTGGCATTAATCTGGGGAACGGCTCCTTGGGTAATCGCTTCCGCAATTTGCCCACGAACAAAATCAGCAGCAGAGGTGCGAACAACAGGGCCAAGAGTGGTTTCAGGATCGTCAGAACGGCCAAGTTTATGTTGCTTCACTAAGGCAACAGACTTTTCAACAAAGCTGTCATAAATACTTTCGTGAACATAAATTCGTTCAATGCCGCAACAGGACTGACCGGAATTGAAGAATGCACCATCCATTGTTGTTTCTACAGCATGGTCGAGATCTGCATCCGCACGAACATAAGCCGGGTCTTTGCCACCCAGCTCCAGCCCTGCGCCAATAAAGCGACCAGCGATAGCTTTTTCCACCATTTCACCGCCAGAAACGGAGCCGGTAAAGGCTACATAGTCGATAGCATCGCTCCGCATCAGCTCTTCAGTGGCCTGATGGGAAAGGTGCAGATATTGGAAAACACCTTCAGGAAGGCCTGCGGCTGAAAATGCTTCAGCAAGGCGTTCGGCGCAGAGTGGAGTCTGGGCAGAGTGTTTTAGAATGACAGTATTGCCAGCCATGATAGCCGGCATAATAGCGTTTATTGCCGTAAGGAAAGGATAGTTCCAGGGCGCAACAACAAAAACTGTTCCTACAGCTTCACGTTTGATCCAGCGCTGAAAACCTTGTTTTTCCTGAATCTGAACAGGAGCTAAAGCTTCTTCGGCTACATCAATCATGTAATTGGCGCGTTCCTGCAAGCCGGCAACTTCTCCTGCACCATAACGAATCGGGCGACCCATCTGCCAGCATAACTCTTGGGCAATGTCGTCTTTCTTGGTAACAAAAGCTTCAACCGCTTTACGACATAAAATTGCCCGTTGCTGAAGGTTCGTAGCTTTCCAGCTACTTTGAACTTTTTTGGCAAGAGTGACTGCCTGCTCAATTTGTGTGGAGTCAGCCAGTTCCCGCTCAACATACACAGAGCCGTCGATAGGTGAGATGGTTTGTAGCATAGTGCTCATATTGCTTTTAACAGCCTCAATCAAATGATTTCGAAGTAACGATCCATTTCCCAATCGGTAATATGTTTGCGGAATTCCCTTTCTTCCCATTCACGGGAAGCCGCATAGTGGTCTACAAATTCGGAACCAAACATTTCTCTCGCAGCATTGGATGCTTTAAATCGCTGGGCGGATTCCCACAGGGTTCTGGGTAGCGCCAGTTCTGGCGAATGTTGCTGCTCATAAGCATTGCCCTTCACCTGTGCTTCCGGCTCCCACTTGTTCATAACCCCGTAAAGACCAGAGGCCAAAGCGGCAGCCAGCGCCAGATAAGGGTTAGCATCAGCAGAACCCAGACGATATTCCACACGCTGGGATTTAGCAGAACCGGGAATCACACGTAAGGCCGTGGTGCGGTTTTCTACGCCCCATGTGGCATCTGTGGGAGCCCAGAAGCCGGGAATCAATCTTGTATAGCTGTTAACAGTGGGCGATAGCATGGCTAAGAATTCAGGCATCAATCGTTGTTGCCCGGCAATAAAGTGCCGTTGTATCGCGCTGATATTGTGCTCTTTAGAGTTGTCGTAAAAAGCAGAACCGCTGCCGTCTGTATTTTGTAGAGAGATATGAATATGTCCGCTCTGGCCAGGATAGTCAGCGGACCATTTCGCCATAAAGGTGGCCATCATTTCATTTCTCTGGGCGAGCACTTTCATAAAGGTTTTAAACAGGGCAGCTTTGTCTGCTGCGTTATCAGCCTTATCAACAGCAATTGCAGCTTCAATCACGCCGGGGCCGGTTTCGGTGTGAATACCTTCAATGGGGAAGTCCATGGTTTCTCCCATTTCCAGAATCTGGTGATACAGCTCCGAGTGCACAGAGTTACGAATGATGGAATAACCAAACCAGTCAGGAGTAATCGGTTCTAGATTGCGAAAGCCTTTTTCCCGTGCAGACTTGGGCGTTTCGTTAAACAGAAAGAACTCATATTCCAGAGCTGCGTAGGGATCAAAGCCCACTTCTTTGCACTTCTCTATAACCCTTCGAAGAGTTCCGCGGGGGCAGATGGCTTCAGCCTGTTTATCAAACTCAGCCATAAACAGCAGCATGTCGGGTTCGGTGTGAATATCCCGGCAGGACTCCGGCAGAATGCGAACTGGGGCATCGGGGTAGCCAGTGTGCCAGCCAGTGTATTTAACATTGTCGTACAACTGATCTTTTGAATCCCAGCCCAGAATGACATCACAGAAAGCAAAGCCGTTCTCCAGCGAGGAAAAAAACTTGGACTTGCTCATGTATTTACCAAGCATCACACCATCATTGTCGAACAGTCCGACCTTCACATGGGTGAGGCCTCGCTCTTCAACAATACGCTTGGCGTCTTCTACCGTGCGTACATCTCTTGGATTTATCATTTGGGTTCCCTGGGTATCTTTCTATTGTTTTCAGGCGTTATGTTTCGGGTATGGCACCTGCCAGAACTCAGAACTGACAGGTGCCCGTGAGCACAGGGCCAGTGCTCTTACATCTCTATCAGTTCAGTTCGGCTTCAGCTTTCGCGATGGCTTCAAACTCTTCTTCCGGAGCTTTGGCAACCAAGTGGTGACGACTGTAAATTGCGAAGTAAGCCACCATGACTCCGTAGAAAATAGCAGACCAGAATGCAGCTTCCTTATTAACCAGGAAGGTTGAGATAAAGGCGATCACAGCCAGAACCAGAGCGATACCTGAAGTCAGTACACCGCCGGGGGTTTTGTAAGGGCGATCAAGCTTTGGCTCTTTGGCGCGCAGAATAATGTGAGACAGCATCATCAGTGCATAAGATATAGTGGCACCGAATACGGCCATAGTGATCATCAGGTCACCTTCACCAGTCAGTGACAGCAGGAAGCCAATAACGCCAGGAATGATCAGAGCCATAGCCGGAACTTTGCGCTTGTTAGTCACTGACAGGAAGCGTGGCAGATAACCCGCACGTGACAGAGCAAAGATCTGGCGGGAGTAAGCAAAGATAATGGAGAAGAAGGATGCAATCAGGCCGGCCAAACCTACGGCATTCACGAATGTTGCCATTGTTGAATTCTCACCATAGATCGCCTGCAGAGCACCAACCAATGGAGCTGCATGATCTTTCATCGCATCAGCTCCGGCAGCACCAGGAGCAAGGAACAGTACCAGAGCACCAAATACCAGAAGGATAATCATGGCTGTGATGATGCCTTTAGGCATATCACGAGCAGGGTCGGTGGATTCTTCTGCTGCTAGAGGAACACCCTCTACAGCAAGGAACAACCACATGGCGAAAGGCAGAGCTGCCCAGATGCCAAAGTATCCCTGAGGTAGGAATGATGATGCACCGGTTGCTTCACTGTTCACCGCAATATCAAACAGGTTTTTGCTGTCGAAGTGAGGAATAAGGCCTAACGCAAAAACAACAATTGCCAGAGCGGCAACGGCTGTAATCGCCATCATGATTTTCAAGGCTTCACCAGCCCCCCAAAGGTGCAGGCCTACAAACATTGCGTAGAAAGCCGCGTAAACCATTGGGCCGTCAAAGCCAAACAGTTCGTTAACATAACCACCGATAAATACTGCGATAGCAGCAGGAGCAATGGCATATTCAAGAAGGATTGCTGTGCCGGTAAGGTAGCCACCCCATGGCCCCATAGCCCGGCGTGCATAAGAATAACCACCGCCAGCAGTTGGCAGAGAGGCAGAAAGTTCTGCTAGGGAAAGCACCATAAACAGGTACATAATGCCCATCGCCAGAGTTGCCAGCAGCATACCGCCAAAGCCACCATGCTCGAGGCCAAAGTTCCACCCGGCAAAGTCACCGGAGATTACATAGGAAACCCCAAGCCCTGCCAGAAGAATCCAGCCAGCGGCACCTTTTTTCAGCTGTCGCTGGTTAAGGTAGTCATCCGATACAGACTCGTACTCGACGCCACCTGTTCCCGTATTGGTATTCAGCATATTTTTGCCTCTTTTTATCTGAGAGCCGCTTTTGTTTGTTGGATTTTGCGGTACTCATTTTTGTTGTTATTCGACCAAGTACCTGATTGGGTACTGAGCAAACTGCATGCCGGTTAACCTGAATGTACGGCTCCAACTGAAAAAAAGGCAAACACCATAATTTGTACTTACAGGGAAAAATAAGTTTTTTTAATAGTGTTGGATGTCCTGCCCAATAAGTACGTGATTTTGTAGCCAGCGTAACTGAGAGGTTATGGTGGGATAAAAACTGGTGGTCAGTATCTGGCGGGCGTCGTGTGCGATAATTTGGGGCAAATCATCCAACTCTCCCTCTCTGGCGATCAAAGTCAGTTCACGATAACAACATTCACCGGGTATTAATCCGACGCTGATCTGCTGCTGTTTTTCGAGATTTAGCTGGTATAAACACAGTGGTGTGGTAATGGTCCAGCCGCAGCCTGTCGCCACTGCGTTAAGAATGGCTGATGTGTTGTCGAGATAAAGTCTCGGTGGAGGGGTAATGCTGCGCTGGCGTAATATCCGTTCTACATGCTGACCAATCAGAGAGTGATCGGTATAACGAACCATTTGCAACTCTCTGGATAGATCTTCGAGGCTATCCAGCAGATGTGCGTGAGAGTTTGGTGTAATAACGAGCAAGGGTTCTTTTAGGATTCTGTGACGCACAAGCCCGTTGTAATCCTCCAGTGCATCATCAGAAATAATAATATCTGTGTTGCGTGACGTGATGGCATTGGCGTGAACATGAGATTGTCCAGTTTGAACTGTCCACTCCTCGGTTCTCTTTTGAACGACATCAAGAAGTGGTTTGCCAATGGCGTTCATCAATGAATCTACAAGCGCTATGCGTACATGATGAAGCCGTTTGAAATTGCCGGAGCGTATGTCATGCCCGGTTTTTTTTGCCTGCTCAAGAAGTGGTATTCCTTTGTCGTATAAAAAACGACCGGCTGTGGTCAGTTCGATAGGACGAATAGAGCGGTCAAAAAGCTGAGTGTCGAGAGACTTCTCCAATGCAGAAAGGGTTTGGGATACGGAGGACTGGGTCATATCCATGCGCTGGGCAACAGTGGTCATGTTGCCGGTTTCGGCCAGCTGGATAAAAACATCCAGCGATCGGAGGTCAAAGCCAAAAAGGTTTTTCATTATTTTTCGTTCTTTATTCTATTTATCTGGATAGTTATGCAAGAAACAGGCATACCTTTCCAGTTTGCCTCTCTGACCTGTGATCACTGTTGGGATGACATAGGATCACCTGTACCTCTGGCTTAATCTGATCCACAGTACATTAACAATAATAAGAACGCCTTACTCGACAGGTTTTATCTCCATGCCAAAAAGTTTAAAGAATGCTGTTGTTGCCATTACAGGTGCGGGGTCCGGTATTGGACGGGCGTTGGCACTTCAATGTGCCAAAGAAGGCGCGATTGTTGCGATTTCCGATGTGTGTGAAGAACCTCTGCAGGAAACTGCACAACTTTGTCTTGCTCATACAAAGGATGTTGCCTGTGATGTTGTTGATGTCAGCCAGCGTGATGTCATTTATGAGTGGGCAGAGAAGACGGCTCAGCGTTTCAACAGAATTAATGTGATTATCAATAATGCTGGTGTAAACCTGAATGGCAGTGTTGAAGCGATGACTGATCGTGATTTCGAATGGCAAATGGATATTAACTTCTGGGGTGTAACCCATGGTACCCGTGCTTTTCTTCCGCACCTGAAACAAGCGGAATGGGGGCATGTGATTAATATTTCCAGCCTGTTTGGGCTGGTCAGTATGCCGAACCAGTCTGCGTATAACGCATCAAAGTATGCTGTGCGTGGATTCAGTGAAAGCCTGCGCATGGAGCTGGCTCTAGAAGGTAGCAGTGTCAGTATCAGTTGCGTACACCCCGGCGGTATTAAAACCAATATCGTAAACAGCTCCCGTATTCTTGATCAGGTTGGCCCCCAGTTAACTGAAGAGCAGCAAAAGCGTGAGTTTAATAGCAAACTGGCAAAAACGACCCCAGAGCAGGCTGCCAATATTATTCTGACCGGAATGAAGAAAAACAAAAGCCGGATCCTGGTTGGAAGCGATGCAAAGGCTGTTGATCTGCTTCAAAGATTCTTGCCAGCCAAGTATCAGGCAATTGTCGTTAAAGCGCTGGGGTTAAGAAAGTACCAGCTACAAAAACAGCAGCAGGCTGAAGAATCTCGGGGATAACCCCATTTTCCACTTTAATACCATTAATAATAATTACAGGTGATTTATGGCTGCGGAGCCACTTGATGTCGTTATTATTGGAGCAGGCCTATCCGGTATCGGTGCAGCCTGTCATCTGAAAAAGCATTGCCCGAATAAACGGTTTGCGATTCTGGAAGGGCGAGACAGTTTAGGGGGAACCTGGGATCTGTTTCGCTATCCGGGCATCCGCTCAGATTCCGATATGTACACCCTCGGTTATAACTTCAAACCATGGACAAAAGCCAATGGTATTGCCGATGGTGAAGATATTCGAACCTATGTCACCGAAGCCGCCAAAGAGGCCGGGATCGATAGCAAAATTCGCTACGGGCATAAAGTGATTGCTGCAGACTGGGATTCAGAAACTGCTCAATGGCAGCTTACGGTGGAAGAAAAAGGCAAGACCAAAGCCATAGCTTGCCGATTCCTTCTTTGCGGTACTGGTTACTACAACTACGAAGAAGGTTACCGTCCGCAGTTTGCCGGAGAAGAGAATTTTTCCGGTGAGATTGTTCATCCTCAAAAGTGGCCGGAGAATTACGATTACAGCGGTAAGAAGGTTGTTGTTATTGGTTCAGGCGCTACAGCTGTCACTCTTGTACCAGCTATGACCGACAAGGCTGAGCATGTCACCATGCTGCAGCGTTCACCAACTTACGTGATGACTTTGCCGCAGGATGATCCGATGGTAAACGGCCTGCGGAAAATCTTGCCGGAAACTTGGGTGTACAGAATTACCCGAACCCGGAATATTGGTATCTCCTGGCTTATCTATAAATACTGTCGTGCATTTCCTAATGCCTCTCGCAAGATGATCCTCAAGCTGACGAAAAAGCAGTTGCCTGAAGGTTATGACATGAAGCATTTCTCCCCCAGCTATGCGCCGTGGGATGAGCGTTTATGTGCAGTACCTGATGGAGACCTGTTCAAAGCAATAACCGATGGCAAAGCTTCTGTAGAAACAGATCATATTGATTGTTTTACAGATAAAGGAATTAAGCTGAAGTCTGGTAAAGAGCTTGATGCAGATATTATTGTTACGGCTACAGGTTTGAAAATTCAGCTGTTCGGTAATATGAAACTGAGCATGGACGGTGAACCGGTCGATATGTCAGAAAAGATGTATTACCGGGGGGTTATGTTCGAAGGGGTTCCCAACTTAGGTATGGTGTTTGGTTATACCAATGCTTCCTGGACCCTGAAAGCTGACCTGATTCTGGAACATATCTGTCGTCTGCTGAATTACATGGAGGACAGTGGTTATAAGCAGTGTGTACCCAGAAATGTAAATGGTGCAGTTCACGAGCCATTTGTAGATATGCAGTCTGGATACATACAGCGTGCTCAGGGAACGATTCCTCACCAAGGCTCCAAAAAACCCTGGAAGCTATATCAGAACTATGTGATGGATATGATCAGCTTGCGCTTTGGCAAGGTAAATGATTCTTCTCTTGAGTTTTCCTCTCCTAAATACAAAGCAAAAGCTGAAACACAGGCTGAAGCCCGGGAAGAGGTTGTAGGCTAACGTGTGTTTTGTTGAAGGCTACCGGGTTTCTTTAAAGGGAATCCGGCAGCCTTCGATTTAAATATGTGGCTACAAAAGATCCGCGTAATAGTCAGAGAGTTGTCGCCCGCCTGCCAAATATTTGAGAAGCTGGAAATCCTGTCAGAAATGCCCTTTTGAGTACCTCTAATCTGGCATTCCCTACACCAATCCCCTTCACTGAAATGGATAAGTTTTTGGGGTATTGGAGAACAGTATGGCTGTCAGGGAACGCAGAGATGCCAAGGGTTTCACCCTTATTGAGTTAATGATCGTAGTGGCGATTATCGGAATTCTGGCCGCTGTTGCTATTCCGGCCTATCAGGATTACACCAAAAGAGCGAAAGTGGCTGAGGGGTTGCAGCTGGCTTCAGCGGCTAAAACAGAAGTTGTAGAGTTCTTTGCTGCTACAGGGGCTTATCCTGCTGCTGATGTGGAATATATGCAGAATTTTGCTAACCCATCAGGTTTTAATCCAACGCGGGTTGTCTGGTCGGCCTATCACGATAAAGTGGAAATCTGGTTTGGCGCTACGAGTGGTGATGCAAATACAGCGGAAGGGATTCTCTGGCTCACCCCTTCAATAGTGAATGGCTCTATAGAATGGACCTGTGAAAACCACACGGATTCCCGTTATACGATAGATTCTGAGACTTATTTGCCTGCGAACTGTCGGTAAATTCTATTTTTAGTCACTTAGTGTCAAAGAGCCCCAGTAAATACTGAGGCTCTGTTTAGTGGTTATGAGCTAACTGACTTTACTTTGACTTCTGCCCAGTTTTCGCACCCAGGCAAATTCTGATCAATGATCAGGTTCCCTTCCGCTTCATAGGTCATGGTTCCAAAAATATAGGGAATCCACCACCACTTGTAATCCATGGCCATGTCCGAAAGGCCTACAGCACAGCGATCCTGCTCAATAGCTTTATCTACAGCTTCTTTAACGCTTGGGCGTCCAGTAGGGATAAAGGAGATGATGTATTTTGTATCTTCGGCTTTAACTCTCTGGCCACTGATAAACTGGTCAGAGTTCACGTTCATATTTTTGGTGCTGGCTACAGTCAGGTCAGCAACTCGGTTTGCACAACCTGAGGACAGCAGAGCACCAGCCGTAAGGGCGGCAATAGCAATTTTTTTCATGAGAGGTTTTTTAAAGGTTTTATACGAAATAGCTCATTGCGAGCTTAAAAGAGAGGCACAAAAAAGCCGAAACACTTTTTAGAAAGAGTTTCGGCTTCTAAGTATGGTACCAGTGGTCGGACTCGAACCGACATGCCCTTAAAGTAAAGGCAACGGATTTTGAGTTAGTCATTTGATAATAAATTATGCATATATTTGTGGTAGCTTTACGAAATATATAAATTAAGTTGCAAGACCTAGGTACGCCTTTCTATGAGAGGAGTAATGGGGGGGGGCGGTATGCCAAAGGGGCTTGGCATACCGCATATTTTATTAATTAAAGTTATTTGTGCTTATTGCAGTGTATTTATCTTAATAAGGCGGTCCAGTAGCTCCTCTAGACCAGTCCCTTCTGTGGATGCTAGTGAGGATAGGGATAGTGCTTGAGCACCTAAAGTAGGAAATTGATAATTTGTGCCATATATATTGAACGGGGCTACTCGGTAGTCCATAAGTTTATCATCATTATCTGGATAAAGAATGATCATAGAATAAACTGCCGCTCTACTTTCGTAATGAGCTAATCCATGAACATACTTCATAGTACAATCAGCCAAGTATTCACTAAAGGCTTTTTTTCTATCAGTATATTTAGCATCAAAAACTAGTAGTCTTTTCGGATAACCTTCATTTTGAATATCCAAAACAATGTCTGGAGTTCTCCGGGAATACTTGTAATTTCTTTGTTTTCCTAGATAGTCGCTACGGGCTCCTCCGGGGGATCTAGATTCAGTATTAACAATATTGCTAGCTTTTGAATGTCCAACCATCCAGTAGTCAGGTTCATAGTGTAGGGAGCAATTAAAGCCATCTATTACTCCGCACCACATAGATTTATTTTGTTGTCCTGATGATAGCCCGACATTCAAACACCAACGTCTAACACGAAGGACAGTGTAGTATTCAAATAATATGGGTATTGCATTTATTGCAAGTAATATTTGTTGGGATCTCCAATCGATTTTTTTATTACCAAACCATTTGGTAATGGTGCGAAAAAGCATTAAGTAATGACGATTGCTCCTAACCTTTGGTGTTACATGAGGCATTGAATCATAATGTTTGGTAACGGGCATGTAACGACTGAAAATAGTTTTAATTGATAGCAACCGTTTTTGACATTCATTTATAACAGATACATGGTGACCATTTATTTTTTTTACCCAATTATTCATGCAAGTGAAGAAACTCAAGTAATCAGAATGTGCATTAACAGTATTGCTAGTACTAGATTTTGAGTAGCCTTCGATAAGCTCCTGAGTAAAACAAAGTAAGTGCTCTATATATCCGTGTAAAACCCTGTTTTCGTAAATGTCAGTGTGCTCCTGCATAACAGGTGCTTGAACTTCCATGGCTTTATAATAACAACCGTCATGCATGATGTGTGAACTTTCATTGTCATCTGTTTGCTGAAGAACAGATAAATTTTCCATTAACCATGCGATACCTTGCTCTTGTAAAGCATCAAAATGAGAGCCATCTTTCACTTCTAGACGCGAAGTTAGTGCTGTTAGTGGTTTATGAATAATATATGGAGTTACCTCCTCAAGAAGGAGTATGTCTTTCTGGAGTTGTTCTATCAGGCGGTTCGGTTTATCACCTCCTTCGATTGGTGCTGCACCATATCTAGTTGCACCAAATGCAGAATGTAAATCGCCATCTGTTTCATCTATTATAAAATCAATCATTTTTTCTGCTTGTTCAGCAGAAACTTTACGTGCTAAGACTTCAAGAGGAGCTACTTCATAAAATATTTCATCATTGTGTTCATATTTTACATGTAATGTTAAATATGCCAATCCGAAATAGTTTAAGAATAATGATTCATATCCTCCATTGTTCCGTCTTGCCGGTTTTAGGACATATTCATTATCATTTACACCAGATTTCTTGGAGAAAGGTAAGCTGACCTCTCCAATTAATAGTGAGATACCATCACATGGTTTCTCCACTATAATTGAGAAGGCTAGTGCTTCTGTTTCCAGCACGTAGGGATACGTAGCAACATCCTTGTTGATTGTAAGCCGTTCGTCGACATGAAGAACTATTTCTGTCCCCCGTCGTGTGCTGTTTAATATTTCAATCTGTAGTTGCATGCCGATTCTACCTCTCAGAAAAAGGTATAGCTGCCGACATAAGCATCACCATTGGAAATGATATTGTCCAGTAAATCGGTAGTACGATTGAAGTTGTTTTTTGATGCGTGATCACGCAATTGTTCTAGGCGAGATTTGAATGGTTTACCATAGCCGTTAATTAATGGTAGTGCGAATTGTGATAATGCAAAGTCAATAGCATATTTTTTATCCATATAATTTACAGCAACTTCATAGTAAGACTGCATGGCATATCTTTTACGTTTGCTAACTGTAACTGGAGTTCCAAGAGCTCTATCTCTTTTCTCTAATATGTCGCAGAAGCTAGATAAGGCAAGTGCCTCATCACCTAAAAGTTCAGCTGGTCGGCCAAAATGTTTTTCCAATGTTTCATAGGGGAGAGCACCATCCATAAAGCTAGCGCTTGCCTGTGTGGCAATTTCTACCTGTGGTAAATCCATTGAAATAACAGGCACCCTATCGCATAAGCGAGGAGATAAAGGTTCTGTTGTATTATCATTATTTATTGTTGCTAAGAAGCGGATGTTTTTAGCAACAGATATGAAGCGGTCATCGCCTGACATTCCAGTATCAATGGCTCTGAAGCGACCTTCACCATCGCACATAGCAAGGAAGTCAGACCAGTAGTGTTCAATTGGGCTTAAGTTTGCCTCGTCAAGAAGAACTAAGCGTAAGGCTTTGTCAGCATCGTTAGCATTATGCTTTAGGAATTGATACATACCAGTCTTCGATGCCTGATATACGCCTTTCATACTATTGTAAAACCCAAGGAAATCTCTTCCAGATACCCAACCACGACTCACAGGAACATTTAGAAAAGAGTCACTGTTTCCATTGTCTTGGAGCAGTTTATGGGCCTTTGCAAGCCTGATTGCAGTTGATGTCTTTCCTGATCCAGGTAATCCTTTAAAAACAGTCATAAAGGATTGTTGGATGGAGATGAGAATGTTCGCCATTTCTTCAAATGAAAACTCTCTTCCACTATCATCAAAACCACTAGATATATCTTCAATTATTTTTGAAGCACTATCAGGTACTCTTGTAATGATTTGGGGTGGAGTGAACTCCATTCTCTTTGTATCACGGTTGTAAGAGTGTCCCTGCAGTAAGTCTAATAGTGTGCGAAGCTCTGTTACCTCTTTTGAAAGTTCGGGACTTTTGAGTTTTGCTTCTTGTGCTCGGACTGCGATTTCCAGATCTTCCTTGCGCCGGTCAAGGTACTTTACTTCTTCTTTGATCGAATCGACATCGCTCAGCATGCCAACCTTATCTTGAAGGCCTTTCTCTTCACTGTTTAAGGAAGCTAAAGCTTCTCGTTTCTCTTCGATTTCCTGTTCTATTTCGTTAGCAACCTTTAAACGTTCTTTCTGTGCTTCTTCTTTTGTTTGGGCTTTTATTCTTTCTATTTCCTGTTCGGCAGCACTTCTTGCCTCTTTGACTAACTCAAGTACTCTTTGCTCTTCTTTTTGTTTTTTTGTATTTAATTCAACTATTTCTGACTCGAGCTTATCCTTTTTTTCGTTGAGTTCTGGAATGTATTCGCCAGCTAAAGACGGGTTTTTTGCCATATAGCTGGCAAGGAATTCTTTTCCAGAATCTCCAGATAAAAAACCATCAATGATCTCTGTGCCTATATCGCTGTGGCTTAAATATTTATCAACAATTCGTTTTAGTCGGTCGACTCTTTCATCATTTGCAGATTGTCTTTCTTTTTTAAGAACTTCTGTAATTCCTTTTTTTAGAACATCTGCTGCTTTTCTATTGATAAGCTGAACGCTACCATACTTATTTCTTCCAAAGTAGGTAATTAGTTGAGTGTCATTTATATAGTCAACCTTTGTAATAGATGTCTTCAGCTGTTGTCCTAGATCTTTTAATGAACCGATAAACCATTCTGCATCAAGAGTTTCTTCTGGTAGTTCGTGTCTATAAATAAGTCCTGAGCTATCCAAGCGTTTCAAAGAAATTTTTGCTATATGGTATGTCGGTAGGCTAAGAGCAATACTTGGTTGCGGAGTTGCGATAATTTCATCATCAACCATGTCAGCGGTGAAGGGGCCGAAGCAAAACCCCTTATTGGTAATGAAAAATGCCCCGCGAGGAAGAGTACCAGAAAGACTTATATAGCCTGTACTTTTGTTGGGCAAGTTTGAAGAAATTACAGGAATCATCTGGTTGTTTTCAAGTGGCTTTGCAGAATAGCCAGTTGCCCAGTGATGGTGGTGATCACGGGAATACTCAGAGATTTCTCTATCTTGCTCTTTGTAATTCTCGAGAATAAATAACTCTCCATCTTGATATTTCTGTTCTATTTCCTCGTATCCTTTACTGATCCAAACACCTCCTGTTGGAAACTCCTTTGGATCAGGGATTGTAATTTCTCCATTGCTGATATTTTTTGTAAAAACTATGCTGACTGTACCTTTGTCAGAGTCCCCAAGCGCGCTGTTTTTAACAACGATTAGTTCAACCTTATTTAGATCGTACATACTTTAACCTAATCATATATACAAGTGAGTTGCCCGATATCCTTTCTGGACATCACAAGCTTGGCGATTCTACTCTTGTGCAACAGAAATCTGTAGGGATAGGCAAGGCATTTCTATTGTGAGCATATGTGAAAACTGGGGTTAATAGGCGGTTGACCTGATGTGTTATCTGTCAGAATTGTCATATCTGAAAAATAGTAGGCCAATGATGAATAGTTCTGATCTACCGTTCGCAATTTTTAGTTTAAGAAATGTCGAAAAATAACTTACAAACTGCCGCCCGGTAAAATAGAGGGTACTCAGTAGCTGTTACATTGAGGTAGCCATGATCACATGCCCCTCATTGGTCAAAATGTGGATAAGATCCCTTTTTTGAATTCTTAATGGGAAAGAGCGTTGGTTCTACGTTGCTATCGAAATTTAGAATCTTGGATATGGCAGTATTGGTTATGCGCCGCAGGTACTGAGTGGTGATCACTGATCCGTAACGAAAAGTGCGTGAAATATCAGGAAACGTAGCAACGGCTTCTATGTGAGTTGAGCTTCAAAAACTGAAAATATCGTAATTGGGTCAACCAAATGGTCGGCTTTCTAATAAGGCTGGGAGTTAAGCCCTCTCTATAGGAATAAAATCAAGCCTACGTTCCAAGAGAGTGGGCTGCTTACTTCTAGACTGGTATACGCATTGCCTGCACAGACTGACGGGAGATGCATAGGAGAAGAAATGACTAGAGCGTTGAGGAGGGCTCTATGGCTGGGGTAATTTGGTCACCCAAATCATCACTTTTGTCTTAGATAAAAAAAGCAGAAGTGGTTACTAATCTCTCCGGCCTTTCTATATATGGTACCAATGGTCGGACTCGAACTGACACGCCATTGCTGGCAACGGATTTTGAAATAGTTGCATTTAAATAAGCAACATGTGGTAGGCATACCTTGATAAAGAATACGGAAATGACGTTATGTCACTTACATGTCATCTGGATGTTCAAGGAAAATATAGATGTGAGTGTCTACTTACTCGGAAGGCCTTGAGTCATATGGTACCAGTGGTCGGACTCGAACCGACACGCCCGTAAAGGCAACGGATTTTGAATCCGTCATGTCTACCAATTCCATCACACTGGCGACTCAAGCGGGTCGCAGTATAACATTTGCGAATAAGCATGCAAGATCATTCCTCTATAGCCGATAAAAAATACAATTGTTATTGATTTCAGCGAGTTGGCTATGGATCAGTCACACAGTTCACAGGGCAGCGGAAGATCAATCAAGCCGCCGCCAGCCCCACCACCTCCCCCTCCACCTTTGACTGAAGAGGAGAGGCAAAGTGGGATTACAAATATCTTTGATAAAAAACGGTCCTGCTTTTCTAAGCCAACACCTTCTCCTACCGTTTCCCACTCCTCTGGTCGTGATATTTCCATGGAGGATAGTGTTGACTCCCATCTCACTCCTCCACCTGAGTCAGAGTCTGGAGACCATTCGCTGTCAGGCTCACACTCTTATCGTCGCAGTCATTCAGATAGTGGAAGCTCAGTGACTTCTGGGTATTCCACTGATCACGATAGTTTGGAGTTTGAGCCTCCGACTCTTGATGAGCGCACCATAGAAGCTGTGGATGATTTTGATCCCACTGTTACAAAAATGACTGACGAAGGTGTCAATCTGGGTCAAAGGCAAAAAGCCTTACAGGTACGTGAGAAAATCATACAGGACATCCGTAAAGACAAAGCTGAGCTGTGGATGCACGAAAACGTTAATAAGATGCTTCGCTGGATTGGGGATGAAGGGTTTGCTGAAGAAGAAGAGGTGAAGGTTATTCTGGTAGTCGGGGGGAAGTCTGTCCAGATAGCACCACCACTAGCAGGGCAAGGAGTGTCTGACGAAAAAATTAAGCTCTATACCGATTACGTTTATTCCTCTGTCGCAAACGCTCGAAAAGATTTGACGCCAGTGAAAGAGCTGAAAAAAAGAGTCAAAGCATCTAAAGGCAAACTGGGAAAAGCTAACAAAAAGCTCACTAAAGAATATGGCATGGCTATTAACAGCAAGGCCGAAAAAAAGTGGATACAAAATACCCGTATTCTTCTGGTTCTTGAAAATGGCACCGGCAGGGTCGAAGGTGGGCGGCAACGTTCTTCTTATATTCCTGAGGAAGCTACACGTCAAAAGCAACCACACCATCTCAAACCGGATGCGCTGGTTGTTCAAACGGACGATGACTCTTTTGGAGAGCTGCCTAATCTTTCAGGGCAACGGAAACCACGTTATTCCGATAAGTTTTTGCGGCGTGATGATAATGAACCTGGTTTTGAGGATGAGGGTGATAGTGTTTATCCTGATTCCTTGAGTAGTCTTTCCGAGACTGAGGGCAAGGAGTACATGCTCAGGCGTTTTCAGGCATCAAACCCTTTGACCTCATCGGGAGAGGGAAGTAACTGGAATGACGATGACGAACCGCCTTTTCATCTGGAGTTTCCTCCTCACTCTTCCCGTGCAACCCCCTTGAATTCATCGGGAGGGGGAAGTGACTGGGATAACGATAATGAGTCACCTTTTCATCTTGAACTTCCTCGCCGCCCTTCTCGTGCTCCCAGTATGGATGAGTCGCTAGCTTCTTCAACAGACACTACTAATACCGTTGTACCAAACCCAAATTATCGAGACGAAGATAGTTTGAGTTCCACATCGACCATAAGGCCCCGCTCTGATTTGGATGCAGACTCGGAAAAGGGGGAAGATGATGAGGATATGACGGATTAGTAAAAGATAAAACCTCTCAGGTTGTTCTGTTTCCCCTGTGAACAACCTGACATTTCTCCCATCTTTCGGTATCCTTCCCGCCCATTTTCATGCTGTGTGAGGCTGTAGCGGCAAATGCGCGTCAGCGATTTTCATTTTGACCTTCCCGATGAACTGATTGCCCGTTATCCCATGCCGGAGCGGAGCGCCAGCCGTTTGCTGGTGGTGAATGGTGAAGGTGGCAAGCCTGAACACAAAACCTTTCGGGATATTGTCGACTATCTGGAACCTGGAGATCTTCTGGTTCTGAATAATACCCAGGTTATTCCTGCGCGGGTTTTCGGGCAGAAAGAAACAGGCGGCAAGGTTGAGGTTCTGGTAGAGCGCGTTCTTGATGAGCGCATGGTTCTGGCTCAGGTTCGGGCCAGTAAATCTCCCAAGCCGGGTGCCCGACTGTTACTGGAAGGCGGCATGGAAGCGGAAATGGTTGAGCGTCAGGACTCAATGTTCCTGCTGCGTTTTGCCGGCGAAGAGCCTGTAGTACAAATGCTGGAAAAGCATGGCCATATGCCACTGCCGCCCTATATTACCCGTGAGGATGAGCTGGAAGACCGTGAACGTTATCAAACTGTTTATGGTTCCAGAAAGGGTGCTGTTGCTGCACCAACCGCAGGCTTGCACTTTGATGATGAACTGTTTGCGGCGATTGACGCCAAAGGCATTGAAAAGGTATTCGTAACCCTGCATGTAGGCGCTGGTACTTATCAGCCTGTTCGGGTTGATCGTATTGAAGATCACCACATGCACTCTGAGTACCTTGAAGTTCCTCAGGACGTTGTGGATGCGGTGAATCGTACCCGTGCCCGTGGTGGGAGAATTGTTGCGGTAGGTACAACATCTGTTCGCAGTCTGGAAACCGCTGCCCGGAATGGTGAGCTCAAACCATTTGCCGGTGAAACAGATATCTTTATCTTCCCCGGCTTTAAATATCAGGTTGTGGATGTACTGATCACCAACTTCCATCTGCCGGAATCAACCCTGTTGATGATGGTCTCTGCCTTTGCCGGCTTTGAAAAAGTGATGAATGCTTACCGGGAAGCGATTGACGAACGCTATCGTTTTTTTAGTTACGGCGACTCTATGCTGCTGACCCGGAAAGACCCTTAAAGCTCTTATATAAAAGAGCCAGAACAATATTGATTACTACTTTGGGCAGCCATCAGGCTGCCCAAGCTATTCAGGAGACTGCGCCATGCGTCAGGAATGTTTCATGTCATTCGACAAGTTGGGCGAAGATGGTTTGGCTCGCCGTGGTCGGGTGACCTTCCCTCGTGGCACCATCGAAACCCCATGCTTTATGCCTGTGGGAACCTACGGCACGGTAAAAGGTATGTTGCCGCGGGATATTCACGAAATCGGTGCCGAGATTATTCTGGGGAATACATTCCACCTGATGTTGCGTCCGGGTACTGAAGTCATCAAAGAGCATGGCACTTTGCACGATTTCAATGGCTGGAATAAGCCGATCCTGACTGACTCCGGCGGCTTCCAGGTATTCAGCCTGGGTGAGATGCGCAAGATTACCGAAGAAGGCGTGGCCTTCCGCTCCCCAGTGGATGGCTCCAAGGTTTTTATGAGTCCGGAATCTTCCATGCAGGTTCAGCGTGATCTGGGTTCTGACATTGTCATGATCTTCGATGAGTGCACTCCTGGTGACGCAGATGAAGAGCGTGCCCGTACTTCCATGGAAATGTCCCTGCGCTGGGCCAAGCGCAGCCGTGAAGCTCATGCCGACAGCCCATCCTCCCTGTTCGGTATTATTCAGGGCGGTATGTTTGAAGATCAGCGTGCCCGCTCTCTGGATGGTCTGCTTGAAATTGGTTTTGATGGTTATGCCATCGGTGGCCTTTCCGTGGGTGAGTCCAAGGAAGATATGTACCGGATTCTGTCCCACACGCCTCGTCGCATTCCTGAAGAGTACCCTCGTTATCTAATGGGTGTTGGTACTCCGGAAGATATTGTTGAAGCGGTTCGCCGTGGTGTGGACATGTTCGACTGCGTGATGCCAACCCGTAATGCGCGGAACGGACACCTGTTTACATCTGCAGGCACTGTGAAGATTCGTAATGCCAAGCATCGTCATGCGGAAGAGCCCCTTGAGCCGGGCTGTGACTGCTACACTTGCCGCAATTTCACACGAGCGTACCTGCATCATCTGGATAAATGTAACGAGATGCTGGGCTCAATGTTGAATACGATTCATAACCTTCGTTATTACCAGCGTTTGATGGCTGGATTGCGGCAGGCTATTGAACAGGGTAAATTGAGCGACTTTGTTGAAGAGTTCTACGCAGCTCGTGGTCAGGTTGCCACTCCATTGAGCACCTGATCAACGGTTGTTACAGAAACCGGGCACAGGCCCGGCTTTTGTATGTAGTGAATATTCTGGATTTTTTTACTCATTTATAGGGAGTATGGATATGAGCTTGATCAGTCAGGCTTTCGCGGCTGGTGAAACAGCGGGTGCGGCTGGCCCAAGCATGGTAGGCCAGCTGGTAATGCTGGGCGGTTTTGTTCTGATCTTCTGGCTGCTGATCTGGCGCCCACAAAGCAAGCGTGCCAAAGAGCACAAGAACCTGCTGGAAAGCATCACCAAAGGTGATGAAGTAGTAACCACCGGCGGTATTGTCGGTAAGGTTGTTGGTGTTGCTGACGACTTTGTTACTCTTCAGGTAAGTAATAATGTCGAGTTGAAATTCCAGAAAAGCTCAGTTGCAGCCACTCTGCCCAAGGGCACGATGAAGGCAATTAACTGAACGGGATTACAAATGGCCTGTCTCTCTAAGATACAGGCCATTTTTATTTAAAAGGAACCTGAGGGTCCCATGAATCGATACCCTTTGTGGAAGTATTTTTCAATCTTTCTGTTTGTGGCGATAGGCGCATTTTACGCCCTGCCTAATCTCTACCCGGATGATCCGGCTATTCAGATCTCTGGTGCCAGCACGTCTACCCGTGTGGGTGAGCCTCTTCTCAAGAAGGCGGTCGCTGCACTGAAAACTGCAGGGATTGAGGTGAAGGCCTCGGAAGTCAGTGAAAAAGGCGACTCCGCACTGATCCGACTGACAGATAATGAAAACCAGTTGCCGGCTAAGGCTGTCATCAAGGAATTGCTTGGCTACGACTATGTGGTGGCACTGAACCTTGCGCCTACAACTCCGGAATGGCTGACTTCCATGGGGGCAACACCCATGAAGCTTGGTCTTGATTTGTCTGGTGGTGTTCACTTCCTGCTTGAAGTAGACAGCTTGAAGGCTGTTGAGACGCGCATGGATGTTTATGCGGGCGAAATGCGAACAGCTCTGCGTAAAGAGCGTCTGCGTTATCGTACCGTTCAGAGCGGCAATCCTATTGTTCGTGAGCTTGCCTTTGTGGATGAAGCTACACGTGACAAGGCTCGCAGCCTGATTATTAAAGAATTCCCAGATTTAACAGTGACAGACCGTGAAGTGAATGGCCGCTTTATTGTGTCTACCACGCTCGGTGAACAGCAGATTCGTGATCTGGAAGATTACGCAATCAAGCAGAACCTCACCACAGTCCGCAATCGTGTTAACGAACTGGGTGTATCCGAACCTCTGGTTCAGCGTCAGGGCAGAAAACATATTGTTGTAGAGCTACCAGGTGTTCAGGACACTGCAGAAGCCAAGCGTATTCTTGGTAAAACTGCCAATCTGGAATTCCGTCTGGCCTCTGGTTTTGATGCAGCCCCCGGCACTTACGAAACTTTCGAATTCCGCTCCAGTCCTGGCCGTACTGCAAACCTGCAGCGTGACATCATCATGACTGGCGACCAGGTTGCTAACGCCCGTTCCAATGTTGATACCCAGACTGGCAGCCCAGAAGTAAATATCAGCCTTGATAACCGTGGCGGCGAGCTGATGAAGCGCGCAACCCGGAACAATGTTGGTCAGGGCATGGCGGTTCTGTTTATCGAGCAGAAGTTCATGGGTAACCGCACTGAAACCCGCACAGTTGATGGTGAGCAGGTAGAAGTCAGTGTTCCGGTTTACCGTGAAGAAAAGCGCATTATCAGTCTGGCAACTATTCAGGCGGTACTCGGCAGCAACTTCCGTATTACCGGTCTGGATTCCCGTGCGGAATCTTCTGAACTGGCACTGCTGCTGCGCGCAGGTTCTCTGGCTGCACCTATGCACTTCGTGGAAGAGCGAACTGTTGGCCCAAGCCTGGGTAAAGAAAATATCCGCATGGGTATTAACTCCACTCTGGTTGGTCTGGCTCTGATTGTTCTGTTTATGCTGGTGGTTTACCGGTTCTTTGGTCTGGTAGCAAATGTTGCCCTGGCCCTGAATCTGTTGCTGCTACTGGGCATGATGTCCATTCTGGGCGCGACCCTGACCATGCCAGGTATTGCCGGTATTGTACTGACGCTGGGTATGGCGGTGGACGCTAACGTTCTTATTTTCTCTCGTATTCGTGAAGAGATTAAGAATGGCAAGCCACCTCACAAGGCTATTTCTGAAGGCTTTGACCGGGCGTTTGTATCGATTTTCGATGCCAACATTACCACGCTGATCGTGGGTGTGATTCTGTACGCCATTGGTACCGGGCCGGTGAAAGGTTTTGCCGTAACACTGTCTCTGGGTATTCTGACGTCCATGTTTACTGCGGTACTTGTGAGCCGGGCGATTGTTAATTTGACGTACGGCCGCCGTCGTCAACTCAAGAAGCTTTCTATCTAAGCCGAGGAGGATTGAGCTATGTCTAATGATGGTTCAAAACCAGAAGCGGCTTCCAGTGTGAATGCTTCTGGCAAAAAGATGTTTGGCCCTACCCGGGTCATAGATTTTATGAAGCTCCGGACCATGGCAACAGTGTTGTCTGTACTGTTGCTGTTGGGTTCTGTGGGTACATTGGCTGTTAATGGTATTAACTTTGGCCTCGACTTTACCGGCGGTACGCTGGTTGAGCTGTCTTACGATCGCCCTGCCAATGTTGCAGAGGTGCGTAGCCAGCTGGACGAGATGGGTTACGGTGACGCTGTTGCTCAGGAATATGGTTCAGCTAATGATGTGCTGGTACGTATACCTGGTGGCGAGACTGATGTAACTCTTGGGGATCGCGTTGCTCGCCAGCTGAGTGCTGCTCACGAAGGTGAGATAAAAGTTAAGCGGGTTGAGTTTGTTGGGCCGCAGGTTGGTGAGCAGCTTCGTGACCAGGGTGGCCTGGGAATGATGCTGGCACTGGCTCTGGTTATGCTCTACATCGCTTTCCGGTTCCAGTACAAGTTCTCACTGGGGGCGGTTATTGCTCTGGCGCACGACAGTTTGATTGTTCTGGGTGTGTTCTCTCTGTTTAATCTGCAGTTTGACCTTACCGTACTGGCAGCGATTCTGGCTGTTGTCGGTTACTCCCTGAACGACACGATCATTGTGTATGACCGGGTGCGGGAAAACTTCCGCAAGGTGCGTCGTGGTACTCCTGCCGAGATTATCAATATCTCCCTGAGTCAGACCCTTGGTCGTACTTTGGCCACGTCGGGTACCACCATCATGGTTCTGCTGTCTCTGTTTTTCCTGGGTGGCGACATGATTCATGGTTTTGCAACAGCGCTGCTGGTAGGTGTGGGTGTGGGTACATACTCCTCCATCTACATCGCTTCTAATATGTTGTTGTACATGAATATTAACCGTGAGGATCTGATTGTTCCTGTACGGGAAGATGAAGTTGATGATATGCCTTAAGAGCTAGTCGTAAACTTAATAAAAAGCCCGGGCTCATTGTGAGTTCGGGTTTTTTTCTTTAAAGCCTTCTGCTCCATGAGAGGAAGGCTTTTGTATAGGGGCTACTTTTAGGTGCTTATATAAAAGCAGGTCTTGAAGGTGTTTTGTGGATATACGGACAGCTGAGCAGTCAGATGTGCCAGAGTTGGTGGAAACTCTGACTCAATCTTTTGTTTCGGAACCCTTCTTTCGTTGGATGTATCCCGATGAAGATCGTTATTTTCGGGTGATTCCTGATATGTTCCGGATGGCAGTTAAAGCACCGTTAGAGCAGGGGACGATTTATGTGTCACCGAATTGTGAGGTTGTATCCGTTTGGATAGCTGATTTTGACCCATCTGTTGAAACTGGCTTGATGTCGGATGAGAAACTGCAGCTACACAAAGAAAATATTGCACCAGAAAGGTTTGAGGTTCTGGTTAAGGCTCTTGAGCAAATTAAATCTTCTTTTCCCAAAGAGATATTCTGGTATGGAATGTATCTTGGTGCGCTTCCAGGTAGTCAGGGAAAGGGATTGTCGAGAGCTCACCTCAACCACGCCTGTCAGGTATTGGATGGGCTCGGAAGAAAAGGCTTTTGTGGTGCCAGTGAAAAGCGTAACAGAGACTATTACACACGCTACGGGTTTCAAACTGTTAGCAGCGTAAGCATTGAGGGCGCACCCAGCTTTTCTACCATGTTGCGTGAGCCAAAGAATTAGGCAGGGCGTTGCTGTTTGGCGCTGCCTAATCTGACGACTGGGATAGGGCTACTTGCGGTGAAACAGGCGATCCATCCAGGAGCGTTTGTCGTAGCGAGCTTTTACACCTTTTTTCAGCATATGCGGTGCATACAGCATATCTTCTTCAAGAATGTGGCGGGTCAGCCAGTTCTTCAGGAAATGCAGCAGTTCAAAGCCTACATGTTTTCCAGCCGCAACTTTATCTCGAAGCTCGTTAATCTGTTCAATCAGAAGCTCGTGGTGATGTTTGTGTTCTTCGTAATCGGGGTAATCCAGAACTCGCATCAGGCTCTCTTCAACGGCGAAGTGAATGCGAGTGTAATCGGCAAGATCATTGAGGGTGGAGACGGTGGCTTCGTTGCCATGGTGCTCTCGGATTGCTCGATAAAGATTGTTAAGTAAGTCCACAAGGACTTTATGCTGTTCATCGATTTCCTGGATCCCAACACTGAGTTCATCGGTCCAGGTGATCAGCTCTCTGTTATTATTTGAAAGCACTTGTGCTGCCACATCTGACATTGATACCTCCCTCTTATTGCATATTTATAATTGTTTGCAGAGTGTGGCAAATACGTAGAGGGGTGTATTGATGTGGATCAATAACCAATAAAAGTGGCAGAGGTGTTGTACAGAAAAGCCGCGCCCGATAAGGCCGGGCGCGATTTTGAAGGTGAAGATTACTTCATGTCTTCAGTCAGGAAAGGCTGAATTCTGGTCAGTACTTCCTTGAATACTCGTGGTGCACCACAAACAATCTGACCTTTTTCCAGATGCTTGTTGCCGCCGCGGAAGTCGGCAACCAGGCCGCCAGCTTCGGTAACCAGCAGGCTGCCAGCAGCCATATCCCATTCGTTCAGGCCGAATTCCCAGAAACCGTCGTAACGGCCAGCAGCAACGTAGGCCAGGTCCAGTGCGGCAGAACCAGGACGACGAATGCCAGCTGTTTCGCCAACCAGGCTGCGGAACATGCTCATGTAGTTATCCATGTGGGTCAGCTGACCTTCACGGAATGGGAAGCCTGTTCCCAGCAGTGCGCCCTGCAGGCTGGTACGGCTGGTTACACGGATGCGTCGGCCGTTCAGGGCTGCACCCTGGCCACGGCTGGCAGTGAATTCTTCAAGACGCATGGGGTCGAATACAACGGCGTGCTCAATACGGCCGCGGTATTGGCAGGCAATAGATACGGAGAACTGTGGCAGGCCGTGGATGAAGTTGGTGGTGCCGTCCAGAGGGTCAATGATCCACAAGTAGTCTTCGCCTTCACCTGTGCCGGGTTGGTGACCGGTTTCTTCACCGAGGAAACCGTGGTCAGGGTAAGCCTTTTTCAGGGTGGAGATAATGGCACGCTCAGAAGCCTTGTCGATCTCTGTTACGTAATCATTGGCTTCTTTCTTCTGAACCTTGATAACGTCCAGTTGTTCGTAGCCCTGAGTAATAATCTCGCCAGCCTTACGCGCAGCGCGCAGGGCAATAGTAACCATCGGTTGCATATCGGGATGTGTATTCTGTGAGGTAAAAGAACATTGTTAACCGGCGGATTATATCAGCTGTTTATGGTTTGCGCAGGATGTTCGGTGTGAAATAAGTGTATTGACTGCTGTTCGGGGGGGCAGGATAGGTGGCATTACTTGGCTGGCTCTGGACGAGAGATGGATTTAGGCAGAATTTTCACTCACATGTTCTGATAGAATGCGTACATCTTTTTACTTAATGGGCCTTTCTTTCGAGAGGGTGACTGGTTGTTATTGATGTCTTCTGAACAAAACCCCTGCAAAAACATTCGGGTCGTGCTTGTTAATACCACCCACCCCGGCAATATCGGGTCGGCAGCCAGAGCTATGAAAACCATGGGGTTGTCCTCTCTGTATCTCGTTGATCCGGTGGACTTTCCTTCTGGTGAGGCCAGAGCTCTGTCATCCGGTGCTACAGATCTGCTCGAGAGTGCAGTCGTTACCAGCACACTTGAGGAAGCTATTGCGGATTGTGAGCTGGTGGTTGGTGCCAGTGCCAGGGTGCGAGGGATTTCCCTTTCTCTGACTGATCCACGAGATACTGCCAAGGACGTTGTGGCAGAAGCGAAAGATGGGGCAAAGGTGGCATTGGTATTTGGCCGTGAAGATCGCGGATTAACCAATGAAGAGTTGCGTTTATGCCACCGTCAGGTGCATATTCCGTCTGTTGCAGAATTCAGTTCCCTGAATCTTGCAGCATCTGTTCAGGTTTTGAGTTATGAGCTGCGTATGGCTTCTCTGGCTCAGGAAGGTGCCAGTAAGGTGCCAGAGGTCAGAGAAAATGCGCCAGCATCCTCTGAGCAGATGGAAGGTTATTACAAGCATCTAAGAGAAACCCTGGAAGATGTGGGTTTCTTTAAAAGCTGTAACCCAGACAAGATTATGGCGAAACTGCGTCGTCTTTATGCCCGCAGCCGCCCGGATCGGGTTGAGTACAATATCCTTCGAGGTATTCTCTCTGAAACGCAGGTTGCTCTTCGTAATTTGCGAAAATAAGTAGTACAGAATGAGTTGTGCGGGAGTGGATCCAGCGCAACTCATCTGATTTAGAAAAGCATCGCTCCGGAAAGAGAGTCTGGTGCCATACAACAACAGGAATGCGTAGCCATGTTAGAAAGAATTCGTGAAGATGTTCGCAGTGTGCTGGATAGAGATCCCGCAGCGCGTAACACTTTTGAAGTTCTGACCAACTATCCGGGGCTGCATGCACTGCTATTACATCGTCTTGCGCATCCTCTCTGGTGTCGAGACTGGAAGTGGCTGGCGAGGATGATATCTACATTTTCCCGCTGGCTGACCGGTATTGAGATTCACCCGGGCGCAGTTATTGGGCGACGTTTTTTTATTGACCACGGTATGGGTGTGGTTATCGGTGAAACTTCTGAGATTGGTGATGATGTCACGCTCTATCAAGGTGTGACCCTTGGTGGTACCAGTCTTGATGGTGGTAAGCGTCACCCCACTCTTGAAGATGGTGTCGTTGTGGGTGCCGGCGCGAAAGTGCTTGGGCCATTCACTGTGGGTAAAGAAGCCAAGATTGGTTCTAATGCTGTTGCGGTAAAGGCTGTTCCGGCCGGTGCGACGGTTGTTGGTGTTCCTGGACGGATTGTTAGGCGCCAGTCTCCGGTTGGAGAGGAGCATCAGGCTATGGCTGAGAAGATGGGTTTTGATGCTTACGCTATTACCAAGGAAATGCCTGACCCAACGGTTCATGCCATTAATGCCATGCTTGAGCATATTCAGGCAGTAGACTCTCGCTTCGAGGCTCTCTGTGCCACCTTGAAAGAAAAAGGGGTGGATTGTGGCGATGTTTCTCTACCAGAGTTGCGCCAAGAGGACTTTGAGGGGATGTCTGAAGATCTGGAGGCAGGAGTTAAAGAGACGGATAACGAGAAGGTTTGAGTCTTTTTGGGGGGAGTAGGAGCAACAAGTTGAAGTGGTGTTGAAAAATCCCTAGTAATTTTCGGCTATTTCATACTTGTTTGTTATACTCCCCGGCGCTAAGCGCAAGGCTATACCGAGCGACTCTATTAGTTGACTAAAATAGTCGGTTATTGGATAATTCATCACATACCCTCAAATACCATCTTTCACCAGTTAAACGGTGTTTCGAATCGGTGATTTGAGGCTTCTTTATTTTGTGCTGAGTAAGCGCTTCCGGGTAGGTTAAGCGGTATGCGTCTGACTACTAAAGGCCGTTATGCGGTCACTGCCATGCTTGATCTGGTACTGCACTCCAGCAGTGGTCCTGTGGCGTTGGCCGACATTTCTGAACGTCAGGGGATTTCCCTGTCCTACCTTGAGCAGCTGTTTGCCAAGCTGCGCCGTAAAAATCTTGTAACCAGTGTTCGTGGTCCCGGTGGTGGTTACCGTCTTGGTGATGCCGGTGAGAACGTTGGTGTTGCAGAAGTTATCGATGCAGTGGATGAATCTGTTGATGCAACCCGCTGCCATGGAACTGAAGGCTGTCAGCAGGGTGATGTGTGCCTGACCCATCATCTCTGGTGTGACCTTAGCCAGCAGATTCATGAGTTTTTGAGTGGTATCACTCTTGCTGATCTGGTGAAGCGAAAGGAAGTCCGCTCCGTTGCCGAACGACAAGATCGGGAGCAGGAAGAATCCCGATTGCTGGAAGCTGAGGAAAAAGGGCGTCGCATAGTTGTTGAGTCGCTCTGACCTGTTGTCCCCGTGTTTGAAATAGAGCTGCTACAAACCAAGGCACTTTAAACGACGGGCTGAAAATACTTGGGAGAAAACAGAACATGAAACTGCCGATTTATCTCGATTACGCCGCGACAGCGCCGGTTGATCCACGAGTGGCAGAAAAAATGGTGCAGTGTCTGACTACTGAAGGTAACTTCGGTAACCCTGCATCACGCTCCCATGTGTTCGGCTGGAAAGCAGAAGAGGCTGCAGAGAATGCCCGTCTGCAGGTGGCTGAACTGATTAATGCCGATTCTCGTGAGATTGTCTGGACTTCTGGCGCAACAGAATCTGACAACCTGGCTATTAAAGGTGTTGCCCACTTCTACAAAAAGAATGGCAAGCACATCATTACCTCCAAGCTGGAGCACAAAGCTGTTCTTGACACCTGTCGTCAGCTGGAACGTGAAGGCTACGAAGTCACTTATCTTGAACCAAGCGCTGATGGAATTATTACTCCAGAGCTGGTTGAAAGTGCGATCCGCGAAGACACCATTCTTGTATCACTGATGCACGTGAACAACGAAATTGGCACAGTGACAGACATCGCTGCCATCGGTGAACTGACCCGTTCTCGCAAGATTATTTTCCACGTTGATGCCGCCCAGAGCCTGGCACGCCTGCCAATCGACATGCAGGAAATGAAAGTGGATCTGATGTCCATGTCCGGACACAAAATCTACGGCCCTAAAGGTATTGGCGCGCTGTTTGTACGTCGTAAGCCACGTATTCGTCTGGAGGCTCAGATGCATGGTGGTGGTCATGAGCGTGGCATGCGTTCCGGTACTCTTGCTACTCACCAGATTGTGGGTATGGGCGAAGCCTGCGCAATCATCAAGAATGAACTACAGGCCAACACTGATCATTCTGAAAAGCTGAAGCAGCGTTTCATGGCTCACTTCTCCGGTATGGAAGAAGTGCATGTGAATGGTTCCGCTACCCAGCGTGTACCTGGTGTTCTGAATGTCAGCTTCGCCTTTGTGGAAGGTGAATCTCTGATTATGTCTCTGAGGGATATTGCTGTTTCCTCAGGTTCTGCCTGCACATCTGCCAGTCTTGAGCCTTCTTACGTTCTGCGTGCTCTGGGCTTGAATGATGAACTGGCTCATAGCTCCCTGCGTTTCAGCTTTGGTCGCTTCACCACTGAGGAAGAAGTTGATCATGCCGCTGAGCAGGTTAAAGCAGCGGTTGAAAAGCTGCGTGAACTCTCACCGCTTTGGGATATGTACAAAGACGGAGTGGATCTCAACAAGGTTGAGTGGGTTGCCCACTGATCTGTTGAGTCGGGCAAATACGTACACGTTCTCTCAAGAGTAGAGACGCTGCTGAATAGAGAATGCCTGTTGCTTGGGGCAACAGGCAGGAGGAAAGAGTCATGGCTTACAGCGAAAAAGTAATCGACCACTACGAGAACCCTCGTAACGTTGGCAAGATGGACGACAAGGATCCATCTGTTGGCACCGGTATGGTGGGTGCGCCTGCCTGTGGTGATGTTATGCGTTTGCAGATTAAGGTTGATGACGAAGGTGTTATTGAAGACGCCAAGTTTAAAACCTACGGCTGTGGCTCTGCGATTGCCTCCAGCTCTCTGGCCACAGAGTGGATGAAAGGTCGTACTCTTGATGAAGCGGCTGAAATCCGTAATACCGAAATTGCACAGGAACTGGCCCTGCCTCCGGTAAAAATCCACTGCTCAGTTCTGGCAGAGGATGCTATCAAGGCAGCTATCGAAGACTATCGCACCAAACAGGACGATAGCGCAGCCTGAGTGTAATAACTCAAGGCAGTTAACGTTTAATATTTACGGCAGGTGTTTACTGGAATGACGATGCCTGCCGAGACATGTCATCAGGATTATTCATGGCAGTAACAATGACTGAAGCCGCTGCAGGCCATATTCGCCGGCAGCTAAATGGACGGGGCAAGGGCTTGGGTATTCGTCTTGGTGTGAAAACCAGCGGCTGCTCCGGTATGGCGTATGTTCTGGAGTTTGTGGATGAAGCAAATCCTGAAGATCAGGAGTTTGAATTCCACGGCGAGAAAGTTTTTGTTGACCCCAAAAGCCTTGTTTACCTCGATGGCACTGAGTTGGACTTTGTAAAAGAAGGCCTGAATGAAGGCTTCCAGTTCAACAATCCAAATATTTCCAGTGAATGTGGTTGCGGCGAAAGTTTTAATGTCTGATCACGCCTCTTTGCAGGGTCTTCCCGAAGGTATTGATTTACGGGCCAGTTACTTCGAACTGTTTGGTATCGAGGCTGGCTACGAGATCGACAAAAATGCAATTCAGGGGCGTTACCTCGACCTCCAGCGAATTGTTCATCCGGATCGGTTTGCCGGTTTGGGAGAGCGGGGGCAGCGGATGGCTGTTCAGTATGCGGCTTTCGTTAATGAAGCCTATGATACCCTGCGTTCTCCGCTGAAACTTGCTCTCTATCTGCTCGAATATTCCGGTCATCCTGTGGATATTGAAACCAATACTGTGATGGATGCTGGCTTTTTGATGGAGCAGATGTCTCTGAGAGAAGATCTTGGCGATGTGCGCGAAAGCAGCGATCCGGAAAGCGCTGTAACTGAAGTTATTGAGCGTGCAGAAGCGCTGATGGGCAACATGCAGCAGGGTTTTGTTTCTGCATGGCAGGAACAGACCGATGGTGGCTATAAAAATGCTGCCGATTTTGCCCGAAAAATGCATTTTGTTGAAAAGCTGATATCCGAAGCTGAACAGCTGGAAGAAGAACTTCTCGACGATTGACTTTCATTTTCAGGATAAGTCAGCCCTTAATATCAGCATCAAGCAGCCATGAGCCGACAGAGCGAACGATAGGCTGATAGAATGCGGATGATGCAGATTAACCGGCTGTTTAGGACAAATCATGTTACTGCAGATATCCGAGCCTGGGCAGAGCCCTGACCCTCATCAGCGAAAGCTGGCTGTTGGTATTGATCTTGGAACAACCAACTCTTTAGTCGCTACTGTACGCAGTGGTAGCGCAGAAACTCTCCCCGATGCCGGCGGAGAGCATATCCTTCCTTCCGTTGTTCATTATGGCGCTGAATGCACCATGACTGGTGTTGAGGCTCGTCGCCTTGCCGCCGAAGATCCCCTGAATACCATTATTTCCGTAAAACGTTTTATGGGGCGTGGCGTTGACGATATTCAAGCACTGGGTGATGTACTGCCTTACCGTTTTACCCGCACAGATCAGGGTATGCCGTTTATTGAAACTGTTCAGGGTGAGAAAAGCCCTGTACAGGTTTCCGCAGAAATTCTGAAATCCCTGCGTCGCCGTGCAGAAGAAACTCTGGGTGGTGACCTTCTCGGCGCTGTTATTACCGTACCTGCTTACTTTGATGATGCTCAGCGTCAGGCTACAAAAGATGCTGCCCGTCTGGCGGGGCTGGAAGTTCTTCGCCTCCTGAATGAGCCAACGGCGGCAGCTGTCGCTTATGGTCTGGATCAGCAGGGCGAAGGAATTATTGCTGTTTATGATCTGGGCGGCGGTACTTTTGATATTTCTATCCTTCGCCTCCATCGTGGTGTTTTCGAGGTTTTGGCTACCGGTGGTGATACTGCGTTGGGTGGCGATGATTTTGACCAAACTGTTGCTGGTTGGATTCTAGAACAAGCTGGTTTAGAAATGACTGCTTTGACACCAGAGCAGCAGCGAAAGCTTCTTGATGCGGCCTGCGCTGCTAAAGAGTCTCTCACCAGTGCAGATTCTGTAGACATCAGTTTTGAAGGCTGGTCTGGAACAATTAGTCGTGAAACCTTCGATACTCTGGTCGACCCGCTGATTGACCGCACCCTCAAGAGTGTTAAGAAGTCCCTGCGAGATGCCAAGCTGAAAGCTGCAGATGTTCAGGAAGTGGTCATGGTAGGTGGTTCCACTCGTGTGCCTCGCGTGCGTGAGCGCGTTGCAGAACTGATTGGTAAACAACCAATGACGGGTATCGATCCGGACCGCGTTGTGGCTGTTGGTGCTGCATTGCAGGCGGACGTACTGGCAGGAAACAAGTCTTCTGATGACCTGCTGCTTCTGGATGTAATTCCTTTGTCTCTTGGTTTGGAAACCATGGGCGGATTGATGGAAAAGGTTATTCACCGGAACACGACTATCCCAGTGGCCAGAGCTCAGGAGTTTACCACCTTTAAAGATGGTCAAACGGCAATGGCTATTCATGTTCTTCAAGGTGAGCGGGAAGTGATTGATTCCAACCGTTCACTGGCACGCTTTGTCCTGAATGGTATTCCGCCAATGCCAGCTGGTATGGCTCGGATTCGGGTAACATTCCAGGTAGATGCTGATGGTTTGCTGAGTGTTGGCGCTACCGAGCAGTCTACTGGTGTGGCTGCCAGCATAGAGATTAAGCCTTCCTATGGTCTGTCTGAAGGGCAGATTACCGATATGTTGCAGTCTTCCTATACCCATGCGCAGGAAGATCGTGAGGCACGCAAGCTGTTAGAAGCCCGTGTTGAGGCTGAACGGATTTTTGAAGCGCTGGAAAGCGCACTGCGCAAGGATGGTGATATTCTTCTCAGTGCTGATGAGCGTACTCATCTGGAAGGCGAAGCTCGCCGACTGGCTGAGTCTACCAAAAGTACTGATGCTTCTTTTGTTGTAAAAGTAACGGAAGAGGTTGCAAAAGCCTCTGAAGGGTTTGCCGCCCGCCGTATGAATGAAGGTATACGTCGCTCACTGTCTGGACAGGCTGTAGAATATTTTGAGCCTGACGCCAGCGCTAACGACAGGCCGGAGGAGTAAAAATGTCTGAGAAAACCCGGGTTGTCTTTCTGCCCAATGAAGAACTTTGCCCAGAAGGGGCCGTGGTTGAAGTAGAACCCGGTACCACTATTCTGGATGCAGCTCTGTCCGAAGGGATAGTGATTGAGCACGCCTGTGAAAAGTCCTGTGCCTGCACGACCTGTCATGTCATTGTCCGCGAAGGGTTTGACTCGCTGGGCGAGTCTGACGAGTTGGAAGATGACATGCTGGATAAGGCCTGGGGTCTTGAGCCTGAATCCCGCCTTGGATGTCAGGCGGTAGTGGGTAGTGAAGAGCTGGTTGTAGAAGTTCCTCGTTATACCATTAACCAGGTGTCGGAGAAGCACTAATGAAATGGGCTGATATTCAGGATATTGCCATAGAGCTGACTGACGGAAAGCCGGATGTTGATCCCCGTTATGTGAATTTCGTCGATTTGCGCAACTGGGTCATGGAACTGGATGGTTTTGATGATGAGCCAGATCGCTGTGGCGAAAAGGTTCTGGAAGCCATTCAGGCAGCCTGGATAGAAGAAGCAGATTAAAGCCTTTCTAGTTGTCCATATTCAAACTCCAAAATCCGGACAAGTGTCCGGATTTTTGTTTTTGCGTTCTTAATCTACAGTTTTACCCATAAATATGGCCTATTTTCGTGATCGGGCGTACAATGCGCGCCCTTTCACAATGCTGGTCAGCGCACCTGTTTGCTGGTCGGCTTATGCCAGTCCCCCATGTAGTAGCCCTGTGCGGCAGGTGGTCCATGAAGTTTCCCGGCCAGCGGAAAATTAAACACTATTTTCCTGTAAATGCAGATAACCGCTTTGATCGCGAAAGTGTGACTTTCGGACATGTGAATACCTATGTCACAGGTATCGATCAGAATATTGTGGATGTCACTGCCCGGATAGATGACAGTGTGTTGCATGACTTCGGCCTGAAGAAAGGTGCTTCGCAGCTACTGTCTGATGATGCAGCTGCTCAAAGGCTGTATGCCTACCTGCTTGAAAATGAGCTGATAGAAGAGGAATTTGCCGGCGGTACCATCGGCAATACTCTGCACAATTACTCGGTTCTGGCAGACGATAGTTCTATTCAGTTCGGGGTGATGAGTGAAAATATTGTTATTGGTACCTCTGCTTATCGCTATCTCTGTAATACCAGCAGCAAAGTTGACCTGACTTACCTGCAACCTGTTCCCGGAGCGATTGGCCGGGCCTTTGCCCTGATTACTCCAGACGGTGAGCGCACATTTGGCATCAGTTCCGGTGCTATGAACCAGTTAAGTGCTGATTTTATTCCGGAAGAAAAGGTGGCTGGAAGTTCTGCTCTGTTGCTGTGTGCTTACACTTTGGCTAATCCGGATCTGCCTATCTACGGTGCCACGATAAAAGCGGCTCAGGTTGCCAAAGAAAATGGTGTACCCGTTATCCTGACTCTGGGCTCCCATCTTCTGGTAGAAGCACGTAAGAAAGAATTCAGAGAATTTATCACAGAGTACGTGAATGTAGCGGCTATGAATGAAGAAGAGGCTGCGGCTCTGACCGGATATGATGATCCCTTACTGGCCAACCAGGAGCTTCTGGATATGACCGATATGATTCTTCTGACCGCTGGTCCGGAAGGTTTGTATCTGAGTGGTTATGCAGATGAAGAAGTTCTGCGCCAAACCAGCAATCCGATTCGTTCTGGCTCGATCAGCGACTTTAATCGTTTTGAATTCAGTCGCCCTATGCTGCGCAAAGCCTGCCAGCATCCGGTAAAAGTTTACGCTCAGATTGATCCTTATATGGGCGGGCCAAAGCGAATCAGTAACACCAATGGCGCAGGTGATGGCGCATTGGCTGCCGTTGTTCACGACTTGGCTGCAAATGCGTTTCATGCCAAGGTGCTTCCTACCTCTGGCAAGCATACCCGTTCTTATCTGACTTATTCATCGTTTGCGCAGGTTTGCAAATACGCCAATCGGGTGAGTTATCAGGTTCTTGCCCAGAGTTCTCCACGTTTATCTCGTGGTTTGCCTGAGCGAGAGGACAGTCTTGAAGAGGCGTATTGGAGCCGTTAATTCAACGTTTGACGGTAAATCCGCATAGAGCTGAAAGAACTCAGTTCCTAGAATGTTGCAAATTTTTTATCACCCTGCCGTTTCGCTCCGGCAGGGTTTTTATCATCCAGACCATAAAATATCAGGAAACCGCCATGGCTGAAGGCGCATATCATCAGGAACTCCATATTTCCTGGGAAGAGTTTCACCGCGATACCCGTGAGTTGGCTGAGAAATTAAAAGATCGGGAATGGAAGGGCATGCTGGCCATCACCCGTGGTGGTCTTGGTCCTGCGACTGTTTTGTCCCGTGAGCTGGATATTACTCACGTGGATACAGTGTGCATTGCCAGCTATGACGATCAGGATCAGGGAGAGCTGCAACTGCTCAAGAGTATCTCTCTGGAAGATGGTGGTGACGGTTGGCTGGTTGTTGATGATCTGGTTGATACCGGAAAAACCATTCAATTGGTACGTGAAATGCTGCCACAGGCTCATGTAACCACCATTTATGCCAAGCCTGCTGGTTTGGATATGGCCGATACCTGGCTAAAGAAAGTGGATCAGGACTGCTGGGTATTCTTCCCCTGGGAGGAGTAGGTGGTAATCGGCTCTAGATAGGTGTTTGTCCTGATGTTTGCTCGCTAATGGGAGGGGCTTCGGTTAGAATCGCCCCGAATAAAAAATCAGCGGGTTCTGAGTTCCGTTACGATATTCAGAGCTTGCTGTAACAAGCAAATGTCAGGAGAAAGCAAATGGCCGTAGAGCGCACGTTATCCATTATCAAGCCGGATGCAGTTGCCAAGAACGTTATTGGTAAAATTTACAGCCGTTTTGAAAAAGCCGATCTTAAGATCGTTGCGGGTAAGATGCTGCACCTCTCTCAGGAGAAGGCTGAAGGTTTTTACGCAGAACATAAAGAACGTCCCTTCTTTGGTGATCTGGTGGCATTCATGACTTCTGGTCCAGTCGTTGTTTCTGTGCTGGAAGGTGAAAATGCCGTAGCTCTCCATCGTGAACTGATGGGTGCAACCAATCCTAAAGAAGCAGCAGAAGGTACTATCCGTGCCGATTTTGCTGAAACTATTGATGAAAATGCTGTTCACGGGTCTGATGCCCCTGAATCCGCAGCCCGGGAAGTGGCTTACTTCTTCGAGGACAGCGAAATCTGTCCACGTACTCGCTAATTCTTTGTGAAAACAAAGTAGCGAGTGCGGTTTGATACCGAGGTGATGAGATCGATGAGTGTTGAAAAAGTTAATCTACTGGGGCTGACGAAGGACAAGCTCGCCGCTTTCTTCAAGGAAATTGGTGAGAAGCCTTTTCGTGCCCAGCAGGTTATGAAGTGGATCCATCACTTCGGCGTCGAGGACTTCGACGCTATGACCAATGTCAGCAAGGCCCTGCGTGCCAAGCTGAAAGAAACGGCCGAAATCCGTGCCCCGGAAGTTGTTTCCTATAACATTTCCGAAGATGGTACCCGCAAGTGGGTAGTACGGGTTGCCAGTGGCAGCTGCGTAGAAACTGTTTATATTCCAGAGGGTAAGCGCGGAACACTGTGCGTGTCTTCCCAGGCCGGTTGTGCCCTGGATTGCAGTTTTTGTTCTACCGGAAAGCAGGGTTTTAACTCTGATCTGACTGTTGCAGAGATAATCGGTCAGGTATGGATGGCGGTGAAATCCTTTGGATTTCCTTCCTCCAGTGAGGAGCGTTCCGTTACTAATGTTGTGATGATGGGTATGGGTGAGCCCCTGCTCAACTTCGAAAATGTGATGGACTCCATGGAGCTGATGATGGATGACTTTGGTTATGGTCTGTCCAAGCGCCGGGTAACTTTGAGTACCTCTGGTGTGGTTCCAAATTTACGTAAAATGATTGGCCGTACCGATGTGTCTCTGGCTGTATCTCTGCATGCGCCTAACGACGAACTGCGAAATGTTCTGGTACCAATCAACAAGAAATACAACCTGAAAGAGTTGCTGGCCGCCATTCATGAATATATGGCCAGTCTTCCGGATACATCCCGGGTTGTAACCATTGAATACACCTTGATGGCTGGTGTGAATGACCAGCCTGAGCATGCTAAGCAGATGATCCGCCTGCTGAAGGATGTACCCTGCAAGATTAACCTGATACCCTTCAATCCATTCCCCCATTCGGGATATGAGCGTCCCAGCAATAATGCGATTCGACGTTTCCAGGTTGCGTTGATGGATGCCGGCTTTAACACTACAGTTCGTAAGACACGTGGTGATGACATAGATGCAGCTTGTGGACAACTGGTTGGATCGGTCATGGATAAAACCCGTCGCAGCGCCCGTTATGAGGCTATGCGTCAGGAAGCCGCCCAGCAACCGGAAGCTGTGAGAGTCATAGACAGAGCTTCCTGAAAATAGCATGGATAGACCCATACATTACTTGTTGAAGGTTCTTGCTTTTGGCGCAGTGCTGGCTGTATCCGGGTGCGTGAGCACTTTGCCGGATGAGAAGCCCGCGCGTGATCCTGTGGTGTATGAGCAGAAAAACCTGGAGATTGCCTTTGGCTTTCTCCAGCAGGGCTATCCTGCCCGTGCTATTGGGCGACTTGAAGAAATTCTGAAAGTTAACAGCAACTCCTCACGGGCTTACGGCATGTTGGGTGTCGTTTATCAGGCTCAAGGCGAATATGACTTGGCTGCCAAGAATTTCTCACGCTCCCTCAGTATTGATTCTTCAGCCTCGGATGTGCGGAATAACTATGGGGTACTGCTTTATGAAACAGGCAAGTACACCCAGGCTCGCACTCAGTTTGAAAAAGTTACAGAAGACGTTTATTACCAGCAGCGAAGCCGGGCTTTTGAAAACTTGGGCTTTGTTGCACTGAAAATGAGTGATTCGGAGCAGGCGAAAAAGCAGTTTGAGCGAGCTTTGCGCCTTGACCGAAATCTTCCGAAAGCCAGCCTTGAAATGACTGATCTTCTCATTGAAAGCGGCAACTATGTAGAAGCAGAGCGCTTTTTTGAAAACTATCAGCGGTTGAGTGGTAGTCGACCTGAAGCGCGTGGTTTATGGCTGGGAATTAAGCTGGCCCGGGTTTTCAAAAATTATGAACAGTTGGATGAATACGCGGACCAGCTGACTCGTTTCTACCCGGGATCACAGGAATATCGCAATTATCAGGCTTCATTGCGGAATGACTGAAGAAAATCTATCACAATCAGAAGGCTCTGAAGATAACTTTCAGAGAGCAGGGCAAGTGCTGGCTGAGGCCAGAAAAGACAAAGGGCTGAGTCTGGAAGACGTTTCAGCTCGTTTGAAAATTTCCCTTCCTTACCTCCGTGCTCTGGAAAGCTGTGAATATGACCAGCTGCCAGGCACAGCATTTATTCGGGGTTATCTGCGCAGTTACGCCCGCCTGATGGAGCTGGACGAAGCTCATATATTGGGGCTTTATGGCGAAACAGTGCAGGCTGATGAACAGGTTGCCCGATTGCTTCAGGAAAAACCTCTCGACAATCATGGCTTCCCCGGCGGCAGGTGGCTGGCCATCGTTTCACTGCTGTTGTTGATCGCTTTTGTTGCGGGCAGTGTGTTCTGGTGGAACAAGCAGGCAGAACTTGATGTAACGGAGCCTGCCAGCACCCTTACAGCTCCTGTGCAGGAGATTACAGAAGCAGAGGAGTCAGTTGAAACTGTGTCTCCAGCAGTTTTGGAAACCAGTGTTCAGGAAAAAGATACCTTGGAGCCAGAACCTCAGGTCGTTGAAGAGCCAGAGGTTCTGGCTGTTGTAGATATAGAGCCTGCAGTTATTGACGAGCCTGCCTTAGAAGTACTTCCTGTTGAGCCTCCAGAACCAGTAGTGATTGCCGAGAAAAATCAGCCTGTAGAAGAGCCTCTGGTTGCCACTGGGGAAAATGTACTGTTGGTTCGCTTTAGTGATGAATGCTGGGTCGAAGTTCGTGATGCTGATGGCAATGTTCTTTTTTCTGACCTGAAACCCGCTAACAGTGAACTAACATTGACTGCTGATGGTCCCCTGAATATCAAATTTGGCAATGTTGACTCTGTAGCCGAGGTTGTCTTTAAGGGGAAGCCTGTTACACAGGATATACCGGCTTCCAGTCGTGGCATTGGTCGTCTGACGCTTGGCTAAAGCATCCGACCCTAAAATTTTTTTGAGTAACAAATAAGGACAGTACGTTGGCGAAACAGCTGCAAGCCATTCGCGGCATGAATGACATTCTCCCTGAGCAAACCCCAACCTGGGGCTGGCTGGAAGAGCGTGTTCGCCATACCCTGGCTCAATACGGCTACCGTGAAATGCGAGTGCCGATTGTTGAATTTACCAGCCTTTTTGCCCGTGGCATTGGTGAGAACACCGATGTTGTGGAAAAAGAGATGTATACCTTTGAGGATCGTGGCGGCGATAGCCTGACACTGCGCCCTGAAGCGACTGCCTGCTGTGTACGTGCAGGTATTCAGAATGGCCTGTTCCACAATCAGCAGCAGCGGATCTGGACTTCAGGCCCAATGTTCCGTTACGAGCGCCCACAGAAAGGTCGCTATCGCCAGTTTCATCAGGTGAGTGTCGAAACTTTCGGTATGGATGGTCCGGACATTGATGCTGAGCTGATTCTGCTGACCTGGTCTCTGTGGAAAAAACTGGGTCTGAATAAGCACGTGACTCTGGAGCTGAATACTCTGGGTGATCTTGAGTCCCGCAAGAAGTACCGTGAAGCCCTGATTGCTTATCTGGAGCAGCACAAAGACAGTCTGGATGAAGACAGCAAGCGCCGCATGTATGCTAATCCTCTGCGGGTTCTGGACAGCAAGGACAGAGGCACACAGTCTGTTCTCGGCGATGCTCCCAAGCTGCATGATTACATGGACGATGAGTCACGTGAGCACTTTGAAAAGTTGTGCGCCATCCTTGATGATGCCGGGGTAAAGTATATTGTTAACCAGCGCCTGGTTCGGGGGCTGGATTACTACAACCGAACCGTGTTTGAATGGATCACTTCCGCTCTGGGTTCCCAGGGAACTGTTTGTGGTGGTGGCCGCTACGACGGTCTGGTTGAACAGTTAGGCGGAAAGCCGGTCAAAGCCTGTGGATTTGCCATGGGAATTGAGCGCCTGATCCTGCTTCTGGAAACCTGTAACCTGGTGCCGGAAGAGGTGAACAAAACAGTTGATGCTGCGCTGGTTACATTTGGCGATGTGGGCACTTATGGCATGGTACTGGCGGAGCGTCTCCGTGAAGCCTGCCCAAATCTGCGTCTTCAGGTGAGCTGTGGCGGCGGCAGTGTGAAAAGCCAGATGAAGCGTGCCGACAAATCCGGCGCAGCTATCGCTCTGGTGATTGGTGAAGATGAAAAACAAAATGGTACAGTGACAGTGAAATTCCTGCGGGAAGACAAACCTCAGCTGACCTGTACCTTTGACGAACTGGTCGCCCGCGAGGAGCTGGCGGGTTAAGAAGTCCGAAGATAGTGTCTGCGGATTTCAGTAACGGATACTGATAGAAAGAACTCGGGAGTTTAGAGTGGATAGTTTGCGTACCGAAGAGGAACAGGTCGCGGCCCTCAAGCAGTTCTGGAAGGATTATGGTTCTGCCATCCTTTTGGGCGTTCTGTTGTCTCTGGGGGCAGTGTACGGCTGGAAAGCCTGGAAGACGAATCAGCTGGAAAAAGCACAGCTGTCTTCCGGTATTTATCAGGAAATTCTGGATTTGTCCCTGCGTCAGGCCGGTCAGTCACTGACCGACGATCAGCAGGCCTCTTTCGATAACCTGATGGATACTCTTCAGGCGGATTACGGCGATACTGTTTACATGCAGCTGTCTGCTCTGCTTAAAGCTGGTAAAGCTGTTCAGGCTGATGATTTGAACACAGCTCGCGATCAGCTGGAGTGGGTGCTGTTACAAAACCCTGGCCCTGAAATTGCGATTATTTCCCGCATGCGCCTGGCCCGGGTTCTGCTGTCTCAGTCTGGCGGCGATATTAAAGCCAATGCTGAGGAAGCTCTGGTGCTGTTAAACCAGATTGACCAGCCGGGTTCTTTCAAAGCATCCTATGAAGATGTTAGAGGTGATGTGCTGCTGGCGCTGGGGCGCCGCGATGAAGCTCGTGAGGCTTATCAGCGATCGATCGATGTAGCTACTGAATTTGGCGAACAACGTCCACTGGTCTCACTCAAGCTGGATGACCTGACCAAAGCTAAGGGAATATAACTAGTCATGCTGAACCCTGTCGCCCGGAACAAAAAAACTTTCGTATCAGCTGTTATCGGAATGGCTCTGCTGGGGCTCGCCGGTTGTAGCAGTGATGGTGAAGAGGCTGTAGAGCCTAACCCACTTCCTGACTTTAAGCAGGAGGTGAAGGTTAATACAGTCTGGGACAAAGGTGTTGGTAGTGGTCAGAAAGATTCCTGGCTGCATCTGACTCCTGTTGTTTCCGGAGACAGGATTTTTGCTGCCAGTGCATCTGGCCAGATAACAGCTCTGGACCGTGCAACAGGCAAAGAGAAGTGGGAAGTTGATCTTGATACCCGCATTACCGGTGGTGTTGGTGCTGGTGAAGGTCTGGTTCTGGCTGGTACTCGTGACGGGCAGGTTATTGCTCTGAGCGAAAGCGATGGCAAGCAGCTTTGGAAGGCACCAGTTACCAGTGAAGTTCTTTCCGCTCCTCAGGTCGAGCGTGGTGTGGTTGTTGTTCAGGCTATTGATGCCAAGCTGATTGGTCTTGACGCCAAAGACGGCAAGAAATTATGGCAGCAGGAAGTTCTGCAGCCGGTTCTGACTTTGCGTGGCACTTCAACTCCTCGAATCAGTGACGGTGTTGTTTACGCTGGTTTCTCTAATGGTGAAGCCAGAGCTTATCGCCTTGATACTGGTATCCAATTGTGGGATGCCAAGGTATCCGTACCTCGCGGTTCTTCCGAGCTCGAAAGAATGGTTGATGTTGATGCCGAACCACTGATCAGTGGTGATCGTCTCTACATGGTTAGCTACCAGGGTAATGTTGTTGGGTTGGATCGCGACGGTGGTCGTGTACTCTGGGCCCGTGAAGCTTCCAGCTATGAAAGCATGACTGAAGGCTTTGGTAATCTTTATCTGAGCGATGCGGGCAGTGTGGTTTCTGCTGTTGACCAGCGTACCGGTTCTATTGTCTGGAGTCAGAAAGATTTTGCCAATCGCAGCCTTTCAGGCCCTGCCGCACTGGGTAGTTATGTTGTAGCTGGTGACTTTGAAGGTTACCTGCACGTGATTTCTCAGGTGGATGGTCGTATTGTTGGCCGCACCAAAGTAGATTCTTCTGGTATTCGTTCCCGTCCAGTGGTTGTTGATGACATGATTTATGTCTACACCAATGACGGCGATCTGGCGGCTTTGACTATCAAATAAGTCGCCAACAAACAGTTTGTACGCAGGCTTGCCTGCGAAGTTTAAGTCAAGGACGGCTGCCGTAAGGCGGCCGTTTCCTGTTTTCTGCCCGCGGGCTTGGTTTGTCCTGCGGCCTGATTTTTGGATAGATATAGAATGCTTCCCGTCATTGCCCTGGTAGGGCGACCCAACGTTGGCAAGTCAACGCTTTTTAATCAGCTGACCCGCAGTCGGGATGCGCTGGTGGCCGACTACTCTGGCTTGACCCGTGACCGTAAATACGGTGAAGGTCGTCTGGGTGAGCGTGAATACATTGTTATTGATACCGGTGGTATCAGTGGTGATGAAGAGGGTATTGATTCTCATATGGCGGAACAGTCCCTGGCCGCTATCGAAGAAGCTGATATGGTTCTGTTCCTGGTAGATGCTCGTGCCGGGATGACAGCGGCTGATGAGATGATTGCTGACCATTTGCGCCGCAGCCAGAAAAAGGCCTGGCTGGTTCTGAACAAAACTGATGGTATTGATGCTGACAGCGCAGCCGCTGAATTTTACAGCATGGGTATGGGGCAACCTCTTCCTATTGCCGCCGCTCACAGTAAAGGCGTACGCCAACTTGTTGATCTGCTTATGGAAGAATTTCCTGAAGTAGAAGAGGAGTTCGACCAAGAACCTGAAGAGGCCGGCATCAAGATGGCTATCGTCGGCCGTCCCAATGTTGGTAAGTCTACGCTTGTTAACCGGATGCTGGGTGAAGACCGGGTTGTTGTTTATGATCAGGCCGGTACAACCCGGGACAGTATTTACATTCCCTACGAGCGTCTGGAGCAGCGTTACACTCTGATTGATACAGCAGGTGTACGTCGTCGTGGCAAGGTTCACGAAACAGTAGAAAAGTTCTCTGTTATTAAAACCCTGCAGGCCATGGAAGACTCCAATGTGGTAATTCTGGTTCTGGATGCCCGTGAAGGCATTGTTGAACAGGATCTTCATCTGCTGGGTTTTGTGCTCGACAGCGGTCGTTCACTGGTTATTGCTGTAAACAAGTGGGATGGCATGAGCAGCGATGAACGTGAAGATGTTAAGCGAGAGCTGGAGCGTCGTCTTGGCTTTGTGAATTTTGCCAATATTCACTTTATCTCTGCAATGCACGGTACCAATGTCGGTCACCTGTATGAGTCTGTGGAAGAGGCCTACGAATCAGCAATGGGGCGTTGGTCGTCTAACCAGCTGACCCGCATTCTGGAAGATGCTGTTGCTAGTCACCAGCCGCCAATGGTTCGTGGGCATCGTATCAAACTGCGTTATTGCCATATGGGCGGGAACAACCCTCCTGTTCTTGTTGTGCACGGTAATCAGGTGGATTCTGTTCCAGCCTCTTATGCTCGTTACTTGGAAAACACTTTCCGTACAGTATTGAAGCTGATGGGCACCCCTCTGAAGATCGAATTTAAGGGCAGCGATAACCCTTATGCTGATCGCCAGAAGCCTGTGAAAGCGCAAAACGCCAAGCGTCGCCAGCTGGATAAGCGTGAGCAGAAAATGAAGCGTCGTGGTGACGAGATGCAGGCAAGAAACCCAAAGAAAAAGATTAAGCAGGCTGGTCCAAATAAAAACAAATTGAAAAACAAAGCTCGTACTATTTAATAGTTTTTATCACTTATGGCCTGTTGGAGTTTTGCTTCAACAGGCTTTTTACTTCCTCAAACTCAAATTTCTTTTTAAGTTTCAGTTCCTCCATGACAGCCATTTTTTTTCGGCTATCTCTTTGTAATCGATCCCGTGCCAGAGTTAATGTTTGCCTTAAATCCTCAATGGAAGACTTGTTCTGGAAACGCTCTAAAAAGCCCCAGCTGATTAAGGCGACTACCGCTGCAGCCTGAAGGAGGCGCTTGCCCATATCTAAGTGGTCAGCTGCGGTCAGGTAATACTGGTGAGCAGGTGCAATTCCCTTTAGCATCTTTTGGGTGCTTGAGAAGAATGGAGTAACGACCTGTTTACGCCATACAAGTGTTTTCACTCTTAAGGCAAGAACCCCGTATAGAACGGCGACTCCGGTAGCTATTGATGCTATTTGAGTCATTGAATCAGAAACAGGTAGAGCTGGCAGGGATAGGCTATTCCCACTAAAAAAAGCGACAGCTCCCATGGCTAATGCAGGTGCATGGCCGTGTGCGAACGTGTAACTCAGGTAGTGTTTAATAATGCTATCAACATCGTTTTTATGATTGAGGGCTCGGCCATAGATATGGCTTGGGCTGTAATAGGCAATCATTCCAGAGTGAATGAGTTCCAGGGCAATATCCAGAACGGCAGCTGTTCCAAAAATGAGAAATTTTTCGTTGAAAGAGTTTCCCTTTTCGAGTTTTTGTATTCGGAAACTGAATTTATCGTAATCCCGCTGAAGAGCACTTATTGGCCCGATATCGCCATAAGGTTCTTCCTGGGCTAATCCGCAGGAGGTGGAGATGGATGCAATTACGAATGAAAAAAAGAGAAAAAGAAACCGGATTTGGTGTTTTACATGACCCACTGATGCCCGGCTCCCAAGGCTTGTCGTTGTTAGAAAGCGACAAGCCTAGTGGAATTGAACAAAAGTGCCAGCGAGTGGATTACCCCTCTGCAACAACCTGATCCACAGTGCATTCAAGATGACCTTTGGAGAGGCGAGCCTTGAACTTATCTCCTGGAAAAACCTGAGATGCATCAGTGATAACTTTCTTATCCGCAGTCTGAATAATTGCGTAACCACGCAGAAGGGTCGAAAGGGGGCTGTAGGCATCCAGCTCTGCAATACATGAGGCCAGCTTTTGCTTATGTTTGCTCAGGTTGGCAGAGATTGCCTGTGTTAGGCGCTGATCCAGCTGTCTTTGTAGTGTGCTGAATCTTGCCACGGTGTTGAGTGGTGTGTGCTGGTGAAGCCTTTCCCTGTTGTTCTCCAGGCATGCGGTAACCTTATGCAGGTGAAGCTCCATAGCTTTGCGCAGGCGGATGTCCAGATCATCCAACCTCTGGCTCTGCTCTCGGAGACGTTCTCCGGGGTGGCGAAGGCGGTTGCGTAGATGTGAAAGTTGCTGCTGGTTACTCTGTAAGCGATGACTGATCAGGCGGGTCAACATTTGTTGATAGCCCAATAATGTATTACGCAGTTCTACCTGATCCGGGCTCAATAGTTCCGCGGCGGCTGAGGGCGTTGGTGCCCGATGGTCAGCAGTAAAATCAGCAATGGTGAAATCGACTTCGTGGCCCACAGCGCTGACTACTGGGATTGAGCATTGGGCAATGGCTCGAGCCACTACTTCTTCGTTAAATGGCCATAAATCTTCCATTGAGCCGCCACCACGCCCGGCAATAATGGCATCTACTCCCGGAATCCTCTCAGCAAGTGATAATGCATGCACAATCTGCGGAGCTGCTTCGTTACCTTGAACAGCTGTGGGGATAACCGTGACTTTCAAGGCTGGAAAGCGCCGCTGGAAAACGGTCAGGATGTCCCGGATCGCTGCGCCTGTAGGAGAAGTCACAACGGCCACATGCCTGGGCATAGCCGGCAGAGGCTTTTTGTTTTCAGCATCGAAAAGCCCTTCTCGTGCCAGCCGGTTTTTCAGCTCTTCAAAGGCTCGCTGTAGGGCTCCAGCGCCCGCTTCCTCCATATGTTCAGCAATCAGCTGGTAGTCGCCCCGGCCTTCATAAAGGCTGACTTTGGCGCGAATCAGAACCTGCTGGCCTTCTGCAGGCTGGAAGCGAACTCCCATATTGGCACCACGAAACATGGCGCAGCGCACCTGTGCCCCGGCATCTTTGAGGGTGAAATACCAGTGGCCAGAACGTGGTCGGGCGATATTGGAAAGCTCACCTTCGACCCAGATAGAAGGAAAGGACACCTCAAGCAGCCGTTTGGCCTGACGGTTTAGGTCGCTGACCGAGAGGATTTTTCTCTCGCCGGGTGTTTGAGGAGAATAAGCTAGCGGATCGAAATGATTGTGCATGAGGCACCTGAATAGATTCGGTTCTTGCTCATCCAGGCATTTGCCTGAGGACCCGAGGTGAAGCAATTAAAAGCTTTTACACAGGCAAACCGCGTTATTATCCCTGAAAAAAACAGAAAATATAAGAATTGTCGAGTGGTTTCAGGGGTTTTATAATTGAACGAATTTACCTCGCTCAGCTGTTCTTTTGGTGTTTTCCCAGCGCGATGAGAGCAGTTCTGGTGTATGTTTTATGGTTATCTGTCGGGATGACAGGTGATAAATAGAATGAACACTGGTTTTTACACCCAGCTTTTCCTTAACCGGACGGCAAACAAAAATGTTACGTATCGCTCAAGAAGCCCTCACATTTGATGATGTCCTTCTCGTACCCGGCTACTCGGAAGTTTTGCCCAAGTCGGTGTCCTTGAAAACCCGCCTCACCCGCGGAATTGAATTAAACATTCCTCTGCTGTCTGCTGCAATGGATACTGTTACCGAAGCCCGCCTGGCTATTGCCATGGCTCAGGAAGGTGGCATCGGTATCATCCATAAGAATATGACTCCTGAAGAGCAGGCTGCTGAAGTACGCAAAGTTAAAAAGCATGAAAGCGGTATAGTTCGCGATCCAATCACTATTGAAGCGAACGCGACCATTCGTGAACTGATGGCTTTGCGTCAGCAATATAATATTTCCGGTGTCCCTGTTATTGAACAAGGCAACCTTGTCGGCATTATTACCAGCCGCGATGTGCGCTTTGAAACGGATCTGGATAAGACCGTAACCGCTTTGATGACGCCTTTAGATCGTTTGGTCACTGTTCTGGAAGGAACCAGCCAGACAGAAGTTCAAAGCCTGCTGCAGAAACACCGTATTGAAAAAGTATTGGTGGTTGATAAAAACGGCTCTTTGAAAGGCATGATGACCGTTAAGGATATCCAGAAGAATCAGGACTATCCAAATGCCTGTAAAGACGAAAGCGGAAGCCTTCGTGTTGGTGCCGCTGTAGGTACTGGCCCAGAAACCCCTGATCGTGTTGCTGCTCTGGTTGATGCCGGTGTGGATGTGATTATTGTTGATACTGCCCATGGTCATTCCAAAGGCGTTATTGATCGCGTTGCCTGGGTGAAGAAACACTACCCGAATGTTCAGGTTATTGGTGGTAACATTGCTACTGCCGCTGCTGCCAAGGCGCTGGCCGAAGCTGGCGCAGATGGCGTGAAAGTGGGTATTGGCCCTGGCTCCATCTGCACAACCCGTATTGTAACCGGTATTGGTGTTCCCCAGATTTCCGCTGTTTCGAACGTTGCAGAAGCTCTTAAGGGCACAGGTATCCCTGTAATCGCTGATGGCGGTATCCGTTATTCTGGCGACCTTGCTAAAGCGGTTGTTGCCGGAGCTAACGTGGTGATGATTGGCAGCATGCTGGCGGGCACAGATGAAGCTCCCGGTGAAATCATTCTGTATCAGGGCCGTAGCTACAAGAGCTACCGTGGTATGGGCTCTCTCGGCGCTATGGCGCAGAGTCAGGGTTCCAGTGACCGTTACTTCCAGGATGCTAATGCTGGCGCTGACAAGCTGGTTCCAGAGGGTATTGAAGGTCGTGTACCCTACAAAGGCCCAATTAATGCCATCGTTCATCAGATGATGGGTGGTTTGCGTGCTTCCATGGGCTACACCGGTTCTGCTGATATTGAAACCATGCGTACCCGCCCTGAGTTTGTTCGAGTAACAAATGCCGGTATGCGTGAGTCCCATGTTCACGATGTAACAATTACCAAGGAAGCACCAAATTACAGAGCTGGCTGATAGCTTTGTTTTTGGATGTTAATAAATAGCTGATAAATAACCGACTGCTGTCTTTCACCCGGGCAGCAGTCCTTGCAGGTGTCAGGACGCTCATGAGCCAGGATATTCATTCCCAGCGTATTCTTATTCTCGACTTCGGTTCCCAGTACACCCAGCTGATTGCCCGGCGTGTGCGTGAAATCGGGGTTTATTGTGAAATTCGTGCTTTCGATATGGATGAAGAGTCCATTCGCGAATTTGCCCCCAAAGCTGTGATTCTTTCCGGCGGACCTGAGTCTGTGACCGGAGATGATACACCCCGAGCTCCAGAAGTTGTTTTCAATCTGGGGATTCCTGTACTGGGTATCTGCTATGGCATGCAGACTATGGCCGAACAGCTGGGCGGCAGTGTCAGCACTTCTGACCTGCGTGAGTTTGGCTATGCCAGTGTAAATGTTGGTGAAAATTCAGCCCTTCTGCACGACATTCAGGATCATGTGGCTGATGGTGGCCAGACCAGCCTTGATGTGTGGATGAGCCACGGTGATAAGGTTTCTTCTCTGCCTGAAGGCTTTGCCCGCATGGCCTGGACGGACAGCTGCCCATTCGCTGGTATGGCGGATGAAGAGCGTCGTTTTTACGGTGTTCAGTTCCATCCGGAAGTGACCCACACCAAGCAGGGCGGTCGTATTCTTGAGCGTTTCATCTGTGAAATTGCCGGATGTGAACAGCTCTGGACACCAGCGGGAATTATCGACGATGCCGTTGCCCGTGTGCGTGAACAGGTTGGTAATAAAACAGTTCTGCTTGGGCTCTCCGGAGGCGTGGATTCCAGCGTGGTTGCCGCGTTGCTGCATAAAGCCATTGGCGATCAGCTGGTGTGTGTATTTGTGGATAACGGCCTGCTTCGCAAGAATGAAGGTGATCAGGTTATGGCCATGTTCGCGGAAAACATGGGCGTAAAAGTTATCCGTGCCGATGCGGAAGAGAAATTTCTTTCCCGCCTGCATGGTGTGGAAGATCCAGAGCAGAAGCGCAAGATTATCGGTAATACCTTTATCGAAGTATTTGATGAAGAGTCAAACCGTCTCAATGGTGTGAGCTTCCTCGCTCAGGGTACAATTTATCCTGATGTGATTGAGTCTGCAGCCAGCAAAACCGGTAAGGCTCATGTTATTAAGTCCCACCATAATGTGGGTGGTCTGCCTGATGATATGGCGATGGAACTGGTTGAACCACTGCGTGAGCTGTTTAAGGATGAAGTGCGCAAGATTGGTCTGGAACTGGGGCTGCCTTACGATATGGTTTATCGTCACCCTTTCCCTGGTCCGGGTTTGGGCGTACGGATTCTTGGTGAAGTAAAACGAGAGTACGCAGATATCCTTCGGGAAGCGGATGCAATCTTTATTGAAGAGCTGCATAACGCTGATCTGTACCACAAAACCAGCCAGGCTTTTGCTGTGTTCCTGCCAGTGAAGTCTGTAGGTGTTGTGGGGGATGGTCGTCGCTATGAGTATGTGATTGCTCTGCGGGCTGTTGAAACTATCGACTTTATGACCGCTCGCTGGGCACACCTGCCTTACGAATTCCTGGAAAAGGTTTCCAGTCGGATTATTAATGAGATCGCCCGTATTTCCCGGGTGACTTACGATATTTCCAGTAAGCCTCCTGCCACGATCGAATGGGAATAAACTCCTAACCCTTTCTTGTTATTAAGAAAATGCCGCCAGCAGGAAACTCTGGCGGTTTTTTCTATCTGTATGTATTGCAGGCAGCTTTCTGAATTGTTGCTACATTTCTACCAATGGTTAGTGGGTGTGACAAATTGGTCATTGTGGTAATGACTTATTAGGGTGTGGAATGTGCGTGTTTTGTTGTGTGTCGCATTGTGGGTGTGATTTTTCGTGGGCATAATGCGAGCAGGTTTCGAATGGTAGAGGCGCGAAATTCATCAGTACTCGTTTCTGGAGTGACGTCTAAGAGAATCGAGGAAAGGGGATTTCGCCGAAGCTGGCAGAGAGTCAAAACTGCCGGCTGGGGTGCCACCGAATAGGTGTCACACTGTCACGGTGTTGTTTGGTAGCAGTTGTCAGAAATAACGTGTTATCAGCAGTACATTTGCCATCTGGGCTTGCCTGGGATGTTGTTGTGAAAGCAGCGCACTCGGGGCAACCGTGGAGTGCTACCGAATCTTGAAAGAAACCCTACAGCCGCGTGGTGCGGATGGCCTATGCAGGTTTCTTTCATTTTCGCGCTCCTGATCGTCTAATGTCAGGACGTTACCAGATGAGTGTTTTCTCTGGTTCTGATCCTGCTCTGATAAATAGAGATCAGCAGTATGGAATTAACGAGCTTTTCTTTTTCTCCTCTTTCGCTTCTGGCGCCGGCAGTGGCCATTGGTCTTGCAGTGCTCACCCGCAAAACCCTTCTTTCTCTTGGCGCAGGTATTATTGTTGGCGCCTTACTGCTGACCGGCTTTTCGCCTCTGAATACTGTTCAGTATTTGGTAGATGCCCTGGTTTCCGTGTTCTGGGATGACGGCATCAATACCGGCAGTGTCTTTATTCTTCTGTTCTTGGTCAGCCTTGGCATCATGACCAGCTTTATTTCTCTGGCTGGTGGAACCCGAGCCTTTGGTGACTGGGCAAGAAGAAGAATCAAAACTGCCAAGGGTTCCCAGCTGCTTACAGTGCTTCTTGGTGTCATTATTTTTATCGATGACTACTTCAATGCTCTAGCCGTAGGTAATATTTGTCGCCCCCTGACAGACCGTAACCGGGTTTCCCGAGCCAAGCTGGCTTACCTGATTGATTCAACCGCTGCGCCTGTTTGTGTGATTACACCGGTTTCCAGCTGGGGCGCTTATATCATTGCTCTGATTGGTACGATCTTGGCGACTCATGAAGTGACAGATATTACCGCTTTCTCTGCGTTTGTTTCCATGATTCCCATGAATCTGTACGCCATTTTTGCACTGGCAATGGTGATTGCGGCAGCGGCCATGGATTTGAATGTAGGCCCTATGCGCACCCATGCCGACCGGGCCATACAGGGAGAACTGTTTGATAGTAGCCGTGGTCAGCCTATGGGAGCTACCGAGATTGAAGATACTGGCAAAGGCTCAGTAGCTGATCTGGTTGTACCTGTCGTTGTTCTGGTGCTGTCCACTGTGGTTGCATTGATTGGTACTGGTGCAGAAGCTCTGGCGGCTTCCGGCCAGCCTTTCTCTGTACTGGGCGCCTTTGAGAATACCAATGTTGCTAACTCTCTGTTGTTTGGTGGTTTGGTAGGCTTGATTGTCAGCTTCATTATGCTGGCCCGTCAGCGAGTCGCTGGCAGCCGGGTCATGGATGCCCTGACTGCGGGTGTGAAGTCCATGATGGGAGCTATCTACATTCTGGTCTTCGCCTGGGTGCTGGTGGATGTTATTGGTAATCTGGAAACCGGTAAGTATCTGGCCAGCCTGGTGGGTGATACTATCAGCACGTCCTGGCTTCCTGCGCTGGTGTTCCTGATTGCTGGTGCTATGGCTTTCGCAACCGGAACCAGCTGGGGAACTTTTGGCATTATGCTGCCAATCGCTGGTGATATGGCTGCAGCCACTGACCTGATGCTGATTATGCCAATGATGGGGGCAGTTCTGGCTGGCGCGGTGTTTGGCGATCATTGTTCACCAATCTCAGATACCACAATTCTTTCCTCGACTGGAGCGTCTTGCCACCACATTGACCACGTGATGACACAGCTGCCTTACTGCACCACTGTGGCTGCTATCTGCTTTGTGGGTTATCTGGTCATTGGTACAACTTCTTCTGTTGCTCTTGGCGTTCTAACCAGTGCGGCCCTGTTTGTTCTGGCTCTGTTGGCTTTCCGAAAGCTTTCGCTGATGGGTAAGAAAGTACAGACGCAAACCTTTGCCTGATCAGTTAATCTGACCCAACAATAAAAGCCCGCAATTTTGCGGGCTTTTTGCTTTGCAGTCCTGACGATTTCGGCCGACATTTAAGAAGAGCCAGGCAGGGATGCAGCAGATGAATCTTGATGAGTTAATGACCAAATTCTCAAGAAATAATGGTATTGATAAACCCGAAAATAATAATGGCCGTTACCTTATAGAAATGGAGGGTGTAGATGTTTCCTGCTATGAGGATGGCGGGAAGTATTATCTGTTATCTGATCTTGGGCCTTTGTCCAAGGCAACCGGGCAAAGGCAGAGTGATACCCGCCTGCTGTTGGACAAAAGTCTTGGCCTGATTCGTGACCAGCGCAGCAGTTTGACCTTGGATGAGGCTGAAGGTGTTTATCAGCTTTATCAGCGTCTGCCAACGGATGTGGCTATTGAAGATTTTCAGGAAGCTATAGAAAGCTTTGGTGGCTGCTGCCTTTATTATCAAGGACTCCTTGGGCAAGACTCAATGAGTGGCGGTGCAGTTCCCCCCGCTGGCGGTATGATGATGCCCTGATGGCTCTTTTCGGAACGGTTCTCCCGGCGGATAAAGATGTTCTGGATGGCTATATCAATGGCCTGCGTGAAGCTAACAGCAGTTTTTTGATTTCACTGATTCGTTATTCTGAGTTCTTTGATCAATTTCACCTCTTTGCCGTAGAGGGCGATGTTGAAGCCCGGCAGATATTTTGGGATCAGTGGCTGGAAGCGGAGCAACTGGAGAAAACAGTTCAGGTATTCCCCATCGAACTCCTGCCAGCCAGTTTCTCATCTTCAAATTACGACCTGTTTTACTCGGGTGATCCTTACCTGAGTTACCTTCTGGAATTAAGGGGTGCGTTTGCTTCGCAGCCTTTTTCCATTGTCGGACGTACCCATGCGTTGAGTCAGGATATTACTCTTAGTGCTTGGAAAAGCCTGCTTCTCTCCCCTTCAAAACCTTACGACTCCATTCTATGCAGTAGTCAGGCGTCTCTTGGTGTTGTTGAAAACTTGCTTGAAGAAGCTGGTAATAGGGCTGGAAAAGCATTTCACGGCAGCTTGAAAAAAATTCCTCTGGGTGTGGAGGGTATTGATTCTTCAATAAGCCAAAGCAAGGCACGAGAAGCTCTTGGTTTGCCTGAAGATGGAGTCGTTATTCTGTGCCTGGGAAGACTGTCTCCTGTAGATAAGTCTGACCTTCATCCTCTTCTCAAGGCGTTTGCTGATCTTTATGACCGCTATGATCAGAAAAACTGCTATCTGTATATTTGTGGGCAGGCCAGTGCAGATGATGATTATGTTGTTTCTCTGGTGCACCTTGCAGGTCAGTTAGCGATTGACTCCCGGGTGCTGTTTAACTTTGATTTGGCTCCGGAAGATAAACACCTTGCTTTTAGTGCTGCAGATATATTTGCTTCACTGGCGGACTCTGTGCAGGAGAGTTTTGGTATTGCTCCAGTTGAAGCTATGTCTGCAGGTGTTCCAGTCGTCTTGTCTGATTGGAATGGCTATCGAGAGTTGATTACTCACAATCAGGAAGGTTTGCTAGTACCAACCGTGTGGGGGAATGTCGATGGGCTGATTGCCCCCGGAGCTTATTTTGATCCTGGAAAATCCCAGCTAGCTCAAGCCCAGTCAGTAGCAGTGGATGTTGGTTCACTTTCGGCAAGTCTTAACACACTAGCGAGTGATGCCTCTCTTAGGGCGGAAGTGGGAGCCTGTGGGCAAGAGCGATATAAACAGAAATACGCCTGTGAAAATGTTATTCGCGAGTTTGATTCTATTAGTCGCGAATTGGTTTCACAGGCTCATAAAGATACTGTTCAACCAAGTGGAAAGTTAAAGTCCCTGCATTACGGACGGATTTTCAAAGGCTATGAATCCGTTGAACTTAGCAATGATCAATTATTGAAAACCTCGTTGAATGGTCGTCAGATACTTTCAGGAGTTGTTGCTCCTGTTTGTCTGGATGCTTTGGCAATGATTCTGCCTGTGCAGCACTTGCCCTTTTTATTACAGGTTTTTTTGACCGGTTGTTCTGTTAAAACCGTACGAAGCTCCACAGGTATAGCGCGTGCCCAGGCAGATATGTTGATTCTGTGGGCGCTCAAACACGACCTGTTGGTAAGGCTGAGTTCTCTTGAACCTCCCAGAGATGTATTACAGATCAGGTATCAAAAGAATAGAAATATTAAGGCGGCCCGTGCGTTGAATAATATTTTTCAGCGTGTTCTGGGGAGCCGAGCAGAACTCTCTTTGCTGTTCGGTATTCAGGGAATGCTCAGCACAATAAAACCTTTATCGGAAAAAGGTTATGGGGGAGTGTGTCGTATCTCCTTTAGTTGTGGTGGCAATCTCGTTTACAAATCAGTAGATATGCGATTGGAAGAAGCTCTCGCCAAGAAATCAGGGTTGATTGAGCTTTTCAATGATGGAATAAGCGGTCAGGTTTTTGCGGAGGGCGGCGAGATTCTTACTGGTCAGGATCGAAGGGGGCGATATGGATTTCGCCGCTACCTGACTGGAGATAAGGTTTCACCTTCGACCGATATGCAAATACTGGGTTACTTATCAGCTTTCGTATTGTTAACGGGTATGTCCGATGCGCATCTGGATAATTTTCTGGTTTGTGGAGACAAGATCCATTTTCTTGATACAGAAATGGTGTGTTATCCGGAAGTTCTGGAGCGTTTATGTACTGAGTTAACTGGTGATACTCTTCCGGAAAACTGGTCACAGTCCAGCCTTGCCCTGACTCGCATTGAAATACTCTGGGATGACATTCTGGCTCAAGGATGGATGTCGGAAGATTCTGATGTGGAAGCTGTGACCTCAGGCTTCCAGCAAGGGCTCAGGATATTCCAGAAGAAGGCTGATCAATGGTGTGAAGGTATGCTCCAGCTGGCAGAGTTACCTTGCCGTATTGACCCTGTACCTTTCAACACCGCAGCTCCAATCATTGAACAAGTGAAAACACTGGACTTGAAAGCTCTGAACTCATTGTCAGAGTTAAAATCTGATATTCGTGTTCAGGCCCGCAGAACGCTGCGCCAATTAGGTGATAGGGCAGAGAAGCAAACTGTTGAGCATTTGGTGCAAAGCTGGATGAAAGGGCAGCATCTGGTCGATTATCTTGTGCCTGACCCCAAAGTGAAGGAGCAAATCTGTAACATCTCTGCAGCGATGTCTGACGAGAATACACCTGATTCAAACTTTGATATTGGAGCGTCTTGGTTAGCGGCGCTCTACCGGGAATGGCTTTTGGAAAGGTGTGGCCTTGACTGAATATCAGTGAAGGCCGGGAGCTGCAGGTTTCTTATTGGCGTGCTGGCGAAGTTCAGAAAGAAGGTTTGATGCCAGTGATGCGGCCAGTGTGTCATCGCTATCGGTAATTCCATTCAAACAGCGTTCGCTTTCACTGCTTCTGCCAAGAAGCATCAGCGCCATCCCCATAAATGCCTGAACGGTGGCATTGTCTGGTTCCAGCTTCAGAGCTTTTTTCTCAAGCGTATCGAGAGCTTCCTGATGCATATTCAGGTTCATATAATTCAGGGCAGACCCAATATGAGGTAGAACGCTATCTGGTCTGGCAAGCTCAATGGCATCGAACAGGGCTCTTGCCTGCTTGGAAAAGCCGCCGCTTGTTGCCATAAACCCGATATCGGCCAGGAGTCTGAGTGTTTCTGCGCTTACCATTTTGGGCTTCCCTGCTCAGATGCTTTTAGTCGTTAGTTGATTTTCTGGATGATGCTTTGTCCGGTGTCCTTAATGGACTTGATCACACCACTCTCAAGACTGTACATCATGGTCAGTTTGTTAATTTCCTGCTGGAACTGAATCAAATCCGCCATGTTACTGGGGTCCAGGTTTTCCATTCGAGCTTCAACCTGACTTTCAAAATCTTTCAGCTTGGTATTAAGGCGTGCCGTTGTCTCACTAAAGCTGAGATTCGCACCACCTGCCGCGCCATAGTCTTGTCCTGACATATCCTTCTCCCTTCAGGGTCATAAACCAGTTTAGCTGCTTTAGTCTGGTGAATGATTTAATGCTGTTTTTCTGGCATATGGTGTTTAAACCAGGTCAGTTCTATAACCTTGATTGCATGTTCCATGGCGCCGATCAGGGCTTCGGTGCTGGCAAATTGATCGGGAGAAAGCCCGGAATTCTTCTTGTTCTTCAGTGTTTCTGTATCAGCGTTCAACTGGTCGATCAGCTGACTCTTGTAGGTGCCATCCGCATCAGTTGCCAAGCGGTCTTCCGTGACTGACAGAGAAATAAAATCATTGTCCGCCATTGCCCCCTCCTATGAAGTACTTAATTCGTTCCTGACCTAACTTGAGGGTCAGATATTCCAGATTGATATTTTCAAGTATATATCCGTTTTTCAGCTTCGCCCCCCGCAGATACTTCTCCCCGTTATCAAGGATGACGTAAGGAATCCGCCCTAAGCTGACACTCTTGATTTTCAGCAGAGGCTGCATGGTGGCGAGATCCGTAGCCGGAAGGGTGACATCAATCACCAACTGAGGGCGGTTGCTGTACTTTTCACGGAAATCCTGAACAATTTCCTTCAGGTAATAGCCCTGGGAGGCGTCGCCGAGGCGCCCTTTTAAAATGACTTTTCCAGGAGTTTCCAGCAAACGGATTTTCTGGGAAAGGCCTCTTTCCTTGAGCATGGTACGAAGAGCTTTCAGGCGGGTGACCTGATATTCCACCTGATCGACGATCGAAACCAGACCATGCACTTCCTGCTGTAGAACTTCACGAATGCGAGCCACTTCCTTCGTGTTGGCTGCATAGCCACTGAGAACAAGTGAACCGGGAGTTGTATCCAGCTCAATGCTCATCTGCTTAAAGTCGTACTGTTCCAGAACAGCTGCGGCACTTGCTCGCATTTCATTCATAACAACGGCCTGGAAGGTATAGGGAACCTGTGCATCGTTAAGAGCTTTCTGCAAGCCATCTTTTACGTTGTTGTCTGCGACATAGCCTGAAATGATGACCGAACCATCAGGTAACTTCTTTAGCGACACATCAGGGATATTCATCTGGGTAATGATGGATTCTGCGGTTTGTGCCGGAGTGATGTTTTCAAGGGCTGTCTTCTCGGGATCGGTCATCATCCACAGCCAGAAGAAGCCACCAATCAAAATGGAGAAGAAACCACCTAATGCCATACCACCCAGAACAAAGGGGTGTCGTTTGCACCAGCCAAAGAAATCAAAGCTTACCGAGGTGCTGTTCATGGAGCTGAACAGAGATGAAAGTATTCCCGGTTTACTGCTGGATGTTTTTTCTTTAAGGCCTCTCTCTTCTTCAAGAGCTGAGAGCTCATCTTCATCAACTTGATCGTCAATGACAGGGATATTGTCTTCGAGCACGATCTCTTCAGAAGCGCCGGCAGATTGTGGAGCTGCAGCAGGTTCTGGAGATTGTTGAGGTTGTGGTGTTGAAGTCGCAGGTGGACCTGAAAGACTCAGCTCTGGCCATGGTTGACCAATAGCGCCCACGGCAAAGTAGAGACTGCCAGCCATAACCACAGTATGAGGCTGCAGGGCAAAGCTATCGGGCTGAGGCTCCCCGGAAAGGTAAATGCTCTGCCCTTGAGCCAGATTAGTTACCTGAACTCCTTCAGGGCTGATATTCAGCTCAATATGGCGCTCGGCAAGAGTGTCATCAGTTAAAACGAGGTCGCACTCTTCATGCCGGCCAAGTGTCCAGGTGCCGGAATCAAGGGGTATCTCAGCCCCTACATGGGGGCCGGAAAGAATTTTCAGAGCCCAGACTTCTGCCATTTCCGTTATCCGTAACGCGCTGACGTGGCAAACTATTCCTTAGTTATCGGCTGGGTCATGCTCCTGCTGATAGACCACTCCCGATTAAAAAAGGTTATGTGAGGGAAGTGGATATTTCCACTGGGAATAAAAATTGGTGTTCACAAAGGGAAAGAAGGCTCGCAGAAGCGAGCCTTGGAGAGGAAATTAGAACCGCACCTGCTTGCTGCTGATCTGCTGATACATATCGCCAGTCAGGGGTTGGTAACGCTTTTCTTCCGGAAGCAGGGCCAACACTGGCTCATTGATAGCTTCAATATCAAAAGCTTCTTTTTTCAGGTCGCCTTTCTGGGCTTTGAAGGTTGAGGTGATTTGTTGCTGCTCTCTGATACGCAGGAACAGTGGAATGGCATAGCCTGGCAGTTCGTTGCGAACATAACTGGTGAGGTCGCTCAGGCACAGTTCGGCAATTGTGCAGTCCAGAGTCAGGGCTGCCATTCCTGCGCGGCCATCGGTTCCGGGAACAGTAACCCCGTAAACCACAGCATGTTCAACGCCTGGGAACTTATTCAATACACCTTCAACTTCTGCAGTCGCCACATTCTCCCCCTTCCAGCGGAAGGTATCCCCAAGACGGTCGGCAAAGTCGATATGCATCCAGCCTTGTTTCACAACCAGGTCACCGGTGTTGATAAAGGAGTCGCCCTTCTTGAAAACATTGCGGAACAACTTGTTCTCTGTGGCATCGTCAGATGTGTAACCGTCGAATGGGCTTTTATCCGTCACCTTGGCAAGCAGCAGGCCTTTTTCACCGGTCTTAACCTTGATCATGTGACCTTTCTTGTTAAGAAACGGCTTATCGTTTTCCACATCCCATTTGATGATGGCGTGTGGGAGTGGGCAACAGCCGGTTGTGCAGTCCAGATTCATAGCGTTGGTAAACAGCAGGTTCACCTCGCTGGCACCATAAAACTCATTAATATGTTTGATGCCAAAGCGTTGCTTGAACTCCATCCAGATATCGGGTCTCAGACCATTACCGAGAATAACTCTGACGTTGTTTACGCTGTCATCAGGCTGCTCTGGCTGGTTGTAGAGATAGCGGCACAGTTCACCGATATAGCAGAAGGCTGTGGCCTGGTATTTTCGAACATCCTGCCAGAATCTGGAAACACTGAACTTTCTGGCAATGGCCAGACATGCTCCATTTCCCAGAACCGCTGAAAGGGTCAGGGTCAGGGCATTGTTGTGGTAGAGAGGCAATGAGCAATAGAAAACATCATCTTCACGGATACGCATGGATGCCATACCGATACCTGCCATTGCCTTGAACCAGCGATAGTGGCTCATGATGGAGGCTTTGGGCATGCCGGTGGTTCCAGAGGTGAAAACGTAGAAGGCTCTTTGGTGCAGCTGAATGTTTTCAGTTGTGCCCGGGTTTTCGTCAGATTCCTTCTTCGCTTCCTGAACCAGATCCTTGTAATGCCCTGGAGCAGGAGTATTGCTGTTATCAGCAACAAACCAAAGATTTATGGCCACTTCTTCAGGAAGCTTTTCATGTACTTCATCAATGGCGTGAGTCAGCTCTTCACCCACAACAATGGCGCTGGGGGAAGTGATGCGCACACTATGCAGTAATATTTCCTGACGCTGGCTGGTATTCATCATGGTGGCTATGCCACCCAGCTTGAGTGTGGCAAGAGCGGTAAGAAGCAGCTCTGTTCTGTTCTCCAGTAACAGGCCAACAACATCCCCTGTGCCGATCCCGTTTTTCTGAAGAGTGTGAGCTATACGGTTTATTTCCCGGTTAGCTTCATCGTACGTCAGGGTGCGGGTTTCATCCCTCAGGAATGGCCGGTTCGGGAAGCGCTGCGCCTGTTGCTCCATAATTAAGCCAACAGACTTCTTTTGTGTTGGCTTCAGAGTAGCGAGATGGAAGAGACCCTTCGCGATTTTGGGAATATCTCCAATCAACCCAAACTGGGATCTGAAAATATTAAATAGGCTGACATGTCTCGGGGCCATTTTGGCGGCCGTTGTTTTTATTGTTGTCATGAGCGTTAACCTGTTACATCGTGAGTGAATAAATAGTTACTTACTTCAATTCAGCCGACGTTTTGTCCAGCACTCGCCTGGCAATTATCAGCTTTTGTATCTGTTGTGTCCCCTCAAAAATGTCAAGAATCTTGGAGTCTCTTGCCCATTTTTCCAGTAATTCGTCTTCCAGATAGCCACTGGTGCCACATAGAGCTGCACAATCAAGTGTGATCTTATTGGCTACGCGACCAGCTTTGGCTTTCGCCATAGAGGCTTCTTTGGAGTTTGGCTGGCCGTTATCTGCCATCCATGCAGCTTTCAGGGTCAGTAATCTTGCCGATTCGAGATTGGCTTCCATATCCAATAGTGCTGCTTCGATTGCACTTTGATCCTGACTGGGCTTGGTATAAGAAAGCTTATTGTTAAGCAGAAGTTCACGACTTCGCTCCAGTGATGCTCTGGCAACACCCACGGCCATGGCAGCAACAACGGGGCGAGTATTGTCGAAAGTTTGCATCACTCCGCCAAAACCTTTCTGGGTGTCGATTTCTGGATTTCCCAAAAGGTTAGATTTCGGGATGCGGCAGTCGGTGAAGTTAATGGCTGCTGTGTCCGAAGCTTTGATGCCAAGCTTTTTCTCAAGGCGGACAACTTCCATACCGGGGGTGCCTTTTTCAACAACGAAGGATTTTATTGCCGCACGGCCAAGAGAGAGATCAAGGCTGGCCCATACAACTACGGCTTCCGCGCGTTCACCGCTGGTGACATAAATTTTTTCACCGTTGAGAATATATTCATCGCCATCCTCAATCGCAGTGGTTCGAATGGCAGCAGAGTCGGAACCTGCTGAAGGCTCGGTGATCGCCATGGCTGACCACTTGTGACCAAAGCGGGCCATTTGTTCATCGTTGGCGACTGCGGCAATTGCTGCATTACCCAAACCTTGGCGGGGAAGACTGAGAGCTAACCCGGTATCGCCCCAGCACAACTCTGTCAGGCCAAGAACGGTAGACATATTTGTACCGTTACGAACACCTTCGCCGTGTTGTTGCTGGCTGAGTTTGCCTGCTCCGGCAGCGCCACCAGTGGCATCGTTCATGGCATCGAGAAGTGATGCCAGCATATCCAGCTCTACCGGGTAGGTATGTTCAGCCCGGTCATATTTGCGGGAAATAGGGCGGAAGACTGCCTGGGCAACCTGGTTGGCCTGATTAATCAGGCCTTTGAATTTTTTGGGAACTTCCAGATACATTGTATTTATTCTCTACCTTTCCGTTCTAAACAATCAGACTGCCAGCAAGCAGAGGAATAGCACGTAAATCCCGATACCAGCGCTCAACAGGATGTTCCTGAATAAAGCCGTGACCACCAAGAAGCTGAACACCATCGGTGCCTATCTCCATACCTTTCGTACAGCACAGATGATGAGCCAGACGTGCTTCCCGAGTGCAGATGTCGCCACGTTCAGCCCGGCTTGCTGCCCGGGTTGTGAGCAGGCGCATGCCTTCCAGCTCTGTGGCGATATCAGCAATCATAAAGGCAACAGACTGGCGGTGACTGATTGGCTCGCCAAAGGCTTCACGCTCATTGCAATATGGGACTGTGTAATCAAGAACAGCCTGAGATGTTCCGCAAGCTAGTGCTGACGCAGCTATCTGGCTGAGGGAGAGCCACTGCTGGAAACTAAATCCGTTGGCATTCAATCGGTGATCTTTGGGAATGTCGACATTCTTAAGAGTTAGTGTGCCAGTGTCTGCACTGTGCAAACCCATTGCCGGAGTCGGAGATGCTGTTAGTCCTCTGCTGTTTCTGGGAACAAGGAATAAACCATTCTCTTTTGTTGAAAGGGCAGCAGTTACCAAGAAGAACTCAGCAGTGGTACTCAGTGCAACAAGGGTTTTGGTTCCATTAAGTCGGTAGCCGGATGATTTTGTTTTGGCTTTACAGTTCAGAGTGGATTGCGCTTGAGCTGCGCCTGGTTCCTGATGAGCCAGAGTTCCTTGAATGCGCCCGCTTTCTGCCAGTTTGTCCAACCACACTTTTTTCAGGGATGGTTGCCCCCAACGGGTAATACACAGTGCTGCGGAAACTGGGGAGAGTAAAGCTAATGCCTGCCCCATATCACCGCGGGCAAGCTCTTCGGTGAGCAGCTGCCAGGTTTCCGAAGCGTGAGCCATATCCATGCCTTCATAGGATTCTGGCAACACGAAATATCCCATTCCCAGCTCATCACTTTCCTGCCAAATCTGTTCGCTAGGCTGGCGAGACTCAGCTGCAGCTTCTGCGTTCTCACGCAGACTTTCTGCCAATCTTGCAGCGTTATCCCGAATCATAAGCTGTTCGTCTGAAAGGTTCAGATCAAACAGAAGTGAACGTGATTGTTTATTTTTTTGTGGAATAGAACCTGAGTTACTTTTGCGTTTTTCCTTGAGGGTTTCCTGTCCTTTGATAAGAGCAGTAAAACCCTGCTTTGTTACTGTATAAGCCAACTTCTCTGCAGGTTTTCTCAGCCCCAGACGACTGACTACAGGGGAGCCTGCAAACCGGTTTGTAAGAGACAGGGCAAAGCCAATAGCATTCATAAGTAGGCGTGTTTCTGTTTTTTATTGGTAAAAATACGAACAATCTTAGAATTAATGCTTAATTGTCGCTATCATACGCACGTCGTTTGTCAGCCCATTAGGCTGGCAGACAGTCAGGGGGCAACCAATGACTGCCGGGCAGGGGGATGTTGGCGCTGGTGTCAATCACTTAATCAGTGATGTCAGGGCTGGCATAGATCTCGTTTGGGGTCGCTACCGGTGGGTGTAAGGTTGCCGCGAAATGATAAATAACAAAAAAAGTGATTCGCTTATGGATGCTCAGTTCTGGAATGGCAAGCGTGCTCCGGGCGTTCAGGATGCCATAAACCCTGATGAGTACTCTTCAATACTTGAGGTGTTTGAAGAGTCGGTAAAGAAAAACTCTGCCAAGCCAGCGTTTACTGGTATTGGCCATACTCTGACTTATCGTGATATCGACGAGTTAAGTACTCAGTTTGCAAGTTATTTGCAGAACTACACTGATCTCAAACCCGGAGATCGAATTGCTATTCAGATGCCAAACCTGCTGCAATTTCCTATTGCGGTTTATGGTGCGTTAAAAGCCGGCCTTGTTATCGTGAATACCAATCCGCTCTACACAGCCCGGGAAATGCATCACCAGTTCAATGATTCCGGTGCAAGGGCTCTGGTATTCATGGATGTGTTTGGGCACATGGTGGAAGAGATCATTGCTGATACGCCGGTTGAACACCTTATCGTTACCAGTATTGCGGATTGTCTGCCTGCGCCAAAACGGCCGCTGATTAATTTCGCAGCCAAGCATGTGAAGAAAATGGTTCAGCCATTCAATCTTCCTGTTGCTGTAAGGTTCCGCAAGGCGTTGGGTTTGGGTGGCAAGAAAACTTATGCTCGTCCAGCTTCTGCGCAACCCGGTGATATTGCAGTGTTGCAGTACACGGGTGGTACGACCGGTGTGGCTAAAGGTGCGATGCTGACCCATCGTAATATTATTGCCAATATGCAGCAGTCAAAGGCCCATCTGTCTCAGTTGGATCATGATGGCAATCGTATTAATCAGCCAGGTGAAGAGATCATTGTCGCGCCACTGCCTCTTTATCATATCTATGCCTTTACTGTGCATTTGATGGCGATGGTGGAGGAAGGTAATCACAGTATCTTGATTGCCAACCCTCGTGACACCGGCATGTTTATCAAGATGATTAAGCCGTGGCAGTTCACAGCCTTTATCGGTTTGAACACTCTGTTTGTCAGCCTTATGAACCATCCGGAATTTAAGAAGCTGGACTTCAGTAAGCTGAAGCTCACTCTTTCTGGTGGTACAGCTTTGCAGGGAGACACGGGTGATCGCTGGAAAGAAGCAACCGGGACTGTGGTTTCTGAAGCTTATGGTCTGACGGAATGTTCTCCTGCTGTAACCATTAACCCGGTTCTCGATCTGGCTCAGCCTGGTACGGTTGGCCTGCCTGTTCCCAGCACGGCGCTGAAAACCGTTGATGCTGACGGCAATGAAACACCTGTTGGTGAGCGCGGTGAACTGTGCGTGAAAGGCCCTCAGGTGATGAAGGGTTACTGGAAACGTCCGGATGCCACGGCTGAAATCTTCGATGAAGATGGCTGGCTGAAAACGGGTGATGTGGCCGTTATTGCTGAAGATGGTTTCGTGAAGATTGTAGATCGGATCAAGGATATGGTTCTTGTTTCTGGCTTCAACGTTTATCCAAACGAAATTGAAGATATTGTTGTTGCACATCAGGGCGTTGAGAACTGTGCAGTTATCGGCATTCCTGATGACAAGACCGGTGAAGCTGTAAAGCTCTTCGTTATACCTTCTGACAAGTCTCTTACCGAAGCAGCGGTGAAAGAGTACTGTAAGATGAATCTGACTGCGTACAAGGTACCCAAGCAGATTGAGTTCCGCGATGAGCTGCCCATGACTCCTGTTGGCAAGATTCTGCGTAAAGATCTCCGCGCAGAAGAATTGGCTAAGCAGGCTGGCTGATAGTTATCAGTGGGTGCCGGCTGAAGCTGGCACCCACTGGTCGATAGCCCAAATACCTTCCCTCTTTGGCTCCCTAGCCAATACAAGTTGTTCCCCCCTTTTTCACAATGCTTGCGTCTTATTTGGCCCTTTGTTCTGGGCTGTCCATTTTTGAGGAGATGCAGGCATGCCTGAGTACAAAGCGCCCCTGAGGGATATGAAGTTCCTGATGGATGATGTTCTGAATATGGAATCCCATTATCAGACTCTTCCTTCGGCTGATGAAATGAGCCCGGATTTGATTGAGGCGATCCTTAATGAGGGTGCTAAATTTTCCGAGAATGTACTTTCGCCACTGAATCAATCTGGCGATGAGGAAGGCTGTCACTGGGAAAATACTGAAGTTCGCACTCCCAAAGGTTTTAAAGAAGCCTACCAGCAGTATGTTGATGGCGGTTGGCAGTCGCTGGCTCACCCTCCTGAGTATGGTGGTCAGGGTTTGCCGCTGTCTTTGGGAATGATGGTTTCTGAGATGGTAGGTACCGCCAACTGGTCCTGGGGTATGTACCCAGGCTTGACCCTTGGTGCGATGAATACTGTGTACCTCCATGGTTCAGAGGAGCAGAAGCAGGCTTACCTCACCAAAATGACCACTGGTGAGTGGGCTGGCACCATGTGTCTGACCGAGCCTCAGTGTGGAACTGACCTTGGGCAGGTGAAAACCAAGGCCGAGCCTCAGGAAGATGGTTCCTATCTGGTTACCGGAACCAAAATCTTTATTTCTGCTGGTGAGCATGACCTGACAGATAATATCGTTCATATTGTTCTTGCCCGATTGCCCGGTGCGCCTAAAGGAACCCGTGGTATTTCCCTGTTTATTGTTCCTAAATTTAATGTCACTGATGCTGGCGAAGTTGGCGAGCGTAACGGTGTTAGCTGTGGTTCTCTCGAAAAGAAGATGGGGATCAAGGCTTCTGCGACCTGTGTGATGAACTTTGACGCAGCCAAAGGTTTCCTGATCGGGCCCGAGAATAAAGGCCTGGAATGCATGTTCACCTTTATGAATACGGCTCGTATCGGAACGGCTATGCAGGGTCTTGCGGCTGCCGAGTTGTCTTATCAGGGTGCTTTGACCTATGCCAAAGAGCGTCTCTCCATGCGTTCCCTTTCCGGAACCAAATGTCCTGATAAAGTTGCTGACCCTCTGATTGTTCATCCTGATGTACGTCGGATGCTGCTGACCCAGAAAGCTTTCGCCGAAGGTGGTCGAGCGATGCTTTACGATGCGGCCAAGATTGCTGACCGTATGCTGGCAGCAGAAACTGATGATGAGCGTGACAGAATTGATGATGAGTTGGGAATGCTGACTCCTATTCTCAAGGGTTTCCTGACAGAGGCTGGTTTGGAAGCTGCTAATATCGGTGTTCAGGTGTTTGGTGGTCACGGCTATATTCGTGAGCATGGCATGGAGCAGATTGTTCGTGATACTCGTATCGCAACTTTGTATGAAGGGACAACCGGCATTCAGTCTCTGGATTTGTTGGGGCGTAAAGTTTTGCTCTCCAAGGGTAAGGCTCTAAATGCCTTGGCGAAGACTATTTATAAGGACTGCAAAGATATCCTTGTAAATAATCCTTCTACCCGAATGAAGCTTTTGCCTTTTACCGCAAAAATCATGGCCTTAACAGCCCAGTGGCAGTTTATGACTTATCGCATAGCTTTCCGCGCGGCTAAGAATCGTGATGCTGTGGGTGCGGCTTCCATGGATTACCTGATGTTTTCCGGTTACGTAATGATGGGCTTCTATTGGTTGAAGATGGTGGCAGCCGCTCACAAGAAGTTGGAAGAAGGCGTGTCTGATCCTGATTTTTATAAGGCCAAGATTCAGACTGCGGAGTTCTACTTCAACCGTATTCTGCCAAGAACTAAAACTCATGCGAAAGGGATGGCTGCCTGTCCGAAGAGTCTGACTTCTTTGCAGGAAGAGCATTTTGCCTTTTAAGTGATTTTTTGAAGGTAAATGAAAAGGTCGCCATGCGGCCTTTTTTCTTGTCCGCCTAAAACATCCATGGGCTAGTCTGTTTACATGGAATTGAATCGCAAGGATGCGGGGGATGATATGAAGCGATACCGTGGAGTCAGAAATAAGCTGATAGCAGTGTTTGTGGGGGTGATGGTCAGTAGTCAGGTGTACTCCGAGGGAATAACTAAACCAGTCATGGTGAAGGCAATCCTGCCTGGGTTTGGTGGTGTCAATAATGGACTACCAACTTATTTTGCAATAGAAACGGAACCATCGATTAAGCGTGAATGTCGAAAGGTCAGGCTCCTTTGGCGGGCTAGGCCTGATGCTCGGGTGGCAGTTGCAGATGAGTTGCCAATCTCGGTTAAATTAAATTCGGCTCAGTGTGTTCCCGTTCATAACGGAGAGTCATACTTGGATGGTACAGATATTATTCTTCGTGCTCGGGGCTCTATTCAGAAAAATGATTCGAACGCAGTAAGAATTGGTAAGCCTGTAAAGGCTAAAAAGAGATAGAAAAGTAGTGGGGGAGTAAACTCCCCTGTATTAGAGTTTAAAGCGCATGGTTATGCGCTTTTTTTGTGATCTATAACTTCTTCGTGGGCTGTAGGTTCAGGAAAGAATTGCTGTAGTTTTTCAGGCTCATCCTTCAATTCTTCTTTGGCTTCTTCGGGAGTTAAAGCCTCGACTTTGGTTTTATCAATTTTCATAAATTGAATGGAACAATAGAACCAGAACCAGTGCCCGCAATCCGTCAGGCACAAAACCTTCAGGTCGTGATTGATAGATGGAAGTAAAGGTACAGCAACATGGCTTACGTGCTGCTTGCTGATTGGGCGGGCGGATTGTCCGTAATAGCTGACACTGCCGATAACTTCGTGAACTTGCTCAAATGCATTACCTGCCATCTGGTCAGCCATATAATCTACATACTTATCAGCTATGTATAATGCGCCACCCAGAATGGCCAACAGTATAAGTTCCATGTTGTCCTCTTATATTTCTGTCTATCTTCGACTGTTTTCGCTTTAAATGACGGAAGCTTTAGCAGAGGCTCTAAATTTTTATTATGTAATGAGTCTTTTGTGTCCCGGCTTTTGGCGACTTCAGTATCGACTTCGTTATCTGTTATAGAGAGGGGCATGCATCCTGCTGCCCTGTTTGAAGTGTAAGCGCATTCCGCAAATGGGGAAGGGTTTTTACATAATCTAAAGGTTGTGGGAAGCTTCTTTTGACCAGGTTGTGGCCATACAGGCAATAGCGAGGAAACAGGCGGCAATAAGTAGATAGAATCCACCGTCCCAGCCCATACGGTCAACAATAAAGCCCATGGATATGTTGGCCATCATTGCGCCCCCCAGATAACCAAATAAGCCCGTTAATCCAGCAGCAGTACCAGCTGCCTTTTTCGGAACGAGATCCAAAGCCTGAACGCCAATCAGCATTACGGGGCCATAAATCAGAAAGCCAATGGCGATTAAAGCCATATTATCAATCAGAGGGTTGCCCGGAGGGTTAAGCCAGTAAACCAGAACAGACAGAAGGACCAAAACCATAAACAGGATGTTGGCGGGGGCTCTTCGCCCGGAAAATACCCTGTCACTCATCCAGCCACAGAACAGAGTTCCGGGTATTGCCGCAAATTCATAGGCAAACCAGGCCCAGCCGGATTGTTGAATCTGAAACCCTTTCACTTCACTGAGAAATGTCGGTGCCCAGTCCAGTACTCCATAACGAACCAGATATACAAATGCATTGGCAAAGGCAATGCACCACAGGGTTTTGTTGGGTAGAACATATTTAAACAGAATTTCCCTGGTGGAGAGTTCCTGCTCATGGCTCTGATCATATTGGGAAGGGAAATCATTTCTGTGGTGTTCAATAGAGGGGAGGCCACAGGACTGCGGCGTATCTCTGACCAGAAGGAAGGTGACTAGAGCCAAAGCAAGGGCGACAAAGCCGGGAAGATAAAAAGCACTCTGCCATGCGCCGGTTATAGTAATGCCCAGAATTGCCAGAGGTCCAATCAGGCCGCCACCAACATTATGGGCAACATTCCAGATGGCCATGCGTGAGCCGCGTTCGGAGGCGGAAAACCAGTGAACCATCACCCGACCACTGGCTGGCCAGCCCATCCCCTGAAACCATCCGTTAATAAATAACAGAGTGAACATGATGGGAATGCTGGATAGAGCCCAAGAGGAGGTGCCCATAAAAATCATTGTCAGGGCGGTAAGGGCTAAGCCAAGTGAGAGGAAACGCTGGGCATTGCTTCTGTCTGAAACAGTTCCCATCAGAAATTTGCTCAGCCCATAAGAGATCGCCACCCCGGACATGGCAAAGCCCAATTCGGTCTTGGTGTAACCCAATGCGATAAGGTCAGGCACGGCGAGGCTGAAATTTTTACGAACAAGGTAGTAACCGGCGTAACCTATAAAAATGCCGAGAAAAACCTTGAATCTTAACAGTCGGTAGGTGTGATCAACCTGATCTGCGGCCAGCTGCGGCCTTGCTGGTGCTGGCGATAGGAAACTGAAAAATCCATTTGCTGTATTTTGGTTGTTCTGGCTCATAAGCTCACGGCAGTCGTGTCCGGGGATTGAAAACTAGACACTGGTTCCAAATGGAGCCAGTGCCGCTGTGTAAACAACTGCAAGCGGGTTTATGGGTCTGTAATGTCGTGACTGTAGAGGTCTGATTTTTCTCGCTTTTCTTCCTTCCAGGTTAGTCCAACCAAAAGCGCAGCCAAAATGCAGGAGGCAATAAGAACGAGGAAACCGCCCTGCCAGTCGAAGTGATCAACAATGGCGCCTATGGCGATGTTGGCAAACATGGCGCCTCCTAGATAGCCAAATAGGCCTGTGAGACCCGTTGCTGTTCCGGCCGCTTTCTTAGGGGCCATATCAAGAGCCTGAACTCCAATAAGAACCACAGGGCCATAAATCAAGAAGCCAATGGCGATCAGGCAGGCGATATCTATTGCAGGATTACCTGCAGGGTTTTGCCAGTAAACAAATACCGCAACTCCGACAAGCAACATAAATAGAATGTTTACCGGTGCCCGGCGGCCATAAAAGATTTTATCGCTTAACCAGCCGGTAATTAAAATTCCCGGTATGCCTGCAAATTCATAAGCGAAGTAAGCCCAGCCTGTTTGGCTCATGGAGAAATTTTTTACTTCTTCAAGATAAGTTGGAGCCCAATCGAGCACCCCATAACGCACCAGATAAACAAAAATATTGGCAAAGGCGAGATACCACAGCAGTTTGTTGTTAAATACGTGTTCAAAGAAAATTTCTTTGGCTGAGAATTCCCGTTCGTGATCATCGGAATAGGATTTGTGGTAATCCCCTGTCCATTGTTCAATGCTGGGTAGCCCACAGGATTGTGGTGTGTCCCGAACCAGAAGCCAGGTAATAAAGGCGAAGACCAGCGCGAAATAACCGTGCAGATAAATCTTGCTGTGCCAGTCGTTAAAAAGAAACATGGCAAGAATTGCCAGTGGCCCAACTAAACCAGCCCCCACGTTGTGGGCGGTGTTCCAGATGGCCATCTTTACGCCCCGTTCCCGAATGGTAAACCAATGAGCCATAACCCGGACGCAGCTGGGGTAACCGATTCCCTGAAACCACCCACTGAGGCAGAGAAGAATAAACATGTTGGTGATACTGGCAGTCGCCAGAGGCACGGAGCCCATAAAAATAGTGATTAAGGCGCTGATGCTTAGACCAATAACTACAAACTTTCTGGCATCACTTCTATCGGACACATTGCCCATTAAAAACTTGCTAAGGCCATAAGCCAGAGAAACACCAGAAAGGGCAAAGCCCAGTTCGGTTTTTGTGTAACCAAGAGCAATAAGGTCTGGCATGGCCAGTGAGAAGTTTTTTCGAATCAGGTAATAGCCTGCGTAACCTACAAAGATGCCAATCATCATTTGTAGGCGCATGCGTTTATATGTGGGGTCAATATGATCTGCGGGCAGTTGCTTGGTATGGGCTGGAGGTCTGAGAAAATCCCGCAGAAATGCCATATCTGCCTCTTTTTAGTGCTTAAATTTGGTGCGAATAGTCCAGACCATGATTGGGGATGTGGCAAGTTTGAATGTAAAGGGGAAGGTGACCGCCCATTAATGGGCGGTTGGGCTGGAAATTAACAGGACGGGTCGGGGATGCGCTTATGTATGGATTCGATTTCTTCGAGCACCTGATCAGAGAGGCTGAGTCCAATGGAATCAATATCTGCCGTTAGCTGCTCCAGAGTTGTTGCGCCAATAATATTGCTAGTCATAAAACTTCGGGTATTTACGTAGGCTAAAGCCATTTGGGCGGGATCAAGATCATGATCACGAGCCAGTTCAACATACTCTTTGATTGCCGCTTCACACTGTGGCGTGTTGTAACGCTGGAAACGGGTAAACAGCGCCAGGCGAGATCCTTCAGGTAAAGCGCCATTCAGGTATTTTCCACTCAGGGTGCCCATGGCCAGAGGAGAGTAAGCAAGCAGGCCGATATCTTCCCGATGGGCTATCTCCGCAAGGCCCACTTCAAAAGTTCTGTTCAGCAGGTTATAGGGATTCTGGATGGAAACGGCTCTTGGCCAGCCTCTCTCCTCTGCCAGCCTCAGAAACTCCATAGTTCCCCATGGGGTTTCATTGGAAAGTCCTATATGACGAATCTTTCCAGCCTTAATAAGATCATCAAGAATTTCGAGAGTTTCTTCTATAGAGGTGGCCTGTTCCTGGTCTTGATAAACAAAGCCGCGCCGACCAAAGTTGTTGGTGTTGCGGTCTGGCCAGTGAAGCTGGTAAAGGTCGATGTAATCCGTTTGCAAGCGCTTAAGGCTGCCATCCAGAGCGCTTTCTATATGTTTGCGATTGAATCTTCGGCCCCCATCCATGTACGCATAGCCAGTGCCGGATACTTTTGACGCAATCACCAGATCGTCACGCTGGCCGCGTTTTTTCAGCCAGTTGCCTATGATTGTTTCTGTCTGGGTGTAAGTTTCGGCTTTTGGAGGAACAGGGTAGAGCTCAGCCGTGTCGAGAAAGTTGATTCCCCGCTCCGTGGCGTAGTCGAGCTGGGCAAAAGCTTCCTGTTCGGTGTTCTGCTCACCCCAGGTCATAGTACCCAGGCAGATAAGGCTGACACGGGTGTCGGTACGGCCAAGATTGCGGTATTGCATTATTTTTTGTTCCGTCTGGCAGTGGGTGTTGCCTTATTATGAACATTAACTGTGACAGGGCACAGTCTGATTGCGGAGATTCCACTGCTTTCTAGGCTGGGCAGGGGTTCCCATATTGATTTGACCCGTTATAATACCCCGCTTTCGTTTCCCGCGAATTGAGTGCCCAATGTTTGCACGCCGAATCCGATAGGCTGTCTCCTTATAGCCGAGGTAACGGGTCGACAGGGTAGGCGAATCAAGAATCATTGAGGCGATAGGAATTAAATGAAAACCTTTAGCGCTAAAGCAGAAACCGCACGGCGTGACTGGTACGTCGTAGATGCGGAAGGCAAAACTCTGGGTCGTCTGGCCACTGAGATTGCAACCCGTCTGCGCGGCAAGCACAAGCCTGAATACACTCCTCACGTTGACACCGGCGACTACATCGTTGTTGTAAACGCGGAGAAAGTACGTGTGACCGGTAACAAGTCTTCTGACAAGATGTACTACCGTCACTCTGAGTTCCCTGGTGGTCTGAAGTCCATGAGCTTCGACAAGTTGATTGCCCACAAGCCTGAGCGTGTACTCGAACTGGCTGTTAAAGGCATGATGCCTCGTAATCCTCTGGGTCGCGCGATGCAACGTAAGCTGAAAGTTTACGCTGGTACTGAACATCCGCACGCTGCTCAGCAGCCTCAGAAACTGGATATCTAACGGGGGATACTATGTCTGTTACTCAGAACTACGGCACTGGCCGCCGCAAGAACTCTACCGCTCGCGTATTCCTGCGTGCCGGTACTGGCAACATCAGCATCAACGGTCGTTCCCTGAACGAATACTTTGGTCGTGAAACTTCTCGCATGGTTGTTATGCAGCCGCTCGAGCTGGTTGAGATGACTGAAAAGTTTGATCTGAAAATCACCGTAAAAGGCGGTGGTGCTTCTGGTCAAGCTGGCGCTATCCGTCACGGTATCACTCGTGCACTGATGGATTACGACGAGACCCTGCGTGGTGCTCTGCGTAAGGCTGGCTACGTAACTCGTGACGCTCGTATGGTTGAACGTAAGAAAGTGGGTCTGCACAAGGCGCGTAAGCGTCCTCAGTACTCCAAGCGTTAATACCTGCTTGCACATACCTTCGGGTGTGGCGATCGAAAAATGCCCAACCACTGGTTGGGCATTTTTTTATGTCTGGAAAAAGAAAAACCATAAAAAATGCACGGTTATGGAAATTTTGATGAGCTTTCTCCATTAACATTTCGGCATAAACCCTATATTATCTCGGTCTGCGCGTAGGGCGATAGGGTGAAGCCTGTTGCTTGTTTATAAAAACGAAATCAACTGCCATGCCCTTCGTCAAAAATCGGCAGGCATGCCGTACAAGCAATAACCCTGATGGGGAGAAAGCCGAATGAGTCAAGACGGCGTAAATGTGGGTCGGCGCCGCTTCCTTATAGGAGCTACATCGGTCGTCGGCGCGGCGGGAGCCGTGGGGGTCGCGACACCGTTTGTTAAGTCCTGGAATCCAAGTGCGAAAGCAAAAGCTGCCGGTGCACCAGTAGAACTTAACATCGCCAAGTTAGAAGAAGGCCAGCAGATAGTTGCAGAATGGCGGGGTAAGCCCGTTTTCGTTGTGCGGCGAACAAAAGATATGCTGGAAAATATTCGTAAGGACGACAAAAAAGTTGCCGACCCTGCGTCTAATAGTTCCGAGCAGCCGGAATATGCCAAGAATGAATATCGTTCCAGAAAACCAGAAATTCTGGTTCTGATCGGTATCTGCACGCACCTTGGGTGTTCTCCAAAGTATCTCCCGGAAGTCGTTCCTATGGACTTCGATCCGACGTGGAGAGGTGGGTATCACTGCCCCTGTCATGGTTCTAAATTTGACCTTGCCGGGCGCGTCTATAAAGGGGTTCCTGCGCCAACCAATCTGGTGGTTCCTCCTTACTCCTACAAGAGCGATGACGTGATGGTGATCGGTGTTGATGAGGAGAATGCCTGATGGGACCAAAACTGCTTGCATGGATTGATGAGCGTTTTCCGCTCACGTCTACCTGGGAGGCGCATCTCTCAAAGTATTACGCGCCGAAAAATTTCAACTTCTGGTACTTCTTTGGTTCGCTGGCTCTGCTGGTTCTTGTAAACCAGATTCTTACTGGTATCTGGCTCACTATGAGTTACGTGCCAAGTGCTGAAGCGGCCTTTGCTTCTGTTGAATACATCATGCGTGATGTGGAATACGGTTGGTTGTTGCGTTACATGCACTCCACCGGCGCTTCCGCATTCTTCGTTGTTGTCTATCTGCACATGTTCAGAGCGCTGCTCTACGGTTCTTATCAGAAACCCCGTGAGCTGATCTGGATCTTTGGTATGGCTATTTACCTAGCTCTGATGGCGGAAGGCTTTATGGGCTATCTGCTGCCTTGGGGGCAAATGTCTTACTGGGGGGCGCAGGTAATTATCTCACTATTTGGTGCTATTCCTGTGATTGGTGCCGACCTGCAGCAGTGGGTACGTGGTGATTTCCTGATTTCCGGAATTACTCTGAACCGTTTCTTTGCCCTGCATGTTATTGCTTTGCCAATTGTTATTCTTGGTCTGGTGGTTATGCATCTGGTGGCTCTGCATGAGGTGGGTTCCAACAACCCTGACGGTGTAGAGATTAAGAAACACAAAGACGAAAACGGCAAGCCGCTGGATGGTATTGGTTTCCACCCTTACTACACAGTGAAAGATATTGTTGGCGTTATCGTGTTCCTGTTCGTGTTCTGTGCGGTGATCTTCTTCTTCCCTGAGATGAATGGTTACTTCCTTGAGCACGCTAACTTCGAACCGGCTAACGGACTGAAGACGCCTGAGCATATTGCACCTGTATGGTACTTCGGGGCGTTCTACTCCATTCTGCGGGCCATTACCTTCAGTATCGGGCCGGTTGATGCCAAGCTGCTGGGTGTAATCTTTATGGGGGCAGCCATTGCAATCTTGTTTGTGCTTCCATGGCTGGATCGCAGTCCTGTGAAGTCCTGGAGATACAAAGGGCCGATCTTCCGCACCCTGATTATCTTGTTTGCTATCGACTTTATTCTGTTGATCTGGTTGGGAACCAAGCCTGCTACAGAAACCTATACCCTGATGGCTCAGCTTGGCACGGTGTTCTATTTCGGCTTCTTCCTGTTGATGCCGTTCTACTCTGCCATGGAAAAAACGAAGCCAGTACCTGAGAGGGTGACCGGATAATGAAAAGAATAAATATTTTCAGCAAAGTTATTGCTGCTCTTGTTCTTGTTCTGCCGATGGGGGCGTTTGCTGCAGGTTCTGGTTATCCGTTGGATAAGATGGATGTCAATGTGGCTGATAAGTCATCCCTGCAGCGCGGTGCAAAGCTGTACATGAACTACTGCTATGCCTGTCATGCAACTAGTTTTCAGCGCTATGAGCGTGTAGCTGATGATCTGGGTATTCCTCATGATCTGATGATGGAGAACCTGATGCCTGCCGGTGGCAAGATTGGCGACCTGATGAAGAATGGGATGGAGCCAAAGGAGTCTAAGGCCTGGTTTGGTGCTACTCCTCCGGATCTGACTCTGGTTTCAAGGGTTCGGGGTACCGATTGGTTGTATACATACCTTCGGACTTTCTACCTTGATCCCAAGCGCCCTTGGGGTGTAAACAACAAAGTCTTCCCGGATGTGGGTATGCCTCACGTATTGCTGGAACTTCAGGGTGCGCAGGTGGATACCTGTGGTGGTGAAGTTGCACAGCGTGACACTCTGACCGGTGAAAAGCTCTGTGGTCTGGAACCTGATCCTTCAATTAAAGGGAGTATGACTCCTGAAGAGTATGATCAGGCTATGTATGATTTGGTGAACTTTCTGGCATACAGTGCTGAGCCAATGCAGCTGGAACGTCAGCGTATCGGCTGGTATGTGCTGTTATTCCTGATTATTTTCCTTATTCCTGCCTATTTGCTGAAGCGGGAATATTGGAAGGACGTTCACTAACTCCTATAATCTGGTAGAATTTCAGATTGGCGCGTAATCACAGGTTGATTGCGCGCGTTTTTGTTTCACGATATTACCTTCAGGTGGGGCTAAATAGATGGGCGTAGTCGCCAAGCGATCCTCAATGACTTTCTACTCCGATCCGGCGGACCATTACTGCCATCGGGTTCGTATTGTTCTGGCGGAGAAGGGGGTGGCTGTCGATATTCAGGACGTTGACACCGACGCCCTGCCTCAGGAACTGGCGGATATTAATCCATATAACACTGTTCCGACTCTGGTTGACCGTGATCTGGTTCTGTATGAGTCCGGTGTGATGATGGAGTATCTGGATGAGCGTTTTCCACATCCTCCACTGCTGCCTGTATACCCGGTTACCCGTGCGCAAAGCCGTCTGATGATGCATCGCATCCAGAAAGACTGGTGCAACCTGGCAGATATTATTCTGAATCCTGCCAGCAAAGACGCTGCTGTAACCAAAGCACGTAAAGAGCTGCGTGAAGGTTTAACCGGCATTTCTCCAATCTTTGCTGAAAAGCCTTTCTTCCTGAGCGATGAATTCACTCTGGTTGATTGCTGTGTTGCTCCTGTGCTCTGGCGTCTTCCTGTTCTTGGTGTTGAACTGCCTAAGCAGGCGAAAGACCTTCAGGCTTACGCTGATCGTTTGTTTGAGCGTGAGTCTTTCCTGGAAAGCCTCTCTGAGGTAGAAAAGGAAATGCGAGTCTAAGTGACTTTCTTGTTTTACACTGAAGGGAGTGTACTTGCGACACTCCCTTTTTTATTGGTTTCGGAGTTGCTCCATGAGTATGACAAGCAGTCGCCCCTACATCATTCGGGCACTGTACGACTGGATTGTTGATAACGAGTGTACGCCCTATCTACTGGTGGATGCGCTGTGGCCAGGTGTATTTGTTCCACCGGGCTTTGCTGAAGATGACCAGATTGTTCTCAATGTCTCTCCTATGGCTGTGCGTGAATTGGGTCTTGAGAATGATGCGGTTTCCTTCTCTGCGCGCTTTAACGGTAAATCCTGTGATGTTTATGTACCTGTTGCAGGTGTTATGGCCATTTATGCTCGAGAAAATGGCCAGGGTATGGTTTTTGAAATGGAGCCTCGCCCGGAAGAGAGTGCAGTGGTGGAAGAGGTGAAACCATCAGTATCAGAAGCGCCATCTCCAGAGTCTCTCAGACCTGTTGCCTCAGCTTCCAAGAGTGATAGTGAGAGTTCTTCGGATGATAAAGAGAAAGGTAAAGGGAAAGGTCGCCCATCTCTGAAGGTTGTGAAGTGAGCTTGTTTGGGTGAGTTCTTTCACGACAAAAAAAGTCCGCATTTGCGGACTTTTTTATTGTTTGTAGAAAGCGGGCTTTGGGCGTTAGCGAATGTATTCAAAAACCTTGACGATTTTTTGTACGCCATAGGATTCGCGGGCAAGGTTTACTGCTTGCTGTGCTTCTTCGGGGGTCACCAGTCCCATAAGGTAAACGGCACCATTTTCGGTGATAACTTTTATCCGGGAAGATGGAAAGCCGGATGTGCCAATCATGCGACCCTTAATTTTTGATGTTATCCAGCTATCGCTGGAGCGGGTTGGTGCTGTTGTTGGTCCGGTGATTTCCAGCTCGTTGTAAACTTTTCGTACTTTCAGAGTCTGGTTGGCGACTCTTTCGGCTTCAGCCTTGAGCTCGGGTGTGGCGACCTGCCCGGCGAGTAAAACGTAACCATTGAAGCTGACCACAACTATGTGGTTGCTTTTGAAGGCCGGATTTGATTTTTCAATATTAACCGTTGTTACTGTTTCTATGCTTTGGTCGTCAATCCAGGCTCCAAGGCTTCTGCTGCCAGGATTTTCCTGGATTGGCCCTTCATTCACGGCTGAAACGGTCGCAGCACATCCGGTTATCAGGGATAAGCTGATGGCAAGTATGGGAAGCAGGGCTTTCACAGATGTGTATTCCTTTCGTAATGGTGGAAATACCGTTTCTAACTCTAATGTTAGAACTGCGTTTCCTGTCTGTGGTTGTTCTGTTTACTCGTCACTGCCGAACAGGTAACCATCAATCAGATCACACAGGCAGTGAAGAACTAGTAGTTGAACTTCCTGTGTTCTGGGTACTGAATTGCTTGGGATGCGAATCTCTACGTCTTCAGAGTGAAGAAGGCGAGCGCAGTTGCCGCCATCCATGCCTGTCAGTGCGACTACAGTCATTTCTCGGTCGTGTGCAGCCTGAATGGATTGAACCAGGTTTGGAGAGCGGCCACTGGCCGAGATAACCAAAAGAATGTCGCCGGGCTGGCCAAGTGCGCGTATCTGTTTGGAGAAAATCTCGTTATAGCTGTAATCGCAGGCTATAGACGTTAGCGTTGATGTGTCTGTCGTCAGTGCAATGGCAGGCAGACTTGGGCGCTCCCGTTCAAACCGGTTTAGCAGTTCGGATGAGAAGTGTTGGGCGACGGCTGCAGAACCGCCATTGCCGCAAATAAGAATTTTGCCTTCGTTCACAAGGGAGTGAACCATTAGCTCGGCAGCCTGGGCGATAAAAGGTGGCAGCTCTTCAGCTGCACGTATCTGGGCGTCAATGCTATCGGAGAAGTGGCTGGTTATATGGTCAAGCATGTCACTGGGTCCTGGTGATCCACTTTCGTCCGGGAATGGCTCTTCTCTCAGACAGATAAAACTATGTTAATAAGAGTCAGGTAAATAAAAACCAGATTAATAAAGGCTGGTTTCAGTTGATGTTACAGGAGTCAGAGGCCAAAGGCATTCCTGATCCAGTCAACCTGATGGTTGCGGCCACGAGTCGCATCCGGCTGGATCGAGATTATATCAAAGCGACATGGCTGTTTGTCAGTGAGATTAAAGGTCTGCAAATAGTGTTCGGCAGTGTGGTTTAGTCGTAGCTGCTTCCGGTAATCCACAGATTCTGCCGCAGAACCGAAGTCTTGTGACTTTCTGAATCTCACTTCCACAAAGACAAGAGTGTCCCCGTCCTTCATGATCAAATCAAGTTCGCCTGCCTTACAGGCGTAATTTCTTTGGCAAAGTTTCAGTCCGTTGTTTTGCAAATGAGCAAGGGCAAAATCTTCAGCGGCCTTGCCGGTCTGGTTGTTAACTTTCGTTTTCCAGAACATTTTGGCTGCGCTCTGGGTGTAGGCTCATTTCTCTGCTTAATGGTGCTGGGCGACCATTGCGGAAGTATTGCCAGCTAAGTTCGCGTTTGACTTCTTTGCTGGGTGGAATGGTGAGTATCCCGGTGGCACCAAAAAGTTGGGCACCTTCGGATTTTGACATTTGTTCAAGTCGTGGATAAATGCGCCAAGCGTCTGAACCCAGTGCGTAAAGTGGGGTGAGGGAGCCTTTGCTTTCCTGCCAGGTGTTTTGGATTGATTTCTTGAGTATTGAGCTTCTGCCTGCAAGCCAGGGCATTAACGGGATGCGCACATCGTTTAGGTCCCGGTTTTGAACTGGATCAACCTGTCCGTTGTACATGGTTGAAATGGTGTAAACCGGCAGGTTGTAAGCAAAGTAAAAATCCAGTGCTGGTTTGAGTTGTCTTCCCTGAGTGGGGGAACCAGCAATGAAGATCATGTCTACATCTTCTCTTCGGCGAGGGGTGTAATCCAGTCGTTCTCCGAGAAGGCGGGTCAGGCCATTGGCTCTTTTAAAACTGCCGTTTACCAGTAAAGCTTCACTGGCAGCGGTGTTGTAATCGCCTTTGTTGTTAAATGTGTATTGGCTGAGAACTTTTCCGCCCAGCTCTTCCCAGGTTTGGCTGAAGCTTTCACTGATTCTGTTGCCCCAGTTGGAGTCTGGGGTCATAACGACCGGATTGCGATAGCCGTCTTGCCAGGCACGTTCGGCAGCTTGAGAGGCTTCCAGCTCGGAAGCCAGTCCGAACTGGTAAACAGAGGGTTGATTTACAGGTTCGGAAACCTGATTCAGTATCAGCCAGGGTATGTCGACTGTGTAACTGGTCAGGCTTTGGCTGGCAATGCTGCGGCGCAGCGGGCCAATAAGCATTTCTGCCCCTTCATCCTGGGCTCTGCGAGCCAGTTCTGCGGGGTTTTGAGTGTTTTCCGTGTCATAGAGAACAATCTCCGGTAGCAGGCGGCTGCTTTCCGGGTTTTGCCTGTAGTTCCTGAGAGCCTGATAGTAACCGGCCATAAATCCATCACGTACAGCTTGGCCTGCGCTGGCCTGTGGTCCGGTTAGCGGCAAAAGCAGGGCTATGCGTTTTGGCTGGTAAGGTGGTGTTTCCTGCAGGTTGATAATGGCGGCTGGTGTATTTCTCTGTGCAGCGGTGCCATTCCAGCGTGTTTGCCACTGTTTGAGGTCAGCTAGTTGCAGGGCTAGCTCGTTAGGGCTGCGATAAATTTGCGCAAGTTCCAGCCAGGGTTGCAGGCTTGTTTCCTGATTTGTTGCAAGAAGAAGGCTGAGTTCTTCGCTGTCTTCCTGCAGAATGCTCGCCCACAGCTGTTTGTATAGTTCAGGGGTGGCTGGAACTACAGGGTTGTTGGTGGCCAGGTTCCAGTTCAGGATGGCATCTCCGTAGCGGCCTTCCAGATCTGCCAGGCGAGCATTCAGGGTGTCAAATTCATGCTGGTGGGTGGCTGACAGTGTGTTTCTGTTTATTGCGTTTAGCCACTGATGTGCAGTTTCTGCTGTATTATTCTCCAGCTGTACCCAGACCTGGGTTAGCAGATATTTATTACTTTCCTGGTTGCTCAGGCTTGTCTGATCAATCAGGTCTAGCAGGTCGGCGGCCCGGGATATATTACTGCTTTTGAAATAATCTGCCGCTTGCAGGTAGAGCTGGCTGCGCTCAGGTTCTCGGGCTCGGGTTGCTCTGATCAGGAGAATGTTAATATCCACTGCCTGTGTAGAGTTTTTTGTTACAGGCTGTCTGGATGTGCTGTCGACCCTAGGGGTGGATGTGCAGGCTGTCAGAATTGTCAGGGGCAGCGCCAGCAGTAATATCCTGGCCCAGGAGTGTGGATTCACGATGTTTGGAGCCCTTTCTGGCGAACAAGGTTTTGAAGTAAGGATTCTAACCGAGACATGGGGATGGCTCCAGATGCCCGGGTTGAATGTTTTGTAATTTGGTTTTTTGTTGAGCGAATGATATGAGTGAAAGTTCAGGTGCTGGCACCCTTTATATAGTGGCCACTCCAATTGGGAATCTTGGTGATCTCTCCCCCCGGGCAAAAGATGTTCTGATGTCTGTGGATGTTATTGCTGCAGAAGATACCCGTCATACCAATCGCTTGCTGAGTCATTTCGGGATTAAGCGCCCGCTTCTGGCCTGCCATGACCATAATGAGCGCGGAAGAAGTGAGCAGATTGTTCGTCGCTTGCAGGATGGAGAATCAATTGCGTTGGTTTCAGATGCGGGTACGCCCCTGATCTCTGATCCTGGTTACCATCTTGTTAATGCTGTGCGTGAGGCTGACTTAAAGGTTGTGCCTGTTCCTGGCGCCTGTGCCATGGTGGCTGCTTTAAGTGTTTCAGGATTGCCTTCTGATCGCTTCTTTTTTGAAGGTTTTCTGGCCGCCAAGGGGGCTGGGCGCCGTAAGCGTATGGCTGAGTTGGCTGACTTTCCTCATACCTGGATTGTGTATGAGTCGCCTCACCGTATTGTCGATATGCTTGATGATATGGCTCAGGAGTTAGGTGGTGATCGCCATCTGGTTCTTGCGAGGGAGTTGACCAAAACCTTTGAAACTGTGCTTTCTGGTACGGTTTCAGAACTTCAGGCCACTCTTGCGGAGGATGAAAACCAACGTCGGGGTGAATTTGTTGTTCTGGTTCATGGTGCTAAAAAGCCTGAGATTCTGGATGATGGTCTTTCAGAAGATGCTCTGCGTACTTTGGCAGTACTTGTGGAAGAGCTTCCCATGAAGCAGGCCAGCCAGATTGCTTCCAAATTAACTGGAGTAAAGTCCAAGCTTCTTTATAAAGCTGGTTTGGCAATGAAGGGCGATTGACGTTTACTCGGGAGGCAGGGGAAGCCACTGCAGGCTTGCCAGGCCTTCAATGCAGATTTCAACGGCCAACGCAGTCACGATTAGTCCCATGATTCTGACAAGAACCGCTGTGCCGTTTTCCCCAAGCAGCTTATATATATGTGGAGCGAGCCTGAAAATCATATAGGTCAGAATAAGCACGGTGCACATTAGCAGGGCTGTTATGCCCTGCTCCTGAAATGTGTGGGTGCGGTTATCTGTAAGGATTATGATTGCAGTCAGTGCGCCGGGGCTGGCCAGCGAGGGTACAGCCAAAGGAAATACTGCAACATCATGGCCGGGTTCCTGATATCCGGAATCCTGCTCTTCCAATTCCGGGTGAAAGATCATTTTCAGCCCGTATAAAAACAGAACCAACCCTCCTGCAATTTGAAAGGCGCCAAGTCGAATGCCGATAGTGTGCAGAAGTGCCTGCCCGGCCAGAAGAAAAGCAAAGATAATCAGCGCGCTGTAGGTGACGGCTTTCAGTGCTGTTGATGCTTTCTTCTCGTGGGTAAATTTGCGGGTGACCGTCAGGAATATAGGCAGGCTGCCAATGGGGTCGATCACGGCAAATAACAGAATAAAGTCGTGTAACAGCTCTGAAGGCATTCCGGGTGCTTATTGTTTAGGTGAGAAACGAGATTAGTCGAAATACGGGCTTGAGGTGGGGTAAGCCTTCCGGTATTGTTCGCCGTCCGCAAGATGGCCGGGCAGTCGCTGGTTGTTTGTTGTCTCTGATAACAAATGGCTGGAGGAAAGTCCGGGCTCCAAAGGACAGGGTGCCAGGTAACGCCTGGGGGGCGAAAGCCTACGGAAAGTGCCGCAGAGAGCAGACCGCCTAAGTTGGCCGCAGGGTTAACCGGTAAGGGTGAAAGGGTGCGGTAAGAGCGCACCGCATGGCTGGCAACAGTTCATGGCAGGGTAAACCCCACTCGGAGCAAGACCAAATAGGAATTCATTGGCGTGGTCCGCGCTGAATTCGGGTAGGTCGCTTGAGGTGTGTGGCGACATGCATCCCAGATGAATGGCTGTCAGGGCTTCTTTTGTGCTTGTCATGAAAGGGCTTTACAGAACCCGGCTTATAGGCCATCTTGCGGACACTTCTTCTTTAGAGTCTGTTCATATATGTGTGGCGATTGTTCAGCATGTTATCGTCATTTGAATGGCTTATTTCCCAATTCTTTTCAAATTTGTTCCCACGGCTGGCGGTGTTCGGTTCTGATGAGATGGTTATTTGTTGATTAACCAAAATCTCACTATGTTCTGGCAGGTTTTTCTTTTTGTTGGCTTTTCCATTTTTACCCACGTCTGATGCCTATTTTTAAGGCCTTGATTTTATAAGATTTTATTCGAAAACGATGATTTTGGTCAGGGTTTTGCGTATTTCTATAGTGTGATACAGTGGGTGAAAGTGGATAAATGTGGAACAATTTGGGGTGGTGACTCCAAAAGGTGGAGGTTTTGTGTTTCGCGGTGTAAATGCTCTCAACATGGATGCCAAGGGGCGGTTGGCTGTGCCAACGCGCTACCGGTCTGTGCTGTCTGAGCGTTGCAGCGGACACTTGGTTGCCACCATTGATACGGAAGAGAAGTGTCTTCTTATTTATCCGGTCGATGAGTGGGATGCCATTCAGGCCAAGATAGAAGCCCTTCCCAGTTTTCACCCCACAACCCGCAGAATTCAACGTTTGCTGATTGGCCATGCTACGGATCTTGACATGGATGGCAATGGTCGTGTGCTGATTCCGCCCCTGCTGAGAGAGTATGCAGGTTTGCAGAAAAAAACTGTTCTGCTTGGGCAGGGGAAGAAGTTCGAGCTCTGGGATGAAGAGTGTTGGAATGAGAGGCGTGATGCTTATCTTCGGGAGTCCGGAGAAGATGATGCCACACCTGATGAGTTACAGACGCTTTCGTTGTAAATGCGCCGTTACAGAACGACGTTGAAGAGTTTATGAGCAAGAAATTTCAGCACAAAACTGTACTCCTTGATGAGGCAGTTGATTGTTTGGTGACGGATGGTAACGGTCACTACATAGATGGAACATTTGGTCGAGGTGGGCACAGTCGTTTAATTCTGTCCCAGCTTGATAATCAAGGGCAGTTGACGGGGGTTGATAAAGATCCGGTAGCTGTCGGTGTGGCACAGGAGCTTGAGCAGGAGGACGGACGTTTTCGCATCTGTCATGGCTCCTTTGCCCAGATTAAAGAATTTGCTGGCGGCGAAAAGGTTGATGGCATTCTGCTGGATTTAGGGGTTTCTTCCCCGCAGTTGGATGACGCTGGCCGCGGTTTCAGTTTCCAGAATGATGGTCCTCTGGATATGCGTATGGACACCAGTCGAGGCATGAGTGCCGCAGACTGGTTGGCAGTCGCCAGTGAAGATGAAATCACCGATGTCATTAAGCGGTTTGGTGAAGAAAAGTTTGGTCGGCGTATGGCGAAGGGCATTCTTGAAGCCCGTGAGCAGGCGCCAATAACAAGGACGGCGCAACTGGCAAAAATTATTGCTGATGCGAATCCGGTCTGGCCAAAGAAGATTCATCCGGCCACCAAGGCGTTTCAGGGGATCCGGATTTTTATCAACAGTGAGCTTGATGATCTGGAGCGGGTGATGGAAGACAGCCTTGAACTGCTCAAGCCAGGAGGGCGACTGGTGATTATCAGTTTCCACTCGCTGGAAGATCGAATGGTGAAGCGTTTTATCCGGCGCCACGAAAAAGGGGATGACGTCCCCAGCTGGGTTCCGCTGACAGAAGAGCAGCTGAATCGGCGCCTGAAAAGTGTAGGTAAGGCTAGAAAAGCCGGGCCTGAAGAAGTTGATGGTAACCCTCGTGCACGCAGTGCTGTGATGCGAGTGGCGGAACGTCTGGCGTGACAGGCGGGCAGTGGCTGGACTTCAGCCCTCTGCTGATTGTGTGGAGGCGCATTGCCTGGCTGCCAGCTGTTTTTTCTGTAGTGGTTGTTGTTTCGGCATTTGGGGTGACGTACGTATCCCATTTGAACCGACAGACTTTTAACCAGTTACAGACAGAGCTGATGAGAAAGAATACGTTGCAGGAGCGTTGGGGACAGCTGCTCCTGCAGCATAGTACTGAGACTGCTCACAGTCGTGTAGAAGAGCGGGCAAGAAGGGAACTCAACATGGTGATGCCCGATAAGAAACGGGTCATCCTGGTGAAACCGTGAACAAAAGCAAAACGGCAGTGCCCTATATGGGACGCTATCGCAGTGTTCAGGTCCTGATGCTTCTGGCCGTGATCGCTATTGCTGGTCGCGTTGCTTTTTTACACGTATGGAATCGCCCCTTCTTACAGAGTGAAGGGGATAAGCGGACGTTGCGGGAAGAGAGGATACCTGCCCATCGGGGCATTATTCTCGACCGGAATGGTAGCCCGCTGGCTGTCAGTACCGCAGTTGTTTCTATCGTGGGTAATCCCCGTGTATTGATGGGAGAAAAGTCCAAACCCCGTTGGAAAGAGTTAAGTGCTGCGCTGGAGATACCGTTTTCTGAGCTGGAAAAGCGTATAGAGCGTGACAAACACAAAGGCTTTATCTATCTGAAGCGACAGATGGAACCTGATGAAGCGCAAAAGGTGCTTGATCTGAAAATTTCCGGTGTGGATGACCAACCGGAATATCAGCGTTTCTACCCGGCGGGTGAGGTGACTGCGCAGCTGGTGGGTTTGACAGATATTGATGACAAAGGTCAGGAAGGTGTTGAGCTGGCACTGGATGACTGGCTGGCCGGGATGCCTGGGTTGATGCAGGTGACCAAAGACCTCAAAGGGCACGCTATCCGTGAATCGGATGTGGTGAAAAGCGCGGAGCCCGGCAAAGAGGTCAAATTGAGTATCGATCTGCGTCTGCAGTATGTGGCTTACCGTGAACTGTTGAAGACCGTTCAGGAAAACAAAGCCACTGGCGGCTCTCTGGTTATGCTGGACGTAAAAACCGGAGAAGTGCTGGCCATGGTTAACCAGCCAGCGTTTAACCCGAACAAGCGTGATGAGATGAATATCTCAGGCATGCGTAATCGAGCCATCACCGACCAGTTTGAACCTGGCTCGGTGATTAAGCCATTTGCGGTGGCCGCGGCTCTGGAGTCCGGGCGCTATACCAGTGACAGTCGGGTGAGAGTGGCTCCAGGGCGGCTGCGGGTTGGCAAGGATGTTGTGAAAGATGCCCGTGATTACGGGACTCTGGATTTGGCGGGAATATTGGCCAAATCCAGCAACGTCGGCATGACCAAGATGGCCCTGGATATTGGCCCGAATGCGGTCATTTCCCTGTTTCAGAGAGTTGGTTTTGGGCAGTCAACCGGGGTTGTGTTCCCGGGAGAGAGAACAGGTTTGCTGCCGGTAAGAAATAAGTGGCGGCCTATTGAAACGGCCACTCTCTCTTATGGATACGGAATAACAGTAACAGCATTGCAGCTGGCTCAGGCCTATATGGTGTTGGCCAATGATGGCAAGGCAATACCTGTCAGTATTTTGAAGCGGGATATCCCGGCTGAAAGCCAACAGGTGATTTCACCTGATGTGGCCAGAGATGTGATGGATATGATGGAGACCGTTGCCAGCAAGAAGGGAACGGCTCGCAGAGCCCGGATTGACGGATATGAGGTGGCGGGGAAAACCGGTACCGTGAAAAAGCTGGAAGAGGGTGAGTATTCCAGCGACAGCTATATTTCCCTGTTTGCCGGTATTGCGCCGGCAGACGACCCTCGCATAGTTATGGTCATCATGGTTGATGGGGCCCGTGCGGGGAAATATTACGGTGGTGTGGTAGCTGCTCCCGTTTTTTCCCGGGTAGCTGGTGAAACAATGCGGGTTCTGGGGGTTCCTCCGGAAACTGTGGATGAGCGTCAGACGGTTGCAGACGCCACCAGGAAAATCAGGAATGAAGGTTAATGACAGACACTATGAAGGAAGATTGTCTGACCCTGAATCGTTTGCTGGCATGGCTTGGTGTTGAGCTGTGGGCCGACGATATTGCGCTTTCGGCCATTGTGACCGACAGCCGCAGGGTTAGTCGTGGCGATCTTTTCCTTGCATTGCCCGGATATGCTGTTGACGGGCGGGACTATATCAAAACTGCTGTGGATGCAGGTGCCGCAGCTGTTCTTATGGAAGCAGGAAAGAATACTCCGGACGTTAATGTGCCGGTTATTGCTGTTGCCGGGCTTAAGGAAAAAGCTGGTGATCTGGTGGGCTTTAGCCTTGGGCATCCATCCAGACAGGTGAAAGTTATCGGCGTAACCGGAACCAATGGCAAATCGTCAACAGTTCATTTTCTTGGTTCGCTGCTGGATCGCCTCAGTAATGGCTGTGGAATTATGGGAACTCTGGGCAAGGGGCGTGTTGGACGGCTCATTGAAACCGGTAACACTACTGCTGATATGTTGAGCAGTCATTGCTTTGCTGCTGACATGCGCGATGAAAATGTTGGCTGGATGGCTATGGAAGTTTCTTCCCATGGTCTTGATCAGGGGCGCGTAAGCGGCCTGCATATTGATGCCGCGATTTTCACCAACCTGACCCGTGAGCATCTTGATTACCACGGTTCCATGGAGTCCTACGCTGATGCCAAGGGACGGTTGTTTACTCATTCAGGTCTGAAATACGCCATCTGCAATGCCGATGATTCCTGGGCTGATTACCTGTTAAAGAAAGTTCCGGAGTCCGTTAAGGCTTTGAAGTTTTCGCTGTCCGATGATTCCGCCGATGTGTATCTGAATAACATTCAACTTCTTCCAGATGGAATGAAGGCGCAGGTTTTTTCTCCCTGGGGGGAGGGTGAGCTGCAAACCCCACTTCTGGGTCGCTTCAACCTCAGTAACCTGCTTGGTGTAATTTGTGTGCTGGGTTGCCATGGGTTTGCATTGAAAGATGTTCTGGCAGCCATTCCTTTTATTGAAAGTGTGCCCGGACGCCTGGAGCGCTACGGCAATGATCAACAGCCAAGCGTCATTATTGACTATGCCCATACCTCGGATGCCTTGAGCAGTGTTTTAGGTGCTTTGAGGGAACACGGTAATGGCAATGTGACCTGTGTGTTTGGCTGCGGTGGTGATCGTGATCGCGGCAAGCGCGCTCTTATGGCCCAGGCTGCATGTGCCGGTGCGGATCAGGTTTTTCTGACCAGTGATAACCCACGCTCTGAAGATCCCGCCAGCATTATTGAAGATGCGCTGGCAGGTTTGGATGACGAACAGAAAAAGCGTGTGACAGTTGTCGTTGAGCGCAGAGATGCTATTGCTCAGGCTATTCACTCTTCGGGTCCAAATGATGTTGTGCTCGTTGCTGGTAAAGGTCACGAGTGTTATCAGGAAATTAAAGGGGTTCGTTATCCGTTCAGTGATCTTGAGCAGGTAACCTTGGCTCTGTCCGGGAGGGTGGCATGATTGCAGCACAATATCTCAGCGATTTAGCTACCGGCCTTTCGGGAAAACTGGTTGGTGACGACGCGCCAGTCAGTTCCATCAGTATTGATACCCGTACTCTCCAGCCGGGCCAGTTGTTTGTTGCCATCAAAGGGCCAAATTTTGATGGTCATAACTATGTACAAGCAGCTTTGGAAAAAGGCGCTGCCGGCGTTCTGGTTAGTCAGCCGGTTGAAGGGCTGCCTTATATTCTGGTTGATGATACGGAAAAAACGCTGGCCCAAATCGGTCATCTGAATCGGGATGCTTTTGGCGGCACCGTTCTGGGAGTTACTGGAAGCAGCGGGAAGACTTCTGTTAAAGAGATGTTGGCCGCAATTTTCGGGCAGGTGGCTCCTACATTATCAACAATCGGTAATTTAAATAATGCCTACGGCGTGCCTGTAACTCTTGGGCGTTTAACCGAAGAGCATAAGTACGCTGTCGTTGAAATGGGTACCAATAGTCCCGGCGAAATTGCTCACCTTACTCACATTGTTCGCCCCCATGTTGCTTTGGTGAATAACGCCAGCTCTTCCCATGTAGCTGGTCTTGGCAGCGTTCTGGGGGTTGTTGAAGAGAAGGGCGCGATTTTTGATCTCCTGACTGAAGATGGCTGCGCCGTTATCAATTTGGATGATGAGCATCACCAGATGTGGATGGATCGGGTCGCTCGTACATCAGGTTGTCAGATCAAGACTTTCAGTTTGTGTCGTCAGGACGCGAACAGTTGGCCAAGTGATGTGGTGACCGAAGAAAATGGCATGCACTTCATTCTTCACCTTGATGGCAAAGAAACTCCTGTTCATTTGCAATTCTGGGGGCGTCATCAGGTTGCCAACGCCTGCGCGGCGGCGGCCATAGCAAAAGCGGCAGGTTTGGATATTGAAACTATTGCTGCCGGTCTGGGGCTTGCACGTCCTTATGCCCGCCGTGGTCAGCGTTTCCGCACTGACAGCGGGGCAATGATCATTGATCAGAGCTACAACGCTAATCCCGCTTCAACCCGTGCAGCGATTGATGAACTGGCAGACTGCGATGGTTATCGCATTCTGGTTATGGGGGATCTCTCTGTTGAGCATTATACCTGTGAAAGTGAAGGTGTTCAGATGCACAGAGAGCTGGGTGAGTATGCGCTCACAGCTGGAATCGACAGAGTTCTTACCAGCGGTACGGTGTCCGCAAATGTTCACGCAGGCTTTACCCAGGACAGTGAACACTTCACTGATAAAAAAGAACTTATCGCATGGCTGACACCTCACCTGAAACCAGGTGTTGTTGTGTTGGTAAAAGGTTCACTGGTGACTGGAATGAATGAAGTCGTCAGTGCATGCCTTTCTGAGAAAACTGAAGCGCCCGCCAGGGCGGCCACCAAGGAGGGATTCTGATGCTGCACTGGCTGGCTGATTTCCTGAGTACATATTACAGCGGCTTTGGCGTATTTAAGTATCTGACCCTCCGGGCGATTCTCAGTGTTCTTACGGCGCTGGCTTTTTCCCTATGGTTTGGCCCGGTGATGATTCGGAAGTTGAGTTTTCATCAGATTGGCCAGGCTGTACGCGACGATGGTCCTCAATCTCATTTAAGTAAGGCCGGAACACCAACAATGGGTGGAGCCCTGATTCTGGCGGCCATCACAATCAGCACTCTGCTGTGGGCCAACCTGAGTAACCCTTATGTCTGGATTGTTCTGGGTGTAACTCTGGCTTTCGGTGCTGTGGGCTGGGTTGATGATTACCGGAAGGTTGTAGAAAAGAACTCCCGTGGTTTGCCTGCGCGCTGGAAGTATCTCTGGCAGTCGGTGTTTGGTCTTGGTGCGGCGATTGCACTTTATATGATGGCTAAAACGCCTATGGAAACAGCGCTTATTGTTCCGTTTTTCAAGAGCGTTGCTATTCCACTGGGCATCTTCTTTGTTGTGCTGACTTACTTTGTAATTGTTGGCACCAGTAATGCCGTCAACCTCACAGATGGTCTGGATGGCTTGGCCATCATGCCTACGGTTATGGTGGCTGCGGCTTTAGGGGTGTTTGCTTATCTGAGTGGTCACTTCGAGTTTGCCAAATATCTGAATATTCCGTTTATCCGGGGCTCTGGTGAGCTGGTAGTGTTCACTGCAGCGCTGGTAGGTGCGGGTCTTGGATTCCTCTGGTTTAACACCTATCCCGCACAGGTATTTATGGGCGACGTAGGTGCGCTGGCTCTTGGTGCTGCGCTGGGTGTGATTGCCGTAATCGTAAGGCAGGAGATTGTTCTGTTCATTATGGGCGGCGTGTTCGTAATGGAAACGGTCTCGGTTATTTTGCAGGTTGGCTCTTATAAGTTGACCGGGCGTCGTATTTTCCGGATGGCACCAATACACCATCACTTTGAACTGAAAGGTTGGCCAGAGCCTCGGGTGATTGTGCGTTTCTGGATCATCAGTCTGATCCTGGTTCTGATCGGGCTGGCAACGCTGAAGCTGCGTTGACCAATATGTAAGTGGCGAGGAAGAAATAGTGAGTGAGCAGCTGATTGGCAGCGACAGACAAAGGATAGTCATCGGTCTCGGTAAGACCGGGCTTGCCTGCGCTCGCTGGTTGTATCGCTCCGGCTCACCTTTCCGGATTTTTGATAGCCGTGACAACCCGCCCGGGCTGGATGAACTCCACAGAGATTGCCCGGGTGTACAAGTTGCTTGTGGTGAACTTGATGCTGCTCAGCTCTGTGCTGCTGATGAGTTGATAGTTAGTCCAGGTCTGTCGTTGAAGGAACCTGCCATTGCCGCTGCTATTGCCAGCGGCGTTGCTGTATCTGGTGATATTGAATTGTTCTGCCGTGCTCTTCAGGAGAGGCAGTCCCGCGCTCAGGTTATTGCAATTACCGGCTCTAACGGAAAAAGCACTGTAACAACTTTGCTGGGACAAATGGCAGAAAAAGCCGGAGTTCAGGTTGGTGTTGGTGGCAATATCGGCACACCGGTTCTCGAACTCCTGGAGCAAAAGCCCAAAGATCTCTATGTGCTTGAACTCTCCAGCTTTCAGCTTGAAACCACGCATTCCTTGCGTGCGGCGGCAGCGACTGTTCTGAATGTAACACCGGATCATATGGATCGTTATGAGTCAGTGGCTGATTATCATCAGGCTAAACATCGCATTTATCGTGGTTGCTATGGTGCAGTTAAAAATCGCGATGATGCTCTGACAGCACCGCTTGTTTCTGAAAATGTAAATCAGCTGTCGTTTGGCTTTGGAGCTCCTCCCGGATTAAATGATTTTGGCACTGTAGCTGAGGATGGTGAGACCTGGTTGGTACAGGGCGTGACTCGTTTGATTCGTGCATCGGAATTGAAAGTTAGAGGGCTACACAATCAGGCGAATGCACTAGCTGCTCTGTCACTTGGTTTTCTGGTTGATCTTCCGATGGAAGCCATGCTTTCAGCTCTGCGTGAGTTCACCGGTTTGGCTCATCGCTGTGAATGGCTGACTGACCATAATGGTGTCAGCTGGTTCAATGATTCAAAAGCAACCAATACTGGTGCGGCAGTGGCCGCAATTGAGGGTCTTGGTGCAGACTTGCAGGGCGATATTGTTCTGATTGCTGGCGGTGATGGCAAAGGGGCTGACTTTGCTGATCTGAATAATGCCGTTAGCAGCTATGTTCGGGACTTGATTGTACTGGGCGCAGATGGTGAAAAAATTGCTGAGACTGTACGAGGCCTGACAAATACCCATCGGGTAGATGATCTGGAGCAAGCCGTCGTGCTGGCTGGAGAGCTGGCTAAGGCGGGAGATGCAGTTCTTTTAGCACCGGCCTGTGCCAGTTTTGATATGTTCCGCAGTTACGAGCATCGGGGCGATGAATTCCGCAAACAGGTAGAGGTGCGTTATGGCTAGCACATCTGTATCTGATATCTATGTAAGACTGCAAAACAGCAACAACCCGGTTGATCTGAAACTGATGGCTGTTGTCGCCTGTTGTATGGCGATGGGGCTGATTATGGTTGGTTCGGCTTCAAGCGGTATTGCCAGTGCCGGTTACGGTGGTCCTTTCTATTTTATGATTCGCCAGAGCCTGTTTATGGCGGTTGGAGTTGGTGTGATGGCAGCGATGATGGTGCTGCCAATGTCCTTCTGGCAGCGCACTGGCTTCGTCCCTTTGATTATTTCCATCGCTCTTCTGACTCTTGTTGTGATTGTTGGCCGTGAAGTGAACGGCAGTAAACGCTGGTTGCCGTTGGGTATTTTTAATCTCCAGCCTTCGGAAGTCGCCAAAGTGATGATGATTATCTTTACGGCGTTTTACCTATCCCGTTGGCGCGAAGCCGTTTGTGGACCTAGCTGGAAAGAATTTTTTAAGCCTCTTGTTATTCTTGCGATTGTTCTGGGGTTGTTGTTGCTGGAACCGGATTTCGGCTCTGCTGTGGTTTTATCTGCCTCAATTATGGGCATGATTTTCCTGGCGGGTGCTCGTATAGGAAAGTTTCTTGTTCTGGTTCTTATTGGTGTGGCTGGTGGCGCATACCTGATTATTTTTGAGCCTTACCGGATGGCACGCCTTAGTAGCTTTCAGGATCCTTGGGCTGACCAGTTTGGTGCAGGTTATCAGCTTACTCAGTCTTTGATTGGCTTTGGTCGGGGAAGCTGGGCCGGGGAAGGTTTAGGTAATGGTATTCAGAAACTGTTCTTTCTCCCTGAAGCCCATACAGACTTTATCTTCTCTGTGGTGGCTGAAGAGTTTGGCTTGATTGGCGGAATTGTGTTGATTGCCATGCTGTTTTTTATTTCCTGGCGGGCAATGCGAATTGGACTTTTAGCTGAACGGGCCGGACAGCAGTTTTCAGCTTACCTGGCTTACGGGCTTGGCCTGTTGTTTGGCAGTCAGGTGTTTATAAATATCGGTGTCAGCAGCGGTTTGTTGCCCACCAAAGGTTTGGCTCTGCCATTGATGAGTTATGGCGGCAGTAGCTTGATTATGAACTGTATGGCCATTGGGCTGTTGATGCGAATTGATTTTGAGCGCCGTACCCAGGGTGCGGTCAAAGCAGTAAAAAAGAAACGGGAGGGCGCTAATGTCTGAAGCTCCTCTCTTTATCGTAATGGCGGGCGGTACTGGCGGACATATATTCCCGGCTCTGGCTGTTGCGGATGAACTACGAGACAAAGGTTTCCAGATTCACTGGCTGGGAACTCGTGATGGTATGGAAGCGGATCTGGTTCCAAAGCATGGCTATGACATTACCTTTATGCCGGTCAAAGGTGTTCGTGGTAATGGGGTGAAGGCTTTGTTGCAGGCACCGTTCCGTGTTGCTCTGTCTTTATGGCATGCGCTGCGTGTTATGCGTTCCAAGAAAGCTGTTGCGGTATTAGGTATGGGCGGTTTTGTTTCTGGCCCTGGCAGTGTGGCCGCCTGGTTGCTGCGTAAGCCTTTGGTTCTTCATGAGCAGAATGCGATTCTTGGCTTAACCAATCGTATTGCCAGTATGTTTGCCTCTCGCAGACTGGAAGCTTTTCCGAGAGCCTTTCCTGCTGATGCTAATGCAGAGTGCACCGGTAACCCTGTGCGGCCAATGATTGTTCCAGTAGCGGATGAAAACAAAGCTGATCGTAAACTGCGTTTGCTGGTACTTGGTGGTAGTCGTGGCGCTGTTGCAGTGAATGAATGTGTACCCAAGGCTCTGGCTGTAATGGGCGAGAGTGCTCCGGAAGTCTGGCATCAAACTGGTGCTATCAATCTGGACGACACCCGTGCGCTTTATAAAAGCATTGGTGTTGAAGGTCGGGTTGATCCCTTTATTGATGATATGGCTGCCGCCTATGGCTGGGCTGATCTGGTGCTGTGTCGCTCCGGGGCTCTTACCGTGGCGGAACTGGCTAATGCGGGTAAGCCCGCCATTCTGGTGCCTTATCCATGGCACAAGGATCAGCAACAACTGCGCAATGGTCGTTATCTGGTGGATAACGACGCCGCTGTTTTGCTGGAACAAAAACATATGACTGAACATACACTGGCGGAAAAATTATCAGAGTTCTCCGCGCACCCTGAGAAGGTGCAGGCGATGTCTGAAAATGCCAGAGCTTGTGCTCACCCTGACGCAACCACCCGGGTTGCAACTATCTGTCAGGAGGTTGCCCGTGTCTGAAATGAAAAAACAGGTTAACAATACAATGTCTGAACAGCAGGTTCCGGTTTTCGCTGTTCCTGAAATGCGCCGCATAAGCAGGATCCACTTTATTGGTATTGGTGGCTCCGGTATGTGCGGTATCGCAGAAGTTCTTTGTAATCAGGGCTATAAAATTTCCGGCTCTGATATTCGCGCTTCAAAAGTGACTGAGCGTCTGGCGTCGTTTGGTGCTGAAATTCATATCGGCCACGACAGTGGAAATATCGCTGGAGCTGATGTGGTGGTGGTTTCCACCGCAGTTAAAGCGGATAACCCCGAACTGATGGCAGCCCGTGAAAATCGTATTCCGGTTGTGCCTCGTGCGGAAATGCTGGCGGAACTGATGCGTTACCGTCACGGTATTGCTGTTGCTGGTACTCACGGTAAGACGACAACAACCAGCCTTCTTGCCTCTGTACTTGGGCAGGGCGGTCTTGATCCCACATTTATTATTGGTGGTCGACTGAACTCCGCGGGTACCAATGCACGCCTGGGTGGCAGTCGTTATCTGGTCGCCGAAGCTGACGAGAGTGATGCATCATTTCTTCATCTTCAGCCAATGGTTTCCATCGTTACCAATATTGATGCCGACCATATGTCTACCTATGAAGGTGATTTTGGCAAGCTGAAGCAGACCTTCCTGGATTTTCTGCACAATCTGCCTTTTTATGGTTTGGCTGTCGTTTGTATTGATGATCCAGTCGTCCGTGAACTGTTGCCGCAGATTAAGCGTCAGGTGATCACTTATGGTTTCTCTGAAGATGCTGATTACCGAGCCATCAATGCTCAGCAGGAAGCGATGCAGAACAACTTCACATTGGTGCGCAAAGGTCGTGACAATGTTGATGTGAATCTCAATATTCCCGGAGAGCACAATATCCTGAATGCCCTGGCAACTTATGTGGTTGCGTCAGAGGAAGGGATGTCTGATGAAGATATCTGTGCAGGGCTTTCCGGTTTCCAGGGGGTTGGTCGTCGCTTCCAGGTTTATGGCAATTACCAGACAGGTGTCGGCGAAGTTATGTTTGTCGATGACTACGGTCACCACCCCCGTGAGGTTTCTGCAACTGTCGCCGCTATTCGTAAGGGCTGGCCAGAAAAGCGTCTGGTGATGATCTACCAGCCTCACCGTTATTCCCGTACCCGTGATTTGTACGAAGACTTTGTGGATGTGCTGTCACAGGTCGATGTTTTGCTGTTGATGGACGTTTATCCTGCAGGGGAAACAGCAGTCCCAGGAGCTGACAGTCGCAGCCTGTGTCGCAGCATTAGGCAGCGTGGACGTTTAGATCCGATTTTTGTTCAGCGCGGCGAGCCAGTTGATAAGGTTCTGGCAGATGTGCTGACAGATGGCGACCTGTTGATTACCCAGGGCGCTGGAGATATTGGTGGTTTGGCCGGTGAGCTGGCAGAGAAAGAGCTGGTTCTGAAAAGTGAGTGAGTTGGGCAAGGATATGACTGAGAAGTCAAAGGCAGAGCAAGCTGTTAATAAGCAGGATGCGAAAGGTGTTGCCGTTGACGCTAAGGCTTTTGGCCGGGTAGCGGTGCTTTGTGGTGGCCTTTCACCTGAACGTCAGGTGTCGCTGAAGTCAGGCAACAGGATTTTTACGGCGCTGAAAGACCGTGGTGTCGATGCGGTTCTGGTAGATGCGGGTGACGATCTTGTTGATCAGCTGCGCACTGTAAAACCAGAACGTGTTTTTCTGGCCCTTCATGGTGGTGATGGCGAAGATGGAACAGTTCAGGGGTTGCTTGATTTTCTGCACATTCCTTACACGGGAAGTGGTGTAAAAGGCTCTGCATTGGCTATGGATAAATGCCGCAGCAAGCTGATCTGGAAAAGTATGGATCTGCCGACGCCTGAGTTTGTCATGGTAGGCAAAACAACAGATCTGGAAACAGCTGATCTGCCAATGCCATGTTTTGTGAAGCCAAATGGCGAGGGTTCCAGTATTTGCACTTTTCCGGTGTATACCCGGGAAGAACTGGCTTCAGCTATTGCCAAGGTTCTGGAACACACTGATCAGGCTATGATTGAGCAATTGATTGCCGGACCTGAATACACAGTGGCCATTCTTGATGGTCGTGCGCTACCAGTTATACGTCTTGAGACGGATAACACATTTTATGACTATGAGGCCAAGTATCTTTCTGATGATACCCGTTACCATTTACCCAGTGGCTTAACGGAAGAGAAAGAGCAGGAACTGCAGGCTCTGGCTGTAAAGGCTTTTGATGGGCTTGGTTGCAGTGGCTGGGGGCGTGTAGATGTTATGCAGGATGACCAGGGGCGCTTTTGGCTTCTGGAAGTGAATACTATTCCTGGAATGACTGACCACAGTCTTGTACCTATGGCAGCGCAGGCCGTTGGCTATCAGTTTGCGGATCTGGTTCTTGAGTTGTTGCGCATTAGTGGCGAAGAGGAGAGGTCATGGATGCCCGACGATATCTCCGGCATGACAACAGAGATGAGTTAAGAAAGAGTTTAAGGGCAGATAAGAACGCTGCCCCAAAGAAACGGAACAGCCGCCGTGAGCAGGAAGAGCGAAAGCAAAGATTTCTGCTCTGGGGGCGCCGGGTAGCAGCAGCCCTGAAGTTTCTTGTAGCGGGAGCTGTGCTTGGCGGATTGATGTTGTCGCTACCCGTTTTGCGGGAGTGGCTGGACAGGCCGGTGGCAAAGGTTGAGGTAAGTGGCAACTTTCGTTATCTCAGCCAGGAAGCGTTGCAGGCAGAGTTGGAACCTTATTTGCGGGAACGCTTTTTCAGTGTGGACCTGCGAGGCATTAAGCAGGTTCTGGAAAAAGACTCCTGGATTGCCAATGTACGGGTAAAGAAGATTTGGCCAGATCGGGTAGAGGTTGTTCTTGAGGAAGAAGTACCGGTTGCCCGCTGGCAGGAAAAAGAGTTAATCAGCGCAGACGGAAAGGTTCTGCGCTCCCGGCAGGGGAGGTCATTCAGTGAACTTCCTCTGTTAGGAGGCCCGGAAGGGCGGGAGCAGGAGATCATGCAGCAGTACATGACTCTGAGTCAGCAGCTCCGTCTTTTGGGTTTGCGTGTTGAAGCAGTGAGCCTGACACCTTCAGGAAACTGGAGCTTCAGGGTGAAAGGTGTTGCGGTACAGCTGGGTGGTGATGAGTTAATTGAGCGCATGCAGCGCTTTACCCAGCTCTACTATAACCGCCTGCAAACACGCTGGGCTGAAGTGGGAAGTATTGATTTGCGGTATCGGGATGGTGTCGCAGTCGCCTGGATTCAGAGGCCTGCTCAAGGAAGCGGCCAAGAGAAAACGGGCGGATAGATTTTAACAAAATGCAGGTATGACGATGACTGCATGCAGCAGTGGCCGGGAGACCGGTCGTAAACAGATCAGCGTCGGGTAACAGGACAACAGGTAGGTTAGCGAATGACTGGCTCTGGGAATGGAAAAATGGTTGTCGGCCTGGATATCGGCACATCCAAGGTTGTCGCTCTGGTCGGTGAAATTACCGATCGCGGCACTATTGAGGTGGTTGGTATCGGTTCACACCCTTCCCGTGGATTGCGTAAAGGTGTGGTCGTCAATATTGAGTCGACAGTGCAATCTATTCAGCGGGCTGTAGAAGAAGCTGAGCTGATGGCGGGTTGTCAGATTGACTCTGTTTATGTGGGTATTGCGGGTAATCATATCCGCAGCCTGAACTCTCACGGCATTGTTGCCATCCGTGAGAGGGAAGTAACAACAGCTGATATGGAAAGGGTTATTGATGCTGCCCAGGCTGTTGCGATTCCTGCTGACCAGAAAATTCTGCATATTCTCCCTCAGGAGTATGTGATTGATACCCAGGAAGGTGTGAAAGAACCGTTGGGAATGTCCGGCGTTCGTTTGGAAGCCAAGGTGCATCTGGTCACTTGTGCCGTGAACGCTGTTCAGAATATTGAAAAATGTATTCGTCGCTGCAACCTTGATGTGGATGATGTCATTCTCGAGCAGCTGGCTTCCAGCTACTCAGTTTTGACTGACGATGAAAAAGAACTGGGTGTGTGCATGGTGGATATCGGTGGTGGAACCACAGATATAGCTATCTTTACAGAAGGGGCAATTCGTCACACGGCCGTTATTCCTATTGCTGGCGATCAGGTCACCAATGATATCGCCATGGCACTGCGTACGCCGTACCAGCACGCAGAAGATATTAAAATTAAATATGCATGCGCTCTAACTCAACTGGCAGGCGTGGATGAAACGATCAAAGTGCCCAGTGTAGGAGATCGTCCTCCCCGGGATCTTTCCCGTCAGGCTCTGGCGGAAGTTGTTGAGCCCCGTTACGACGAGTTGTTCACCCTGATACAGGCCGAATTGCGACGTAGTGGTTTTGAAGAGTTGGTTGCAGCCGGGATTGTTCTGACCGGCGGCACATCGAAGATGGAAGGTGTTATCGAGCTGGCAGAAGAGATTTTCCATATGCCTGTTCGATTAGGACTGCCCCAGAATATTGAGGGTCTGGCTGATGTTGTTCGTAACCCGATTTACGCAACCAGTGTCGGCCTTTTGCAGTACGCGCAACACAATATGGAGGAAGGTGTCCGCAGTGCGCCATCTTCCCAGGGAAGACCACAGAAGCAGGAAAGTTTCCTTAGTCGCCTGAAACAATGGGTTCAAGGAAACTTTTGATTGTTAACCAGGAATTAATACAAGAAGATGGACATTGAGAGAAAGGAGAGTTTCATGTTCGAGCTGGAAGACAGTATTCCGCAAAATGCGGTAATAAAGGTAATTGGTGTTGGCGGTGGTGGCGGTAACGCTGTAAACCACATGCTGAACAGTCAGGTTGAAGGTGTTGACTTCATCGTGGCAAACACCGATGCGCAGGCACTCAAAAACCTGAATGCCCGTACCCTGTTGCAGCTGGGTACTGGTATCACCAAGGGATTGGGAGCTGGTGCAAACCCTGAGATTGGTCGTCAGGCTGCTCTTGAAGATCGCGAGCGTATTGCGGAAGTGCTCAGCGGCGCGGATATGGTGTTTATCACTGCTGGCATGGGTGGCGGTACAGGTACCGGTGCGGCTCCTGTGGTTGCTCAGGTGGCTAAAGAGCTGGATATCCTGACAGTTGCTGTTGTGACCCGCCCGTTCCCGTTTGAAGGGCGTAAGCGTACTAACGTAGCCACTGAAGGTTTGAAAGAACTCTCTGAACATGTTGACTCTCTGATCACTATCCCAAATGAAAAGCTTCTTGAAGCTCTGGGTAAAAAGGCGAGTTTGTTGTCTGCTTTCAGTGCGGCGAACGACGTGCTTCTGGGGGCTGTTCAGGGCATTGCTGACCTGATTATCCGTCCAGGTATGATCAACGTTGACTTTGCTGACGTGCGTACTGTTATGTCCGAAATGGGCATGGCGATGATGGGTACTGGCTGCGCGACTGGCGAGACCCGTGCCGCTGAAGCTGCTGAGTCTGCGATTCGCAGCCCGCTGCTGGAAGATATCGATCTGCAGGGTGCTCGCGGTATTCTGGTCAATATTACTGCGGGTCTGGACTTTGCTATCGGTGAATTCCAGGAAGTTGGTGATACTGTGAACCAGTATGCTTCCGAGAATGCCACTGTGGTTATCGGTACCGTTATTGATCCTGAAATGACTGATGAGTTGCGTGTAACAGTTGTTGCAACAGGTCTGGGTCATAACGAAGAGCCTAAGGTGGTTGTTGATAACACCAATAACGCTCCCAAACCTAAGGCAACCACTGGCGAAATTGATTACCGTGAGCTGGAACGCCCAACGGTAAACCGTCGTCAACCTGTTGCAGTAGGTAGTGATACGGCTCCAATTGAACCTCAGGTGTCGGATTCTCCAGATTATCTGGACATTCCAGCATTTCTGAGACGTCAGGCGGATTGATTTCCGTCTGGTGGTTTACCGATAAACGTGAAGTGGTACGGTATGTAACACTATGTTCATGGGCGTTACTTTGCTAGACTGCACGTTTATTGCAAGATTTCAGGCTGGGCAGGATGTCTTGCAGCTTGGCTGGGATTCCAGTATTGCTGGTATAAAGCAAGATATATAAGGCTCTACGGCTGCATTATGATCAGACAGCGCACACTCAAAAATATCATTCGGGCAACCGGTGTAGGTTTGCACTCAGGTGAAAAGGTTTATCTCACCCTGAGGCCTGCTCCTGTTGATACCGGCATCGTTTTCTGCAGAACGGATCTTGATCCTGTCGTTCAGATACCAGCGCGGGCTGTAAATGTTGGTCAGACGACTCTTTGCACTTCCCTTGAAAAGGACGGTGTACGGGTTGATACCGTAGAACATCTGCTTTCTGCCATGGCTGGTCTGGGCATTGATAATGCCTATGTTGATGTGACCGCTCATGAAGTACCTATTATGGATGGCAGTGCAGGTCCTTTTGTATTCCTGCTGCAATCCGCTGGTATTGAAGAACAGTCTGCTGCCAAGCGCTTTATTCGCATCAAAAAGAAGGTCACCGTTAAGGAAGAAGGCAAATCAGCCACTTTCGTACCTTTTGATGGTTTTAAGGTCAGCTTCTCTATTGAGTTTGATCACCCTGTATTCCATGGGCTGACTCAACAAGCCAGCATTGATTTCTCCAGTACTTCCTTTGTTAAAGAAGTTAGCCGTGCCCGTACCTTCGGCTTTATGAAGGATATTGAATTTCTGCGCTCCCAAAACCTGGCTCTGGGCGGCAGCGTAGAGAACGCTATTGTTGTTGATGATTACCGTATTCTGAATGAAGACGGTCTTCGTTACGAAGATGAGTTTGTTAAGCATAAGATGCTGGACGCTATTGGTGACCTGTATCTGCTGGGTAACAGCCTGATTGGTGAATTTATCGGTGAGAAGTCCGGTCACTCCACCAATAACAAACTGCTTCGTGCTTTGATTGCTGATGAGTCAGCATGGGAAGTTGTGACGTTTGATGATGCTGCCACAGCTCCTATTTCTTATGCGCGTCCGACAGCTGTTGTTGCCTGATCGCATAAAAAATACTCTCTCCTTATTTAAAGGCCATCATATTTGATGGCCTTTTTTTTGGGAGTTTATTTTTACAAAATGTGGGTGTTTTCAAGTGGTACGGCACCCCTTGTTGCGAGAGTGTTCTTGGCAATGCTAGAGTGTGCCGCATTCTGGCGATTTTCTGGTACTATCAACCACTTAAATTTCGAGCTTGTGAAACATGACGTGTGAGCTTGAATGAGAATTGAGTAGTTCGTTTCGCTAAAACATGGATTGGCTGTCCCATAATGGCAGCAATCCCAGAGGTAATTTCAGGCTGACAATGAAAGTAATCGTTGTTCGACATCCCCATGGTAAAAGTCGCACTTTCTGGATGGATGGTGCACGACTGTTCTGGGGGATTGGTTTGTCAGCCGCGGCTCTTATTCTGGCCGGTTTTCTTCTGGCCTGGTATTTCCTGAATCTGAATGCATCCGGTGCATTAACCAGTAGTGATCTTCAGGAATGGAAAACCGCCCTTAATGTTCAGCGGAAAGATGTTGAGAAACTAAAAGGTGCATCCAGTGTCGAACTGGATGCCATGGCTGTGCAACTGGCCCAGCTTCAAGGGCGCTTAATGAGACTTGATGCTCTGGGAGATAGACTGGTAACCATGGCCGACCTGGCTCAAGATGAGTTTGATTTTGGTACAGCTCCGGCTTTGGGTGGGCCAGATGAAGCCATTGATGCCGGCCAGACTTATCTCCCTCCCAGTTTCTCTGATCAGATTGAAGAACTCGCTTCCCGTATTGATAACCGTGCAGAACAATTGGAAGTTCTGGAGTCTCTGCTATTGGGAAGAAATCTTCAGGATGATGTTTATATTGCCGGCCGCCCTGTTAGAAAAGGATGGGTTTCTTCTAACTTTGGCCGCAGAACAGATCCATTCACCGGCAGGCCTGCCTGGCATAAAGGCGTAGATATTGCCGGTAAAGAAGGTTCTGAAGTTATTGCCGTTGGTTCCGGAATTGTTACCTGGTCCGGAAAACGCAGTGGTTTTGGTTTGCTGGTAGAAATTAATCATGGCAATGGTTATGTCACCCGATATGCTCATAATAAAGAAGCATTAGTGAAGGTCGGGGATATTGTCACTAAGGGGCAGGCAATCAGCCTGATGGGGAGTTCGGGGCGATCCACTGGCCCCCATGTGCATTTTGAAGTGCTGGTAAATAACAGGCAGGTGAATCCCGCCCGCTATATGTACAGAGCCAGTCGCGGATAGTTAATAAAGAATTTGGAAATTTCGGGCACTTGATCAAATTATGTTGTCATCTCTCGTAAAAAAAATTGTAGGCAGTAAGAACGACCGCCAGCTCAAGAAAATGGGTAAGCGGGTTAAGCAGATTGGTGAGCTGGAAAATGAACTGCAGGCACTGAGTGATGATGACCTGAAAGCCCGCAGCCTGAAACTGAAAGAGCGCGCCCAAGGCGGTGAATCTCTGGATGACCTTCTCGTTGAAGCCTTCGCTGTTTGTCGTGAGGCCAGTCAGCGGGTTATGGGAATGCGTCACTTTGATGTGCAGATGATTGGTGGTATGACTCTTCACGAGGGTCGTATTGCTGAAATGCGCACCGGTGAAGGTAAAACCCTGATGGCCACCTTGGCTGTTTATCTGAACGGTTTATCTGGCAAAGGTGTTCACGTTGTTACCGTTAACGAATACCTTGCTCGTCGTGACGCTCGCTGGATGCAACCGCTGTATGAATTCCTTGGACTGAGTGTCGGCGTCATCGTTCCTCAGCAGGATCCTGAAGAAAAGCGTGCGGCTTATCAATCAGATATCACCTACGGCACCAACAATGAGTTCGGTTTTGACTACCTTCGAGACAACATGGCGTTCCGTAAGGAAGATAAGTTCCAGCGTGAGCTGAACTTCTCTGTTGTCGATGAAGTTGACTCCATTCTTATCGATGAGGCTCGTACTCCTCTGATTATTTCCGGCCCGGCTGAAGACAGTTCCGAACTCTATCGGACTATGAATAAGCTGGCTCCTCGCCTGGAGCGTCAACACGAAGAAAGCGAAGAAGGTGTTGAGGATACCGGTCATTACATCATCGATGAAAAGACCCGTCAGGTAGAGCTCACTGAAATCGGTCACCAGTTTATTGAAGATACTCTGGTGAAAGAAGGCCACCTTCCAGAGGGTGAAAGCCTTTACGCTTCCCAGAACCTGAATCTTCTGCACCATGCTCAGGCAGCCCTGAAAGCTCACACCCTGTTCCAGAAAAACGTGGAATATATTGTCAGCGGCCAGGAAATTATGCTGGTTGATGAACACACCGGTCGTACAATGCCAGGTCGTCGTTTGTCTGAAGGTCTGCACCAAGCACTGGAAGCCAAAGAAGGTCTGCCTATTCAGGCGGAAAGCCAGACTCTGGCATCTACAACTTTCCAGAACTATTTCCGTCTGTACGACAACCTGTCTGGCATGACTGGTACCGCTGATACAGAAGCCTTCGAATTCCGTCAGATCTACGGCCTGGATGTGGTGGTTATTCCTACCCACAAACCGATGATCCGTAAGGATATGAATGACCTCGTTTATCTCACCATCGAAGAGAAATACGAGGCAATTATTCAGGATATCCGTGAAACAGTTGCTGCGGCACGACCTGTGCTGGTTGGTACTGCTTCAATCGAATCTTCCGAGCTGCTTTCCAATGCTCTTAAAAAGGCGGGTATTGAGCACCAGGTTCTGAATGCCAAGTTCCACGAGAAAGAAGCCGATATTATTGCTCAGGCTGGTCGTCCCGGCGCAATCACCATTGCGACAAACATGGCTGGTCGTGGTACGGATATCAGCCTTGGTGGTAACTGGGAAGCTGAAGCCGCCACTCTGGACAACCCTTCCGAAGAACAATTGGAAAACCTGCGCTCCGAATGGCAGCAGCGCCATGATGCAGTACTGGCCGCTGGTGGCTTGCATATCATTGGTACTGAGCGTCACGAATCTCGCCGTATTGATAACCAGCTGCGTGGTCGTGCCGGCCGTCAGGGTGATGCGGGTTCCTCCCGTTTCTATCTGTCTCTGGAAGATAACCTGATGCGTATCTTCGCCTCTGACCGGGTGAAGAACTTTATGAAAGCTCTGGGTATGGAAAAGGGCGAAGCGATTGAGCACCGTATGGTGACCAACGCTATTGAAAAAGCCCAGCGTAAGGTTGAAGGTCGTAACTTTGATATTCGTAAGAACCTTCTTGAATACGATGATGTAGCCAACGATCAGCGTAAGGTCGTTTACTCTCAGCGTGATGATTTGTTAGCCGCTGAAGATGTGAGTGAAAGTGTTAACAACATTCGTGCGGAAGTTATTAATAGCCTGATTGACGAATTTATTCCTCCTCAGAGTCTTGAAGAACAGTGGGATATTCTTGGGCTTGAAAAGCGTATTGCGGCGGAATTAAATGAGCAGCTGCCTGTTAAGCAATGGCTCGATACAGAAGATGCTCTGGATGAAGACGGCCTGCGTGACCGTATTCTAGAGAAAGTGGCTGAGTCCTACGAGAGCAAGAAGACTCTGGCTGGAGCAGAAGCTCTACAGGCGTTCGAAAAGCATATTCTGCTGCGTATTCTGGATGATAAGTGGAAAGAGCATCTGGCCACTATGGATCATCTTCGTCAGGGTATTCACCTGCGCGGCTACGCTGCCAAGAATCCGAAACAGGAATACAAGCGGGAAGCTTTTGAACTGTTCTCCCAGATGCTGACTGACATCAAGCACGAAGTTGTTCGCGTGTTGTCCCACGTTCAGGTTCAGCAGGATGACCAGACTGAAGAAATTGAACGCCAGCGCCGTGAAGAGTTAGCTCGTCGCATGCAGTTTGAACACCAGCAGGCACAGGGTATATCCGATGATGGTGATGAAGCGGAAGCTCCTGCACCAGAACCTCAGGCACCTGTTGTGCGAGACGGTCGTAAGGTTGGTCGAAATGAGCCGTGTCCTTGTGGCTCGGGCAAGAAGTACAAGCAGTGTCACGGTAAGATTGTTTAAGGCAGTCATTGTCTGAAGCAATAGCTGTGTAAGACATAGCTTCACTTTTTAAGAGCCTTTCATCCCTCCGGGGTGAGAGGTTTTTTTACTTAACCAGAAATGAAGAATTTAAAATATCAGACAGCCATGAGAGGTAAGTGTCTGCCTAACACATGAAAATAAGCGGGCATAATCATGGTAAAAATGTCGCCACCTACTTGGGGGAAGTATGGCAACGGGAAAAGCTCCATCGGGCACATTGCATCCAGTTAAAGGTTTTCAACTTGGTACGGTAAAAGCCGGTATTCGTTATCAGGATCGCCGGGATCTGGTGGTTATGCGCTGGCCGGAGGAGGCCAGTGTTGCAGGTGTATTTACCCAGAATGCATTTTGCGCGGCGCCAGTGCTCTTGTGTCGTGATCGTATAAATAATTCACCCTGCGCGCTTCTGGTGAATACTGGTTATGCCAATGCCGGTACCGGTGAACAGGGCATGTCTGATGCTAAGCGAACTACAGCTGTTGTCGCTGAAGCTTTGGAGGTTCAGTCTGAGCAAGTGTTGTCTTTTTCTACCGGAGTGATTGGTGAGCTTATGCCAGTCGAACGGCTGGAGGCTGGTATTCCCGGATGTGTCGATAGCCTGTCTGAAGAAGGTTGGTGGCATGCTGCTGAAGGTATTATGACCACCGATACTCGCCCTAAAGGTTATTCCCGCCAGTTTGAGTTTGAAGGTCAAACCTACACTGTAACCGGGATTGCCAAAGGCTCCGGCATGATTCACCCGAATATGGCGACCATGCTGACCTATATCGCCACTGATGCAGCTGTTGAACGTACGCTTTTGCAAGAGTTGTTGGCAGAAGTTGCTGATGATTCCTTCAATCGCATCACGGTTGATGGTGATACTTCAACCAATGATTCCTGCATTCTGATCGCAACCGGTAAAGCCGGTAATCCAATGATTACCGATCGCGATAATGCATTGTTTGCCAAGCTTTCCAAGGTTATCGCCGATGTGTGTCAGGATCTGGCCAAAGCTCTGGTTATGGATGGTGAAGGGGCAACCCGGTTCGTGACGGTTGCAGTGCGGGGGGCTGAGTCTGTTGAGCAAGCTCATACAGTTGCCAATACCGTAGCTTTATCGCCACTCGTGAAGACTGCACTGTTTGCCTGTGATCCAAACTGGGGTCGGATTCTGGCTGCTGTAGGCCGCGCACCTGTGGATAACCTGGATGTCGATAAGATTCAGATTTATCTTGATGAGATTCTGATCGCAGAGGAAGGTGGTGTTGCCGCCAGTTATCAGGAGGCGGATGGGCAGGCGGTTATGGATAAAGAAGCCTATACCATCAATATCGATCTGGGGCTGGGTTCAGAATCTACACAGGTCTGGACGTCTGATCTTTCCCACGACTATGTCACCATTAATGCTGAATACCGCACCTGATTGGGGGCGGTTTTATAAGTAGGTTGTATGAAGCAAATCCACGTTGCTGCCGCAGTTATTCTTGATCAGAACAATAATATTTTGATCGCTCGTCGCCCTCTCGATAAACATATGGGAGGGTTGTGGGAATTCCCCGGCGGCAAGGTGGAGCCCGATGAAAAGGTAGCGGATGCTTTATGCCGGGAGTTGGATGAAGAGCTGGGCATTCAGCCCTCAGAGTTTCATCCGCTGATTCGTATTCATCATAAATACCCTGATAAGTCTGTGCTGCTCGATGTCTGGACGGTGACTTCTTTTGCGGGTGAGCCTCACGGTCGTGAAGGCCAGCCGGTAAAGTGGGTGGCACCTGCAGAGCTGTCATCCCATGAGTTTCCTGCCGCAAATCGTCCGATTGTGGCTGCAGCACAATTGCCCCAGAAATATTTAATCACCGGAGCTTTTGCCGAAACTTCGGAACTGGTGAGCAGAGTCTCTGCTGCTATTGAGCGACAATTGCCAATGATTCAGTTCCGGGCTCCATGGCTGAGTGATTCTGAATATAACGCCTGTACTGAAGCTCTCTTGCCTTTATTCTCCTCTGGCGTAAGCCAACTGATTGTGAAAGGTGATTTAAGCTGGCTGGATAAGGACGGTGTGGCTGGCCTACATCTGACTTCAGAGCAGCTTCAGAAATTGCATGAGCAAGGCTGGCGCTATTCAGGCGAGAAATTGCTGATCGCCTCCTGCCATGATAAGCAGCAACTGGATATGGCCGTTGAAGTCGGTGCCAGCTGCGCCACGTTATCACCAGTGCAAAACACTATAAGTCATCCAGATGCAGAACCTCTCGGTTGGGAGAAGGCGAAAACATTGATTGAGCAGGCAACGTTACCTGTTTATTGTCTGGGCGGAATGAGAGAAGAAAGTTTGCCACAGGCTATTGATGCGGGTGCGCAAGGAATCGCAGCGATCAGTAACTGGTGGTAGTAATCCCGTTTCATCAGGTATTGATATGAATAAGGTAATGGTTGGGGTGGGGCATATTGCAGCTCGCCATAGTCGTTAATATTGCGCAGATCCCGACAAGGTAAAGTGGTGCCAGAATCACTCCATGCCCGATAAGTGTTTCCATAATCAGGGGCGATAACCCTCCACATAACGCAAAGCTTACATTGTGACTGAGGCCAAGACCGGTAAACCGCACATCTGTCGGAAAGAGCTCTGCCAGAGATGTTTCGTAACAGGCTTGAACCATTGCAGCTGGCAGTGTGATGAGCAGTATCACGGTAAGGAGTGCACTGCCTGATGTACCGGCTGATAGAGCTACTTCAGAGAAAATTGTGGCAAGGGTTAATAGGAGGGCGCCTCCTGCCATCAGGGGTTTGCGGCCAATGCGGTCACTGAGCCAGCCATAGAAAGGTACCTGAGCGCAGATAATAAGAAACGCCAGCGTTGAGCAGGAAAAGGATGACAGCAGTGGCAGTTTCAAATGCTGGTTGAACCAGACTGGCAGATAGAGGCAAAACGAAACAATGATTGCCGGTACAGCAGCAATGCCTATTCCCTGAATTAGTTGTGTTCGATGACTTTGAAAGAGAGTCGTAAGAGGGATGCGCTGTACAGCCTCTTCGGTCATCAGCTTCAAAAAGGCTGGTGTTTCCGTCATTCTGCGGCGGGCAATTAAAGTCACCATGCCTAAAACAAACCCAAGGGCAAATGGAATTCTCCAACCCCATAGTTGCATATGTTCCTGAGTAATATTTGACGTTAACAAATAGCCCGTTACTGATCCCATAAGGTTGCCAGCTGTTATTGCGGTAATAATTATGCTTATCGCCCGGCCACGCCTGTTCCAGGGCAGCCATTCGGCCATGTAAGTGACGGAGCCAGGAATCTCTCCCCCCAGGGAGGCCCCCTGAAGGATTCTCAGGGCGAGAAGGCCGATTAGTGATAAGTCGCCAAGAACCTCTCTGGTTGGCAGTAGAGCAATGCCCAGAGTGCAGAAAGACATAATGCCAAGGGTGATGGTGAACTGGGAGCTGCGGCCAAAGCGATCGCCAAAGTGGCTGAAAATAATGCCCCCCAAAGGTCTGGCAATATAACCGGCAAAGAAAAATCCCATTACGCCAATCATACCGGTCAAGGTATCTGTCTCAGGGAAGAAGGCTGTTTTTATAAATGGGGCAAAAAGAATAAAGAGAGTGAAGTCATAGAACTCCAGAGCCCCGCCCGACGCAGTTATTAATAATATTTTCTTCGGGCTGAGGGTTGTGCTCATCTTTTATCTCTCTGTGATATTCAGGGAGAGAAGAGAGTAGGCGCGATATTGAAAAGGTGTAATAACAAATGGAGTTGAGCTACCTGACGGGGGTATCAGGCAGCTATAGATCGTTCAGGATTTGAATTCATCCAGATTGTCAGACATAAGGTCATCATATTGAGGTGTGCCCGGAATTTTATGTTCTTCCGCAGCCCAGGCTCCCAGATCGATTAACCGACAGCGCTCGCAGCAGAAAGGGCGATATTTATTCTCGGGTTTCCACTCCACTGGCTTCTGGCACTGTGGGCATTTTACGGTGGTGGTCATGGTTGTTCTCAAAATAGAAAAGGCCTGAAACTCAGGCCTTTTGGTGATCGGGTAACTGGTGGTTACTGTGCTGGTGGTTCCGGAGCGGTAGGAGCGCCGTCGTCACCCAGCCAACCAAAGGTCAGAGTGTTCAGGAGTGAAGGGCCGTTTTCTTCTTCCTCTTCCTCAACAATCTTCTCTTTCTTTGGTGTATTGTCACCAAAGAAACCAAAGGTCAGTGTGCTGAGCAGGGTTGGATCAACATCACTGTAAACACGGTGGCCAATAAACTCTCCGTTAGCATTCAGCAGCTTGCTTTCCGGGAAGTTGGTTTTCAGAACCAGAAGTGCCTCATCGGCAGGCTTGTTCAGGCCGAGGTGCTGGTAACCTTCCACCATAATGCCCAATGCTTCTTCAACAACTGGCGTGCCCTGCAGGTGATCAACAATGTAGCGGCCACGGTTAATAGCTGCCACATAAGCTTTACGCTTCATGTAGTAATCAGCGGCATGCAGTTCGTAGCGAGACAGTCTGTTACGCAGATAAACCATACGCTGACGGGCATCCGGTGCGTAGCGGCTGTCTGGGAAGCGACGCAGCAGTTCGGCAAATTCATTGAAGGACTGGCGAGCCTGACCGGGGTCACGGCGTGACATATCAACAGGCACGTAGCGTTCGATCAAGCCCAGGTCGGCCGTGTTGGATGCCAGACCTCGCATGTAGTAGGCGTAATCAACATTAGGATTCTGAGGGTGCAGACGAATAAAACGTTCTGCAGAAGCTCGTGACGCTTCCGGTTCCATGCTCTTGTAATAAGCAAAGATCAGGTCCAGCTGTGCCTGCTCGGCAAAGGGGCCGAATGGGTAGCGGGATTCCAGCGCGCGCAGAGTGTCTACGGCTCCTGAATAGTTTTTGTTATCCAGCTGTTCGCTGGACTGCTGGTATAGCTCGGCTTCGGTCAGGTTCTCTGGAACCTTGACTTCGTTGCTGGAACAGGCCGCCAGCAATACGGTAAAAGCCAGTACAAATAAATGTTTTGCTGCTCGCATTGGTTATCCCTGAAGTGCCTTTCCGGTGTTTTCCGTCCGCTCCGGAGCCAGACATGCTGTGGTACACTACGTAATCAGTCTATTTAATCACAGCATGGGGGAGAATCCCAAGCTATCCGGCAACGAACTTTCTTAGTGTGGTCGATAATAGCTTGAGTTATCCACTCTGTTGTTTGCAATGTCAGCGTGATGTATACGCTGTTGACGTAAGATAGAGCGGCAGTTTCAGCGGGATTCCGGTTTTTCGGAACGGCTGTGTCGCCATGTTGTAATATCTCAAATTTTGGATTTGCAGGGATTTGCCCTGCGAACATTCCTAAGAATTAATGACGGGAATAGTAGCTCCACTCTATGGCCGAACAGATTACCCTTGAAGCGTTTGTCCCCGAAGAACTGGGTGGTAAACGTCTGGATCAGATCGCTTCAAAAGTTTTTTCTGATTACTCACGCTCCTGCCTGCAGGACTGGATACGTTCCGGGGCTCTGTTGGTAGATGGCAAAACCCTGCGCCCTAAAGACAAACTGTTCGGTGGTGAACAGTTGTCTCTGAACGCAGAGATTGAAGATGACGGTCGCTGGGAGCCGGAAGATATTCCGCTGGATGTTGTCTACGAAGACGACGACATCGTAGTTATCAACAAACCTCGGGACCTGGTTGTTCACCCTGGTGCGGGAAACTGGACAGGTACTCTGTTGAACGGACTTTTGTTCCGTTACCCGGAACTGGCCTCTGTTCCCCGGGCAGGTATTGTTCACCGTCTGGACAAAGACACCACCGGTTTGATGGTGGTAGCCAAAACCCTGCAGGCTCAGACCGACCTAGTTGAGCAGTTACAGGAACGTTCTGTCAGCCGTGAATACGAAGCTGTGGTTTTTGGTGTAATGAGCGCAGGTGGGCTGGTTGATGAACCGATTGGTCGTCATCCAACTAACCGCTTGAAAATGAGTGTTGTGATTGGTGGCAAACCGTCTGTGACTCATTATCGGGTTCTGGAGCGTTACCATGGTCACACTCATATCCGCCTTCAGCTGGAAACCGGTCGTACCCACCAGATTCGTGTGCACATGAGCCATCTGCGTTATCCGTTGGTGGGCGATTCTCTGTATGCCGGGCCACCCCGTTTTCCGAAAGGCGCCACGCCAGAACTGGTCACCGCACTGAAAGATTTTGATCGTCAGGCTCTTCATGCCCGCCGACTTGGGCTTGTTCATCCTGTTTCTGGCGAATATATGGAGTGGGAAACGGATCTTCCTGAAGATTTTCTTACCCTGCTTGATGTTCTTGAACAGGATGCACAGGTTGCGATCGACTTATGATTTCCTCCCAGAATGACAGCGCTCTGGTTGATTACATTCAGCCAGAATGGAATGCCCCGGCGAATGTCAGGGCGTTTGTATCAACTCGCCGGGTAAGCCCGGTTGGGCCGCCAATGAGTGATCAGCATCAGTCTGATTTTCTCCAGAGGCGCAAAGAGTGGCTGACATCCTGGGGAAATGATCTGGTGAAACAGTGGGGTTGGTCTTCCCAGCCCTGCTGGGCCAAGCAGGTTCATGGTGTTGATATTATTCCTGCCGATTCGCCTTTTGGTGTTGAAGCGGATGCTGTGTGGACAGAGGAACACAATCGCCCCTGCACAGTCTTAACAGCAGATTGCTTGCCAGTGTTGTTCTGTAATCGTTCCGGAACAAGAGTTGCGGCAGCCCATGCTGGTTGGCGTGGACTTGAAGCTGGTGTGCTGGAAAGTACGGTCAAAACCTTTGACGACCCGGGTGAAGAGTTGATCGCTTGGTTTGGGCCAGCGATCAGTCAAAAGTGCTTTGAGGTCGGTGCAGAAGTTCGCGATGCTTTTTCTCAGGTTGTGCCCGAAGCTGTGGATGCTTTTGTTTCGGGTGATGATGAGCGCTGGCATGGCGACCTTTACCTTCTTGCCCGCCAACGCCTTGCTCGGTTGGGAGTAACAGAAATTTCTGGTGGTGATCGTTGCACCGGTAGTGAAGATCAGGTTTTCTATTCCTATCGTCGTGAAGGTGCAGCCAGTGGACGTATGTTATCTGCTGTGTGGTTAGTTTGATTTAGCTTTCAAAACGTAACAATTCCTTTCTGTTGACGTAAAACTCCGTACCTATACTCCTCGCCGATTTCTCATTCGCAACCGGGTACGGAGCCTTCTCATGAGTGGCCTGCGGCAGAGTTTCCTCATACTTATTCTTCTTTCTGTGAGTTACAAACTTGTGGCTTCATCTGTCTCTGAATCTGATGTGATTCGGCATGATAGCTGGTGGTTTATTTACACAATTCCGGAAGGGCGAGTGGGCATCTTCCAGGGGTTTGGTGGTAAGTTCTGGGATGAAGTTTATCAGCCAGAGTGGGGGTGGATGTCTCCTCTTACCAAATTACTACAGGTAAATATTCGCCCACAGTTAGACATCATTCGTAATATTCCCTGCGGTACCTCCGATGGATTAACCATAAATTTTCCAGAGGTTTCTGTTTATAACCAGCTGCGGTCTGAAGATGCCCTGAATGTTATTCGAAAATTTGGGGAAAATTATGAAAGTTTTCTTATCTCCGAGCCCATCAGGCAGGAGCTTGCTGAGTTCTGTGTTTCAAAAACAGCCAAGCAATTGTATATCGATGAATTTGATACATTGGATGATGAATTACAGCGCAGATTGAAAAAAGTGCAGGAGGAATATAAATCCAACCTCCAAATACAGCGGGTTATTGTTGCAAAGCCTGAACTGCCCGCTCAAATTCATAAAAACTATGCGGATCTGGTCTACGAGAAGAGCCTTAAGGGTGTTATTGAAGAAAGACAGAAGAGGATCATGAAGGAAATTCAGGCTAACAAGGAGCAAAAAGAAAAAGAAGCTGAAACTCAGAGGGTTCTGGCAGCAATAGTGAACCAAAAGCTGTTAGCAGATCAGGAGAGTCTGGCTGAGCAGAAGAAGATAAAAATCAGTGTACGTATTCACGAGCTGAAAGAAGAGGCGGATGCGGCTGCTTATACCGCCCAGAAAGAAGCTGAAGCCAATGCCTACCATCTGCAAAAAGAAGGCGAAGCCCGTGCAGAAATTGCCCGCAAAGAAGCAGAGATAAATGCTATTCTGCTAACGCCTGAATATATAGAAAAGATCAGGGCGGAATCTTTCTGGAGCAGCCCTAATACCAAATACTTCTTTGGAAATCAGATCCCAACTTTTATGCATCCTGAGGCTGGTGCTGATGGAGCTATAGGGCCTTCTACTACAGCATCTCGCAGGTTACTTCAGGCAAACGAAACTGAGGCCGGGGAGCAAGCGGCGAACAGTAAGTGACTTGAATTCCCCCTCACCAGCCATATATAGAAATTATCAGTAGTGTATTTTTCTATCGGTAATAAGGTGAGGGGTATTTGCAATGCGAGCCGACCGGTTAACCAGCAAACTGCAGTCCGCCCTGGCCGATGCCCAGTCGTTGGCCATAGGTAAGGATCATACCAGTATTGAATCTGCTCATTTGCTGCAGGTGATGTTGAATCAGCAGGGTGGTGCAGTAAAACCACTGCTTGCTCAGGTTGGATTTGATATTGCCACAGTCTCTCAGGGGCTGGATGGTATTATCGATAAACTGGCCGTGACCAAAACTCCAACAGGTGATATCCAGCCTTCTCAAAGCCTGCTTCGCTTACTGAATCTGGCGGATAAAAAATCCCAGCAGGATAACGACCAGTTCATCAGCAGTGAAACTGTGCTGTTGGTGATGATGGAAGATGGTGGCCCGGTTGGTCAGCTGTTGCGTGATCAGGGTGTCAGCAAAAAGGCGCTGGAAACTGCCATCAAAAACCTGCGTGGTGGCGAATCCGTTAACGATCCCAATGCCGAAGACAGCCGCAACGCTCTTGCCAAATACACCATTGATCTCACTGAGCGTGCCGAGCAGGGCAAGCTTGACCCTGTCATTGGTCGTGATGATGAAATTCGCAGAACCGTTCAGGTGCTTCAGCGCAGAACCAAAAATAATCCGGTACTGATTGGTGAGCCGGGTGTGGGTAAAACCGCCATTATTGAAGGTTTGGCGCTACGAATTATTAATGGTGAAGTCCCTGAAGGCATCCGCAACAAACGAATTCTTTCCCTCGATCTGGGCGCGCTGCTTGCCGGCGCAAAATACCGTGGTGATTTTGAAGAGCGCCTGAAAGCGGTATTAAGTGATCTTGCCAAGCAGGAAGGGCAGGTCATCCTGTTTATTGATGAGCTGCATACTATGGTGGGCGCAGGTAAAGCCGAAGGGGCAATGGATGCCGGCAATATGCTTAAGCCTGCACTTGCTCGCGGTGAGCTGCATTGCGTAGGCGCCACAACTCTTGATGAGTACCGCCAGTACATCGAGAAGGACGCTGCGCTGGAGCGTCGTTTCCAGAAAGTGCTGGTGGAGGAACCTTCTGTGGAAGACACCATCGCCATTCTTCGTGGTTTGAAAGAACGTTACGAAGTTCACCATCATGTGGATATCACCGATCCGGCCATTATTGCTGCAGCCAAACTTTCTCACCGTTATATCACTGATCGGCAGCTTCCTGATAAGGCTATTGATCTTGTGGATGAGGCGGGCAGCCGTATTCGTATGGAGATGGATTCCAAGCCGGAGTCTATGGATAAGCTGGAACGTCGCCTGATTCAATTGAAGATTGAAAAGGAGGCGATGAAAAAGGAAACAGATGCCGCTTCCCAGAAGCGTCTCTCTGCACTTGATGGGGAAATTTCCGAGCTGGAGAAACAGTTTTCCGATCTGGAAGAAATCTGGGTGGCAGAAAAGTCTGTTTTGCAGGGCGCTCACAAGTTAAAAGAAGAGAAAGAAAAACTCTTGTTGGAGTTGGAAGCTGCAAACCGTTCCGGTGACTTGGGAAGAATGTCAGAAATCCAGTACGGCAAACTGCCTGATATTGAGAAACGTATTGAGCAGGCCCAGGACGCAGAAACTACCGGCATGCAGTTGTTGCGCAACAAAGTGACAGATGAAGAAATTGCCGAAGTCGTCAGCCGCTGGACGGGTATTCCTGTTAACAAAATGCTGGAAGGTGAGCGGGATAAACTTCTGCGTATGGAAGACGCTCTCCATGATCGGGTGATTGGTCAGCATGAAGCGGTAAAAGCTGTTTCCGATGCTGTGCGGCGGAGCCGGGCTGGGCTGGCTGATCCGAATCGCCCTAATGGCTCCTTTATGTTCCTCGGCCCAACCGGTGTTGGTAAAACAGAACTGTGTAAAGCTCTGGCGGAGTTTCTGTTCGATACAGAAGATGCCGTGGTTCGGATTGATATGTCCGAGTTTATGGAGAAACACTCTGTTGCCCGACTGTTGGGCGCGCCTCCAGGGTATGTCGGCTATGAAGAAGGTGGTTACCTGACCGAAGCGGTACGTCGACGCCCATACAGTGTGGTGCTGTTGGATGAAGTCGAAAAAGCCCATGCCGATGTTTTCAATATTCTGTTGCAGGTGCTGGACGATGGTCGTTTAACCGATGGGCAAGGTCGTACAGTCGATTTCCGCAACACTGTGGTGGTGATGACCTCAAACCTTGGTTCAGATCTGATTCAAACCCTTAAGGATGATGAGTTTGAAACGGTGAAGAGCACTTTGATGGATGTTGTTGGTCAGCATTTCCGTCCAGAGTTTGTGAACCGTATTGATGAGCTGGTGGTCTTCCACCCTCTTGCGAAAGAGCAGATTAAAGGGATTGCCAATATTCAGCTTGATCTGTTGCGCTCGCGGTTGGCAGAAAATGATCTGTCTCTGGAGGTGTCTGACGAAGCTATGGGTATGCTGGTGGAAGCTGGTTTTGATCCTGTCTATGGGGCACGACCACTTAAACGTGCGATTCAGCGGGAAATAGAAAACCCACTGGCGCAGGCTATTCTTGGTGGAAAGTTTGCGGCCGGGGCGACTGTTAAGGTGGGAGTCGAAGACCAGCGAATGGTTTTTAATTGTTAATCAGTGGTAGAACTTGCGAAGGCTGATCCAGCCGCACTTTGTGTGCGGCTGGATGTTTGTTGGGTGTACCAAACTGCACAACAGAACTGTAAGTGAGAGATTTTTCCTCAGTGGAGGAGCTATCAAAGACTTCCTCTTGATCATCTAGAAGATTGGCAGAGCTATTGCTTGCTGTGCTGATGCCACTATCGCTACTTTTATCGCTGTCGCCGCTTAAGCTGCGCCTTACCGGAGGTGGTGGTTCTTGAGGAAGGCTCTGTGGCAGATCGTCATCTGGGTTTATGCCAGTAATAAGCTTTAGAATTTTGAAGGCATTATCCAGGGCTTTCTGTTGCTCAACATTCTCAGGGCGAATCCCTTCCTGTTTAAGCTGGAGGAGAATCTCTCTCCACCCAGCCTTTCCTGTTCGCAGGTTATCTTTAACCTCTTCAAAAATATGGAGAAGGGCTTCACGTGCAACATCGTTGGGAAAAGATTTTATGAGGAGTTGTTGTGCAGCATCCAAATCAGCCAAGGATGAATTCATCATGTCAGACAGGTTTTGAAGCAATGTTTTTTGTCTGATAATCTGTTTCCTTAACCTTTCCTTTTCTTCTCTAAGCTCGTCGATTGTGATTTCTGCTGAGGCTTCCGCTTCTTTTAACGCCTGATCTTTTGCTGCGGTTAGGTCTGTCAGTGTTACCTCATGCTGTTTCTCAAGTAATTCGAATTTCTCTTTCATCATGGCAACAGCTGCCCAGAATTCTTGTTTTGGAACGACATCTTCGGGAGTGCGAGAACTTTCATTCTCAAGCCTTGCTACTGTGAGTTCGAGCTTTTTAATTTCTGCTGCTTGTAATTCATTCCTGAACTGTCGGGTTCGTATAGCTGTTCCCTGCTCTTCAAGTTGCTTTCTAAAAGCATCCAGCTTTTTCTTATACAGTTTTTTGACTGCGATAGCTTTCTCTTGGCCGCGAACCGCAGTGTCCAGGTCTCGTTGCATGGCTTCTGACTTATCAACTTCTTGGTCTAGCAGGTTGTTGAGTGCGCTGACTTCTTCGCTAAGGGTATTGTTTTTTGCAGCGAGCTCATCCTGATATGTCTGGCGTCTATGCCACTGTCGGGCTAAATCATGCAAGTTTTTTGCGACGAACGGGAGTTGGGAATGCAAGCCTCCTTTGATAGACATGTGCTGGAAACTTTCTGGTAAGGACTGCTCAAGATCCTCAATATTTTGAGGCATGGTAACATTATCGATTTGTTTGATAATCTCCGCCTCAATATTACGCATTTGCAACTGAGTATCTACGTAGAGATCATTTAGCTCTTCATAAGCATCATTTTTTTCTTTTAAGGCTTTCTCGAGAGCTTTTAATTCACCTTCGGCATGTTCAGCACGATGCTGCCACATAAGAGAAGCACTTTTCACAAGCTCATTCTCAGACTTTAAAGAGTCAAGCTGCGTTTTTAGGATCAGAATTTCGTTTTCCAACTCACGCTTTTTGTTCTCTAAAGGAAGCAGTTGTCCATTAAGTTCGTGCTTCTCCTGAACCCAAGCCTCTTTCTCCAGAAAGTGATCGTCGATTTTTCTTTTACAGTCATTAAGAACCAGGCATAGTTGTCGTTTCTCTTCTTCCCATTGAAACTTGTGCTTGTGAGACTCCCATACTGTACGCTCAAGTTCTGTCGTAACTACGCGTAGTTGTTCTGATATGTTTGTGGTTTGGAGAGCTTGGCTTTCGGCGGTCCTTAACGCTTTTTTCAAGTCGCCCAACAATTTGCTATTGCTATCCTGAAGTTCTTTTTCTTGCAGACTTGCTGCGTCGAGCTGTTCAACCAGTTGTTCATTTCTACTGTTCAGGTCGGTATTGCGTGCCTGTGCTTCCGTTAACTCCGTTTGCTTGTCGGTAACTTTCCTGCTCTGAGCCTCAACTGATTCTAAGGCGTCTTCAAGTTGCTTCTGCAGATTTGTTATACGAGCATCTTTTTCTTTTAATAGCGCCCTTACTCTGTCGTTCGGTTTGGTACCCGGTGGGAGTTGGCGGGGAGGTGCCTTACTCGGCTCAGGGGCTTCCTGAATGACAATCATGATTTGCTCAAGTTCATGCTGAAGTGGTTTTAATTGAGCAGTTAGAGCCTTTTCACGCTTTTTGGCCTCAATAAGCTCTTTGTCTCTTCTGGAAACCTTACCTTGATATTGAGCGATCATGTCCTGATGGCTTTCATTCAGGTTGTGCAAATCCTTTTCCAGTCTTTCGATCTTATCGTCCCGCTGTCTTTCGAGTTCCTGTATGCGGTTTTGTGCGATATCCAGTTCCCCCAGTAGGTCCTGAACTCTTTGGTTAAGGGTGGAAACTTCACTCGTCAAACTCTGGCGGGAGCCGCTGACTTCTTTAAGCTCTTCTTGCAGAGCGCCCTTTGTGGCTTCTGCTGTTGATAATTCTTCAGTAAGCCTGCGGTTTGCTTCACTCAATTCATGGTTCTTTTCAACAAATTCTTGCAGGCGAATGATTTCTTCATCTTTATCCCCAAGCAGTTTTTGCTTTTGGCGAACCGTACTGTTTAACAGGCGGATTTCCTGGTCTGCGGAGTGCAGAGCTTGTTGCTGTGTTTCCAGTTTTATAGCTGTCAGAACTTCATGGTCGTGGCAGGCAGTGAGCCGTTCTCTTAATTTTATAATATCTCTTTGAACTTCAAGGTTGTCACGGGCAGCTGTATCCAGCCGCTGTTGCATGGCTTCTATAGTTGACAGGTGTTGCTGGTTCTGGCGTTTTTCCTGCCACAGTTCTTTATTCAGTCTGGCGTGATCTTTTGCGATCTCGGTATTGTTCTGTTTCAGGCCGCTGACCTGATGTTCCAGTTGAGCAATCCTTCGCTCTTTTTCACTTTCAGAGTTTTCCAGTTCTTTCACTCTTGCCAAGAGCCTTTCGTTTTCACTCGTTAGTGTTGAGTTTGTCTGATTTTGTCGTTCCGCTTCTTTCAGGGTTTCTTCAACAAGTCGTGTGGCCAGTTCAACTTCCAGCCTGCGTTGTTGTAACTCTTCTTTTGTCTGTACCAGATCCTCTGTGTTTGCACTCAGTAAGCTCTGTTGCTCGTGCAGAACTTCTGATTGTTTTTCCACTTGGTGTACCAGCTGTTGTTGTAGAAAAACAGCCTGACTGTACTGGGTATTGGTATCTGTCACCTGCTGGTTAAGTGAGGCATTGCGTTCAAGTAGCCAGGTAACCGCCTGTTCGAGGTTCTCGGGTGGTTTCTGGGGAATAGGGGTGTCGGTATGAGCTTCCCTGATTGTTTCAATCAGCGAGTGGTCTCTAAGCTGAAGCTGCTCGAGTTCTGATTTGGCTCCATCCAGTTGACCTTGTAAAACCTGGTTGGCGCTTTCCAGAGAAGTTATGCGCTCATCCTGATTGAATTGAGCTTGGGCAAGAGTGGCGTTTTTTAATTTTAGTTGTGTTACTTCTTGCTGAATTTGTTCCAGTTCACTGCGGTTCCTTCTCAGTAGCTCCTGATGTTCTTTCAGGCTCTGTTCTGAAATTGCACTCTTTTCTGCCGAGAGGTGACACTTTCTTACTAGTAGCTCTTGTTCAAAGGCGATCCTTGCCAGCTGTTTTTCTTTCTCTGCCAGCGCTAGACTGAGCTGATCTCGTTCGGATTTCCACTTCTGCTTGTCCAACTTGTGCAGACTCGCTGCTTCTCTTAGCTGTTGGTTATCACCTTGAGCTTTGCCAAGTTCTTTCTGAAGATGAGACGTTTCCCTATCTTTGCTCTCCAGTCTTTCTCTGAATCTGCGAAGTTGTTTGAGGGAGGATTCCAGCCTCCGGCTGGTCTGTTCAAGAGTGGTTTCTGCAGCTTTATTTTTTTCAAGGGATGCGGTGAGTTGGTGTTGTATTTCACTGATCGTTCTGGAAGCCGTAGCATTCGCCTGGCCCAGTTCGTTCAAGTCTTTGCGAAGACCAAGAACCTCAGACTGAAAATTTTTATTGGCTTCTTGGGCGTTTTTAAGAAACTCACGAACTTGTGCGAGCTCTACACCCCGTGCCTGAAGTTCTGCTTCTTTTTTGCTGATTCTGTGGGCGAGGCTTTCGTTCTCCCTTTTAAGGCGATCTATCTCTGAACGGTTAGCTCTTCCCTTATCCGTTAACGCTGTACAGGCTTTTTCAGCGTCATCTTTTTGTTTTCGCAGCTGTTCAAGTTCAATGCTCAGTTGTGATGCATCGTCGATTTTGGTTTCTAGCTCTGATTGGAGCTCTATCTGAGCTTCAGTGAGATTTCGATTAGCAAGTTGAGAGGCTTCCAATTCGCGTTCAAACTCAGATAATTGCTTAAGAAGGTCTTGATACTCTTTCGTATCAGTTTCGGGAATTGTTAGGGTTTCGTGCTCAACCCTTGCAGCGTGAGTTATGGGTTGGCTGGATCTGGTGGAGTTATCTTTAACCTGTCGCCTTAATTGGGAAACTCTATCGGTTAGCTTCTGTGTTGCCAGTTTCAGTTTTTCACTTTCATCTTTAATCTGTTCAAAGTGTTCTCCCTGAAGTTGGACCAGCTCCTTAACCTCAAGTAATTCATCATCAGGCAGTCCAAAAGAATCACCAGATTCCAAAGCCTTGCTCAGAAGTGCCCCCTCTGTGGGAAGCAAGCTTTCATCCAGAGAAAGTGATGACATTGATGATGTAACTGATGAGGTTGATGACAGGCGTCGTTGCAGCCAGCTGTGGGGAGGAAGGATATCCTCCCCACCTTCTTCGAAATGTTCCAGCAAAGTCTGTTCACCATAGCTCTGGCAATTTGCAGCTATTGGCTGGTCCAGGCGTAGCGTACTGGAGTGCACTTTATAGCCAAGGTGGGTTACGTGATATCCAGGCGCCAGCTTGTAGCCGTGGGGGACGTAGATGTAACCCTGGGTGGGAGTTTCGATAACTGTGGAGGGAGTGTAAATCTCCAGAGCTTCTGTGCCATAAACGCCAGTGGCCAGTACTTTTTCTTTGCCCTTTTCAAAATCCCGGGCACGATCATTAACCGGAATAACAGTGGCCGCTGGGACGTAAACAGGTTCAGAAAAGGCCCGAAATGCCAGAAGCTCTGCCCGCAACTTCTCGTCTCTGGGGATTCCTCGGGTTTTACGGCGTGATAAAGGGGTGTGAGGTACGCTGTCACCGGTTGGTAAATGCTTTTTAGTATTTTTGGTGGATGAGTCAGAAAGTGACGAGCTACTGTCACTCACTGAACTGGAAGAGCGAGAACGGCTGCCTCCAATGCCTCTAAAGTCATCCACTACCTGTCCCTGTCCTTTTACTCCCTACTGATACAGTTAAGCAGATACCGCCTGTTATGGGGCTTCCAGAAGTTCTTGAATTAACAGTAAATCCTGGTTGCTGATATCCAGAATTCGGAACCCACTCCAGTGCTGTTGGCTGCTGTGTCCTTCCCTCTTCCAGAGGGATTCGGCACCAATGTCTACGGAATGCCCCTGACCGTTCTCTTTTACTATATCGACCCGGCACTGGAGAATGATTCCTTCGGGTATGGATGTTGGGCTGCTGAGCATAAAACCGCTCTGGGAAAGATTAACCAATTGACCAATGGGTTCATTGGTCAGGCTGTTGAAAATATCAAAGGGTTTGGATAGCTGTTTCCTTACTTCACGCCTTTTTTCATGGTGCTCGTTATTCTTTTCATTTGTACTCATGGTTGGTTCGCTATTTCTTTGTTGTTTTTATTTTTTTTGCGACTTCATTCATTGCTCGAGCTAGAAGAGGTGGAGCCTCTTTCGGCTGAAATATCAGCCTCCCCTGCATCAGCCAGTTTGCCAGAGTACTGCGGTCAACCATGGCTGTTTTCTGACCTGCACCATCGACAAACAGGAACAGGCTTCCTTTCTGACTGTGCCAGGCCAGTTTCCAGCGCCTTGGCTCCCCTCTGCCATTCATGGATTGACACCAGATGCCGGGGCGAAGCCTGGTAATAATCTTATCTGTGGCAGGAGGAATAAAGCTGTCGCTTTGTTCGGGGGCATTGGTAGGGTGATGCAATTGTTGGTTAAACTGGGTCAGTAGCTCTAAGTCTGCATCTTCATCATAAGCATCTCTGGCCAGTTCCTGTAGAAGACGGTCTACGGTTGCTTCAGGGAAACTTCCCTGCTGCTTCAAAAAGGCCGCCACCTTATCTGCGACAGGAGTGAAATCCTCAGGTGTGCAATCTGGTTTGGTCAGTGTATCTACCAGCCTGTCTGTCAGCTCTTTGCAGTGTTCAAGATTCTCCTGGCTTCGAAGGCAGAGAAAGTGAAAGACCAGGGCATCTATCCAGGTTGTGTGCAGAAAACGATCACTGAATTTTTTCAGCGGTATGGCTCGAGTGCTTTCTTTAACCAGTGTTTCTGCCCAAGCTCTGGCGTTAAGCAGGGCTTCCTGCCCTTTGCCCGCTTCAATATTGCGCTGCTCGACCATTTCCGCCTTTTGTTGCAACAGAGAGAGGTGTTTCTGGAAACTGTCCAGCAGTTCACTCAGTCGATATTTCCGGATTCGGGTTTCCCGGCACAGAGCGTCGATGATGCTCTGACATTGCTGGTAAACATCGCGGGCAAACATATTTGTGTCCTGGAATTGCTCAGCGGCAGTTGCCATTTCATCAAGCAGTTGTTTGGCCGGATGTTGATCGTCTTCCAGAAATTTCTGGCTATCGAATGCTATGCGTGCCCAGGGAAGTGACATTTTGGTAAACAGAGTGCTGTATTGGCCAGGAAGCTGAGTATCCTGGGAAACCTGTTCAAAGATATGGCCGATCATGCTCAGGTCGCTTTCGTCATCTTCGTTCAGGGTTGCTGCTTTGTTCCCCTCGCTTTTCATGGCCGAAAGAATGGAGGTTTTAAAATCTTCAGCCCCTTTGGCTCCTGTAAACGGGCGATAGTCTCCCTGCAGAGCCTGTTCCTGAAGCTGTGACAGTGCAGATATCAAATCATTTCTGGAGTACGCCGCCTTTTTCGGAGAGGAGGAGCGTTCGTGGAACTGGAAAAGCAGGCTGGCGGCGGTTGTTGCCGGTGCCGCTTTTTTCGCCGCTTTTTTTACCATTGCAACAGGTTTGCTACTTTCCTGTTTGATAATTGCGCTGGGGCGAAGGTTTGGCAAAATGCCAGCCTCAATGAAGCGAGTATTTATTTGTTCATAAAGTGCTTTCAGGCACCCCATAACCTGCTGTTCAAACAGGCTGTAAATATCTGGCTTAATCTGGTTGTGGATACTGCTGTGATCTATGGCCAGGGCAAAGCTCTCAGCAATCAGCTTTGGGTGTAAAGGGTTGTCCTGATCTTTTACCGGGTGCCCCTGATTAAGAACGGCTAGACGTTTTTCTATGCCAAACAGAGCTTCGTGGCATTGCCCCTGAACTGCGTTGCTAAGATTGGTGACCTGCAGGGTATCTTCGTAGGCATCCGTATGCAGAAGGGTCATAGAGTCTTCATCAAACTCTATTCCCGTTCCCTTAGGGTTGGGAGTTTGCTGCGTATCTGGTGAGAAGTTTCTGAAATGTTCTGAGATTTTGCTGTGAAACGCCCGGGTGATCTGGGAACGGTTACGGCGAATGTCCCGCATGGTATCGAAGTAAAGGGTTTGCTCTATATTGCTTGATGCTTTTTCAGCCTGTGTGAAAAGCATATCGTCCGTCAGAGTCAGGGTCTGGTCGAGTCCTTCTGAGAGGGACTCCAGCGTCAACCTGCGTATGCCGTCCATCAGCTTTAATGCCGGATTATCAGCAGCTGAGGCTCTGGAGCTGTTAATGGGAGTTATTTTTCCGGGGTCATCCTGTGCCATGGATGCATTCTTTTTCTTCTGTCCAAGGGTACGAGTATACACCTGTAATGACAGGTAGGTACCGCAAACATGTGACCACTGTTGTAAAAAGGGGTTGACGAAAATCTCAGAGTCATTATCATTCGCCGCCGTTGAGTGATGACAACGACGCAGCCAAACGCTGCTGAGACATCACGAGATAGTTCCCCGATAGCTCAGTTGGTAGAGCAAATGACTGTTAATCATTGGGTCACTGGTTCGAGTCCAGTTCGGGGAGCCACTTTAAACATCCAGCTTGCGTAGCTGTTTGTTTGTGGGTCGTTAGCTCAGTTGGTAGAGCAGTTGGCTTTTAACCAATTGGTCGTAGGTTCGAATCCTACACGACCCACCATTCAATTCCCCGATAGCTCAGTTGGTAGAGCAAATGACTGTTAATCATTGGGTCACTGGTTCGAGTCCAGTTCGGGGAGCCACTTTAAACATCCAGCTTGCGTAGCTGTTTGTTTGTGGGTCGTTAGCTCAGTTGGTAGAGCAGTTGGCTTTTAACCAATTGGTCGTAGGTTCGAATCCTACACGACCCACCATTCTTGCAAAAAGCCCGCTTCAATGAAGCGGGCTTTTTCGTATGTGAAAAAAATAACTGATCAGTGAAGCTTCAGCTTTGGCGTTGTGCTGCGTTCCAACAGATCCTTCGCCATCAGCATGCCAGTACGCCAGAAACCATAGAGGGTCATCTGGTGGAGGCGATAGAGCGACAAATAGAACAACCTTGCCATCCGGCCTTCCAGCATCACATCTCCAGTTAAATTGCCCATCAGGTTTCCTACCGCAGAATGGCTGCTCAGGGAAATCAGTGAGCCATGGTCTCTATATTTGAAGTCCAGCAAATCTTGATTATTTAACTTGCGGGTTAAGTTTTTGGCCAGAAGGCTGGCTTGCTGGTGGGCGCTCTGGGCTCTTGGTGGAATAGTGAAATCACCGTCTTTGCCGGGAATAGTGCAACTGGCGCAATCACCGAGGGCAAATATGTTTTCATCCTGAGCAGTTTGCAGAGTTGGTTTTACTATCAACTGATTAATGCGATTGCTTTCAAGGCCGTCAAGATTTTGAAGAAATTCAGGGCCTTTAATTCCGGCTGCCCAGATTGTCAGGTCGGTTCTTATCATTTCACCGCTGCGGGTTTTAATTCCTTCTGCAGTGATTTCGCTTACCAGAGTACCTGTCAGTGTATTAATGCCGAGTTTATCCAGCTGGGTTTGTACACCCTTGCTGATACGCTCAGGCAATGCTGGAAGAACCCGGTTGCTGCCTTCAACAAGTGTCAGCTGCATTTCTCCTGGGTTTTGTTCCAGTCCGTAGCGAGCCATTAGATTGGCAGCATTATGGAGTTCGGCTGTTAGTTCAACTCCCGTAGCACCCGCGCCAATTACGGCAATATTTGTGCGTTGTGGGCCTTCTTCCCCAGATACGTAGTGAAGAGAGCGACTGATGAGATGATGGTGAATACGTTCGGCCTGTTCGCGGCTGTCGAGGAATAAACAATGTTCCTGGGCCCCGGGAGTGCCGAAGTCATTGGTGTGGCTGCCTACAGCGATAACCAGGGAATCATAACTTAGAGTGCGTTCTGGCAGCAGCTCTGCACCGGTATTATCAAAAGCGGGGGCAAGAGTAATGATTTGCTTATCTCTGTTCAGGCCAGACATGGTGCCGGGCTGGAAGCGGAAATGATTCCAGTTGGCTTGGGCAAGGTAATTTAATTCATCGCTGTAAGAGTTCAGGGAGCCCGCAGCCACTTCGTGCAGCAGAGGCTTCCAGATGTGAGTCATACGGGCGTCTACAAGAAGAATCTCTGCCTTCTTCTTTTTGCCCAAGGTTCGCCCTAGCCGGGTGGCCAGTTCCAGTCCGCCGGCCCCACCACCGACAATAACGATACGATGCAACCCCTGATGTTTATGCATTAGTGTTTTCAGGCTCTGTTAATGCGAGGGCGGCGCCACTTTTTCATTCTTGTTTTTGGGTCGGCAACTTCGCTTGTTGATATTGGTTGTTAGATAAAGCTCAGTATGGCTGGACGAATATTCCTATCACACGGGCAGCAACTCCCAACGCAATAATGCTCAGGGATAGCCAGAGCATCATGGTCCAGGGGCGGAACGGTTTGCGCTCCTCTCTGTTTACGCCAGAACTTACGAAGTCGTCGACAAGTTGCTGGTCACTGTGGTTCAGGCGGGTTGTTTGCCCGCTGTCACTCTTGTTGCTCTGATTTTGCTGATTCATAGGCGTGCCCGCTGCTTAACAAACTGCCATACATCATTACTTCCATGCAGTTATCTATGATTATTTTTATTAGAAGGGGAAACCCCTGAATCCATTCTGTAAGGATTATGGTTGATTGTTCCTCGGTGTGACAAGCGCAGGAGCGACAGAGTGAACTGGAAGAATGCCACTGAAAACCCACTGCTGGGATGGTTTCGGGCTCTGGGAACGGAATTCATGCTTTCCCTTGTTGGGTTGCGCTATTGTTTTTCTCTTCAGTTTTTGAATTTCGAATTGCGACGGAGAATGTTTTTCTTTTTCTGTTCTCCCTGGGCGGTTAGCAGGCGCTTTCTTGATCAGCGAGGTGAGTTTGATGCCCAGGGGTATGGAGAAACGCCCCTGATGACGCTGGAGGCTGTTGCCCGTCGTCTAGATATTTCTTCTGATGATGCAGTGCTTGAACTGGGTTCGGGAACTGGGAGAAATTGCGTGTGGCTTTCTGATCGTTATGGCTGCAGAACCCTTGGCATTGAGCAGATTCCACTGTTTGTTCAGTTAGGAAAAAAACTGGCTAGAGAATGTATGCCTGTTGGTCAGGTTTCTTTTATCTGCGGGGATATGTTTGATCTGGATATGTCACGCTGGAAGCTGGTGTATGTTGACTGCACGGCGATGAGTGAGCCCTGTATCCGCCAGGTTGCCATGTTGTGTGCCGGTTTGCCGAATGGGGCAAAAGTTGTATCGGTAAATGCTTCGTTTGCTCAATTGATGCCTGAACGCTTTCAGCTTGAGACGGCTTTTCCAGGATTATTTATCTGGGGGTGGTCGGATATGAGGATTCAGCGGGTAGGGCCGCCAGAGGATGCTCCTGAAGGTCAGGACGACCTTCAGGATGATGAACTGTTAAACCAGTTCGAGGGCCATGGCAGTCGCTTCACCGCCACCGATGCATAGCGCTGCTACACCTTTCTTACCACCAGTGCGGCGCAGGGCGTAAATCAGGGACAGAATGATTCTGGAGCCTGTAGAACCAATAGGGTGACCTTGAGCGCAGGCGCCGCCATGAATATTCACTTTGGCATGATCCAGTTCGTGATCCTGGATTGCAGCCATAGTCACCATGGCGAAGGCTTCATTGATTTCAAACAGGTCCACGTCATCTTTGTTCCAGCCTGTTTTTTCAAACAGATTGCTCATGGCACCAACTGGAGCAATGGTGAACTCGGAAGGGTGGCGTGAGTTGGTTGCATGGCCAGCAATACGCGCCAGAGGCTTCAGACCACGCTTTTTGGCTTCACCAGCGGCCATCAGAATCAGTGCGGAAGCACCATCTGAAATGGAACTGGCATTTGCGGCAGTAATGGTGCCGTCTTTGGCGAAAGCTGGACGTAGCTGGGGAATTTTGTCGATGCGGGCATTGCCGGGCTGTTCGTCGTCAGCAACAACGGTTTCGCCTTTGCGGGATTTAATGGTGACCGGAACAATTTCTTCTTTCAGGTATCCATTTTCAATCGCTGAGTTGGCGCGGGAAAGAGATTCGATAGCGAAGTTGTCCATCGCTTCCCGAGTCATTTTGTACTCGTCAGCCATATCCTGAGCGAAAGAACCCATCAGGCGGCCAGTCTCAGCGTCTTCCAGACCGTCCAGGAACATGTGGTCAGCAACCTTTCCGTGACCCATGCGGTAACCGCTGCGAGCCTTGTCGAGAACATAAGGGGCGTTGCTCATGCTTTCCATGCCGCCAGCAACCATGATGGTGTTGGTTCCGGCCTTGATCAGGTCGTGGGCCAGCATGGTCGCTTTCATGCCAGAGCCACAGAGCTTGTTGATAGTGGTGCAGCCGGTTTCATCGGGCAGGCCAGCCTGACGGGATGCCTGACGGGCAGGGCCTTGCTTCAAGCCTGCTGGCAGAACGCAGCCCATAATCACTTCTTCAACATCAGCGGAAGCAATGCCGGCTCTTTCTACTGCGGCTTTGATTGCGGTGGCGCCAAGTTCGGGAGCTGTGAGGCCGCTGAGTGAGCCCTGAAGGCCGCCCATGGGAGTGCGGGCGCCGCTGACAATTACGATGTCATCCTGATTCATGCTTGATACCACGTCTTCTGTTTTATGATTCTGATTATGGTCGCCGGGGCATTGTATATCGCAGTTGTGATTGCGTCATGTTTACTCCTGCTCAAAGTGATTTACCAAAACTGACTGCCTCATGTGCTGAATCGTGTGCCTGAATAGAAAGTAAATGTTCTGTATGTGGAATGCCGTAATGAGGTTTCGCAATGTAAGGTGTTGACAGTTGGGGGGTTAATCATGAAAATGCGCACCAAGTTTTCGGGGCTAGGTAGCTCAGTTGGTTAGAGCACAGCACTCATAATGCTGGGGTCGGCAGTTCGAATCTGCCCCTAGCTACCAAAGATGTTTCCGAGATTGGGGTGTCGCCAAGCGGTAAGGCAACGGGTTTTGATCCCGTCATGCGCAGGTTCGAATCCTGCCACCCCAGCCATCTTTGCCGAAAACAGTCCTTTCTGGACGCAAGCAAAATGATAGCGTGGCTAGGTAGCTCAGTTGGTTAGAGCACAGCACTCATAATGCTGGGGTCGGCAGTTCGAATCTGCCCCTAGCTACCATTTTGTCATTAAGCTTATTAATGTTTGGGGTGTCGCCAAGCGGTAAGGCAACGGGTTTTGATCCCGTCATGCGCAGGTTCGAATCCTGCCACCCCAGCCATTTTCCCAATTCAAATATTTTCTCTTCTCTCCGTAACCTTTCTGGTTGGCGGATTTTGTCGTTTCTGGCTTTTATTTTTCCTGTTTTTATCCGATACAAAATTTCGTAAAGATATTTTTACGTATCTTGGTAGGTGAAAGTCGCGCAACTTCCTATATAATGCGCCGCGAGTGGTAAAGGGACGGCCAATAACAAACCAGCAGGGATTGCGTTTGGGCAGGAAAATAGCCGTGATTTGCCACCGTGCCAAAAGCACACGCAGGTCAGCCGGGCTGAGGTCAGCAAGCAGAGAGCAGAAATAATGACGGCAAAGACCTATGACGTACTGATTGTGGGAGGGGGCGTATCCGGAACAGCGCTGCTGTATGAGCTGGCGCGGTATACGGATCTGGATCGTATAGGCCTGATCGAAAAGTACAATGACTTTGCCACAGTCAACTCTAAGAGCAGTAACAACAGTCAGACTATCCACTGTGGCGATATAGAAACCAACTACACCCTTGAGAAGGCGCTGAAAGTAAAGCGCACTGCTGGGATGTTGGTAAATTATGCCCAGTCACTTCCCGATGAAGAGCGGGATCAGATCATTTTCAAATATCCGAAAATGGTTCTGGGGGTTGGCCGTGATGAATGTGATTTCCTCAGAAAGCGTTTCGAGGTTTTCAAAGAGCACTACTCAGGCATGACTCTGCTGGAAAAAGAGCAGGTCGCTGAAGTGGAGCCACAGGTTGTTAATACTGAATCTGGCCCACGCAAAGAAGAAATTGTTGCTCTTGCTATTACCGATGACTACACAGCCGTTGATTACAAAGCAACTTCCGAGTCTTTTGTAAAACAGGCTCAGAAAACTGACAAAGATATCGACTTGATGCTGGAAACCGGTGTTCACGGCATTGAGAAAGAAGGGGATATCTTTAAGGTTCAAACCAATAAGGGTGAGTATCAGGCTCGCTTTGTTGTTGTTTGTGCTGGTGGCCACAGTCTCTTGCTTGCCCAGCAGATGGGTTATGGACTGAATTTCTCCTGCCTGCCTGTAGCTGGTAGTTTCTACTTCACTCCACAGGTTCTGAACGGCAAGGTATATACTGTCCAGAATGACAAGCTTCCCTTTGCTGCTATTCATGGTGACCCAGATGTACGGGTGCCGGGTAAGACCCGCTTCGGGCCAACCGCTCTTCTGCTGCCTATGCTTGAGCGTTATAACAGCAAAACCATTCCTGAGTTCTTTAAAGTACTCAAACTGGATGGCTCTGTCTTCAAGGTGTTCTGGGATCTGTTCAAGGTTTCTGATATCCGTAACTACATCTTTAAGAACTTCCTGTTTGAAATCCCCTGGGTACGCCGTCGTCTGTTCCTGAAAGATGCCCGTAAGATTGTTCCGGGCCTGAAGCTGAGTGATGTGACCTTTGCCAAGAAGTTTGGTGGTATTCGCCCTCAGTTGATTGATAAAGACAATAAAGAGCTGATGCTGGGCGAAGCTCGTATTAACCCTGGTACTGGCATTATCTTTAACATGACTCCTTCACCAGGTGGCACCAGCTGTCTGGGTAACGGCGAGAATGACCTTCGTGAAATCGTGAAGTTCCTTGGCTGTGGCTTTGATGAAGAAGCCTTTAATCGGGAACTGATTGGCGAATAATATTTTTTGCCCTCTATCTCATGGGGCGTAAGCCCTGCAAAAACAAAAAACGACTATGTGACCATAGTCGTTTTTTTTAGGGCTATACCTTTCTGCGTGTAATTTTCCTCACGAATAGGAGGAAGCATGCGAAAGATTAACCTGATTTATGCAACATCCGTCTTATTTTTACTGTTCACTTGCAGAGTTCCGGCCAGTGAAGAGGCTGGCCCTCCAGCTAAGTCCGGTACCAATATAAATGGTGCTGTAGCATTGGAAGAGGAGGCCGGGCTTTCAGATAGTTCGGGAGGCTCTCATTTGCCGATAGTTGGTGAAGACGCACCTGACAAAACTAAAAAGCGTGTAAGAAAACAGAGGAAAGGGAGTTTCAAGGGAGGGGTTGAAGGGCCTATGACTCCTCCAGCTTCAGGAGGAGTGAAAACACGAGCGCAAAGAAAACTAGAGCAAGGCAACGTCGTTCCTGTTGTTGTGGCAGCAGCTCTACCTCCACCTCCTGTCGAACCCACAGACTCTATGCGGCTGTCCTTAAAAGAGGAGGAATTGATCCTTGCTGCAATAGAAGAGTCTAAGAAAGAACAAGAATCCTGGTCTGATGACGAGCTTGTTAAATTAAAGCAAGAGGCAGCACTGAAAGTTCTAGGTGACAGGCTTCGGGCAGTATTTGGCGCTGATGATACAGAGCAAACCGATAGTGAGAATGGAAAGTTTCTTATTAAGCTGGCCGCTGTTAAAGCTGAAGGACTGGATCTTACTATCGATGTTTCGGATTTTCTCTCTCAGAAGCAAACTGAGGCCAGCGTAGAAACCAAGCAAGCTGATGAGACAGATGTTCAGCCAGAACCTAAGCAGGTCAGTCAATCAGAAACCCCACAGGTCAGCAAGCCAGAAGAGGAGTCAGAACTAAAGTCTGCTCCATCTGTAACTAACATATCCGAGCCGACAGAAGAACCAAAATCGCTAGGGCCAGAACAGAAAGCTCCTGAGCAAACTGTGCCAGCGCAAAAGACTGTAGCTGTTGACCTAAGACCTTTAAGAGCCAAAAGGCCAACCCTTATTTATGGTTGGCTAAGGGGTCCGTTAAGCTGGGTTGGTTTGCACTACCTTCTGGATCCATTGCTAACCTATTCGCCGAACTTTAACCAAGCCCTGGTTGATGCAAAAAATAAGACAGTTTGGATGGCGAGATATACATCTTCCCCCGATGACAGTTATTTTATTGCAGCTCTGGGAGATATTGGGAAAAGGAAAGGTAGGCAGGTTTTTGCTTATGCCAAGGTGATTCCGAAGGGGAGTGATATGCAACAGCTATCTACCCTGCATGTGGAGCTATTTACCAGCCTTGAATCGGCCAAGGTTGTATCGGCTCTGTATGAAGAGGACAGCATTGCAAATATTACTCTGACTTTTCCACCTATTGGGCCTCAGTCAGTTCACGGGTGGATTATTAAATATTCTGCTGAAAAGCGCACTCAGACCAGTAGTAAGGAGGGTAGTACAACGATTGTAGAGACTGACAGGAGGTCAGTAACCAGTAGTTTCACCATTCCTGGAGCTCTTGAAGATGATCTTCAGCCAGGGCATCTCGCCCGGCATCGTTTACCTGAAACTTTTCAGGAAAAATTTGAACTTCAAAACATGTTCGTGCGGGGATACCGGGCAGGGTTATTTCCCTTATTAAATCTAGACTCATTAGGTTTTCTGGCTTCTAAAGTTTGGGAAACTGGTGAGCTGCTAGCCCTAAGGAGCTATGGCTCTGTAGATGCTGTGTATCTTGATTCAGAAGAAACAGGAAAATTTTTACCCCTGGTATCATGGTTGGCGAGAACCAATAAAGGAGATTTTCTCTATAAACCAAATGATATGGTCAGAGGACTGGCTACCGTTCATGACGTTATGTTGCGCTGAAGTTCATAAAAGGAGCGCCGCATCTCGGACATAGGCGCTCCTGATGTTGAGGTGTTAAGCCATAGCCCGCAAATAGGGTTCAGCCTGAGCGTGACCTTTCATTTCTTCCTGAAGGCTTAAACCATCAGGGCCTTTGGCATTCACATCAAAGCCAGCTTCTTTAAAAAAGGTGATAAAGCGGGCGAAATCATGGCTGCGAAGCGCCCTGTATGCGCGCATCAGGATGAAGTAATCCTTGCTAACCCCTTCTTCACTTTCAAGGGTAAGCAGTTTTTTGATTCGGTCATCAGACAAGTCTTCGCCAATAACCTTTTGCTTATCTTTTTTCATACTTCTGCACTCCGGATGAGACTTCTCAATAATTATTATTCGGGCTGTGGCATTTTTCTGACGCTCATTGTATCCAGAGGCTGGGGTAAGGCAAAGGTATTCAAGAAAGTGTAAGCCCCGCATTCATCACCCGAATCTGCCGATACACGATGGATAGAACTTTAATGGCTGCTTTTATTCATGGATTCACTTGGGCGCTCGAGTGGTGTTGAGTCTCTCCAGAATCTGGGGACTCCAGAAAAAACGGGGCTGGGCGAGTCAGTCAAGGCTCCCTTCTCCAGTGGTAGTCGCTCGGTGTCCCTGTCTGATGTTACGGTTTCTCTGAAAGAGCAGCAGGATGTTGATACGGACAGCTCTGTCAGCGATACCGAGCTGTCTGAGCGTTCCACGGAAGATGTGACCGATAAAGAACCTGGCCGAATGAAGCAGGCTTTATCGTGGTTGGGTGGTAAAGCCAAATCAAAAGGCATTTCCCTGAAAGATGGAGCGTTAAACAAGCTCCGCTCTGGTCGCGATGCTGGTAAAGCTCTGGCCAAAGGTACAGCTCATTTTGCCCAGCATCCTATGCAGTCAACAAAAAGTGCTGCGAAAAGTGCAGGGCAGTACGCCAGTGGCAAGTATCAGGCCGCAAAAGAAGCAGGCTCAGCCGCTAAGGAAATCACCGGAGCTGGACTTTCCGCTCTGAAAGAGAACCCGAAAGAGGCTCTAAAGGCTGGAGCCGTTTATGTGGGAACAGGTATTAAAGACCGAGTAGTTTCGCTACCTGGGAAAGTAAAGAAAATTGTTCCATCTCGCCCTAAGAGTCTTACTTTTGCCAATGTTAAGAAGTTGTTCAGTCGTTCTGCAAAGCAGGTTCCACCATCACCGTCTGCTTCGGTTAAGAAAGCGGTCAGTACGGCAGGTCAAAAGCTGGAAGCCTTAAGAACGCAAAGTACTGAACGAAGCGATACTCTTCAGCAGGCTAAAGGTGCGAGTAATAACACCCAGTTATTGAACAAATTATTGGATGATCCTGCAGCCTTTAATCGCAGTAGTAAAGACTTTACCGTGCGTTTCCCCGGTGGAGAGGTTGTTCAGATTTCAGGTTCTGGTGTGGAGCGAGCTCAGAGCGTAAGGGATGCAGTTGATTTTGCTAATGAATATCGGGCAGATATTCGCGGCAACAAAGGAGATTTTGAACAGCTTGTAAAAGACTTGAAGAAGGAAAATAAGAAGGTTGATGCAGAAGATAAGAAAGCCATTTCCAAAGAAAGGAAAAGCGTGTCAGAAGCAGAGAAAACTTCTTATAAGAAAACCGCAGGAAAACTAAAAAGAAAGCGAGAGCAGATACGAGATCTTATCGGCCGATTGAAAAGCGCTATAAAGACAGAGAAGCAGGGTGAGAAGGAAAATATTAAGACTCAGAAGGATACTTTGAAAACAACTCTCACCGCAGATAAAGAGTTGCTAAAGGCATTGGAAAAGAGTGTTGAAAAGGATGAGAAGGCTCTAGAGGGTGAGCTTAAAGAGTTGAGAAGCCAGGTTAAGAAAGCACAAAAAGATGTGGCCAAATTTGATGGTCGACTTGATCGTGACCTTACTCACTATCAGCATGCTTCTACCGAAAGTCGCAGAGGTGTTGCGAAAGCAGAGATTGAGAGATTGAACGCGCTGATAGAAGAAAAACAACAGGCGTTTAATGAAAGCCACGAAGAAGTGTTAGGGCAGATCAGTGAGCTGACTGGGACAGTAGGCCAAGAGAAAGTGGATTTAAAAGGGGCGTTTTCAGCACCGGATAGCCAGCTCCCCGGTTTGAGACAGCAGTTGGAAGAGGCAGAAGAACGGCTTAAAGAGAATTCTCGCCAGATTAAGCGTTTACAGCGAGAGCATCAGGCTTCGCAGAAAGAAATCAAAAAACTCAGATAATCAGATACGGCGCAGACTTTTTATTCTGCACCGCACTTCACTCTGTTATCAGTGGCCTTTCAGAGCATAGATGCCAGGCGCGTTACGCCAGTAACCCTGATAATCCATTCCGTAACCAAAGATATAGCGGTCTTCACATTCCAGACCTGTGAAATCACTCTTTTGCCCGGGGCGGGCTTTGCGGTCGTGGGTTTTGTCTACCAGCACACCGGAGAGAACTTCTTTGGCGCCAGCCTGTTCGCAGTGCTCAATAATAGCTGCCAGTGTGTGACCTTCATCGAGAATGTCATCAATCACCAGAACAGTACGGCCAGCCAATTCCTGCAGGGGAGGAACTTTCCAGTCCAGCTCACCACCGCTGGTGGTGTTGCGATAGCGGGTGGCGTGCATGTAGGAAGATTCCAGAGGGAACTTCAGGTGAGTCAACAGCTTGCCGCAGAACACCAGGCCGCCATTCATAACGGCAAAAATGAGAGGGTTTTTATCGGCCAGCTTCTCTGTGATCTCTTCTGCCATACGACGTATGGCGTCTTCTACCTGTTCTTGAGTATAAAGACAGTCAGCTTCATCAAAAACTTTCTGGATATGGTCCAGATCAGTGGACATGTGGAGAGCCTCTCCTCAAAGGGGTTATGTTTGTGTCAGCGAAAAGTCTGATACGTCAGGTGCGAAAACATACAGGGGATACCTATATGAATCAATGTCACAGGCTTTGTGGTTTTTCCTAGATTTGAATGTGGTGAACACGCAATTGTGTCAGATGATGTTGGAGTAACAGAGGGATGGGCATTAGAATACCGGGCTGGCCATTGCCTACATAATTTACGGCATATTAATACTGAGGCATTAAATGAGCGTTCGCGAAATTACTCACCCTCTGATTCAGCACAAACTGGGTCTGATGCGTGAAAAAGATATCAGCACTAAAGGGTTTCGTACTCTGGCCAGTGAGGTCGGAACCCTGCTGACTTATGAAGCCACCAAAGATCTGGGGCTTGAAGATACCGTTATTGAAGGCTGGAACGGTGACATAACTGTTCAGCGCCTGAAAGGTAAAAAGATTACTGTTGTACCTATCCTGCGTGCTGGCCTGGGTATGCTGGACGGTGTTGTAGAGCTGATCCCAAGCGCCCGTATCAGCGTAATTGGCCTGTACCGGGATGAAGAAACCCTGGAACCTGTACCTTACTTTGAAAAACTGTGTAAGCAGATTGACGAGCGTATGGCTCTGGTTGTAGATCCTATGCTGGCAACCGGCGGTACTATGGTCGCTTCTATCGACATGCTGAAAAAAGCAGGCTGCCAGAATATTCGTGTACTGGTTCTTGTTGCTGCACCAGAAGGCATTAAGAAGGTTCAGGACGCCCATCCTGATGTAGAAATCTTCACCGCCTCTGTTGATGATTGCCTGAACGAAGATGGTTACATCCTTCCAGGCCTTGGCGATGCTGGTGACAAGATTTTTGGCACCAAGTAAACCTTTGTTGCCGGTTGCAGCCCTGTAACCGGCATCTCCGAATTCTGTTGCTAGACTGGTGCCCCCGGGCAATGAGCCCAGATTGCGGATTTCATCCGATGGCGTCAGAAACGGACAGCCCTTACCAACATAATCTCTATCAAAAAAGTCGCCTTAAAACAGCATTGGCCGGTGGACAAATGTTCTTTGTGGCATTCGGCGCTTTGGTACTGGTTCCTGTTCTTACTGGCATTGATCCTAACGTTGCAATATTCACAGCGGGAGTTGGAACACTCATCTTCCAGATCGTTACCTGCTGGCAGGTTCCTATCTTCCTTGGCTCTTCCTTTGCCTTTATTGCCCCAATTCTTTACAGCGTGGAAAACTGGGGTATGCCTGCAACTCTTGGTGCTTCTGCTGTTGCCGGTGTTTTTTACCTGTTTCTGAGCGTTATGGTCAGGCGAAAGGGGAGTGGTTTTCTCTATCGTATTTTTCCGCCGGTTGTTGTCGGCCCGGTTATTATTGTGATTGGCCTTAGCCTCGCAGATGTAGCCATAAACATGTCTATGGGAAAGGCGGGAGACGGAGCTGTTCAGGTTTACGACTCAACAAAATCCATTCTTGTTGCTGCAGTATCACTGGGAGCCACAATGCTCTTTGCCATTCTGGGTAATGGTTGGATGCGACTGATAACAGTGCTTGGGGGCGTCTTGAGTGGTTTATGTATGGCGGCCTTGATGGGTATTACTGACTTCGCCAGTGTCAGTATTGCACCCTGGTTTTCAGTTCCAGCGTTTGTTCTACCGGAATGGAATATTAATGCCATCTTATTTATGGTGCCGGTGGCAGTAGCTCCAGCTATTGAACATCTTGGTGACGTTTTGGCAATCAGCTCGGTTGTTGGTGAAGATTATGTAGAAAAGCCAGGTTTGCACAGAACATTTATTGGCCATGGTCTGGCGACCTCATTTGCCACCCTGGTGGGAGGGCCTCCTAATACTACCTATTCGGAAGTGACCGGCGCCATCATGTTAACCAGGGTAATGAACCCTCTGGCCATGACATGGGCTGCCTGCATGGCAATTGCACTGGCGTTTCTGGGTAAACTGGGAGCTTTGTTTGGTGCGATTCCGGGGCCGGTAATGGGAGGGATTATGGTTCTTCTCTTTGGTTCAATTGCTGCTGTTGGGCTCAATATCATTGTTAAGGCGCGGGTTAATATTTCGGCCCCTCGTAATCTTGTGATTATCGCACTGGCACTTGTATTCGGGTTGGGAGAGTTAAAATTAGGAACTGAAGTGTTTGCACTTCAGGGGGTAAGCCTTGCTGCCATAGCGGCAGCACTGCTTAATTTCATCCTGCCGGAAGATTGCAATCAAGACGAAGACTATTCCCCTTGAAACGCGTCACCTGAGAGGGCTCTTTCCCATACAGGCTTATTGTCCAGAGGTTCCGCCAGGTGTTGCAGCTTCAAAGCCCAGAGCAGCAGATGTTGGTAACTGCAGGCGTCTCCAGTAGTTAGTCATACCCATCATATCTGACCAGTGTCTCTTTGCTGGCAGCAATGATTCGCCACTATTAGCAGCACCTAAACCGATGCAGCCACCAACCAGCAATCCTCCACCTATAACTGCTGCAATAATCAGAGGTGGTATCGCAAATGGCAGGATCGAGCCAAAGGTTGCCAGGGCACAGCTGGCCAGTACGGCAGTTGCTCCTGCATAAATACTGATACTGGCAACATAGTAACCAAAGGTTTTCGTTGCATTCCAAATCTTTGTAACTTTACCCCATCTTCCTTCCGGTGCGGGGGCGGCTGTTAAGCTGATATCTCTACCATCTCTGATATGTGTGTCAGGGCTTTCAGATCTGGATACTGAAGTTTTGTGAGCTTCAAAGCGCTCCCTGAGGGCTGTTGCCAGCCACCTGTTCGCTTCATGCATGCCTTCTTCAGTACTTCGTGCAGACTCCAGTTGTGGCTTCATCAATTCATAGGGGTGACCATTCTTATGGTAAACCGGCTTGGAACGGCTTCTGCGACGAGATGCTCTTCGTTCACGAATGAGCGAGTCCCCAGAGTTGTATCCTGCTTCGCTACCAGAAGAACTGTACAACTCACCAGTTGTAAAATTTCTTCTCTTCGTCTTACGCCCCGAGCCACTGAGGCTTGGGGATCGGCTTCTTCGCCCTTTCGAGCGAGAGCGGCGCTTTTCCTGATACCCTTGACCAGTTGCAGAGTCGGTAGACTGTTGACGCGTATAGTTGTCAGTTTTAGTCATCATCATGCCTGCCTCCTTATTACTCTGTTGGTTAGTGGAGTATCCGACGAATCGCTTCGTTCTTGCCGGATGTTGTTTCGATAAATAAATCCAGACCACTGATATGCAGCAGATCCAGAATTGGCTGGCTTACGTGGCAAAGTACAAGTCTTCCTCTGCCTCTCATATATCTGACAAGGTCAGATAGTATGGCCAGGCCATCGCTGTTCATTGAGATAAGCCCCCGGCAATCAAGAATTATGCGGGAATGCCCATCTTCTACCAGAGTGTCGATGGTGTTCTGCAGGAAGTCGGCATTAGTGGCTCGAATGTTTCCATCCAGAGCAACGATTGCCAGCTCCTGATACTCTTCGAGTGTTAATTCTAATGCCATAGGAACCTCCTGTTCCGGTACATCTATTTCCAGTCACGAGCTCAAGGTACCGATTTAGTTCCCGGCAGTCTGTTAGACAAAAGGCTGTTAAACGGAGGGAGTAAGACTTTGGTATTAAGGGGAAGGTGTTTGTTGCAGGGGATAAAAATGAAGGAGCCTGATGGCTCCTTCATTGGGTGGTTAGTGGTGATACCTGATTAGCTCAGGTTCACAATGTCGCCATTCTCATCAATATCAATCTTCATGTAGCCAGGCTTGGAACCCAGACCAGGCATGGTCATGATGGTGCCGCACAGGGCGTATACGAAGCCAGCACCCGCCGAAAGTCTTACTTCACGGATAGGTACTTCAAAGCCAGTAGGCTCGCCTTTCAGGCTTGGATCGTGGGAAACGGAGAGCTGGGTTTTGGCCATACATACGGGCAGCTTGCCGTAACCTTTCTCTTCCAGAACCGCGATCTGCTCTTTAGCTAGATCACTGATCACAGCCTTGTCACCGCCGTAGCCCTTAACAACCAGATCATTCAGCTTGGTAGCGATATCATCTTCGAAGTTGTACAGGTAGTTGAAGTAAGGCTTCTTCTCGTTGCACACACGGTCGATTTCGTTGGCAACGGCCATACCGCCTTCGCCACCGTGAATAAAGGCTTCACTGATAGCCGCGCCGTCAGCGCCCATGTCCTGAGCTTTAGCCAGCAGCCAGTCCAGTTCTTCCTGAGTATCCTGTGGGAAGCGGTTGATGCAGATAACGCAAGGCAGACCATACTTCTTCACGTTATTAATGTGGAAGCGCAGGTTGCTGATACCTTTTTCCAGAGCAGGTAGGTTAGGATCAACCATGCCAGGGTCCAGATCACGACCAGCAACAACCTGGAAGTCACCGGAATGGGACTTCAGACCACGCAATGAGCAAACCAGAGCCACAATGTCTGGAGATTTACCGCCAGCGTTCACTTTAATGTTGCAGTACTTTTCAAAGCCCATATCGGAACCGAAGCCAGCTTCAGTCACAACATAGTCAGCCAGTTTCAGAGCAATCTTGTCGGAAACAATGGAAGAGTTGCCGTGGGCGATGTTAGCGAATGGGCCGGCGTGTACAAAGCTTGCGCCGCCTTCCAGGTTTTGCATCAGAGTTGGCTTAATGGCTTCTTTCATGATGGCAGTCATGGAGCCGGCCACTTGCAGATCGTCTGCAGTCACAGGCTCGCCATCGTGGTTGTAAGCCATGATCACCTTGCCGAAACGCTCACGCATATCCTGCAGGCTGGTAGCCAGGGCCAGAATTGCCATCAGCTCAGAGCCAACAGTGATATCAAAACCTTCAGAACGAGGTACACCATTCATGTTCTTTGGTGCGCCTGGAGTCTGCTCGCCTACAGTGATCTGACGCAGTGCACGGTCGTTGTGATCAACAACACGACGCCAGGTGATACGAGCAGGGTCGATACGCAGAGCTTTCATGCCAGTACGCTTTTCAAAAGCTTCGTAGCCTTCGCGCTCTTCGTGGAATACGCGGGTATCCAGAGCAGCAGAGCCCAGATTGTGGGCGCTGGAGATAGCGTGAATATCACCGGTCAGGTGCAGGTTAAAGTCTTCCATAGGAACAACTTGGGAGTAACCACCACCGGCCGCACCACCTTTAATACCAAATACCGGACCCATGCTGGGCTGGCGAATACAGCTGATTGCATTCTTGCCAATGGTATTCAGGCCCATGGTGATACCAATGGTATTCACAGTTTTACCTTCACCAAAAGGTGTTGGAGTGGTTGCGGTTACCAGAACCATACGACCGTCTGGACGATCTTTTAGTTCTTCAAAGGAATCAAGGCTGACTTTGGCTTTGTAATGGCCATAAGGTTCAACATGTTCTTGTTTTAGACCGAGCTTGTCTGCCAGCTCGGTAATACGCATTAGGTTCGCGTCCCTGGAAATTTCAATATCCGACTTCACGTAGCGGTCCCCCTGTTGCAATACATCAGGTAGTTAATGTTTATGGCCCTGGGTTGCTGGCAGAATGCCTGAGTTACAGGTAATAAAACTTGATCTGAATCAATTTTGTTGGAAAGGCGGTGAGTGATGCCTAGAACCTGTTTCTAATGAAACTTGTATTTTTGGCATCTGGTGTGTTGATAAGTATTGATAAGCCAGCAATTAATGAAATTCGTGTTGCTCTCAGTCTGAAATGGAGTTGTCTGTAAAGAATTGTTATTTACCCCGATGATTGCCATGTCTGAAATATGCCAGTTTTATTATGAATTCATTGTCATCATAAGCTGATGACTACAAGGCGATCCCTCTGTAGCTTTTTAGCGTGAACAGATAAGGACTGAGATAACGATGTACGCAGTTATTTTTGAAGTGGAAATCAAGGAAGGTTGCACCGAAGAGTACCTGCGCCTTGGCGCAAAAATGAAAGAAAAGGTTGGTCAGTTTGAAGGCTTCATTTCTGCTGAACGCTTCACCAGCGTGACTACCGAAGGCAAGGTGTGCAGCCTTTCGTTCTGGGAAAGCGAGCAGGCTATCGCACACTGGAAGAAGGATATGGAACACATGATGTGTCAGGCTGCCGGAAAGGAATCCTTGTTTAAGGATTACCGTATCCGGATTGCTAAGGTGGAGCGTGATTACACCATGTCCTGAAAATTGGTCTGAATCAGGCAAAGAGTTTGAAAATGGCTGGCAGGCTGTTAATAAGAATGGCGCCGCCAGCCAGGGTGAAAACCGCACCTGTAAAGTAAAGAATGCCGGTGCGGGCTTTCTGCAGTTTTTTCTGCATAGTTGGTGTAGCCAGAGCCAAGGCCAGAAATCCAAACCAAATCAGAGAGATAATAAATATCTCCCCCATCAGAAAACCCTTCAGCAAAAAAGTGGTTGATGGCGTAACAACAGTGGCGAGAATACTGGCGAAATAAACCACGGCCTTTGGATTTAACAGGTTGGTTGTAAACCCCTTGTTCCAGGTTTGCCAGATGGATTCTTCCTTAACTATGTTGGCGGTTATATTGTTTTCGCTATTGGCTTTATGTGCGGCCCCTTCCTTGATTGATTGGTATCCAAGCCACAGCAAGTAGCTCCCTCCAAGCAGATGAACCAGACCTTTAGCCCATGGAAACTCTTCCAGTAACAGGCTGACACCGGTCAGTGCAAAGATTGAATGAATGAGGATACCGCAGCTTAATCCCAGGGCTCCCCATAGAGCCTGCTGGCGCGATAAACATGTACTGTTGCGAATAACCAGCGCTGCATCCGGCCCTGGAGAAACCACTGCCATCAAGTGGGTGATACCAATAAAGATCAGAGGATATTCCATCATCGTCATAGTCTTTACTCCTGCTGTTGTTACTTCTTAGTGCAGGAGTATGCTGGAAGGAAATTTGGCTGGCTTGTACAAAATTGCAGCAATTGACTAGCAGGTATAAGACGAAGGTGGCAGGCCAAAAGCCTTTTTAAAGGTTTTGCTGAAGTGGCTTTGGTCGACAAAACCTGAGGCATGAGCCGCATCACAGATGGAATGCATACCACTTCTCAGTAATTGTCGGGCGAAATTCAGGCGCAACTGTATCAGCCAGGCATGGGGTGTGAAGTGGGTGGTTTTCTTAAACTGACGCAGAAACTGGTATTCGCTGAGGTTGCACATAGCAGCAAGCTGATCGAGGGTGATTTTGTTATCCAGATGGCTTAAACAATAATCCCGAATCTTATCTATTGCTTGATGGGACAGGCCATATTCCGGGAAAGTAGATTGTGTACCGCCACAGCGAGTTATCAGGCTGTGCATAACCGTCAGCCAGAGAGACTGTGCCAGCAGAGGTTCGGTATCAGGGGCGCTGAGAATGGAGAACAGTTCAACCTTTTGCTGCCAGAGTTCATGATCCTGAAAAACCGGCTGCTGGAAATAAATCTGTGAGGAAGACAGCTCAAATTGCTCCTGAAGATCAAGGAGCAGTGATTCGGGAATATCAAAGACCTTCAGCTCGAACCCAACCTGCTCGAAATCCTGCCCGTAGTGCAGTTCATCAGGGTTGGTAATAGCCATCATGCCTTGGCCAATATGGTGTGTTTCTCCACGATGAAACTGACTAAGACCACCATTAAGAATAAGTCCAATGTGGTAATCCCCGTGGCAGTGTTTACCAAAGGCAAAGGCCTGAGCCTTGAGGTGCCCAAGCTCAAGCCCTGGTATCAGCAATGGCTGGTGGTAACTGGCTTGATGCTCGGCCATAAATGAAGAACCCCTCCCAAAAGGTATTCTGCCATTCTAGGCTGATTTGGCTGGGGACTGTTATTTAACTTTAGTCTTAGGGCAGGCTACCTGATCCTGACAATCAAGGTCGGTAGCCTGCACGCCTTACAGACCTTTCTTCATACCACGGCTACCAGCTTGAATGGTTTTATGCATTCGGGTTGTAGCTTTGGCGGATGAACGCTTTTCCGCAAGAGTTTGACCATTCAGAGCCTGCTCCCGCATAAGCTTTAAAAAGCTGTTGAAACGGCGGTTATCCAGTTCTCCAGATTCAATAGCCTTTTTAACCGCACATTCGGGTTCACTTTGGTGGCTGCAGTCTGAGAAGTGGCACTGTTCAGCTAATGCTTCTATGTCTGCAAATGTTTCAGAAACACCTTCAGCGCAATCGGCAATTTGCAGTTCGCGCATTCCCGGTGTGTCCATCAACAGGCCACTATCTGGAAGCAGGTGAAGTGAGCGAGATCGGGTGGTATGCCGCCCTTTGCTGTCATCCTCACGAATTCCCCCTGTTTCCAGAAGTTGTGTGCCATTCAAAGTGTTTACCAGTGTGGATTTGCCAACACCGGAGGAACCAAGAAATGCAACGGTTTGCCCTGTGCGGCACCAGTCACCCAGTTGGTTCTTGGTAGCACTGTCCAGACTGTTTACTGAAACCACATTGAGCATGGAGTCCAAAGTTCGAATCTGATCAATATAAACGTTAGGTGTTTCACACAGGTCGGCCTTAGTCAGCACAATCACCGGCTCTATATTCGCCTGATGAACCAAACTCAGATAACGCTCAAGTCGGCTAAGGTTAAAGTCTTTGTTCATCGACATCACTAGAAAGGCCGTGTCGATATTGGATGCAATCAGTTGTTCCTCACGTCCACTGCCTGGTGCTTTGCGAGAAAGAACACTAGTGCGTTCCAGTAGGCGCAGGAATTGGTTTTGTTCATCTATAAGCAACCAATCCCCAACAGTTATAGCTGGAAAGTCATGACGAGCATCCAGTCGAAGAGTTCCTTCCTCAGTTAACAGCTCAAACTGGGAGCGGTGCTGGGCCACGACTCTGGCTGGCTTTGCGATCTCATAATCTTCAAGGGTTAACTGCTGCTGAAAAAATGGTTTCCAGCCCAGTTGAGCCAGTGTCATGGTTTCAGATTGTTTTTGAAATGTCATAAATACCCCGTGCGCTTCCTGAAACTCAGGGCGCTACAAATTTTCTGTATTGGAGGGGCTGATGCTTGGTGAGCACAGGTTGGCCCCGGTGAATACCGGGCCGGGAATCAGTGCATAAAAACGTATGCCTGACTTAGTATCCGCTGGCCCGGTTATGGCTTTTTACAATCATGTTTTGTTCTCCATCGTTGATGAGTCGTGGTGGAATAGTATGCCACGATGTCCTTACTTGCTACTGACTCGAATCAATATCCCGTACCTTGTTACATAGCGCTATCGAGTAACGGGAGTACTTTAAAAAACACCAGCATTTTTTTTGTTTTTTTGTCTTTTAAAAGTTTGCTTTCAACAAGGCCTGGTAAGTCACTAATAAAATCTATCCCAGAATCACTGTCTTCATCTTCGCTATCTGAATCATTGGCATCATATTTAAGAAAGTGGATACCTTGACCTGGCTCGAATAGAAAGGTGTGGTGAGTGTCCTCCGTTTTGCCTCTTCTGCGAACAATCGCCAAGGTTTGTTCACCATTGCAAACCAGAATTTCTCCATGTTTATCCAGCTGCTCAGAGAGTTTTATATAGAGTTCGATTGCCCCCGGGTCGTCTAATACAAGAGACTTCTTGCAGTACCGGCCAGAATTACTTTGGTAATGTCTGATCCTGTAGGAAAAATCAGTGTCAACTTCTTCGGCTTTGCCGCTGCTATCAGATTCTCGACTGCTCAGATATTCATTTGGCCAGCTTTGTGGGAAAGCACATTGTCTGCAGAACTCGATAAAATCCAGTGCATAACCGGTATTACAGATTTTCTTAAACTTCGTAGATATGGAGGCCGGTTTAGGAAGAGGGCTTCCATCACAAAAATGCAGGCCTGTTTGTGCTGGTGCTCTTTTTATTTTCGGTGGGCGGGCGCACTGGCTTGTTGTTATAAAAGGAAGGTCACAAGTTAACTGTAAACGACGTACTTCATCGGCATGGTGGGGGGAACATTGAGCAACGAGATTCCAATCGATGGGAGCATGGAACTCAGCCTTACTTATGGAAGCGATTAATTCCGGGTGTTCATTCATTAACGTAACAAGCTGCTCGTTGTTGAGATTAGAGTAACAATGAACCGTCTCTGAATCTGGATTTAACAGCTCTCTGATAAATATTGGGTGCTTTAATCCAATCTTTAAAAGTTGCTCACCACTGAGCGACTCAAGCTCGTCATACTCAATAAGTGTCAGTGCAAAGCTCTTGTGGTGAACGGCCAGTGTTGTCCAGTCTTCAGGTTTCATAGCCAGCGCACAATGTGAGTCAAGCAACTTTGAAACAATATTGTGATGGCTTGGTTGTTTTAAAATGCTGACCAATGCCGTATTTGTGTTCGGAGGAAGTTCGTCAACATCGGCGTAGGTTTTTGTATGTTCAAGCAGTTCGCTCATAACATCCACATGGATTGTGGCTAAGTGGATTAATCCCTCGAAACTGAGACGTTTTTTCTTAGCCAGCATTACCGCCAGGTCAGAATGTTGTCTGGCCAGGTTATGCCATTGACCATAATTGAACGCATCCGGTGCATCTTCGCATAGCTTACAGGCAACTTTGCTGTAGAACTCGCAAGCCTGTAGGGCTCGTTCAGTATTGGCTTCATATTGAAAGGCAACTCTTTCAGCCGTATCTATAGGCATCTGGTACGGTTTTGGAGCGTATCTGGTATTAGGAACAGAGTCATCGTCATCGACAGTTCTAAACAGCGATAAATCTGGTTCCGGTTCTCTATGTTTCAGAGCGTACTCCCGGTGTGCTAAACGCAATGTTTTTTTCATCTCAGCAGAGCACTGGCTAAGGAATAGCTTACCAAAATATTCCATCAACTCAGGGTGTTGCCATGTAGCTTGAGCAAGGTGGTCTGCGTCTATGCTATGGATATTCCTCTGGATGATTTCAATCCATGGGCGGGGAATTTGTGGCAGGCCTGCAAGCGCATCGGCGATAATCGCACCGCCTTCATAAGTGCATAGAAAATCCTGCTGTTGAGGCTGCATTGCTAACAGAGCTGTGGGGTTGTTTATCAAAGCTGTACTGGCTGGTGTAGAGTTCCCAAGTCTTTCAACTACTTGGGGGGTTAATAATTGCAAGGTCAGTGATGGTGCTCTGGCAAGGTATGTTAGAGCATAGGCCCACTGTCGTTTCCATTCGTTACTCTGATCTGGTGGGCAGGAAGACTGGATAAACTCCTGTATCATTCTTTCTGCTTCTACTGGACGATCTGCAGCCACAAAGAGCGCAGCACGGCAGCTGGGTGTTTTCGGAACAATACTCAATTCCAGCAATGCTCTGGCAAATGCGGGGATAGCGTAAATTTTATCGAGAAGATCTGAGGGGAGAGCCAGAAAACGCTCAGCATCCTCGGCTGTAATAACAATGCTGGGTCTTCGCAATAACAACTCGGCTAAAGCTGCAGCAGGTAGTTGCTGCTTCATAGTTAGTAGAGAATTTACTTGTTCATCTGTTGCGTGCCTGGCTATAGCTCTCCAACTCGCCTGAGTTAAAACAGGGGCAATTCGCCAGAGAGTATCGTGAAATGTGTCCAGTCCCTTAATCAGTGGTAGCAGGCGATGAATAGCGTAGGAGGATTGGGAATTGGCAATGATTAATCTTTGCAGCCAGAAATCAAAAGACTCTGGGTTCCCATCGTCACTGCATTCTTCCGGAGGCTCCAGGTTTGCATCGCAAAATATGCCTCTAAACTTTACCAGTTCACAACTAGCAGCGGCGTAGGCGCTCTCTTGCGGGAGGAGCTTTTCATACTTACCTGGATTGGCTTCGCATTCTTTTGTCCATTGTTCGAGCCACCGGCTGACAGTGTTATAAAAGTACACCTGACTTTCGGGGGCATAAGTGACATCAAAAAGTTTGCACCCCAAGGCTTGATGGTGATGAAGCCAACGTAGGAAGCAAACCTTGTTCAGCTGCATGCACGACAGAATGTCTTTGAAATTCAGCATCTGCCAAAGCTGTTCTGGTGGAACTGTTGTTAAATAAGTGAAAATAAATTCGCTAACCTGCCTTTTATCCACAATGCCTTCAGGTGGGTTAGGGTCGTTAAAGCAAATGGAATTATCCAGAAAGCCCGCACTGGACAGTAACCATGATAGTGAACACTGGCTGTTTCCATTAATGCGATGAAAGAGGGTGATGTACGTGCCCGGGTTTCTAAGCAGCTGTGGAAAACGTTGCAGCACAGCTTTCAACATGCAGGATGCATTGTTGGCGTATATACCGTTTTTCGTATTTTGATTGAGTTTTTCGAGTAACTGTCGGGCTTTTTCTTCATTGAAAGAGGGGGATGTTATGAGTTCTAAAATAATTCTTTCAAAAACTATTTTCATAGCTTCAATAGAGCATGAATCATCATACAAGGGGAGTTGGCCAACATCTTTCATGATTTCTTCGAATGTATCGGTACGGCAAGAAGCTTCTGCAATAACTCGTTTTTGCACAGGAGTGACTGAGTCGAGTGATGAAGAGCAGGCCGCCTCCTTTACATCCATTGGGGCAAACTCTTTAGACTCAGGAGGTGCTGAGTAGCAATCACGAGCTCCAAAGGAGCAGTGCCTCTTCTCTCCGTTTATCTCGGGAGGTAAAGAATTTCTTCGTTTTCTTGTGGATGTGCTTTCTGTAAATGAAATGCGGCTACCTGCTCCAGTTACCTTGTTCTGATCCATGAAACTGCCCATTCGATAATTAAAATTAAATTAATGATTTGGACGTGTAGTTAACGAAATAATTCTCTTCTGGGAGCAGCCTTGTTAGTTGTGCAATTTTTTTAAGAGTGGAGGTGTTTATGCAGTATTCACGTCAGTATGTCTGACAAAACAGTTATCAGGCTGAAGGTATGTGGGAGTTATGTTGTCTCTAGTATTCACCGAGGAGTATCAACTAAGGGTAGTAACAGGTATGGATAGGCTTCAGGTACCTACATTAGGTCAATATCATACTGGGGATGTTTCCCAGGTCAGTCATGCTGAGCTTCAAGAGTTGCGTGAGGCTAAGGCATTCAGTCATGTTGTTTCCGGGCTTGATTTAGCTATGGACGCTGAAAAGGAAAAACAGCTCTTACCCCGAAAGAGCGCCCATAGTTTTTCTACACCTCCGGAAGAAAGGCCATCCAGATCCCGGCTTCGCAGCGGTGCTGTGAGCATTAGTAAGTCAGGTGTCCGGTCAGCTGTTTATTTGCCTGCTCTGGGGAAAAGTGCTCAGGGAAATGAGCAAGGTTCTGAAGCAAGCATAAAAATGCCGTTTTTAAAGCATCGCCCTTTGTATGTATTTGAAAAAGACAGCACTGGAATTATGGGCGCTGTTAGCGACGGACCTGTCTGTGGAACAGGTTTCTTAACAGAGTTTTTACCGCAGATTTTCCGGATATTGGTGTGCGAGTGCCAGCTATGTGAAAGAGGAGAGCAAACTCCCAAGGAACTCCAAAATATGATCAATCAATTCCAGCTGGCGATAGCTAAATACATTCCCCATAAGGAGTCCAAGAGCAAGTATATGCCAAGTGAGCCAGACCCAAAGACCGATGGGCACAGGCTTATGGTTGAAATGAAAAAAGGGCTGGTTACGCGAATGTATCTTTTGAATTCTGTTCTTGAGCCAGATTATGCGGGAGACCCTGCAAATGAAATCGCAGAAATTCCAGGCGCTATGTTTTCCCTTTGGGTGTCTGCGGTATCAAGTGCGGTTGTGAAGAAGGTGAGAGCACTGGTTGGTGAAGAAGAAAAGAAAAAGCTTAAAGTTCTCGCTGATTGTGCAGAGCGGCTCGGCAAGGTGCCAGCGATAGTGAAAGGGCGACCTGATGGCTTACCTATCTGCGTTGAGCTTTGTAAAAAATATTTGGCAATAGTTGATAGGCTGGAAATGTTTGCTCCTAAAGGGAGTCGTGATATAGCTGGATATGTTGTGGCAATAGATAAAGGGGAGGTTGCTCACACGCCGCCAGTCGTTGACTCTGGAGCATTCCAGACTCTTGTTAACATGAGTGGGGGACTTGAACGGATTTTGAAAATACTTGAGTCATGTCCACACAGAAAACCAGGCAACCCCTGTGGCCAGCAAATACTTGGGATAGCTAATTTGTTACTTGAGCCCGGAGCATGGAGCGAAGAGTGTGTATCAACGTTCGAGAAACTTGTTGGGGAAACTAGAGATCTCCCTCCTAACACTGGAGCCCCCCTGCCAGTGGCAAGTGCCAGCAAATTTGACTCGGCCGCGTATATTGCACAGGCATCAAAATTCGCACGGATCAAACCGTGTTTGGAAAATTTTGCAGCTCTTGAGGCTGAGATCAAAAAGAACATAGAAGTCAGCAAGAGAACTCCGGTTCCGCTAATAACCGTTAATAACGACCCGCTTCCAGAAAGCTGATTAAAGCTTTGAAGTAAGCGTCTTGGTCATCATACATACAGCAGTGACTGCCATTTTCGCAGATAGAGACTTCGCTGTTTGGAATCAAGACTCCCATTCGCTCCTGATCAGCAGGAGCCATAGTGTCGTACCGGCCACCGACAATCAGCGTGGGAACAGTAATTTTGTGCAGGTCATCCCAGCGATTCCAGTCTTTCAGGTTGCCGGTAAACACAAACTCATTATTACCCTGCATGGTGTTGTAAACCTGCTCGTTCATATGATCAAAAGCTCGCTGCAGGGCATCCGGCCATTGGGGCAAACGACAGATATGTTTACGGTAGAGTTCTTCCATCAATAACTGCTGGTAGCGTTCATCGTCGTAGCGTTCTTCAGCTTCAATGCCTTTCATATAGGCAACAACGTCCGCTGGCAGCTGGTCCCGCAGTTTATTGATATGGGTGATGTAGGAGGCAACGCTGCCGGTGATATTGCTGAGAATCAAACCATCGAGTGAGTTCTGGTTGCGGGTGAGAGCATACTCAATGGCCCATAAACCACCACAAGATTGTCCATACAGGTAGCACTGCTCCAGCCCCAACGCGGCACGAACCTGATCAATTTCATCCATAAAACGGTCAATCGTCCACAGACTGGGATCATCTGGCTGGTCTGAATGCAGGGAACCAAGCTGATCGTACAGATGCACTTCAATACCGTGGGGAGGGAGTTTTTCTGCCAGGCACTCCAGATACTCATGGGTACAACCTGGGCCACCGTGCAGAGTAAGAACTTTTATCGGGCCTTCACCAACCTTTTGTGTCCAGACTTTGTATCCGTTATCAAGAGTCACATAACGAACGCCTGGTAGGTCTGCTTTAGGTTTGTTGTTTGCCATTATTCTTTGCCCCTCTTTGCTGGTAACTAGCTTAGATGGTGAGCGAATAACGGTTGTAAAAGTTGTTGTGGGTAAAAATACAGGTTGCAGATGTTTTGTTTTTCCATAAATATAGACTGATCAGTCGGTTTGTTTGGGCGAGCAGTTATGTCAAAGCGAGATCAGATTCTAGAAGCGTCTCTGAAGTTGTTTATGGAGAACGGTTTTGAGAAAACACCTACATCAGCCATCTCCAAGGCTGCCGGGGTGGCTACGGGAACCTTGTTTCACCATTTCAAAACCAAAGAAGACCTGATCAGTGCTCTCTATTTTGAGATTAAAATGGAAATGCGCGACCTTCTCATGGCCAACCTGAAACAAGGGAGCCCACTGAAAGAACGGATTGTATCCATGTTTTCAGTGATGATTGACTGGGCTATGGAAAGTCAGGACAAGTTTCTCTTCCTTGCTCAGTTTGGAGAGTCTGCGTTTATTACTTCCAGTACCCGGGAGCGCATTGATGAAGCCTTTGGTGGTGAGCTGAATATCCTTGAAGAAGGTGTTGCCTCCGGTGTTTTCCATCAGCTGCCCGTAGAGTTACTGAGCCGACAGTTGGCTGCTCATCTGTTCACCAGTGCCGGGTATGTCCTGGATAACCCTGATCTTTGGCAAGACCAGAATTTCAAGAGTGCTCTGTTGGAATCTTTCTGGAACAGCATCGCAAAAGAATAAAAATTTTTAATAACTTATAGACTGATTAGTCGGTCATTGTGCTGGTAACCATGAATAAAAAGAAAATCTCGATTTATCTGTTAGCAGGAGTTTTTATGATCGGATGTGCAAAGTTTGCGGGTTTCTCTGGCAGAGAGAGTGACCGCCTGGAACAGTCACCTCAGTTTTCACTGGAAGCTGGTAAGTTTCGTAATGCGGCACCGACAAACCAGTTCAGTTTCAGAAAACTATGGGCAGCCACAAAAGAGGTTCTCTTTAACAAACACCCAGAAACTGTTCCTGCAGATGGTGTAACCACTCAACCTTTAGATATTTCTGCATTTGAGGTTGGAGAAAATCAAAATCTTCGTTTTTCCAGATTAGGGCACTCAACTCTTCTTATTCAGTTGGGAGGTAAGAACTGGCTGACAGATCCTGTGTTCAGTAAGCGTGCTTCTCCAGTGCAGTGGGCCGGGCCGAAACGTTTTCATGAAGTGCCAGTTGATGTTGGGCAGCTGCCGGATATTGAGGGCGTAATTATTTCCCATAACCACTATGACCATCTCGATTTTGGTAGCATTCAATCCCTGAAAAACACGGTAAATCACTTCGTCGTTCCTCTGGGTATTGGAAATACGTTAAAAGAGTGGGGTGTTGATGAGAACAAAATTATTGAACTCGATTGGTGGCAGAAAAAGCAGTTCGGTGATGTTGAGTTAATATCCACTCCCGCACAGCACTTCTCCGGCCGAGGCGTGCTGGATTCAGATAAAACCCTCTGGAGCTCCTGGGTTCTCAAAACTAAAGACCACTCAATCTATTTCAGTGGTGACACCGGCTATTTCTCCGGTTTTAAAGAAATTGGTGAACGGTTTGGACCCTTTGATTACGCATTTATGGAGTGTGGTGCGTACAACCATCTGTGGCGCGATATCCACATGATGCCCGAAGACACTTTGCAGGCTTTCAAAGATGTACAGGGCGAGGTGCTGGTTCCCATTCATAACGGTACATTCGACCTGGCAAGCCATGCTTGGTTTGACCCCATGGAAAGAATTACCGCTCTGGCGCAGAAGGAAAATCTTCAAACTTTGCTGCCGGTTATTGGGGAGACCGTTTCTTATTCCCAAGAGTTGAATAGATCAGCGGAAAGCTGGTGGAAGAAAAACTCAGTCCAGTAATAAAAATCATTATTTCCAATAATTTTTCAGGAGATATTTCCATGACTCATTCCGTTTGCCCAAACAACTGGACCAGCGACCGCATCCAGGATTTAACAAGCAGAGTTGTTATCGTTACCGGTTCCAGCAGTGGTATCGGTTTAGAAACCGCGCGTGTTCTTGCTGAAAAAAATGCTGAAGTGATTATTGCTGTCCGTAATCCAGATAAAGGGGCGGCAGCAGTCAAGCGAATTAAAGATGAAAACCCCAAAGCTAAGGTTAAGTTGCTGCTTCTTGATCTAGCGGATTTGTCTTCGGTGCGTATGTTCGCTGAAGAGTTTAAGTCACTGTACCAACGGCTGGATATTCTTGTTAATAATGCCGGCGTAATGACACCCCCGTACAGCAAAACTGTTGATGGTTTCGAATTGCAGATGGGTACAAACCATTTGGGGCATTTCGCTTTGTCTGGGCTGTTAATGGATCTGCTGATAAAAACCGAAAACAGTCGCTTAATTGTGGTGAGCAGTACCGCCCATAACTTTGGCAATATTGATTTTGATGATTTGACCTGGGAAAAACGTTCCTACAAGCCGATGAGTTCTTATGGCGACAGTAAGATCGCCAACCTTTATTTTATGAGTGAACTTGTTCGGCGGCTGAAAGATCGCCCAGGTGCTCCCTTGGTTGCTGGTGCTCATCCCGGCTGGACAGAAACTGAGTTACAGCGAACCAGCGCATCTAGATATTTCAACAAGCTGTTTGCCATGAAGCCCTGGAAAGGTGCCCTGCCAACATTGCGAGCGGCCTGTGATACAGATGTACACAATGACGATTTTTATGGGCCTAAAGGTCTTACTCAACTAAATGGTTTTCCTGTAAAAGTAAAACGCAACAAGCTGGCTCAGGATCAAAGTATTGCTGCAAAAGTGTGGGAGGTTTCGGAAGGTTTAACAGGAGTGAAGTTTTTCGACTGAACCTTTCAAGCCTACAAGAGAAGAATGTTTGGAGAACCAAAAGCTGGCTCTCCAAACATTGAATGCATAGTTATCCCAACTTTTTCTTCAAAAGCTGGTTAACCATGCCAGGGTTGGCTTTACCCTTGGATGCTTTCATAGTCTGACCCACAAAGAATCCAACCATCTTGCCACGCTTGGCTTCGTCAGCAGCTTTGTACTGCTCAACTTGCGCAGGGTTATTGGCCAGAACTTCATCGATAATAGCTTCAATAGCGCCGGTGTCGGTTACCTGCTTAAGGCCTTTCTTTTCGATAACCTCGTCAGCCGTCGAACCTTCGCCTTTCCACAGGGCTTCAAACACCTGCTTGGCAATCTTGCCGGAAATGGTGTTGTCCTTGATCCGGGCAACCAAACCACCAAGAACTTCTGCAGATACTGGGGAATCTGTGATTTCCAGATCATTCTGGTTCAGGGTTTTAGCCAGTTCACCCATCACCCAGTTAGCAGCCAGCTTGGCGTCACCACCAGCTTTCGCCGCAGCTTCAAAGTAATCAGCTGTTGCTACTTCACCAGAGAGAACTTCTGCGTCGTAATCGCCGAGGCCAAGATCGTTGATAAAACGTGCTTTGCGGGCTTCTGGCATTTCTGGCATGTCTGCCTGCAGCTTCTCCAGACGACTGTCTTCTATTACAACGGGCAGAAGGTCAGGGCAGGGGAAGTAACGGTAATCGTTGGCTTCTTCTTTGCTGCGCATAGAGCGGGCAACATCAGTGTCACCGTTATAGAGGCGGGTTTCCTGAATAACAGTACCGCCGTCTTCTATGAGTTCGATCTGACGTTCGATTTCTTTATTGATCGCCCGTTCCATAAACTTGAACGAGTTCAGGTTTTTGGTTTCGGTACGGGTGCCAAGCTCTTCCTGCCCTTTTGGGCGAACAGAAACGTTAACGTCGAAACGCATCGAACCCTGAGCCATTTCTCCATCACAGATACCGAGAGTGGTCACGATAGAGTGCAGCTTGCGAGCAAAGGCAACAGCCTGTTTGGCGTTGCGCATATCGGGTTCGGTAACGATCTCGATCAGCGGCGTGCCAGCACGGTTCAGGTCGATACCACTCATGCCATGAAAGTCTTCGTGCAGGCTTTTACCCGCATCTTCTTCCAGGTGAGCATGGTGAATACGAACCCGGTGCAGAGTGCCGTCTTCCTGAGCGATATCTACATGGCCCGCGCCAACAATTGGCTTTTCCAGCTGTGTGGTCTGGTAGCCTTTGGGCAGGTCTGGGTAGAAGTAGTTCTTACGCTCAAATACGTTAACTTTGTTGATCTCAGCATCAATGCCCAGACCAAACTTGATAGCCATATTAATAGCTTCATCGTTTACCACGGGCAGAGTGCCGGGTAAGCCAAGGTCAACGGCACAGGCCTGTGTGTTGGCTTCAGCGCCAAAGGCTGTTGAGGCACCGGAGAAAATCTTGGTTTTGGTTGCGAGCTGTACGTGAATTTCCAGCCCGATCACTGCTTCCCATTGCATGGTTATGCTCCCCTTAAATCGCTTCAGGCTTTTGTTGGTGCCAGTCAGTCACCTGCTGGAACTGGTGACCGGCATTCAGCAGACGCGCTTCTTCAAAGTGAGGAGCAATAATCTGCAGACCTACGGGAAGGCCATCCACCATACCTGCAGGAACGCTCATACCGGGCAGGCCAGCGAGGTTGGTGGAGATGGTGAAGATATCACCCAGATACATGGCAACCGGATCATCAGCTTTGGAGCCGATTGGGAAGGCGGGAGTCGGAGCGGTTGGCCCCATAATTACATCCACATCTTCAAAGGCTTTCAGGAAGTCATCCCGAATCATGCGACGCAGTTTCTGTGCCTTGGCATAGTAGGCATCGTAGTAACCGGCAGACAGAGCATAAGCGCCCACCATAATCCGGTTCTTCACTTCGCTGCCAAAACCTTCGCCACGGCTGCGCTTGTACAGATCTTCCAGATCGGTTGGATCTTCACAACGGTAGCCAAAACGTACACCGTCAAAACGGGACAGGTTGGCGGAAGCTTCAGCAGGTGCAATCACATAGTAAGCCGCCACACAGTGGTGAGTTTGCGGCAGACTGATTTCTTTAACGGTTGCACCCAGCTTTTCGTATTCTGCAATCGCGTCACGAACAACCTGTTCAACCCGGCTGTCCAGACCTTCGGCAAAGTATTCCTTAGGCAGGCCAATACGCAGACCTTTCAATGGCTCGTTCAGTGTGGCGGTGTAATCCGGTACTGCACGATCCATGCAGGTGGAATCTTTGGGGTCAAAGCCGGCCATCACATTCAGCATCATGGCAGCATCTTCGGCGCTGCGAGCCATTGGGCCGGCCTGGTCCAGGCTGGAAGCAAAGGCAATCATGCCCCAGCGGGATACACGACCATAAGTTGGCTTTAGGCCGGTAATGCCACACATGCTGGCAGGCTGGCGGATGGAACCACCGGTGTCGGTGCCGGTAGCGGCAGCCGCTAAACGAGCGGCAACAGCCGCGGCAGAACCGCCGGAAGAACCGCCAGGAATCATGTCGCGGTTCCAGGGGTTCTTAACCGCACCGTAAAAGCTGTTTTCGTTAGAGCCGCCCATGGCGAACTCGTCCATGTTCAGCTTGCCCAGAGTGACAGTGCCAGCAGCTTTAAAGTTGGCCGTTACTGTGGATTCGTAAGGGGCAATAAAGTTATCCAGCATTTTAGAGCCACAGCTGGTTTTGATGCCTTCTGTGCAGAAGATATCTTTATGAGCCAGAGGGATACCGGTTAGCGGAGTCGCCTGACCTGCGGCTATTCTTTCATCCGCTGCTTTGGCCTGTTCCAGTGCCAGCTCGGGGCACACGGTAATAAAGGCATTCAGGTCATTGTCGAGATTATTGATGCGATCGAGGTAACTCTGTGTCAGTTCTACACTGGACACTTCACCGGCTTTCAGCGACCGGGAAAGCTCTGCAAGGCTTTTTTCGTACACGCTTGTGTTTGGCATAGTGCGTAATCTGTGATGTCAGTATGGCGGCAGGGCGGATATGGGTAGAGCCGATAAAAGCTGTTACTCAATCACTTTAGGAACGAGGAACAGGCCATCTTCCGTGGCTGGCGCATTGTCCTGCAGCTTTTCACGCTGATTGGGTTCGGTAACTTCGTCTGCTCTTAGCCGTTGTACCGCATCAAGGGGATGGGCAAGTGGCTCGATGCCATTGGTGTCGACAGCCTGCATTTCATCAATCAGGCCCATAATGGCCGTGATTTGTTCGGTTGTCTGTCTGACCTCATCCTCGCTGATAGACAGCCGGGCAAGGTGAGCGACGCTCTCTACGGTGGAGCGGTCGATCGCCATGAAATGTTCTCCGCTGGTATGAACGCAATAACACTCTTTCTGTGATGAGTGTCGGGTTATGCACAGCTTGCGCTGCAATTTTTTAGTGAATCGGCCTAATTTAGGGGGTTGTCCCCATAATCTCAAGGTTCTTTTGCTAGGGTATGCAGAGAGGTTAAGCAAATAGAATGTCCAGATGACGGAGATGTGCGTCTTGCCGGGGCTGCAGTCGATTGTTAGAGTTGGCAGATTATGCCGAAAATCTACGATATGTTTCCTTTTTGCTTATTTACTGAGCATGTTTTACAGGAACACGGCAAAACAATTTGCGTGACTGTGTAAAAAGACTTTACGCAGTTGCAGTACAGAAGCAGGCAGTCTTTTTTGCATGTGGTTGTTTACTGTACACAGTTAAAATGGGCGCAAACCTTTTGTTTGCACAAGCCATCCCGGCCGCAGGTGTCATAAAATACCTACAACGGGACCCACTTATTGAGAATGCCCTCCGCAGGGGCCACAGGACACTATGTTAAAGAGATTGCGCGGACTGTTCTCAACAGATTTATCCATTGACTTGGGAACAGCTAACACCCTCGTCTATGTGCGTGATAAAGGAATCGTGCTGGATGAACCTTCTGTGGTTGCTATCCGGAACTTGGGAACCCAGAAGAGCGTAGTAGCTGTCGGTATGGACGCGAAGCGCATGCTGGGCCGTACCCCTGGCAGCATCACCGCCATTCGTCCTATGAAGGATGGTGTGATCGCAGACTTCGACGTTTGCGAGAAAATGCTGCAGCACTTCATTAACAAGGTGCACGAAAACAGCTTTATCCAGCCAAGCCCTCGGGTTCTGGTTTGTGTACCCTGCAAGTCTACGAAAGTTGAGCGGCGCGCAATCCGGGAATCTGTACTGGGTGCTGGCGCTCGTGAGGTTTACTTGATTGAAGAGCCAATGGCTGCGGCTATTGGTGCAGGCCTGCCTGTTGAAGAAGCCAGCGGCTCCATGGTTGTTGACGTGGGTGGTGGTACGACTGAAATCGCCATTATCTCTCTGAGCGGTGTTGTTTACTCTGAGTCAGTTCGTATCGGTGGTGACCGCTTTGATGAGGCCATCGTGACTTATGTTCGTCGTAACTATGGCAGTCTGATCGGTGAATCTACCGCTGAGCGCATCAAGCAGGAAATCGCTATTGCTTACCCAATGGGTGAAGTTCGCGAGATTGATGTTCGTGGCCGTAATCTGGCAGAAGGTGTGCCCCGCAGCTTTACCCTGAACAGCAATGAAGTTCTGGAAGCCCTGCAGGACAGCCTGAACTCCATCGTTCAGTCTGTGAAGAGTGCTCTGGAACAGTCTCCACCAGAACTGGCTTCCGATATCGCCGAGCGTGGCGTGGTTCTGACCGGTGGTGGCGCGCTGATGCGTGGTCTGGATACTCTGATCAGTGAAGAAACCGGTCTGCCAGTTATTGTTGCTGAAGAACCTCTCACCTGTGTGGCCCGTGGTGGTGGCCGTGCGCTGGAGATGATGGATCGTCATCGCATGGATCTACTGTCCACAGAATAAATTTCTTCTCCCTCAGGCCAGTGACTTCTTCACTGGCCTGAACGCTTTATCTTCCACAACCTTCACGTATCACTTCTGGGAACATTCAGAAATTCCTTGAGGGTATCTAGTGCCAGCTCCCTATCTCCCATAACCGGCTGCAGCATGTCCAGGTATGAGTCGTGACTGCTAGTGGCCGCGATATAGTGATTTTTACAGGAAAATGATAACCCCGCCCTAGTCCATGAAGGGCTGTAACCGAAATTGCGTAAGCCCAGAATTTCCCGTGTAAGTATGGATGGAAAAGGGCTCCCTTCCGGCCAGAACAGGTCTGGATTATTGACAACCAGATCAGCCGCACTTTTATAACCCGAATTCTCCAGTTGAGGCATGGCCAAGCCAAACTGGTTTTCGCCGTGTACGCCTCCCAGTATAAAAGCGTCGTTTAACATCGGACTCCAGCCCTTGTCACAGAGAATGCTGCCTGATCCTAACGCCGAAACCCGTTCGGTACCGCTTTGGTGTTTGTCTTCGACTCTTGACCTTGTTGCTTGTCTGATTAATCTTGATGGCAGACCTTCTTCTGCTCCATGCACAGAGGTGTAACCAAAGTTTTTGGTAAGGTCACTGTCATTGCGAATATCTCCCTTACCCAGAAGCAGTAAACCCAGAGAGTTATCCCGGGCGGCCCGGTACATCGACCATGCTTTGGTCATCTCTTCAGCGGGGGAGTCAAACAGGTATCCGCTGAGGGAATGTTTCTCTTTGTATTCCTCCAGAGAGTGTTTCAGCTCATCACAGTATTGTTGCTGGCTTTTTTTAACGAGTACTTTGCGTGAAGGTCTTGAAGCATTGGCTCTTACACCCAGACGGGTTGCAAGAGCCAGGCGTCGCCACTGCTTCATGGACTGTACGTTTGGAGATATTTTACGCTGAGATATTGGGGTGTCAGTGCCAGGTGCTCTGTGCTCATTCTGGGTTATATGACCTTTTCCCGAACTCTTCTCTGAAGAACTCTTTTCAGGAGTTAGTGAACCGGGTGCCGGTGGACTGGAGCTTGAAGGTGGCCTGACTGGCATAGCACATTCCCTGTGATCTACAGCTGAGTATAGTTCTCTGTCCATAAGATGTGATGGACGCCTTTTTCACAGAAACTAATAGAAACTATAAGAGCTTGGTCATAAGTAAAGGCTCACTTGTGGCTGGACGGTTGCTCAGCCACACAAAGCCAGCATTCTGTTACAAAACACTGCTACAACCGTGGAGCAATAGTTATTACATTGAACTGGCAGATCAGCACAGTGTTTCAATAAAGCTGACTGCCCGTAGAGAGAAAGGGGATTACGATGGAATCACTGAAAACGTTACAGGAAATTGCCGGCACCGCCGATCCAATGTTTGGTGCCGCCATCATTACCGAAGATGGTCTGGAGCTGCCAATCACAGCTGAAATGATTGATGAATGTATCAATCGAATGGTCTGCAGCGACGACTCAAACTTGTATCACTGATACAGCTTAAAAGTTTCTAACTGGCAGGAGTGCGAAATGTCCCAGCCTCCTGCCAGTGCTTTATTCTTCACTTATGGACTTTATCTTGAACAGATCCATAAGAATGCAGGCCACAAGTGCTGTGCCTGCAAAGCCCGCCAGAAATATAACCGGCATGGTTGCATAGCCGAGAATATTCCAGATTAACCATTCCAGAGTACTCATTGTGTCACCTTGTTGTCCTGAGGTGTCCAGAACTCAACATCGCTCATATCCGGCAGCCTGTGGGCAATGCCTTTGTGGCAGTCGATACACGTCGCCTGACCGCTGGCTAGTGCTGTACTGTGCATATAGGCGGCACGTTTGGACTGCACGGAGTAATCCATATATTTAAAGTTATGGCAGTTTCGGCACTCCCGTGAGTCATTGTCTTTCATCCTTGCCCACTCTCGTTCAGCCATGTACTGGCGATGTTCAAGAAACTTCTCCCGAGTAGCAATCTTTCCTGTAATTTTACCCCAGACTTCTTTGCTGGCCTGCACTTTACGGATGATCTTGTAAGTCCATTCATGGGGAACATGGCAGTCAGGGCAGGTTGCTCTCACACCAGAGCGGTTGCTGTAGTGAATGGTTGGCTTAATCTCCTGGAACACGTTATCCCGCATCTCATGACAACTGGTGCAAAAAGCTTCGGTGTTAGTTGCTTCCATCAGTGTATTAAAACCACCCCAGAAAATAACACCCGCCATAAAACCAAAAGCCAGGACAACCCACAGTGCCAGTGCCACTGGATACGTTAATTTGTTCCAGTAGCGCAGGCACCAAGCCGGTATAAGATTTTTAATCTTCATGGCTTCAGGCTCTCAACAGGATCAAACAGGTTTTTGATCAGTGGAGGCGCATTTTTCTGGGGGACGTGGCACTGGGTGCAGTTATAGCGACTGGGTGAAACATCAGATAAGAGGCTTCCGTCCCGGTCCCGGAAATGGGAAAAGCCGATAGGTGTTGCTTTAAACTTATGGGCATTATCAAGGCTATGGCAGGCCAGGCAGGCATTATTGTTTGCTGATATCTCATAGCCTCTTATGGCATGGGGAATCAACGGTGGCTGCCCAATATAATTGGGCAGAAACTTTTCTGCTTCCTTTGGAAAGTCTTTCAGTCGTGGCGGTGTTTTATCATCCAGCAGTGGTGTTTCTCCACGCAAAGACTCAGGGCCATCTGATAAGGAGTAATCCGTGGCGATAACAAAAGTTATTGCTACAGATGAACAAAGAGCAATTGCAAGAATCGTTCTGGCTATGAGTTGGCTGAACATAACTACGCCCTCTCAACTTTAACCGGACACTTTTTGAAATCCGTCTGTTTGGATAACGGATCAGTAGCATCCAGAATCAGTTTGTTGGCCAGTTCGGAAGCATCAAAGAAAGGTATGAAGGTAATACCCCGAGGCATACGGTTACGTCCGCGGGTTTCTACCCGGGTAAGAATGTCACCCCGTGGCGAGCTGACTTTAACCTCACTTCCCCTCCGTAAGCCCCGTTCGCGGGCATCATCTGGATTCATAAACAACACCGCATCAGGGAAGGCTTTAAACAGTTCTGGAACCCGTTGGGTCATGCTGCCTGAATGCCAGTGTTCAAGAACCCGGCCTGTGCAGAGCCACAGATCATATTCCTGGTCAGGAACTTCTGGTGGTGGCTCATAGGGCAACGCAAACAACCAGGCTTTGCCATCTTTCTTGCCATAGAAGCTGACTTTTTGCCCAGCTTTCACATAAGGGTCGTAACCTTCCCGATAACGCCACTGGGTTTCTTTGCCGTTAACAACAGGCCAGCGCAACCCGCGCACTTTGTGGTACATATCGAAAGGCGCTAGATCATGGCCATGACCTCTGCCAAAGGTTGCGTATTCTTCAAACAAACCCTTCTGGACATAGAAACCAAAATGTTTGGACTCCATATTCTCTTTATCCGGATTGGTTTCACTCAAAGGAAATTTGTTTACCTGCCCGTTAGCGTAAAGAACATCAAACAGGGTTTTACCTTTGTATTCCGGATTGCGCAGTAGAAGCTCTGAAGGCCAGACTTCATCGGTTTTAAAACGCTTGGAAAATTCCATCAGCTGCCAGAGATCGCTGCGGGATTCGCCGGGGGGATTCACCTGCTGATACCAGAACTGGGTACGTCGTTCGGCATTGCCATAAGCGCCTTCTTTCTCAATCCACATGGCTGTAGGAAGGATTAAGTCCGCTGCAGTGGTTGTTACTGTGGGATATGGGTCTGAAACCACAATAAAGTTTTTCGGGTTTCGATAGCCGGGGAAGGTTTCCTTTTCCAGATTGGGAGCCGTCTGCATATTGTTGTTACACATCACCCAGTACGCATTGATTTTGCTGTCTTTCAGCATGCGATCCTGCAGTACTGCGTGATAACCGGGTTTGCCGGGAATCGTGCCGGCTGGAAGTTTCCAGATCTTCTCTGCCGTTCTTCGGTGTTCAGGGTTGGCCACGACCAGATCTGCTGGAAGACGGTGTGAAAATGTTCCAACTTCTCGGGCTGTTCCACAGGCTGAAGGCTGACCGGTTAACGAGAAAGGACCACAACCAGGCTTGGAAATTTTTCCGGTCAGCAGGTGGATGTTGTAGATAATATTATTCATCCACACACCACGGGTGTGCTGGTTCACACCCATAGTCCAGAGGGACATAACTTTTGCATCTGGGTCAGAGTAATATTCCGCCAGCTCCAGTAACGCTCGGGGGCTGACTCCAGACATCTTTGAAACTTTGTCCAACGTGTAATCACTGACAAACTTGGCAAACTGGTCGAAGGTAATAGGTTTGGAAGCGCCGCTATCCGGGTTTTTAGCTTTCTTTTGCAGAGGGTTTTCCGGCCGCAGGCCGTAGCCAATATCGGGGGTGCCCATGCGGAAATGGGTGTGTTTATCGATAAAGGTTTTGTTGACTCGCCCGGTGGTAATAATGTGATTACAGATAAAATTACCGATGGCTAAATCAGACTGAGGTTCAAAGATCAGTGTGTGATGAGCAAGGTCACAGGAACGGTGCTCATAAGTAGAAAGAACAGCTATACGGACATGGTCGTGAGCCAGTGTGCGCGCTGCTACCCGGCTCCAGAGAACCGGATGCATTTCCGCCATATTGGAACCCCAGAGCACGAAAACATCTGCGTTCTCAAAATCGTCATAGCAACCCATAGGCTCATCCATGCCAAAGGTGCGCATAAAGCCGCCTACCGCAGAAGCCATACAGTGTCGTGCATTGGGGTCGATATTGTTGGAGCGAAAGCCGGCTTTCATTAGTTTGGATGCAGCGTAGCCTTCCCATACTGTCCACTGGCCAGAACCAAACATGCCGATGCCAGTTGGGCCGATGTTTTTGAGTGCCTTTCGGAATTGCTTTTCCATTTCATCAAAAGCCTGTTCCCAGGTTACCGGAGTAAACTCTCCATCTTTGTGGTAGCGGCCGTCTTTCATCCGTAGCAAGGGAGTTTGCAGGCGGTCTTCGCCGTACATGATTTTGGGCAGGAAATAACCTTTAATGCAGTTCAAACCACGATTGACTGGAGATTCCGGGTCAGCCTGGGAAGCCACCATTTTGTCATCCTGAATTCCCACCAGAACACTACAGCCGGTGCCACAGAAACGACATGGGGCTTTATCCCAGCGGAGTTGTCCGTCGCTTTGATCTGAGGCAATCAGTTGTTCTGTGGCAGATGCAGGCAGTGACAGCCCTGCGGCACTTGCTGCTGCGACAGCAGCGGAATTACGAATAAACTCACGGCGACTTTGCATGGTGAACGCTCTGGTTGAACTGTTAATAACCTTGAGTGCAATAAAGAAATTATTCGCAGTGGGAGTACGCCAGTGATACATCCACAACACCACCAATGGCGCGAATAGAGTCCATGTGGTGATGCACAGGTACTGTTGAATCTGCCTGGTTTTCGATCGTGACAGCCATGCGACCACGGGCATCACTGGCGTGGATCAACAACCCGGGAATGGTATTGAGTTGCTGGCAGACATCAGTGGTTTGTTCCGGCTTTGAAAGAACCACAAGTCCGCAGATATCTATTGGCTGTTCTGCAGTTGTCTTCATCACTGTGCTCAGGCTATTTCATTTTTCTTAGGCTGCATGGTAATTGCCTTAACCGGGCAAACACTGATGCAGGCTCCACATCCGGTACAGCTTTCACTGTTGACTATCGGCGTGGAAATACCATGAGCAGAGTAGTTCAAATTTATCGAGCGTGACTCACATTCGTCAGCACATCGGCTGCAGGTGATGTCTTGCAGTGATAGACAGTTGTCTTGTATTTGTGCTGTGAGCAACCAGGGTGGTTGTTCTAACGTGTTTTTCTTAAGTGCGCCGGTACCACATTCGGCAATACATTCTTCGCAAAACGTACATTCCCCGTTTTGAAAGTTGATTTCAGGAAAGCCTCCATCGCCCGAAACAATAATATGCTCCGGGCAGCGGTTAATACATTTGTTACAACGGGTGCATAACTCCAGAAACGTTTGTTCAGGTTGTGCCCAGGGAGGGTAAACAGGTGTTTGTGTCTTCTTATCAGAGTCAGCGGAACGCAACCTGCCGAAAAGCAGGCTGCGTTTGTTTCGGTCAATCATCAGAACTTAGCCAGCAGGCTTTGCACCCTTGTCTGCTTTTGCCTGTTCTGGTGGATAGTTGCTGGTGCTGCAGGGAACATTAAAGTCTTTGCTCATCATCTGGCAGGCTTTCTCAGCAATAGCGTAGTGAGCTTCAGCACTGGGGTGAACGCTGTCGGCAAAGAAAGGAACCTTTTCATCCGGGTCGTGAATGCTGACTCCCAGAATATTCCAGTTATCATCAAAGGCTCGGTTCTGTTTCAGTTCCTGCGCGATAAAGTTTTCTGGCTCTTTGCTGGTGGTTTGAGTAGTGGCCAGATCTGTTCCTGGAACCGCTATATCAAGAATTGGATTAGTAATATCCCACTTCTCTTCAGCTTGAAGCTCCTTGAACATTCTGTCGCCATCAATGGTCATCACCTGATAGCTGTTGCTGCCACCGAACTCTTCCCGTAACAGGTTGAGACGCATGCGAAGACTGGTGTTATAGCGCTCCACCAAGTTGGATATCAGCAGAGCCTCCTTGTTCTTGGGTTCGGAGCGATTGGGGTGGAAGCGGGGCGTGTCAGAAATATCTGGCAGAAGAACAACGGCAACCCGCTGCGCTCCGGCAGAAAGAATATGCCACACATCCCGGGCATGCTCCTGAGCGACATCATCAGGATCTGACCACTTATTAAGGAAGTCGTTGGCACTGTTAAAGAATACCACAAGGGTATCTGGTTCGATAATGGCATCCCCCGGGTTAGGTGTGTGGCCATTGTCTTTTTCAAAGATATTTCTGCGTTCGTTCAGGTAAGACTGTACGACCAGAGATTCACACGGTGGAATCAGGCTGCCCTGAAACAGCATGGTAGCTCCTGAAACCAGACCTTCCGTCAGGTCATCCAAAACACGCAGGGCTTCTACCTTATCGGCTGCGCAGAGCGTCCAGCTGCCCGCCATGGCCCGGTTATCCAGTTTCACCTGATGATCTTTGTCAGACATCATCTTGTAGAGATATTCCACCCACACCTGATCCATCTCTTCACCGACGGTCCATTTCCCGGTTTCGTAATATTCAGGATCGGGAACCAGAGGAATGGCATCGGCGAACTTGCTGGTGATATTGATCAGCTGATCATTGCCAAAATCCAGAACTACTCCAGCCATATCTTTTTCTATTAAGTTGGTCAGGTAGAGGAGTTGCCGGTTGAGGGAATCAAAAGCTTTGTAAGAAAGTGAACTCGGGTCGAGATCCTTCTGGCGTTTCTGTACCCACTCGCTAATGCGCTCCACCCGTTTCAACATGCTTTCATCAAAGTGATCTTCAACTTTGTCCAGGTATTTCAGCGTCATGTTCAATGCAGTGCCCAGAGATTTCACCACACTGGCTTGTACATTATTTAGTAAACGACCAACAAAACCTTTTTCCTGACCTTCTTTGCGAATCTCTTTGGCCACAAGGTCAAAATTGGCCTTGATATTATCAATTGTGGAGCGGCGCCCGATGATCTGGTCGAGATTCATAGGGCGTGTAGTTGTGCCATCCGGCAGGGTAACAGTTTCTCCTCGTAAGGTACGGAGAAGGTTATAGGTAGAGTGGGCAGTTTCCGGAGGACGAAAAGAATCTCCGTTGCTGTCACTCAGACTATCCCCGAAAACTACCAGTTTTGCTGGCTGCCAAGGATCCGGTTTGGCAGCAACCGGTGTGCCGATATCCTGACTGAAGGCAAAGGATGACAGAGCTAGCAGTGCTGTCGTCAGAACAGGTTTCGCGAAAGTCTGGATTAATGTGTTTCGGTGCATTGCTGCAGAACCTCCCGGAATGGTCAGGAAGGTTTAGCACAAGGTTTGGCTTTATGTTGGCCAACTCCGGATACTTTGAATAACCAACATTTGTTAGAGCTTCTAACAGGTTTGCAGGAAGAATTCTCCTGCCCCTCCTTGTCTGTATGCAATCTGGTGTACGCTTTTCAAGGAGTGACAATATGATCCGTTCCAAATCTGAAAGTTGCCTTGGCAGTTATGGCGGAGATGAAAGCGCTCAACTGGGTCTCTCCACGAAGACGTCCCAAAGCACATCTTGTCTCAGTTCTGGCAGAAATTCTGCTTTATCTGATGAGCTGGCAAAGGCTGGTGCTACTCCTATCCAAAGTCGAAAGGTAGAAACGCCTGAGTCTGTGAGGGGAGTAGAAAGTGATTCTGAGGCTTGTGAAGTCAAGTCAAAAGAACCCGTTCGAATAGAGCCTCTCTATCCACCAACAACACCTCTGGAAGAAAAACTGGATGCGCTTATTGGCGATCTTGTTCACCGAACTCCAAACCTTTGGCTTTGTTTAGCCGCGCCAGATTCTTCTCTTTTACCAATTCCAGAACCGGCAAAGAGGCAGAAGAAAGGAACTAAACAAAGAGTTGAGCCCGCAGCTCCAGCCGTTTCGGGATCAAAAGGAGACGAGTTGGATCAGATGTTAAAAATGGTGGCGTCACATTCACCATCAACAAAGTACACAGCAGACACTTGCATGCTGCGAATTTCCAAAGAGTCAAATGATCCCGAGTACTCCAAAAAGCTGGCTCTTTGTGTGAGAGAACATATAGATGTGCTTCCGGAATTTGTTGAGTCTCTGGAGTGGTGCAGGGTTCTGGATTTGTGCGTTTCAACTCCGGGTGCTGAAGATAATATTGACTATGAAAGAGCTATTGAACTTGCATACAAACTGAAATTTCTACCTTTAATCTGGCGGTTGGTAAAAAGAGCGCTGGTTCCCGGTCAGAGTCATATCACTCCTGCCAGCCTTATTCCTTTGCTTTTGAGTTGTAGTGAAATTCGTGGGTTTAGCCCTTATGTATTGTCGTTTTCCATTGTTGATCTCCATGATCTGGATTTCCTGAAAGGTACGCCCGGTAAACACTGTCAGGAAGACATGAGCCAGGAGTGTCGGGCGGCTTATTCATTTATGCACCCCTTCCTCTGGAAAGACGATGCAGTCTTAAAAGAAGCATTTTGTTTTCTTTCTCCTGAGCAGCAGCAATCTCTACGGAATACTTTGGTCTATATAAGTGCATTGGACCAGGTTCCAGAAGGCATGAAGGGAATGCATAAGAGTGTTTCCAACGTACTACAAAGGGAAATGCAGAAAGAGCAGGAAGGCATTGTTCTTGAGATGTTGAAAGAACAGTTTGGGCACAAGCTCTCACCAGACCAGTGGAGGAAAATGCAACAACAGTTACAACCCAGGCTGACTTCAGCGGTAAAGGCGGGTCTTGGAGCGCAACTGTCGCCAAAAGCGGTTGAAGGCATAATGAATAAGGAGCTGGCAAGGGAGCTCAGAGACTATATTAAATCGCCGGGTCTTAACCCTTATCAAAAGAGCGTAATCAGAGTTTTGCTGGCTTGGTTATGTAACTCTGATATGAAAAAGGTAGGGGACCAATCCTTTCTTGCAGCTATGTTGATGAAACAGGCCGCTGATGACTGTTTTCCACTTTTGTACCAGGATGCAGCAGCACTTTTTGCCAGCCATGGACATTACCCCCAAGCGGTTGAGTGCATGGAGCTGTTGCTAAAGCGCGTCTCTTTACCGGAGTTGTCGGAAGATATTGCCCGCAACCGTCTCGCTCTTTATCAGGGGCGAATGCAGGATGCCAAGGAGTTGGAGCAAATCAAGGATGAGGAGCCTTCTGGTCCGAGCTCTCCCGCTCCGGTTGTCAAACGACCTGCAAAAAAGAAGAAACGTCATAGTGCTTCAGGGCTTGGTGTTACCAAGACAAGCCGTAAAGGGTCTAAGGGCAAAAAAGCTGCTACAGGCGCTTCTCCAGATATTACGCCTGTATCCGAAGCCAGCTCATCTGACGTCGCCGAGTCCCCTGTGTTACAGCATAAGGTTCGTCCAGAACAGATTGATGAAATGTCTGACAAAGACATGGAAGACAAGCAGACACAGACAGCCGTTGCTGTTGCTGTTGCTAGTGATCATGTCGGAAGCGCTGAAAAAACAGAACAAAAGAAAACAGAAAGTAAGCCTTCCATACAGTGGTTACCGGATTATGCCCCTATGATTTTGCGGTTTAGAAAAGAGCTGAACAGGTCGCAGGGGCCAAGAGCGACAGAAACACAACAGGAGTGTCTGGATCGCTGGCTAAAAAAATCAGCCGCAACACCGGCTATGGGGAGAGTCTGCGAAGAGGTGTGCTGGTTCTACTTGTATCAGGGGCAGATCGCTTTTACGCCAAACTCTTATCTGAAAACCAGGAAGCAGGTTGATGAACAGGCTAAAGAAAAAATAGCCATGATCAAACAGGCCAGTAGCTGGCTGGCTGAGGCAGAGACTTTAGCGATGGGGGTTCGTTCCGAGCCGGCTTTGTCCTATGAGAAGTTTGTTGAGAGAACAGAGCGCCTTATTGAAAACCCGCCACCGGTCGAGGATCTCGATGAATACTACAAGCGGCTGCGGGCTCTTTGTTCCAGTCGCGGGCATATTCATGGTGCTTTAGCGGATCAGTATCATTTGGGCAGGCGGATGTATCATGGTGATATTGCCCATAAGTTCTTCACCTATGCAGATCGAATACAGTACAGAGCCCCTAAGCTTTCCTCGGCACCGGAACCTAAGATCGGTTTAATTTCCCAGAAAGAGGCCGATTTTCGCAGGGCTAATATGTAAGTCTTAGGCGCTATTGTAGCTGTGCAGGGAACCTTAAGGGCTGAAGCTTGTCCAACCTGTTATCAGATCTAACGGATGAGTTTTGAGGAGCCGAACATGCGAATAGCTTATAAATCCAGAGATGGTGTTGGTACAGATGGCTTTGCAAAATTAGGTATCCGAAAAAGCCCTCGCACTCCCCCCACAAAACCTGCCACCTTTAAAGGTCATGCGTGCGCCCCTGAGAAAGCTGTATACCAGTACACTGGAGAAGCCCACACTTTTGAAGAGTTTCGTGATCATGTATTGTCTCAGGATGGAGAAAATCCCAAGGTGTTCCTTGGAAGTAAGGGCTATTACAAAAACCACAAAGACCGTTTTGTTTTATCTCAGCGGGCCAATGGTCATCAGTATGTTTGTGCAGTTCCAAGAGCCGTTTTCCTGGCTCCCAGAAATGCTTATCTGCGCCGGCAGGGTAAGTTGCTGGTAGAACAAATGGCAGGGCAGGACAGGAAGTTCAGTTTTCCATCTCGCAAGAAAAAGAAGCAAATACTCTCCAAACGAATGATTCGAAAAGAAGCAACCCGCAAACAGGGTGATGTGCTTCGGACCAAGCCTGCACTGGGAGAAATGAGTTCTCCTACCCGTGAAGAGTTTAAGGGTTTCTGTAAGCTCAGGCAGGAAGTCTTTACAAGAGATATCTGGTTGAATGGCAGAAGCTACAGGGTTTTGGTAAACCGGAGAATGAAGCCGTTTGTTCCAATGCAAGGCGGTACAGTTAAGTGCTTTGATCCTGTAATGCTCTATAAGGACAATTACCTCACTGCTGCAACCAATCTTTATGAGCAAATGCGTGGAGAAAAACTTGCTCCCTGGTCACCGGATGAGAGAGCAAAAGTAAATGCCCGCGAAAATTTATTCAAAAGGAAAATTGAATACTTTGAGAGACTGTTGAGTAAAGATTGATTGCTCAATAGACAAATTCTTCCATAGCACTATGCTGCATACCCTCGATTGGGGCTGTAGCAATGTGCTTTTGCATCAGACGTTTGGCTTTCAGGGTTCTTGCTACCTGTATCACAGTAGCTGGTGGGTTCCCTTTTGACACTGAAGCTATGTTTGATATCCCTGTAAAGCGCCCTCAAATGAATGGATTACCGGAAGCGCGTGAATTTCTGACAGAGGGTGAAAGCTCCGCCGCTCAACCAGTTCAAATAATAGCTTCGCATCGCCCCCTTAAAAGAAAGGCAATTGGAAACCTGGCTCTATGGGGCGCAACGTTCACGTATCAAAATAACTTTCTGGAAAGAGCTCCCCCTGAATCTCCATCATTCGAACATCTTTCACAGAGTGTTTTGGGCAGTGCTTCAGCTACACGCACGCAATACGGAGTACAACGCTTCCCTCATCAGGAAACCCAGACATGGAGTACGTCAAGAGATACTCATATACCGGCATTTAACGCAGTCATTCCTGTTCAGGTGAGTGAGAGCCGTTCTCCTGCTTTAAAAACAAACCCCTCTTATTTTTTGAATGTATCTGAAGGGCTTGTGGATGAGAACTATGACACTTCCCTCTCTGAAATACATGTTGATGAGCAGGCAGATATTTATGAAACAAGAGAAGAAAGCCTGTTTGATGAATCAATCATTATCTTTATGCGAGATATGACCATTCGTGAATATGACGAGAGTGGTGAAACGGTATTGCTTGATGACGACCCAGAGGAGTCAGGTAATCCCTATGAGGCAGAAGAGGAAGATGTTGTTGCAATCCCGATAGATGATGAAATTCAGACTGCTTTAGATGAGTTGGCTATTCAAAGCGTTGATGTTGAAGCGCTAGAGGAGGCTCATATTGATAGTGCAAATGAAATATGGCCAAAGGAGCCATATCTTGTTGTTGAACAAGGCGACGAAGCATTCGTTAAATCCAAAACAGGTTATACCCCGCAGGAAACGTTGGCATGCCGTTGTAGTTATGAAATTACAATGGATACCTTCTCGGGTTTGGCTATATCCCGATTTAGTAAGGTAAAAAAACGTTGCCCGATATGCCGCCTCACTCTTAAAGCCTGGATTGGTAAGCGAGGAGTGGCAGTCAAAGGGAAAGGTAGAAGGTTTGGGAATGCGTTCATTGGTTACCTGAACCGACCAGCAGACCCAAAATCTCGCGAGTGTGGCATCTGTTTTGAAAGTTTGAGTGAGATGGATGGGATTATTAATGATTCCCTGCCTTGTACAAAGCACCCTGCCTGTCACTTTTGTTTAATGCATAGTTTGCAGGCAGATTACAAAGCTCGAAGACAGCCCGAATGTACAGGGTCTGATTGCGGGGTTCGCTGGAGAGATGAGGATATTCATTGCATCTCAAAAGATATTTTTCTTGTTCAGAAGTTTCACCGGCTTGAAGTTGAAAGGTTATGCAGTCAAGACCCATCAATGTTCTTCTGCCCTACGCCGGACTGTGAGCATATGGGCGTGAGACCAAGTTTAACGCGGCAGGATAAGCAAGAATTTGAGTGTCCGGATTGTGGTAAACAGCTGTTGTTTTATCAGAATAAAGGTGATGAACGTGCTCAGCTCTTAGAGGGAGATGCAGCACAACAGTACAGTAATTATATGCTGATCAAGAGCAAGGTGGAGAGTGGTGAGTGGAAGTTATGTCCTCGCTGTAAAAACCCAATGGAAAAAACATTTGGCTGTCAGCACATGGCGTGTAAAAAGTGCGGTCACCATTTTTGCTGGGTGTGTCTGGGTATGTGGGGTGGTGAGACACAAGGTTATAGAACTCATGCTCACTGCAATATGAAAGATGGCGGTACAACTGATCGCCCTGTTCAGGTTGTACCACTCCCAAGATTCCAGGTGAAACTTCCAAAGCCTGAGGCGGAAAAAACAACTCATTACGTTGAATACCGTGCGGAAATGGAAAAGAAAAAAAAGAAGAGAAAACGTAAGAAACAACGTTGGTAGGTAAGAGGTTGTGGCCAGGTATTATGAATGCCTGACCACGAAAAGATATTATCGGCTAGCGACCTGCTGAACCATCGCTTCGGCATATTCGCCAGTCAGCTTATCCATCTTCTTGAGAATAGACTCGGTCGTTACTGAAATAACAGTGGGGACATGGGTTCCGCTCTCTTCCATTTTGAATCCCGCTTTAGAGAAGCGCCACTGGCCATCAACCTTCTTGAGCTGCTTATTGATAGAAGCTGTATTCATTGAAGATTTTCGAAGAGTGTCCAGAGCCTGTTCAAATTCACCGACTGCTGTTCCCATCTCTTTATCCAGCGTCGTACGCTGAATTCCCCAAGCCTGAGCCATATAAAGCTTGGCAATACGCTGGCTGAGCATCCGCTGGCGACCAGACAGGTTGACCAGCTTGGCAGCATGAATGTTGGTATGGGCTTCGATCTCTTTTACCAGTTTTTCACTGGCTTCCAGCAGACGATTGCTTTCTTCAATAACCTGGGCTGCCTGATCCTTGCTGGGTTTACTCATGACGTGCATGCGGTACTGTTGCCAGACCTTGGATACATCCATCAGGGCTTTTTCGACTTTTGGCGTTGAAGCAAAGTCCTGCAAATCCAGAAAGTTTTTCTCGAATCTGGCGACGCTGGCATCCAGTTCTTTGGTAGCTTCTACTGTATTTACGTCCATGCCCAGCATCAGCCAGGCTTTGGCCATACGCTGGCTCAGCATACGCTGACGACCGGCTTCGTTAATGGCTTCTGCATCATTAAGCTCGGCCACTACGGAAAATGACAGGGTTGCAGTGAGTATTGCCATGCATCCTGCAATAGCTTTCCATAGACGTCTGTTCATAGACTTGTGTATCCCATTCCAATTGTTGGTTATTTTTATGGATGTTCGTATATGGCCAGCTTGTGGCTGACCATATAGGCGCTATCAGTGCGCGCGGGTATTGTATGGATTCTGTACAATATCTCCAGAAAAACTGTCTGATTAGTCAGCTTTTCCTGTTACTTCCAGCAAGAAGCAAGCGACTACAGCTGTAGCAAGAAACCCGCCAATAAAGATCATTGGCATGGCAGAATAACCCAGTACATTCCAGATTAATGATTCCATTGCACTCATTATGAGTCTCCTCCTTTACCATGAGCTGGTGGAATTGAACCCCACCCTTCAACATTGCTCATATCGGGCAATTCGTGGGCAATACCTTTATGGCAGTCAATACAGGTGTTGCCATCCTTGATGGCCTGACCGTGGATGTTCATTGCCCGACCGCCCTGTTCAGAGAAATCCATAAACTCAAAGTTGTGGCAGTTTCTGCACTCTTGTGAGTCGTTAGCTTTCATTCGTGCCCATTCCCGGGTCGCCATCGCTAAGCGGTGATCCAGAAACTTCTCGCGGGTGTCGATAGTGCCGGCAATTTTTCCGTACAGTTCTTTACTGGCCTGGATCTTACGAACAATCTTTGGCCCCCACTCTTTGGGAACGTGGCAGTCAGAACAAACCGCCCGAACGCCGGAGCGGTTACTGTAGTGAATGGTTGTCTTGTATTCTTCGTACACGTTGTCGCGCATTTCGTGACAGCCGATGCAGAATTCTTCCTGGTTGGTCATCTCCATACCGGTGTTAAAACCACCCCAGAAGATAATGCCAGCAGCAAAACCAAACAGAAGAACAAACCCCAACGCTATGGATGCTGGTCGACTCAGCATTTTCCAGTAACGTTTAATAATAAATTCCTTAGCCATAGTTTTCTTCTCCGGCTTATTTGCTCAAAGCGTCAACAGGCTTGAACTCGTTATCGATCAGCGGCTTGGCATCCGCCTGTGGTACGTGGCACTGCTGGCAGAAGTAACGGCCAGGAGCAACGTCGGCCAGCTGATTGCCATCACGGTCGTAGAAGTGAGTTACGCTGATGCGGGTAGCGCCCCATTTCTTAGCGTTCTTCCAGCTGTGACAGGCCAGACATTTGTTCACGTTTTTGTCTACCTGATAACCACGGATGTCGTGGGGAATCAGAGGTGGCTGCTGAACAAACTCACGATCCAGCACGCCATCTTCATCAATGTTCTTTTTCAGCGGCTCAGCAGGCGCTTCAACATCAAGATCGTTGTTACGAATGGCAGTGTTGCCAGCTGGCGCTGCACTGGTCAGAGAGACGACACAGCTCAGGCAGAGGGCAAAAGCGGAGGCTAGGTATTTCACGGTTCTTTTTTGTGTGCTCATGGCTGTTTCACTCACTTGGCCAATGATCGTTGTGTGTCTGGCTGATCCTTCACGGTGCCAGGCATGTTGATTTGGTATTCGAAGACCTGCTGGGCGCAGACATCAATGCAGCGACCGCAGCGGGTACAATCCAGTGGTTTTAAAACCGGTCCTTTGCCTTTTGAAGGCTTGAGAGCCGGTGGAAGAATTTGTGGTTCGGGACAAACGGCGTAACAGTCCATGCAGTCATTACACTGTTCCCGTCGTGCAGCGCTTACCTGTACCGGGCTGACCTTTCCGGTAATGCCGTAAAAGGCACCGAGCGGACAAAGGTGACCGCACCAGCCTCTCTGGCTGACAAACAAGTCAAACAGGAAAATGGCAAGAATCAGAATCCAGCCAGTGCCCATACCGAAGAGAATGCCTCGGTAGGCCAGAGCGATAGGGTTGATAAATTCCCAAACCAGAACGCCGGTCACGGCAGGCAGAATCAGCACGAGGGCAAGAAGCCAATATCTGGCTGACCGTGACAGGCGATAACTACTGCGAATCTCAAAACGGCGACGCAGACTTCCCGCAAGATCAGTCACCGGATTTACCGGGCAAACCCAGCTGCAGAACACTCGGCCACCCAGAAGCAGGTAGAAGCCTCCTACCAGCAGGGCTCCCAGTACAGCTGTCAGTTCCAGAGGGTAAAACGCTGCCAGACTTTGTAATGCCAGCAGCGGATCAGTCATAGGAACTGTGTTCAGCAGACGACTGGACGACAGGTTACCGTCAAGGATTCGGATACCTGCCAGGGGTGTCAGCAGGAACAAGCCAAGAGCAGTGATCTGAGACATACGACGCAGGATCAGGAACCTGTGCGCTGTCCACCAACCCAGGGTTTCGGCGGCTTCTTGGCCGGGAATACGCTTGGCTTTCACTGATGAAGTCATAGCTTGGTTCCCTCCGGCAGCCGGTCTGGCAGATTAAGAAGATCGGGTACCAGCGCTTTGCCAGCTTTTTCCTCTTCCTCCCAGCCCAGTCGGTAATGTTTACCCAGTTGGCCAACAGCCAGTTCATGGGGCAGAACCCTGATCGCTGTCTCTTCCAGTACACAGGCTTCTTCACACTTGCCGCAGCCGGTGCAGATGTCCGGATTTACGTAAGGTTCAAAAGCTGTATGCACCTGAGTGCGTTCATTACGGGTGCGCTTTAGAACGATGGCTTCATCAATCAGCGGGCAGACCCGGTAGCAGACTTCACAACGCAATCCCTGCAGGCTCAGGCAGTTCTCCCGATCGGTCAGCACAGCAACGCCCATACGGGCGTCGTTTATTTCTGTCAGTGCAGGATCAAGGGCACCACTTGGGCAGGCTTTGACGCAGGGAATGTCTTCGCACATTTCGCAGGGTACGCTGCGAGCCTCAAAATAGGGTGTACCGGAAGCCACTGGGTCTTCCGGTTTCGCTAATTTGAGGGTATCCCAGGGGCAATCCCTGACACACAAACCACAACGCAGACATGCGGCAAGGAAATCCTGTTCAGGCAAAGCACCGGGAGGACGCAAGGCCAAGGCAGCATGAACTTTCGACTTTTCGGCAATAAACGTCAGCCCCAGGCCGAGAAGACCTGTAGCACATGCAGCCTGGGCGGTATCGGTGAGAAACCGCCGGCGGGTTATCGCTTTGCCTTTGTCGTTTGTTTTGTTCATGTCCCTTGTCCTGTGTATGGCCGGGATACAAATCCCGGCCTACTACCCGGCACTTAAGCTGGCATTACCTTCACTGCACACTTCTTGTAATCCGTCTCTTTGGAGAGCGGGTCAGTGGCATCCAGGGTGAGTTTGTTCACCAGCTGGCCTGCATCGAAGAAGGGCATGAACACCAGACCTTTTGGTGGACGGTTACGGCCACGGGTCTCGATACGGCTGCGGACTTCACCACGGCGGGACACGATCTTCGCTTCCATTCCGCGACGTAGACCACGGGCTTTGGCATCGTCTGGATGCATAAAGATCACCGCATCAGGGAAGGCGCGGTACAGCTCTGGTACACGACGAGTCATGGTGCCGGTGTGCCAGTGCTCCAGTACCCGGCCGGTGGACAGCCATAAGTCGTATTCATCATCGGGCTCTTCAGCAGCGGGCTCGTAAGGCAGAGCGAACAGCCAGGCTTTGCCGTCGGGCTTGCCATAGAAATTCATTTCTTCGCCTTCTTTCACATAAGGGTCATAACCCTCACGGAAGCGCCACAGGGTTTCTTTGCCATCCACTACCGGCCAGCGCAGACCGCGGGACTGGTGGTACATATCGAATGGGGCAAGGTCGTGGGCTTTGCCGCGACCAAACTTGGCGTACTCTTCGAACAGACCTTTCTGGACATAGAAACCGAAGTCATCGTTTTCCAGGTTCATGCGGCCTTTGAAGTCTTCAGTTGGGTACTTGTCTACCTGACCGTTTTTGAACAGTACGTCGAACAGGGTTTTGCCCTGATATTCTGGAGCTTTGGCCAGCAGCTCGTCGGACCATACTTCTTCAACCTTGAAGCGCTTGGAGAATTCCATCAGCTGCCACAGGTCGGAACGGGCTTCACCCTGAGGTTCAACCTGCTGGTACCAGAACTGGGTACGACGTTCAGCGTTACCGTAGGCACCTTCTTTTTCCACCCACATGGCGGTAGGCAGGATCAGGTCAGCAGCCTGGCCAGTTACGGTTGGGTAAGGGTCGGAAACAACAATAAAGTTTTTCGGGTTACGGTAACCAGGCAGGCCTTCCTCGTTCATGTTAGGAGCGGCCTGCATGTTGTTGTTGCACATCACCCAGTAGGCATTGAGCTTGCCGTCTTTGAGCATGCGGTTCTGCAGAACTGCGTGGTAACCAACCTTCGCAGGGATAGTACCTTCTGGCAGCTTCCAGATTTTCTCGGCGTAATCACGGTGAGGCTTCTTCTTCACCACCATGTCTGCAGGCAGGCGGTGAGAGAAAGTACCGACTTCACGGGCAGTACCACAGGCAGAAGGCTGGCCAGTCAGAGAGAATGGGCCATTGCCTGGCTCAGAAATCTTGCCGGTGAGCAGGTGGATGTTATAAACAATGTTATTCATCCACACACCACGGGTGTGCTGGTTCATACCCATAGTCCACAGGGACATCACCTTACGTTTAGGGTCAGCGTACAGCTTGGCCAGCTCTTCCAGATTCTTGGTTGGAACACCGGAAATTTCGGAGGCTTTCTCTACGGTGTATTCGCTAACGAACTGAGCGAACTCTTCAAAACCAATTTCCTTGGAGCCACCATTACCAGGGTTGGCTGCTTCCTGTTCCAGTTTGTGTTCAGGGCGCAGGCCGTAACCGATATCGGTTACACCTAGGCGGAAGTGGGTGTGCTTTTTAATAAAGTCTTTATTAACAGCATCGTTCTGGATCAGGTAGTTACATACGTAGTTACCAATGGCCAGGTCAGATTGTGGCGTGAAAATCATGCCGTTATCAGCCAGCTCAAAAGAGCGGTGCTTAAAGGTGGACAGCACAGCCACTTTCACATGGTCGTTAGACAGTACGCGATCAGTGATACGAGACCACAGGATCGGGTGCATTTCCGCCATGTTGGAACCCCAGAGTACGAAAGCATCTGAGTGTTCGAAGTCGTTGTAGCAACCCATTGGCTCGTCGATACCGAAGGTACGCATAAAGCCACCTACAGCAGAAGCCATACAGTGTCGTGCGTTAGGGTCGATATGGTTGGTGCGGAAACCGGCTTTCATCAACTTGGAAGCAGCATAACCTTCCCAGACAGTCCACTGGCCGGAACCGAACATACCAACTGGAGGCATTTCGTCAGAGTTGCGGGAGTCCTTGATCGCGTCCTTCCACTTCTCGGCCATAATGTCAAAGGCCTGATCCCAGGTGATGGGAGTGAATTCACCGTTCTTGTCGAACTGGCCGTTTTTCATCCGCAGCAGAGGCTGAGTCAGACGGTCTTCGCCGTACATGATCTTGCCAAGGAAGTAACCCTTGATGCAGTTCAGGCCTTTGTTAACCGGTGCTTCAGGGTCGCCCTGAGTCGCTACAACACGACCATTTTTGGTACCTACCAGTACGGAACAGCCGGTACCACAAAAGCGGCAAGGGGCCTTATCCCAGTGGATTTCAGTTTCTTTACTGCTGGTAATCAGGTTGGTTGCAGACGACGGCATGCTCATACCGGCTGCAGCTGCGGTGGCGGCGACCGCGCTGGACTTTATAAAGTCCCGGCGATTCTGTTTCATGCTTCACTCCAGGCATCATTGTGCGTGTACACCAGCGCGGTGGAAATGACCCCCTCCACGTGGCTGATTTGTGTGATGGTGTCGACCATCGTTTTTTGTCCGGGGAGTTCTTCTACAGTCACTACCAGCTTTCCTTCTGGAGCAGCTGCGTGAACTTCAACGCCGGTTAAGGTGTTCAGATTGGCTTTTACATTTGCCAGTTTTTCAGGATTGGTATGCACCACCAGGCCGGATACTGAAACGGCTTCCTGATCCATGATGTTTGCTGATGGAGTCATAACGTTTTCTCACTGGCAGAGCGCATGGCTATGGCAGACACTGGGCAGCTTGCTACGCAGGCACCGCAGCCATTGCAAAGTTCGTTGTCGAGGGTTGGCAGGGCAATGCCGCCAGGGGCTAGAAGAAACTGAATGGCTTCCTGTTCGCACTGTTCTCCGCAGGTGCGACAGTGCACTTTGTTCTGAGCCAGACAGTTGTTTTGAATGTGAGCTGTAACCTGCCAGGGCTGCTCTGAGTTCTTGTTGATTGCACCGTGATTACAGGCGTTTACACAGGCTTCGCAGAAAGTGCATTCTGTGTTGGAAAAGTCAGCCTCGGGAAAACCACCGTCTCCACGTTTCAGCAGATTGGTTTCGCAGGCGATAATGCAGTCATTGCAACGTTCACAGCTATTAAGGAACTGATCTTCTGGCAAGCTCCATGGAGGACGCACGACATTGCACGGGTTGATGTTGGCCCGAAATAATCGTCTGCGAGAGTGGTTGATGGCCTGCTGCATATTTTGTTTTTAAGGCTGTTTGAGAGAACGTAATTACACGACGCAAGGCCATGGTAATACTGTGAAAAATGAGGGAAAGGGGGGCAGAGAAGGCGAAATGAGAGGGGATACCTACTATCTACCTCTTTGGTGGTAGAGCAAAAAAGCAAAGAATCCTGACAATAGCGTTACTGTATATAGAAATAACAACAAGCCACTGTGATTTGTGAATCATTGGTGGTAGAAAGCAAAAAATAATCAGCGATTGATCTGTATCAATTTTTCCTGATAGCACCCAATTGGCATTTTTAAGATGACGTTAAGGCGTAAGCTACTCCTTATTCTATTTTCAATTATTTTACTTTCCGCAGCCGCGATCAGTATTTCTCTGTGGTATGCGAAAGTCATGGAGACTGACGCCGCAGCTATCAATGAGGCTGGGTCTTTGCGCATGCAGTCTTGGCGACTGGCTGAGCATGTGGTGGTACCAGAGGTTATTACCGAAGATATCCTTGCGCCTCTGGTTTTGGTTTACGACAAAAGTCTTGAGCAGGATGCATTAGCTGTTCTTGGTACATGGGATAACCAGATAGGTGTTCAGTATCTGCAGATCGTTCATGAGTGGCAACAGATTATGCGCCCCATGCTGCAGCGTCAGGAGTTTAATAGTTACATTCAGGCGGTTCCTGATTTTGTTGATCGTATTGATGTTCTGGTTGATGCCCTTCAGGAAAATACCGAGAGCAAACTGAAGTGGCTCTACACAACGATGGTGGTTGCCCTGGCGGCGCTGCTTATTATTTCTGTTCTGGTGGTTCGCGATATCCAGCGCAGTCTTCTCGATCCGGTGGGAGAGTTGGTTGGGGCAGCTAACCGTGTTCGAAAAGGAAACTTTTCTGTTGAGCTTTCTTACACCGGAACCAGTGAACTTGGCCAGCTAACCCAGACCTTTAATGGTATGGCTGGAGAGTTGCAGAGGCTTTATCAGAGCCTTGAGCAGCAGGTTGAAAGCCAGACGCTGGCGTTAAGCCGCTCGAATGCTGCGCTGGAACTTTTGTACGACTCTTCGCGGACCCTTGGACATAACCCTTTTGATCGCACCAATATGACAACCCTGCTCGCTCGCTGGCAAAAACTGCTGGGATTGAAAGGGTGTTATCTGTGCCTGACAGGAATTTCTGGCCATGAATGGTTGCAGCGAGTAGAGCACGCTTCCAGCCAGACGTCAGGGTGCGAGGGCGATCGTTGCCTGAGCTGTTTGGATGGCTGTGGTAATAGTGGGGAACTGGAAACAACGCAGGTTCCGGATCGTAATACCTTTCCTGTAGCTGTGGTTAATGATGAACACAGTTATGGCTTTCTTCGAGTGGTACCTGATTCAGAAGGCACATTAAATGAAGAAGAGCGTCAGTTGTTACAGGTTTTTGTGGATATTCTTGCTACTGCCCTGAGTCAGAGCCGACAGCATGAACATGAACGCAGAATTTTGCTGATGGAGGAGCGTGCGGTTATTGCCAGGGAACTTCATGATTCTCTTGCCCAGTCCCTGTCCTATCAAAAAATCCAGATAGCCCGTATCAGACGGCTTCTGCCGGAAGTTGAAAATGCTTCCAAGGCGCAGGCTGTGGTGAATGAATTACAGGATGGTGTGAACAGTGCTTATCGTCAGTTGCGGGAACTGCTGGTCACATTCCGTTTGACCATGGCAGAAGGGTCTCTGAAGGAAAATATAGAAAGTACTCTGGAAGGTTTTATCAAGCGAGCGGATGATATCCATTTTGAGCTTGATTACCGCATACGTTTCCAGCAAGTAGATGCCCATAAAGAAGTCCATGTCCTGCAAATTATTCGGGAAGCTCTGAGTAATGTTGTGCAACACGCCCGGGCCAGCGTGTGCCGGGTCAGCTGTTACCTGAGTGATGATCAGCAGATTATTGTGACTGTAGACGATAATGGTCGTGGCATTGGGGATAACCCTGAGCGTCATGGGCACTATGGATTGAGCATTATTCGTGAAAGAGCCAGTAGCTTAGGTGGCACAGTGCAACTTTTACCTTCTCCTCAAGGTGGTACAAGAGTGCAGCTTAGTTTCAGCGCAGATTCGGTTGAAGCAGATGCGATTGAGGCAAAGAGTCTGGAGTTGGAATCATGAGTTCAACAGTATTGCTGATAGATGACCACCCTCTGTTACGCAGGGGGTTGAAACAGTTGATTAACGATTATCCGGATCTGGAAGTGATTGGTGAGGCCGGTGATGGCCAGCAGGGTCTGGAAAAAGCAGCGGAGCTTGACCCTGACCTGATTCTTCTCGATCTGAATATGAAAGGTATGGATGGTCTGGAAACTTTGCGTGCCATCCGACGACAGGGGATAACGACACGAGTCGTTATGTTAACAGTATCGGATCATCGTGATGATGTGGCTGCATTGTTCCGGGCCGGGGCTGATGGTTATCTATTAAAAGATATGGAACCCGATGAACTGATGGAAAGAGTGCGGGAAGCTGTTAACGGGCAATTGGTTGTAGATGACCGTTTAGCAGGCGTGCTGGCTTCAGTGCTTCGGCCGGATCGTGAAGAAGATGATCCACTGGAGAGTTTAACGGGCAGGGAGCTTGGTATTCTCCACCTTATTGCCGATGGAATGTCGAATAAGCTGATTGCCAGAGAATTGAGTATCAGTGAAGGTACAGTGAAGGTGCATGTAAAGCATCTACTGAAAAAGCTGGGAATGCGTTCCCGAGTGGAGGCGGCTGTTTGGATGGTGAATCAACAGAAGCGCTGATTATTAATTCTGTAAACCTAAGCGCATGCACTTAGAAAGTGACTTAGGGGTAGTGCTACCAACGTCTTAATACCAAAGGTCCATTTCGAATCTGGTGAATAAAACCATACTTGAGTTAACAAAAGTTAAAGCACACGCAAATGGAGACTCAATTATGGAAAGAATGACAACTATGGTTCAGGCCGCCCCCAGCAATCTGCCAGAGATATTTACAATTGGTGAAGATACGGTGTCAATGAAGGCCAATGTTTTTGGTCACGATATCGAAGTTGTTACTCCTAAGCCGACCGAAGCATCTGTAGAGGCTCAGGTAACTAAAGCTCAGAAAAAGTACCTGCCTGATTATAAAATCTCCGTTGTTCGCAGGGCTTTAAAGTTTTTATCAGTTGTTTTTTCACGTCCTTCACGAATTAAAGCGGCATTTGCAGAGGCTCGTCAGTCAACGAACTGGCTGAAAATGGAGCTGCGAAAGTCTGAAGCGGACAGCCAGTTGTTAACTGCTGGTTTGAAAGTACGTGATTGCGTCGAAGAAATTGTAAAGTTTGCAAATGCTCAGGGCGCTGTTTTGCCTGCACCTCTTAATGTCGATATGTGTGAAGCCACTCTTGCCAAATTACAAGAAGCGGTAAAAGAGACTGATGGTGATCTTTTTGAAGGGGAAATGGCTCATAAGCAGTTGGAGGAATTTACTCAGTTGGTAGAAAAGTTATCAAAGGCTTTGGCAACGGCAGAAGAGTTGGCTATTGAAACTATGGCTCTTGATAAGGGGCTGCAGGATAAACCCGGCATCAAGGTAAGAGTCCTTGATCAACCCATTGCTTACGAAGCTGCTGATATTACTGAGTAAGAGTTTCTTTTAGACGGTAAGCCAAACCGGAGATACAAAGTGTCTCCGGTTTTTTCTATCTGGCAACGTGTGCTTCCATCGTTTGATACGTTGTCAATAATTCTCTTTCGTGTTTTATGCGTAGTGAAATCACTTTTAGGCATAGGTGTCTGTCTCTTTTTCATGGACACATGCACTGCTGTTGCCTGAACCCATCTGATAATTTTCCCAAAGATAAACTGGTATTTCTTTGCATTATTTTCAGGCAAAGATTTTTTATGTAGATGTTGTGCGTTTTTAGCTCGCAGGTTTCTGCCTGAGCTTCGGAGAAAGAGTTTATGGAAAAGGCTCACACTGCGGATGGCTCCATTAATGACCGTTCCGCATCGAGTCGCAGTAACCTGGAGCCCCTTTATTTGTTGGGCGGCCTGGCTCTGTTTTTTGGATATATTGGCAGCACCATGGGAGTGACCAATATGTTCAATACGATTTTTGCTACAGCACATGACCTGTTGTTAAACACCGTCTTTTACATAATGGGAATAACGGTTATTGCTGGAGCTTTCAGTCGTCTGCTGGTTGAGTTTGGCTTGATAGCGGTTTTAGAAAAAGTTTTAGCTCCGTTAATGCGCCCTGTGTTCAATTTGCCTGGTCGTGGGTCCCTGGCTGGTTTGATGACGTTCTTCTCAGATAACCCTGCAATTATCAGTCTGGCTCACGATACCCGTTTCAGTGGCAGCTTTAAACGTTCTGAGCTGGTTTCACTCACTAACTTCGGCACAGCATTTGGCATGGGGCTGGTGGTTATCACTTTTATGGCGACCCTCGACACCGGGACCGGTGAAAGCAGCTTTATGCCGGCGATGGTTGGCTTTGCGGGTGCTGTTGTTGGTTCCATTATTTCTACTCGCCTGATGCAGCGCTTTGTTCGGCCCTTCTTTGAAGAGATTGGTGAAGAGATCGAAGTCAGTTCTTCAGATAATCGTGAAGAGAGTGCTGAAGATGCAGATCAGCCTCAACAAACAGCCTGGTTGCGTGTTTTGAACTCGTTGCTTGATGGTGGCAAATCCGGCGTTGAACTGGGGCTGGCAATTATTCCCGGCGTGCTGATTATCAGCTCTATTGTGATGATCATGACTTTCGGTGCTCCTGAAGGCGGTTACACGGGAGCAGCTTATGAAGGTGTTGCTCTGCTGCCATGGTTGGCTGGCCATGTGTCCTGGTTGTTCTTTGGTTTGTTTGGTTTTCAGGCTCCGGAACTGGTGGCATTCCCAATGACGTCTCTAGGTGCCGTAGGCGCTGCGATGTCTACCGTTCATCCATTTATTGCCAAAGGTATTATCGGTGGTAATGAGATCGCTGTGTTCACAGCGATGGGAATGTGCTGGAGTGGTTATCTGAGTACTCATACCGCAATGCTGGATACGCTGGGTTATCGCAGCCTGACCTCCAAGGCCCTGCTTGCTCATACCGTTGGTGGTATTGCCGCAGGTGTTGTGGCTCGGTATCTCTACCTGCTGGTGACAATGCTCTGATCGCAAGTGGGTTCGAAGTAAAACACAAGAGGCCTGAGCAATGTTTGCTCAGGCCTCTTGTGTTTTATAGTTGTAATTCTTGGTTCAAATAATCCGGGTAAGGTTTCTTTTGCGGATCGGTGTAAAACAGCACTTCCCGCAAAGGGCATAACCCATTTAAAATAAGTAGTTTTAATCTGGAGCTTGCAGGAGCACTCCCATTAATCCCATATTTCGAAAGGGACAGTCTTTAGGTGCCAGCTTTACCTTCTTGCTGGCGCTGTCCCTGGCTTTGATATTTGTTGATCATCGCTTTGATTACCTTACCCAGGTGCGTAAAGCCCTGTCTGTTGTGGTTGCTCCTATTCAGTGGCTGGCCGATACCCCTGCTCGTTTAACCGATGATGTTCGAACTGTTGTTATCTCCCGTACGGAACTGACTCAGGAAAATGCTCGTCTCAAAGCCCGCACACTGATTCTTGAACAGAAAGTCCAGAAACTGGCCTCCCTGAATGCTCAGAACGTTCGTTTGCGGGAGCTGCTCAACTCATCCCGACTGGTTGATGAAAAAGTTGTTGTTGCAGAATTGATTGGCATTGATCCTGACCCCACGATTAAACAAGTTCTGATTAACAAAGGTGATCAGGACGGTGTTTATGTTGGTCAGCCTTTGCTGGATGCTACTGGTGTTATGGGGCAGGTAATTCAGATCAGCCCATTCAATAGCCGGGTTATTTTGATTACTGACAGCAGCAATCGCATTCCGGTACAGGTGAACAGGAACGGCTATCGTGCAATTGCCGCTGGTACTGAATCTGGTACTGAGCTTGAGTTGCTACATGTGCCAGCTACGGCAGATATAAAAGAAGGTGACCTGCTGGTGACTTCGGGTATGGGGCAGCGTTTCCCGGTGGGATACCCTGTAGCTGAAGTAAAAGATGTTCATAAGAATGCCGGTCAGCCGTTTCTTACTATTCATGCTCAGCCTTTGGCAAGATTGAATCGTAGCCGCCTGGTGATGCTGGTGTTTATTTCTGAGCGGGAAATTTACGGGCAGGCAACTCCGATTGCTCCTGACGGTACGGATACTGAAACAGCTGGAGAGGGAACATCTCAATGAGACAGAGACATGCCCACTGGCTGGTTTGGTTAACTATGCTTCTGGCGGCAGTGCTCAGTTTGCTGCCCATGCCTGATTTAATTTCCTATGCCCGTCCGGCTTGGGTGCCTCTGGTCGTGGTGTTCTGGATGCTCGCATTGCCGCAGTATTACGGGTTGTTTTTCGCCTGGTGCTCCGGGCTGATTATGGATGTGCTGTTTGGCACTGTATTCGGGCAAAGTGCCATGGCTATGTTGTTTATGGCCCTTGCTGTCAACCAGTTACATCGGCGATTAAAGATGTACCCCTGGTGGCAGCAATGTTTTATGGTGCTGATAATTGTTGGGTTATACCAGTTAACAGTTCTCTGGATTGGTAACGCAACCGGTCGAGTTAGCCCGTCGCTACTTTATCTATTGCCATCGGTAACCAGTGCTTTGTTATGGCCGTGGCTGGCTGCTTTACTGCATAGTCTGCGCAGACGTTTTGTTGTTATCTGACCTGTTTTTCCCAAATATCGTTTGGGGCGTTTCTGTTTTAGGTAAATGTATACGATGACGGCTTCACCCTTTCTTTATCTGGCTTCTCGCTCCCCTCGACGCAGGGAACTGCTAAAGCAGGCAGGTATTCCTTTTCGCTTGCTGGACGTAGAGGTGGATGAGTCAGTTCTTTCTGGTGAGATTGCTACAGGCTATGTTGAGCGACTTGCCCGAAAGAAAGCTGTTGCAGCCTGGCAAACACTTTCTGCTGTCAGTGGAAATGAGCTGGCACCGGTGCTTGCCGCTGATACAACTGTCGCGTTGGGAGCACAAATACTATGCAAGCCGGAAACTGAACAACAGGCTGTGCAAATGCTGATGCAATTGCAGAAGCAGGTTCATACTGTACATACCGGTGTTGCTCTTTGTTATGGTGAGAGAATTGAAACACGAGTGGTAACAACCATTGTACGTTTTGGCGAATTTTCACAGGATACTGCCGAACAGTATGTGAAAACCGGAGAGCCAATGGATAAGGCTGGTTCCTACGGCATCCAGGGCTTTGGCGGTGTGCTGGTGGCAGGAATTGAAGGCAGTTACTCAAATGTTGTTGGGTTGCCTGTTTATGAAGTTGTCGAGCTGGCTCGACAGTTCAATGTACCGTACTGGCAGAAGATTGCTGATGAGGGGGATGGTCAGCAACTTTAGCAAATGATTTCTGAGCGAGTCTTCCAATCTGATTCGCTCAAGACAAGGGCTGGGGGTTAGGGATGAGTGAAGAAATACTGATGAATATCACGCCCATGGAGTCTCGTGTGGCGTTGGTGGAAAATGGCGTTCTGCAGGAAGTTTATGTGGAACGCTATCGAAGCCGGGGTATTGTCGGGAATATATACAAAGGGAAAGTTGTTCGGGTCCTGCCTGGTATGCAGGCGGCATTTGTGGATATAGGCCTGGAGCGTGCGGCTTTTATCCACGCCAGTGAAATTTATGACCGGGCTGATAAAACCGATGGACAGGAACCTGGAATTGTTGAGCTGGTTCATGAAGGCCAGGCTCTGGTCGTTCAGGTTACCAAAGATCCTATTGGCTCCAAGGGCGCTCGCCTGACCACTCATATTTCTATCCCAGCCCGTTATCTGGTGTTTATGCCCCACAATACTCATGTGGGTATTTCCCTGCGTATTGAAGATACTGAAGAGCGTGATCGTTTGCGGCTGATTGTTGAGCAGATGATGGAGAAGGAAGAACTCAAGGATAAAGGCGGCTTTATCCTGAGAACTGCAGCTGAAGGAATCAGCGAAAAAGAGGTTCTGGCTGATATTCTTTTCCTCCACCGCCTCTGGGAAACCGTTGAGGAGCAGCGTAAGTGCAGCAAAGCGCCGTCCTGCATTTATGAAGACCTTCCGCTGCACCTGCGCACCATGCGGGATCTGGTTGAGCCAGATATCGAAAAGATCCGCATTGATTCAGAAGAAACCTTTAATAAGGTAAAGAAGTTTGTTCGCAAGCTGGTTCCCCATCTGGATGGCCGGGTTGAGTTCTATACGGGGGAACGCCCGATCTTTGATCTGTTCAGTGTGGAAGATGAAATTAACCGGGCTATGTCCCGTCGGGTAGAGCTGAAATCCGGTGGTTACCTGATTCTTGACCAGACTGAAGCTATGACCACCATTGATGTAAATACCGGTGGTTTTGTTGGTCACAGAAATCTTGAAGAGACTATCTTCAAAACTAACCTGGAAGCTGCCCACGCTATTGCCCGCCAGCTGCGTTTACGCAACTTGGGGGGCATTATCATTATCGACTTTATCGATATGGAAGATGTGGAGCACCAACGGCAGGTGCTGCGGACTCTGGAGAAAATGCTGGAGCGGGATCACGCCAAAACTAATATAACGGGCGTTTCCGAACTGGGGCTGGTTGAAATGACCAGAAAGCGCACCCGGGAGTCTCTGGAAAATACTTTGTGTGAACCATGCCCCACCTGTCAGGGGCGAGGTACACTGAAAACAGCAGAGACTGTCTGTTATGAAATATTCAGGGAAATAATGCGGGAAGCCCGTGTTTATGAGAGCGACAGCTATCTTGTGCTGGCCTCTGAACAGGTAGTGGACCAGCTTTTGGATGAAGAGTCCGACAATGTTGCGGAGCTGGAATCGGCCATGAAGAAAACCATACGTTTTCAGGTTGAGCCCCGTTACAGTCAGGAACAGTTTGATGTGGTTCTGGTTTAACCAGAGCGGAAAGCCTCTACAGACCCTCAAAATGGAAGTGAAGATTTGAGTCTGGATGTGTTCAATAGCCGGTGCCTCTGCACCGGTTCTGTGTATCTGAGAATGGGCGAAGTAAACGACCTATGAGACGTATCGCCCTGCATATTTCCCGTGCAACAAAAATTACCCTGGTTTTTTCGGTGGTGCTGCTGGCACTATTGCTTTCGGCTGCCCGTTTCCTGCTGCCCATGGTGGATGACTTACGTGGGCAACTGCGTAATCAAATCAGCAATGCGGTGAATTCTGAGGTTTATCTTGGTGAGCTGTCTGGCGCGGTTGTTAATTTTAACCCTGCCGTTGGTATTAGCGAGCTGATTATTTACCAGCCGGATAATCCTGATGTACCCAGCCTGACGTTAACGGATATCGTGCTGGAACTGGATACCATCAATACCCTGACAACCATGAAACCCGTTTTCCGGCGAGCTATTTTTGGGGGCGGTGAATTGCGCCTTGATGGGCGACAAGGAGCTATTGAGCTTACTGGTTATCCTCGCAAACCGCCGAAAAATAAAACTGAAGCCGCGAGAAGAACAGATGTCCGAGGGTTTATTGATCTTTTAAGCCAGCAACAGCAAATTGATTTCCGCAATTTTCGCTTGGTTTTTGCTATGCCTGCCGGAGAGCAGAATGAAATTACTGTTCAGCGCATAGCTTTGTCTGGCCCACCAGATTCCCGCAAACTGGCTGCCATTATTGAAACGGAAAACAATGAGCAAATAAGCCTGACCTTGAATATTGCCGGTCGGGCTTATAACTGGCCGGATGTGATGATTAACGGATATGTTTCATTACCGTCCGTAAACCTGAAAAGATGGCTGCCGCTGCTGCCAAAGGCGTTGCGCGATGAAGGCGGCATTCAGGTAAATCAATTACGGGCGGGAAGTGAGTTGTGGTTTTCTTACTCACCTGTAGGGTGGGATTTCCGTGGCCAGCTCCGTGCGGATATGTTGGATGTGGACTGGAAAGATCAAGCTGTTCCTCCTTTGACCGCACTGAAAACTGATGTTGCGCTGAAGTTTGCCCGTGAAAAACCTGCGCAACTCTGGTTAAGTGATTTGTCATTCCTGTTTTCCGGCTTTCCTTATCCTGAAAGTAATGTGTTTATGGAGTGGAAGAGAAAGGGCGATCGTAGTTTTACCTTTGCTGCTGACAAGGTACATCTCCAGCCGCTGGCCCTTTCTGTGAATGCATCCAATCAGCTGCCGGAACTGGTTGATAAGGTTGTTTCTACACTGGCTCCCCGGGGAAAACTGAAGAACCTGGTTCTGCGAGCTTATCCTGACCGAAAACCATTTGATTTTGATTTGGCTGCGGATATGCAGGGTATTGGTGTTGATCACTGGTATGGTGCGCCTTCCGGAGAGCGTATAACCGGCAGCTTCCGAATGAATGCTGATTCGGGAGTCATTGACGTAAACAGTGCTGGTTTCACTTTGGGGCTGGATAATGTTTTTGAAGATGTCTGGGTTTACGACCGGGTTGCAGGCCGCTTGTACTGGCGCATTGTGGATGATGTTTATGTACTGCGCTCTGATGGTCTCTCTTTGACAGGTGGTGAAGGAGATATCAGAACACGACTGCGCCTTGATATTCCTTTTGATGGTGACCAGAGTATCTGGATGGCACTGGAAGCCGGTATTACCGATGGCGATATCGCCTATACCGGTAAATATCTTCCTGTAAAAGGCGCTATGTCTGATGATCTTGGCAGCTGGCTTAATGGTGCTATTAAAAGTGGAGATATCAGTCAGGGAGCGTTTATCTGGAATGGCCCTCTCGACGGTCCGGATATTGAAAATAGTCTGAGCTGGGGACTTTTCTTTGATATTGCCAATACCAGCCTGGCCTTTGATGCGGATTGGCCTGAGTTAACAGGTATTAATGGGCTGGTGTCGGTAGATCAGGATGAAGTTCTGGTAAAAGCTGACAAAGCCAAGATCTACAACAGCCGCTTAAGTGTTGTGACTGCCAGAGTGCCTGAGCTTCTGTCTGATAAGCCTTTGATGCTTAATGTAAAAGGGCACGCAGCCAGTGATGGTAAAGATGGTTTGCGGATTCTTCAGGAAACTCCCATTGCTACAGCCATGGAGCATGCGGCAGATAACTGGGATATGTCCGGTAAGCTGGGCGTAAACCTTGATCTGGATATTCCGTTAACCAGTGGCCCTGAAGGTGATTATAAGGTTGCCATCAAACTTAATGACAACAGGTTGGTTATTCCTGAAGCCAGGATTGAAGCTTCTCATCTCAATGGCGATTTATTCTATTCCTCTGCGAAAGGACTTTATGGCAAGGGGCTGACGGGTGAAGTATTTGGAAAACCTGCATCGTTTAGTCTGTTAACGAAGACATCAGGAAAGTCCCAGACCACACTTCTGGATCTCAGAAGCAAAATCACTATGGATGCTCTCTCTTCCTGGTTGGGGCAAAACTTCCATGGTCTGGTAACAGGGGAAACAGATTATCGAGCAAGGGTGAGTATTGGTCGTACAGCTACAGTTGATGTCACCTCTGACCTAGCCGGTGTGACTACCACACTGCCAGCTCCACTGGATAAAACCGCTAAAAGCAAAGAGCCCCTGAATGTCAGCGTGAATGTTGTTAAGGATAAACCTCTGAATATAACTGCTAGCCTGAAGCGTGATATTTTCGTAGCGATGGATATCGGTGAGAAAGATCAACTTCTCCGCTTAGGGGCAAACTTTGGCTCAGGGAAACCGAAAATGCCTGAAAAAGGTGTTTTGGTGACCGGGCAACTTGAAGAACTGAAACTGCAACCCTGGGTAAGCTGGTGGGAAGGTTTTTCAAGCAAGAGTCAAAATCAAACGGGTGTAAGTGGGAACTCGCTTTCTACTGGGAAAGCGGCAGCCGGTGTTTTTTCATCAATAGAGGTCGAAAATTTAGATATTAAGCACCTCTATTGGCAGGAAGAAATCTTCACTGATTCTATGGTGAATGTATCTCGTCAGGATGCCGCTTGGGAGCTATGGCTAAAAGCTCCTCAGGTTGAAGGTACCGCAGTTATTCCAGATAACAATGGCCCCTTGTCATTGGATATCGCCTACCTTGATCTTGCATCATCATTTCTGCCGAGTCATGAAGTCTCAACAGATGAGCAGGGCAATGCCGTTGTGGAAGAGGCCGAGGATGATATTGATCCTCTGCTTGATGTGCGGCCAGACTCTCTGCCGGATATGAATGTATCCATTAAAAAGATTCGGTTGAGTGGGGAAGATTTCGGGTATCTGTCTTTTAACAGTCGTACAGTTAAAAACGGCCTGAAAGCCAGCAATGTGAAAGGTGTTCTGGGCGGTGGCAATATAGATGGGTCGCTGCAGTGGATGCTGAAAAATAAGGAGCATCACACCTCTATCAATGCAGTGTTCAACAGCTCTGATGTTGAAAAAATGTTGACCCAGTGGGGATATCCCGAGTTAATGACCGGAAAAAAACTGGAGGGCAGCGCAAGCCTGAATTGGCGTGGGTCACCAGCTGATTTTGATATTGATGATGTTGTTGGCGATCTGAGTGTTGATATCCGGGAGGGACGTTTTCTTTCAGTTAACACGGCCTCTACAACTGGAGCATTGAGACTCTTCGGGGTGTTGAACCTAGATGCCATAACCCGTCGGTTGAGGTTGGACTTTTCTGACCTTTTCAGTAGTGGTATGAGTTACGACAAGGTTGAGGGCAAGCTGGATTTCAATAATGGACTTATTGTTTTCAGTGAGCCGGTGACAGTGAAAGGCCCTTCATCAGACTTTCGATTGGGAGGCCAGCTCTATGTTCCTGATCGTACGTTGGATATGGAGTTGGTGGTTACTCTTCCTGTTACCCAGAATATATCAGTGGTCAGTCTGTTATTAGGGCAGCCTTATATTGCCGGTGCCGCTTATCTGTTTGATAAACTTCTTGGCAGTACAGTGGAGCAGTTCGCCAGTTTGCGATATGAAATCAAGGGCAGCTTCTCTGAACCGGAAGTGAAACTGGATCGCTTATTCTCCAATAAAGTTAAAGAGAACAAATAAAGGTGAGTGGGCCGGAAGTGATTCGTGCAGCAGTTGTTCAGATGAACTCCGGCTCCGATGTGCCAAGTAACCTTATTACTGCCGCTGAACTTATCGCCGAAGCAAAAGCTCAAAAAGCTGAACTGGTTGTTCTGCCCGAATGTTTTTCCTGCATGTGTGGCGACCTCAAAGGTCTTGGGCAAAAGGAAGCAGAAACAGGTGATGTTCAAAAGTTTCTCTCCGAACAGGCCAGCCTTCACCAATTAATACTGGTTGGCGGTACGACACCAACTACCCAGAGTTTTGAGGGCAAGGATGGCCAGGGTAAGAACTGGGCAACCTGCTTTACCTATGGCCCTGACGGTGAGCTACTTGCCCGTTATGACAAGATCCATCTCTTTGATGTCGATGTGGCAGACAGCTATGGCGCTTATCGAGAATCCGATGACTATCATCATGGGAAGCGAATAGTTACGGCTCAAATGCAGAAAACGACATTGGGCTTCAGTATCTGTTACGACCTTCGGTTCCCGGAACTTTATCGTGAGCTTGTAAGCCAAGGAGCTGAAATCATTACTGTCCCTTCAGCATTTACTCATGTCACTGGTAAAGCGCATTGGGAAGTTCTGGTGCGCGCCCGGGCGATTGAGAGTCAGGTATTTATATTGGCGGCTAACCAATGTGGCAGTCATCGCTCTGAGGGAAAGGCCACTAGACAAACATGGGGGCACTCCATGATTGTTTCTCCTGCGGGAGAGATATTAGTGGGGGCGGGTAATGAACCCGGAGTGTTTGTGGCTGACCTTGATTTATCGCAGCAGGGTACAGTTCGCAAAACTATGCCCTGCTTGAAGCATCGTCGCTTATAAGGTGCTGTTACATTTTTCCAGATGTTCTTCCACCATAAACAAACGATCCTGCCCAAAGTAATGCTCGTTGCCAATAAACATGGATGGCGCGCCAAACACTCCTCGGGAAACTGCTGCTGATGTATCGTTCATCAGCTGTTCCTTAACCTTTGGATCAGCTGTCAGAGTAAGCAGTTTGTCAGAGTCAAACTGTGCAGATTTTAACAACTCGGCAACAACCTCACTGTTGCCCATATCCAGTCCATCTACCCATAGCCCCTTAAATAGCAGCTCAACAACTTCTGTAAGCCGCTCTGGCTCTGTCATTTGAATACCGGTTGCAATACGCATCAAAGTGACCGTATTGATAGGGAAGTTCTTGTTAAAGGTAAATGGAATCTGGTAACGCTCGGTATAACGAGCAAGATCCCTCAACATGTACTGTCCTTTAGCTGGAACAGCAATAGGGGGGCGGTTGCCAGTTGTTTTGAAAACACCACCGAGCAAAATGGGTTTTATGTTGAGCTCAGCGTTGTTCTTCTCACATATCTTGGGCAGCTGAGTCCATGCCAGATAAGAAGCCGGGCTGCCAAAGTCAAAATAGAAATCTACAGCTTTTGTCATGATTATTCTCCGGTAGATAAGTTTGGTTTTCAGGTATTACCAGCGTTCTGACCAGGGGCGCAGATCCAGTTCAAATGTCCATGCGTCCCTGGGTTGGGTATGAAGGTGCCAGTAGTTTTCGGCGATATGATCAGGATTCAAAATCCCATCATTGTCTTTACGGGCGTAAATCTGTGGGAAAGTGGTTTTGATAAAGTCGGTATCTATTGCCCCATCAACCACAACATGGGCGACATGAATGTTTTTTGGCCCAAGCTCTCTGGCCATACTTTGAGATAAAGCCCGGAGTGCATGTTTAGCACCGGCAAAAGCAGCAAAGTTTGCGGAACCTCTGATTCCCGCGGTCGCACCTGTGTAGATAATCGTTCCACGCTTGCGAGTGACCATACGACGAGCGACTTCTCTCCCGGTAAGAAAACCGGCAAAGCAGGCCATTTCCCAAATCTTGAAGTATTTACGGGCTGTTTCATCCAGAATGCTGCAGGGAACATTGGCGCCAATATTGAAAACCATCACTTCAATCGGACCGATAGTGGATTCAATATGTTCGACCAGTTCTTCTACCTGCTCTTCTTTTCGGGCATCCGAGCCAAACCCATAGGCGTCTACCCCCAGTTCCTTTAGTTCATGGATCAGAGGTTCCAGTTTTTCCTGGTTTCTGCGGGTTACGCAAAGAGTGTATCCCTCTCTGGCAAAACGTTTTGCTATGGCTCCTCCGGTGGCATCACCGGCTCCAATCACAAGCACGACCTTTTGGGATGGTGTGTCTTGAGGGCTGCTACTCATGAAGACCTCTGTTTTTATTATAAGTATCAAATTGAAACCCAATGGTAAGTTTCAATTTGATACTGGTCAATATAAAATCCGGGAATAAATATTTCGGAGAGAGAAATGCGCTGGACAGAGTTAGGCGACGAAGTGTGCTCAGTTGCCAGAACACTATCAGTGATTGGCGATAGCTGGACGCTGCTTATTGTCCGGGATTGCTTTCTGGGAACCCGACGATTCAACGACTTTCAACAGCGTCTTGGTATCGCCCGTCCGCGATTAAGTGATCGCTTGAATCTGCTGGTGGAAAATAATGTGCTGGTTAAAAAGGCCTATCAGGAATCGCCAGTGCGTTATGAATACCGGCTGACTAAAAAAGGGGAGGATCTTTACCCGATTATTATGGCGATGGTCAGCTGGGGAGATCGGTGGATGGATGATGGCCGTGGGCAGCCCATGATTTATTTCCACAAAGCTTGTGGACAGCAAACAGAGCCCGGAACCGTTTGTTCTCACTGTGGAGAAGCGTTGGAACCCCGGCAGATATCACCGCAACCTGGCCCGGCTATGCTGGCAGAGATGCAGGATAAAATGAATGCGGGCGTGTCTGTAGAAGATATTCAGAAATCAGCCCCGGCCATGTTTCGGAACACAAAAGCAAAAATAGCCGGTTAATATTCTTTCCCTTGATATTGCCTCATTCATTCCCCTCCCATACCATGAAGAATGACGTAATTCAGGGAACACCTGTCAGATGAGCGATATCCTGGCCCAGGCTAAACAGCAGTTGCTTGCTCCTTCCGCCCTCGATGAAGGCCATTTGGAGAAAGTTATTCACGGTATGCTGGGGCATCAGATTGATGCTGCAGATCTTTATTTCCAGAGTCAGCGCCACGAAGGTTGGGTGCTGGAAGATGGTATTGTCAAAGAAGGCAGTTACAACGCCGACAGGGGTGTTGGTGTGCGTGCTGTAAGTGGTGAGAAAACTGGCTTTGCCTACGCCAATGATATTGCCCTGACTTCTCTTGAAGCTGCTGCTGGAGCTTCCCGTAGTATTGCCCGCGCTGGTCAGAATGGTCAGGTGCAAGCCTGGAACCGAACTCAACCTCTGGCTTTGTACAACGACGCCAATCCTCTTGATTCCATGTCTCGTGATGACAAGGTCAAACTGCTGAAAGATATGGATGCGGAAGCACGCCGTATCGACGATCGCGTAAAGCAGGTGAGTGTCAGCCTGGCTGGTGTCCATGAGTATGTGCTGGTTGCTGCTGCAGATGGAACCTTATCTGCAGATATTCGCCCCCTCGTTCGTTTGAATATTTCCGTGATTGTTGAAGAGAATGGCAAACGTGAGCGTGGTTCTTACGGTGGTGGTGGTCGTGGTGACTACAGCATGTTTTTCCAGAATAACTTGTGGAAAAAGTATGCGGCTGAAGCGGTGCGTCAGGCACTGGTGAATCTGGAAGCGGTGGCTGCGCCAGCTGGTGCTATGGAAGTTGTTCTGGGTGCTGGCTGGAATGGTGTACTTCTCCACGAAGCTGTAGGTCATGGTCTGGAAGGTGACTTTAACCGTAAGGGCAGCTCCATGTACTCCGGCCGTATTGGTGAGCGTGTGGCTTCACCTCTGTGTACCATTGTTGATGATGGCACTATTGCTGGACGTCGTGGATCTCTGAATATTGATGATGAAGGTGTGCCTTCCTCCAATACCGTGTTGATTGAGAATGGTATTTTGAAAGGCTATATGCAGGATAAAATGAATGCCCGTTTGATGGGTGTTCAATCCACAGGCAACGGTCGTCGTGAATCCTATGCACACCTGCCTCTTCCTCGTATGACCAACACTTATATGCTGGCCGGCCAGCATGATAAAGATGAAATCGTTGCCTCTGTAAATAAAGGCATTTATGTCGCAAATATGGGCGGCGGTCAGGTGGACATCACCTCTGGCAAGTTTGTGTTCTCAACCAGTGAAGCCTATCTAATTGAAGGCGGTAAAATTACAACTCCCGTGAAAGGTGCCACCCTGATTGGTAATGGCCCGGATGTGATGAATAAAGTGTCCATGGTGGGTAATGACCTTGAGCTGGATACCGGTGTTGGGGTGTGCGGTAAAGAAGGTCAGTCTGTTCCTGTTGGCGTTGGTCAGCCAACGTTGAAGATTGATGAAATTACTGTGGGTGGCACTAGCGCCTGATTTTTCTTCTCAATTGAAAAGGCCCATTGCTGAATCAGCGATGGGCCTTTTTTTAATGTTCGAATTACTCTTCGCTCACTTCACGCAGGTAGCGGAACAGTTTCTTGCTCTGTGCTGCTTTCTTTTCTTCAGTTTTTTCTTTGTTGGTATTACGGATGAGCTGGCGAAGCTTCTGGGCATCAGCTGCCGGGTGGTTATCAAGAAACTCAGTCACAACCGCATTGCTGTTTTCACCTAACAGGCGATCACGCCAACGTTCCAGCAAATGGAAGTGGCGGTTGTATTCATCACTGCTGGTGTCCAGTAGAGCCAGCTGGCGGCGAATACCTTCAATGTCCTGATCCAGCATCAGTTTGCCGATAAAGCCGAAGTGGCGCTTACGGGCATTGTGGCTGGTGATGCGCTTGGCTTCTTCCAGGGCATCAATAATGCGCCCTTCGAGAGGAAACTTCTCCAGCTGGCCTGGTTTCAGGTTGGAAAGCTTTTCTCCCAGCTCACGAAGTTCGTGGGCATCCCGTTTCAGCTCGGATTTGCTGACCAGGATAATTTCTTCGTCGTCCTTCTCGTAGAGATCGCTTCTGTCTTTGCGCATTCTGCTGCCAATATATGAAATATGAGCGCTATTGTAGGCTGCGGTTTACTCTCGGAAAAGCCCAGTTGTAGAATGGATGAAAACCTACAGGATAGGGAGTTGTAATGAACAGTCAGGTGCAACCGGTTATTGATCCGGTACTTGAGGAGCAGCGTCTGACCACGCTGGTATCCGATATTATTGATGAAGCTCGCAAACAGGGGGCAACTGCCTGCGAAGTGGGTGCCAGTTCGGATGCCGGTTTGTCCACCACTGTGCGCATGGGCGAGGTGGAAACTGTTGAATTCAATAAGGATCAGGGATTCGGCATAACGGTTTACTTTGGCCAGCGCAAAGGTTCTGCCAGCACCAGTGATGATACGCCGGAGGCGATTCGTGACACGGTACGTGCGGCCTGTGATATTGCCCGTTACACCAGTGAAGATCCCTGTGCTGGCCTTGCTGATGCGGATCAGATGGCCACCAATTTCCCAGACCTGGATCTTTATCACCCTTGGGGAATCAGTGCAGAAGACGCTATTGAACGGGCCAAAGAGTGTGAAGATGCTGCCCGTGGCCACAGCAACCTGATTATTAACTCTGATGGTGCGACTGTGAATTCCCATCAGGGTTGCCGGGTATACGGTAACAGTCATGGATTTATTGGCCCCCATCGTTCCAGCCGCCAGAGTGTCAGCTGTGTAGTGATTGGCCAGCAGGGTGAAGAGATGCAGCGGGATTACTGGTACACAGTGGCCCGTGATGGCAATAAGCTTGAAGGTATGGCCGATGTTGGCCGTAAGGCCGCTGAGCGTACCCTGGGACGTTTGGGAAGCCGTAAGTTGGCTACCGCCAATGTACCAGTCATTCTCAGTGCAGAGCTGGCAGGAGGCTTTGTCGGCCACCTAATGAGCGCTATCAGCGGTGGCGCTCTCTACCGGGAATCTACCTTCCTGCTAGATCATCTGGGTAAAAAGATATTTCCGGAGTGGGTTAATATCTATGAACGTCCACATATGAAAGGCGGAATGGGCTCAGTTGCCTTTGATGGCGATGGCCTGCAAACCCGTGACCAGTCATTTATTGTTGACGGTATGCTGGAAAGCTATCTGCTAAGCACATATTCCGCCCGTAAACTCGGTATGACCAGTACCGCCAATGCGGGTGGTGCTCATAACCTGTTCCTGGACAGCAATGCCGGTGATCTGAAGTCTCTGTTGAAAGAGATGGGAACTGGCTTCCTGGTCACCAACCTTATCGGTCAAGCAGTGAATATGGTGACGGGTGATTACTCCCGTGGTGCTGGCGGCTTCTGGGTCGAGAATGGCGAAATTCAATACCCTGTATCTGAGGTGACTGTTGCCGGTAACCTTAAAGATATGTTTATGAATTTGCGCTGCGTGGGTAACGATGTTGACCGCCGTGGCAATATTCAGAGTGGTTCCCTGCTGATTGATGGAATGACCGTAGCTGGGGAGTAACAAACTTCCACAATTGTTGTTTTTCTATCATCTAAACTTCCCGGCTGTATCTGGCCGGGAAGTTGTTTATGAGACCACTGTTTTTTCTTCGCACTCTCTGTTTTTCCTGTCTTTTATCATCCGGACTCCTCTGGGCTGACACCCTTGTTCGGGGATTGCCAACCAAGCCGGTCTCTCTTGACCCTCACCGCTTTCTGGGAACGCCAGAAGCAGCGGTTCTTAAAGATATGCATGAAGGGCTTACTATTCAGGACGAGTTTGGTAAGCCTGCTCCGGGTGCTGCTGAAAGCTGGAATGTGTCGGAAGATGGCAAGGTCTGGACATTTCATATTCGCCAAGGGTTAACCTGGTCTGATGGTTACCCCCTGACCTCCGACGACTTTCTCTATAGTTTTCGTCGTTTGGCTGACCCTGTAACACGGGCGCAATATCGCTGGTATCTGGATCTGGCGGGTGTAGTAAATAGTCGCAAAGTTGCTGCTGGTGAATTAGCAGCAGAACATTTAGGGGTGAGTGCTCCTGATCCGCACACACTGGAAATTGAACTTGAAGCATCACGGAGCTGGTTGCCAAATTTGATGACCTTCCCGGCATTTCTTCCTGTTTCGCAGCGGGCAATAAAGCACTGTGGGCCCCTTTGGGCTGAACAGGATGGCTGTGCCGTCAGCAATGGACCTTATCGCTTTCTTTACTGGAAAGAAGGGCGGATACAGCTGGGGAAAAACTCTTTCTATCGTGAACCTTTGAAATCATCTCCTGAGAAGGTGGCTTGGGAAGTATTTGGCAGCATATTGGATGAGTTGGTTGCTTTTCGGGAAAAGAGGCTAGATATTTCGTCTCCCATTCCTGCTGAATTGGGTTTGCTTCAGGGGAAAAAACAATTACTTGATCGACAGATGCGGCAGCTCAATACAACTTACCTTGTATTGAATACCAGAGATCCGCAACTGTCTTTACCTGTGCGTAAAGCTCTTGCGGGAATTCTTGATCGTCAGGCTCTTTTTCCTGGTGGTAATAAATCAGATCAGGCCTGGACGCTGATCCCACCCTGGACTCAGGGTTACCTTTTTCAGCAGTCATCAGAAGCAGCTCTGTCACAGGGACGGCGTGATGATGCTGCCAGAAGTATTCTGCAACAGGTTGGTGTTGATGAAGCTAATCCTGTTCGACTTCAACTGTTAACAACGCACTCTAATTACAGCTGGCCGGTAAATTCTATTGTTGTGCAGTGGCGAAGATTGCCAGGCGTTGAAGTGGAAGTGGTAAGTGTGGGTTGGGAGGAATATATCGATCGGTTAAATCGCGGTGATTACCAGATTCTCCTGAGCCATTGGTTGGCAGCTTATAACGATCCTTCAGCTTTCCTATTATTGGGCAGCAGGAGCTTTACCTTCTTTCCTCCAGGGTTGATGGATGAAAGTTATGAAAAGGAATTTATGTCTGCCATGAGCCAGGTTGATCCTGCTGAGAAATATCGCCAGCTTGAGCAGAAGTTTTTGGATAACTATTCACTGATTCCTCTATCACATATTCGGGTGTCCCAGTGGGTGCAACCAGAAGTGAAAGGATTTGATATGAAAAACCCGGAAGGCTGGCTACCCAGCTACAGATTGCAGCTGGAATCAGGCGTAAAAAATTGAAGCAAGGCCAAGGAAGGCAAAGAAACCAACAACATCAGTAATTGTTGTGAGAATTACGGAACCAGCCAGAGCGGGGTCAATATCCACTGACTTCAAGAACAGCGGTAGCATTGCACCGGCGAGAACGGCAACAAGAAGGTTAATAATCATCGCCAACCCGATGATCAAAGCAATGGTTGGATCGTTAAACCAGAGCATGGAAGCTCCGGCAACAACTGCCGCCCAGATGCCGCCATTTAACAGTCCCACCATAAACTCGCGGCTTAACAGCCATGAGGTATTGGATTTACCTATCTGCCCTAAAGCCATAGCACGGATTATCAGGGTTAAAGTCTGGCTTCCTGCAATGCCGCCCATGCTGGCAACAATGGGCATCAAAACGGCCAGAGCGACAACCTTATCAATCGTGTCCTGAAATAACCCGATTACACCGGAAGCGATAAAGGCCGTAATTAAATTAATTCCCAGCCACAAAGCACGGCGGCGTGAGGTTTTGATAACAGGAGCAAAGGTGTCTTCGTCTTCATCCAGGCCGGCCATACTCATAATCGAGTGCTCGGCTTCTTCCCGAATAACATCAACAACGTCGTCTACGGTAATTCGTCCCAGTAATCGACCATTCTCATCGACAACTGGCGCGGAGATTAAATCTTCCCGTTCGAACAGTTGGGCAACGTGGGTTTCTTCCATATCCACGGGAATAGCCTGATCAGATTCGTCCATAAGAGATGACAGCAGATCATCGGGATCGGCGGTGAGCAAATTAGCAATGGATACAGAACCCAGCAGGAAGTCCTGACGATCAACAATCAAAACTTTGTCTAATGGTTCTGGCAATGACTCATGGCGGCGCAGGTAGCGCAGAGCAACATCCACATCAATATCACCACGCATGGTGACAGTGTCTGTGTTCATCAGGCCACCGGCGGTATCTTCCGGGTAGGCCAGAACTTCTTCAACCCGATGGCGGTTCTGCTGATCCATTGAGTTCAGAACCTGACGGGTAATACGTGTAGGGAGTTGCTGCAGGATGTCGGCCATGTCGTCGACATCCTGGTCTTCCAGGATATCAATCAGTTCGGCGACATTCATTTGATCGATAAAGAACTGGCGAACTTCTTCACCCAGCTCATTCAGAACATCACCTTCGTCTTCAACTGGAATGAGTTTCCAGAGAATACTCCTCTGGCGTGGGGGCGAAGACTCTAGAAGGTGAGCTATATCTGCAGCAGACAGGCTCCCCAGCATTTGCCGGGTATGATCGGGCATATTACCAGAGAGGACTTTATCCAATGCCTCAAGTTGGTCTTCCGAAAGTGCCAGTGATTGTTGTTGCTGCAACATAAGAAATCACGCGGTTGAAATTATTGTGTTCCGTTGTAATGGAACGATTATTCACTCTCGTCAAAACGATTAGCCACAAGAGCTGTGATGGCCTCAAGAGCCTTGTCGGCATCGTCACCTTCGACTTCCAGCTGCAAAGATGTGCCCTTGCTTGCTGCAAGCATCATGACCGACATAATACTTTTTCCATCGACCATTTTTCCGGGTCGGCCAACGCGTACATCGCAGGTGAAAGAGGCTGCCACGCCTACAAACTTGGCTGCGGCTCGAGCATGAAGCCCGAGCTTATTTATTATTTCGATTTGTTCCTGAATTGCAGCCATACAATATTATTGCCCTTGTTCTGCTAATTGAGGTTCTGGTTTCCGTTCCAGTTCCCGGTGTCTTACCTGTACCGATGCCATTATACCTTCAAAGGCTTTGGCTAAGAGCTCACTAATATAGACAGAGCGGTGCTGGCCGCCGGTACAGCCTATACCAATGGTTAGATAACTTCTGTTGCCAGATTCAAATGCGGGCAGCCAATTATGGACGAACTGAAAAATATCATCCCGCATACGTGTGACAGATTCATGAGCCGCCAGAAAGTCCTGTACTGGCTGTTGCTGCCCGGTCATCCCCCTAAGTTCTTCACGCCAGTAAGGGTTGGGAAGGCAACGAACATCGAAAACAAAATCCGCGTCAATAGGGACGCCCTTTTTAAAGCCGAATGACTGAAACTGTAAGGAAAGCTCGTGGCGCTCTTTTCCTGCCACGCGCTGGCGAATAACGCTGCGCAGATCATGTAGGGAAAGGCGGCTGGTATCGACGCGCATATCAGCCGCATCGGCAATAAACCCCAGAACTTCTGCTTCTTTTCTTATAGCTTCGTCGAGAGATGACTCTCCATCGCTTAAAGGGTGGCGGCGGCGGGTTGCGCTGAATCGTTTCAGTAATGTTTCGTGATCAGCGTCCAGATAAATAATATCCCCGGCCAGGTGTTCCTGTTCCCGAAGCTGCTGATGGATGATGGGGAACTCTGCAAGTTCTCCGGGAGTGTTGCGGGCATCAATGCTGACCGCCAGCGCGTTGCCCGCACCAGCGGGTTTATTTCTAAAGCGTTTTACAAGACTGATCAGCAAGCTGGCAGGAAGATTATCTACGCAGTAGAAACCCTGGTCTTCGAGAGCTGCAAGAGCGGAACTTTTTCCGGAGCCTGATCGCCCGCTGATAATTACGAGTCTGATGGTCTTTGGCATATGTCAACGTATCCCCCGCCGATGGATCTCTGTGTGTTCGGATCCTTGGTCAAGCATAGGAAAAAAAACGGGTAAAAAAAATAGAGCCTGCGGTTGCAGGCTCTATTATCGGTAAATTAATTGGAATTCAGGCGCTTACTTTTGCTGTAAGCAAACGATAGAGGGTTTCACTGCTATCTGCTGACCTCAGTTGTTCACAGAGTGAATCGTCACTGAACTGCTCAGCAATCTGTCGCAGGAAATCCAGATGCTTCTCAGTTTCATGTTCTGGAACAACCAATGCAAAAACCAGGTCGACAGGTTTTTTGTCGATAGCATCGAAGTCAATTGGTTTAGCGAGCCTAAGAAATACTGCCTGTGGCTCTTCGCAGTTTGCTACCCGGCAATGGGGTAGCGCAAAACCATTACCAAGACCTGTGCTTCCAAGTTTTTCCCGGGTCACAAGCTGGTTGAACAACTCCTTGGTATCAAGACCGGGCTGTCTTTGGCTGATTATGCTGGCGATGTATTCCAGAGTGCGCTTCTTGCTGGCTCCCTGCACGCCGTATAAGGCGTGACCGGGAGCAAGAATATTCCGTAGGCTCATTGGATTTTGGACCGGGGATCAGTGAGAGGCCCCCTGAAGGCGATCAATATTTTTTTCCTTGTACTTCAAAAGCTGACGATCAAGTTTGTCCGTCAACAGGTCAATAGCAGCATACATGTCTTCATGTTCAGCCGATGCAGCGATATCAGCATTACGTACGTGCAGGGTCGCTTCGGCACATTGCCTTTGCTTTTCAATACTCAGGGTAACCTGAACACTTGTTATTCCATCGTAATGGCTGGCTAGCTTGTCAAGTTTTTTTGAAACGTACTCGTTCAGAGCTTCTGTTACGTCGAACTGATGACCACTGATCTTAACTTGCATGCGTTACTCTCCTGGTGTCAGGTTGAGCAGCCCCGACAATTCCATACCGGGCCGACACTTTAGATTCTACCACCAGTCCCGTGCCTCGTCTCGGATTTTGCGTATCTGGAATCTATTTCCATGAGCCAAGGCATGCTTCAGACTGATCTGGCGCTGTGGTAGCGCATTTTCTATAAATTGGTAGCTATACCAGACGTTTTCGCTCATTGGAGGGAGGAATCATCAGAGCTTCCCTGTATTTGGCGATGGTGCGTCTGGCGACTTTTATTCCCTGCTCTCCCAGAAGGGTGGCGATTTTGCTGTCACTGAGAGGCTTTTTCGGATTCTCCTGGGCAATCAGTTTTTTGATCAGTGCCCGGATAGCTGTTGAAGAGCATTCTCCGCCGGATGTGGTGCTAACGTGGCTAGAGAAAAAGTATTTCAGCTCGAAAATTCCGCGGGGTGTATGCATGAACTTCTGGGTGGTCACCCGTGAAATTGTTGATTCATGCATATCAACCGCTTCGGCGATATCGTGCAGAACCAGAGGTTTCATAGCCTCTTCACCGTAATCCAGAAAGCCGCGTTGGTATTCAACAATGCGGGTGGCTACTTTCAGAAGTGTTTCGTTTCGGCTTTGCAGGCTTTTGATAAACCAACGTGCTTCCTGAAGGTGGTTTTTCAGGTAAGTATTGTCATCGCTGGAATCCGCTCGTCGAATCAGGGATGCGTAGCCATCGTTAATGCGTAAACGTGGAGCTGTGTCAGGGTTCAGATCAACAACCCAGCGCCCTTTGCGTTTGCGAACCAGAACATCCGGAATAACATACTCTGCTTCTGATTCCTGAAGCTCTGCTCCGGGATGAGGGTTCAGACTCTGGATGATGGCCAGCGCGTCTTTGATCTGAGGTTCTTTCAGCCGGGTGCGGCGCATTAATGTTGCGTAATCACGGGTGCCGAGAAGATCGATGTAACGATCAACAATGCGGTGAGCATTGATAACATCATCGGTTGCTTCAGGAAGTTGACGAAGTTGAATCAGCAGGCATTCCCGTAAATCCCGACAGCCAACACCAACCGGTTCGAAATGTTGTATACGGTTGAGAACCATCTCAACCTCGTCCATTTCAATTTCCCGCTCAGGATCCTGGCTTTCCAGAATATCTTCCAAGGACACGGTGAGATAGCCGTTGTCATCGATGCCTTCAATAATCGCCATAGCAATCATACGATCAGTGTCGGACATCGGCGCCAGGTTCAGCTGCCACTCCAAGTGGTCCTGCAGGGTTTCACTGGAACTGGTACGAGTTGTGAAATCATCAACTGGGCCATCGGATTGACTGCCAGAGCTTGACGGTGCAGCCTGATAAACATCATCCCAGCCGCTGTCTACAGGCAGATCAGAAGGAATGGATTCGCTCCAGTCTTCCTGAGTTTCTTTAGTTTCGTCGGTCTTTTCGGTTTTGGTGGATGCGTTCAGGTCAGTGAGGCCAGCATCAGAAATGGCGTCCTGCACTTCCGGGTCTGCAGCAGGTTGGAGCTCCTCTTGCTCCAGCATTGGGTTGCTTTCCAAGGCTTGCTGAATCTCCTGCTGGAGATCCAGTGTAGAAAGCTGCAGCAAGCGAATGGCCTGTTGCAGCTGGGGTGTCATTGTCAGCTGCTGGCCAATTTTAAGTTCAAGAGATGGCTTCATGGGATCGTATTATCCAGCCTTAACTGCACTGTCCTGCAAAATTATTTTCAACATCCCTGCCCGTTGGCTTAACACATGATAACGCTTCCGTATAAACCACTATATTACACTGCCGTATGCTCCAACGTGAAGCTCAGCCTGTGAAATACAGTCGTCAGGAAGAGCTGCGACCAGTAGCGGTGCAGCTCCGCAGGCGTTAGATCCGGAAATGCTCTCCGAGGTAAACGTCGCGCACTTTCTGGTTGCTCAGAACGGTGTCGCTGTTGCCTGACGCGATGATCTGACCTTCGCTGACAATGTAAGCGTGCTCACAGATATCCAGAGTTTCCCGAACGTTGTGGTCGGTAATGAGTACGCCGATACCTCTGTTCTTCAGGTGGGTGACGATTTCCTTAATATCCGTTACGGAAATAGGGTCAACACCGGCAAAGGGTTCATCGAGCAGTATGAATGAAGGTTCTGTAGCCAGGGCTCGGGCAATCTCAACCCGGCGTCGTTCGCCACCAGACAGGCTCATGCCCAGGCTGTCACGGATGTGCTGAATATTGAACTCATTCAGCAGCTCTTCCATTTTTTCCAGACGCTGAGCTTTGCTTAAACCTTTTCTGGTTTCAAGAATGGCCATGATGTTATCGGCCACAGTCAGCTTTCGAAAAATGGATGCTTCCTGAGGCAGGTAGCCGATACCGGCACGGGCTCGGCCGTGCATGGGTAAAGCGGTCAGGTTCTGGTCGTCAATGGAAATCTGGCCGCCTTCCGCTTGAACCAGACCGACGATCATATAGAAGCATGTGGTTTTGCCCGCCCCGTTGGGGCCAAGTAGCCCAACAATCTGGCCACTTTCTATAGATACAGAAACATCACGAACGACCTGCCGACCGCTGTAACTTTTCTTCAGGTGTTTTGCTTGCAGTTGTGCCATGTGGCCTGTGTCTTTCTCTGCGTCTACTTGGATGAACCGGGAGTCTGATTGGGTTGGATAACCATCTGTACCCGGCCACCTGATTTCTTGGTTGTTCCGCCAGTAGCGTTAACGAGCTGTTTGAGCTGGTCGTAATCAATCTGGTCGCCGGTAAAAGTATCACCCTTTTGAATCAGGCGAGCTTTTTCGATCAGTTTGATCTTGTCGGTGCCCATGTTGTAGTCGATAGTGACACCCCAGGCCTTTAATAAGCCTTTGTCGCCTTCCTGCTCTTCTTCGTAGTAGGCAAGGTCTTTATCACCTTCAGATACTACCCGTTTAATTTCACGGTTCTGGGAATAGATGGTGATGATATCACCGGTCAGTTTTGTGGAGCCTTGGGTCATTACAACATCGCCGCGATAGATGGCGATGCCTTTGGCGTCGTCTATGTCCGCATTATCAGAAGTAATGTGGATTGGCTTATCTCGGTCACTGTTAAGAGCCCAGGATGGTGTGGTGGTTATCACCGCAGCCAGAGCCAGACCCAGATAAAAAGGGAGTTTAGCGACTTTCATGTATGCTTCTTACCCTGGATTTAAGCTGAATAAAGTCCCGTTTATAAAATGCGCGCATTCCTACAGCGTTAACGACACTGGTTGGATTTGTTAAGCGAACAGGTAAATCGGTCTCTGCGAAATCCTGTCCAGAGTAAACGGTCATAAAATCCGTGTCTATACGCTGCTCGGGGTTTCCCTGAACATCAGGCTGGATCATCACTACATTGCCCATCAGTTCGACGGTTTCGCCATCCGGGAGTATGCGACCGTTGTCGGAAGTGGTATGCCACGGCTGTTTGCCTGTTTTCTCAGGATCACCGTTGTAGCTCCACATATCCGGGCGGGTGAGCAGGGTTATATCGTTATGGGGGTAATGGCTGATCTCATCGGAAACCAGAGTTGATTCCAGCTCACCTGCCGGACCGAACTCCTTGATACGGGCATTACGAACAAAAAAGTCCGGTGCCTTGCTTTCCTTTGTAGTCTGGCTTTTCACCATGGCGTGGGGGTTGTCGGCAGTATAGGACCAGTATCCAACAAGGCCGATAAAACCCAGTGCAAGAGCGATAAATAATAACTGACGCAGAGACATCAGGCCTCCCACGGTATCAGGCCGAAGGCCATGGAAGGTTGCTGGAGTGCAGTTGTTTTAAGGGTTGCTTTCATATTACCTGTCAGACAACGCCGGCTTTCAGTAGATCATGCATATTAATTGCACCAACCGGGTGTTTTTCATCATCAACGCAGATCAGTCCGCTGATTTTATGGTCTTCCATAATTTTCAGGGCTTCTGCTGCCAGGATGTCGGAAGTGATAGTGACACAGTTTTCTGTCATCACTTCTTCCACTTTGGTGGCGCGTGGATCGATACCATTATCCAGAGTTCGGCGCAGATCTCCGTCGGTAAATATTCCCCGCAGGCGGCGCTGACCATCGGTAATAGCGGTCATGCCCATGCCTTTGCCAGTCACTTCCAGCAAGGCATTGCGCAGATCAGTACCTTCTTCAACAACAGGAAGGCGATTGCCGGTATGCATGATATCGCTGACTTTCAGCAGCAAGCGGCGACCAAGACTGCCCCCTGGATGAGAGAAAGCAAAATCTTCTGCGGTAAACCCACGGGCTTCCAGAAGTGCGATAGCCAGAGCATCACCCATAACCAGTGTTGAAGTCGTGCTGGATGTAGGAGCTAAATCCAGAGGGCAGGCTTCCTGATCTACCCCTGTGTTCAGATGAACATCTGCACTGGTGGCCAGAGCAGATTTTGGATTGCCGGTCATGGCAATCATGGGAATACCAAGGCGTTTGAACAGAGGAATAAGGGTAACAACTTCAGAACTATTGCCTGAGTTGGAAAGAGCAATGACAACGTCATCAGCCGTAATCATTCCCATGTCACCATGCTGGGCTTCACCGGGATGAACGAAGAATGATGGGGTGCCGGTACTGGCAAGAGTTGCGGCTATTTTATTGCCAATATGGCCGGATTTGCCCATTCCTGTTACGACAACCCTGCCACGGCAGGTCAGTAATATTTCACAGGCTTTGGCGAAGGTCTGGTCAATGCGATCCTGCAGTGCCTCTACAGCCCGGCGCTCTATATCCACTGTGCGTCGGCCGGAGGCAATAAAGTCTTCAGCACTCTTCATCGGTGTTGCCATAAGAGAAACGTTTATACATCCAAAAAACGATTGATGGGATTGTAACGAAACAACTGGCTGTCGGCTATCTGCTTCCTGTGGTCAGAATCAGGAGACTATAGGCTATATAGCAGCTCAGAAGTAGGACTCCGGAGGCTCGCCCTATGACCTTTGGGCGTTTTCCAACAAGGGTGAGAGCTACCAGTAACAATGTTAATCCGGTCATTATCGGGTAGTCCCGGGCGAAAGCCGAGGGGTCAATAGCCATGGGAGAGACCAGACCAGGTACTGCCATAACAGCCAGCAGGTTAAAAATGTTGGAGCCAATGATATTGCCAATGGCCATATCGTGGTGCTTTTTCAGGGCACTGGCGATGCAGGCTGCGAGTTCTGGGAGGCTGGTGCCTATAGCAACAACTGTCAGGCCTATGGTTAGCTCACTCATGCCCAACTCAAGGGCTATTTCTGTGGCTGCCCATACCAGCATTCTGGAGCTTGCTAACAGTACAGCAAGACCTGTGACCAGAACCAGAAATGCTTTCCCCTCAGCCATGTCTGGAATTTCTTCATCACTCTCTTCTCCTACAGAGGTGATTTCGTCGGCATTAGGTTGTTTCTGCCAGTGATTGAAAATCAGCAGAGTGATGATAAGTGCGCACACCATAACTACACCTTCAAAGAAACCGATGAAATTGTCATACATCAGAAATCCGGAGGTTATGGTGATCATAGCCAGCAGGGGCAGCTCTTTTTTCATCAGGCGGTCGTTAACCGGAATCGGCGCAACCAGCAGTGTCACCCCAAGAACCAGAGCAATGTTGGCGATGTTGGAACCCAGGGCATTACCGATTGCCAAGTCCCCATGACCGGAGGTGGCAGCCATTAAAGAAACCAGGATTTCAGGGGCTGATGTTCCGATGGAGATAATTGTCAGGCCTATCAGCATGGGCGACATGCCAAGGTTTCGGGCAGTGGCGGCTGCACCATTTACAAAATGATCAGCGCTCCACATCAAGGCGATGAAACCGAGAATCAGGGCTCCTGTGGCTAGTAGCATGTATCCGGGACCGTTTGTTTCTTTTGGAGAGGTAAATAAGGCAAGACAACTATTCTACGGATTTTGGTGGGGGATTACATCCAGCTTAACTGTTCGCCACGCAATGCAATTGCTGACTATTCTGTATACATAATTGCAAGGATGCAGGGGTTTATTATCTATGGATAAATCCAGAGCGAGTTCGGGAACGTCTGGTTATGCCGGGCAGGGTGTTCACAGTCTTTCAAAACCATCGCATCATCAACCAGAAAAAGAGTCTGGGGTTAAACCGGTTCCTGTCTCTCTGCGTATGGAACTTGAGGCTGCCAGCAAGGTTAATAAAAAAGACCTTCAAAACTACAAGGTTGAGCAAGAGCATAATGTTTCCTCTCGCTTGAAAACTGCTGGCAAAGTCGCGGGTGTGGCTGTTCTCGGTACAGCTGTAGGAGCTGCGGCAACAGCACTTCTGGGGCCTGCTGTTGTGGTGGGAACGGCGGTTGGAGGCAGCGGTTTTTATCTCTTGAATAAAGGGTGGGAGTGGTGGACGAAAAAATCTGAGGTTGACGATGCCGACTCTGGGTATCTGGAAGATGATATTGAGGTCGAGCTGGAGTCTGCTATTGGTCAGATAAGGAAACAGGAAAAAGAAATTGTTGATCTTACCGAGCAGCTTGAAAAAGCGCAGATGACTCTTGATGAAGTGCGCTCTTCCTCCACTGAAAGTGAGCCTGTTTATACCGAAGTCGATGAACATGAGGGTTTGGGGGAGGTTTTCCGTGCAGGAAAAGAGAGTGATACCTATAGCGGTGAGGGGCTCACTTCTCACACCTTATCGGATATTCAGCTCTTACACGAGACCATGCAGAGCAATGTTGCAACAGCCAGACGTTTGGACAGTGAATCTGATACCGACAGTGTGTTAGATGGAACTCTCTCGTATCAACGTCAACTTAGTAACTCCAGTGTGCTCAGCTCACTGAGTCATTACTCCAATGACAGTGGGTTAGGTGGGCCCGTGCCTAATGATCAATATGATGATACGCCGCTTCGTGGGAACAGCTCCCTACCAAAGCCAATAAGAAAGTCAGCAGAGGATCTTCTGGATATTAAGGAAGGGCGTATACGGGAGCTGGAGGCTGAAGTCGAAAAGATTAAGGGGCAGCTTAACGAGGGTGTCAAAAATCGGGATGAGTTGTGGGAGAAAAAAGATGGGGTTATTCGTAGTCGGGATTCTGGGATTGCCGACCTTGAAAATAAGTTGAAGAAAAAAGAAGACGAGTTGAGCACATACAAAGATGATCTGGAGCTGGAGCAAAAGCAGACTGCAGATTTAAAAATTGTGAATAGCCAGTTAAAAGACGGGCTTGTAACCCTGAGAGAGTCCATGGGGTTGTTGCTGGAAGATAATGAATCTCTGCATCTGGAACTTGCCGCACGGATGCAGTCCTATACCGGCCGACAAGAAAAGGTGTTTTGGTCCAAAGATTCGTCAGAACAGGTTTTTGAGGGTGGCTTGCCACGTCTTGAGGCTGGTATGAAAGAGCTGGCAGTTCTTGTTGATGTTATAGGTGAAAGGCTAAAGGCTGCTGAACTTGATGGAGAAGATATGGGTAGCCTCAAAAGTGAGTTGGATAAGCAGTCACAGTTTGCAAAGTTTGGCAGACAACTGATTGCAGAATTTGACCCTGGTGTGAACCCTGATGACCTTCTGGATGGAGCAATGGTTCCTACCTTGCAGTTGATGGCCGAAACCCTTCAGGATGGGAAAATGTTCCAGGAAGGGTACGAAAATATGTCTGCCAACGGTTTTGCCGGAAGTAAAAAAGACCTTATAAAAGCCATGATGGGGGCGAGGCCGCAGAAAGGATAGGTACTATTAGGTCTCTGTCTCTCGATTTCGGTTGAGATGTACTGCTAATGTGTTGAAGTGAATGGTACACTTTATTCCATACGGATGATCAATTCTATTTGTCGTACTTAAAGGTAAGCGGATACGGCGGTTGGCTATAGTCTGGCCTCTGCAGTGGAAACCTGTTGCTGATGAATCAAGAGAATGAAAGTTTTATCGAAATCCGTGGGCTTACGTTTATGCGTGGCGACCGAGTGATTTTCGATAACATTGATATGGACATACCCCGCGGCAAGGTCACCGGAATAATGGGACCTAGCGGAACGGGGAAAACAACTTTACTGCGTCTTATCGGTGCTCAGTTGAAACCTGATGCCGGTAAGGTTTTTGTGGATGGGCGTTGTGTTTCCACAATGGGACGCGATGAGCTGTTTCGCGTACGTTCCCGTATGGGAATGTTGTTCCAGAGTGGAGCGCTGTTCACCGACAGTACCGTTTTTGAAAACGTAGCCTTTCCGCTCCGGGTTCATACCCGCCTTTCTGAGCAGATGATTCACGACATTGTTCTGATGAAACTACAGGCCGTTGGTCTTCGTGGTGCCAGTCAGTTGATGCCTTCTGAACTGTCCGGTGGTATGGCAAGACGTGTAGCTCTGGCCCGTGCTATCTCCCTGGACCCTGACTTTATTATGTACGACGAGCCTTTCGTCGGTCAGGATCCAATCGCCATGGGCGTTCTGGTGAATCTGGTTAGGAAACTGAATAACGCATTGAATCTTACCAGTGTGATTGTTTCCCACGATTTGAGTGAGACTGCGAGTATTGCGGACTACCTCTACCTGCTGGCGGACGGGCATGTAATTGCCGGTGGTACACCAGAAGAGTTGCAGTCTTCACAGGATCCTAAGGTGCGCCAGTTTATGAATGGTATTCCCGATGGCCCGGTTCCCTTTCACTACCCTGCTGCTGATTACGGCAAGGAATTACTGGGAGAGCGTTCATGAGTCGTTTGGTAGATCATGTCGCGACTTTAGGGCGCAGCGGTCTTGAAATCCTCCAGGCTGTAGGTCGGGCAACACTCATGCTGGGTATGGCCTTGTTTGGCCGCAGCAGTAGCCATGGCTTTATGCCTTCCCTGGTTGTGAAACAGATTTATGCAGTTGGTGTTCTTTCGCTGATCATTATTACTGTGTCCGGTGTTTTTATCGGGATGGTGCTGGGGCTTCAGGGTTATAACATTCTTGTGCGGTACGGTACTGAACAGTCTGTTGGTCAGATGGTTGCCCTGAGTCTTGTACGTGAGCTGGGGCCGGTGGTAACAGCTCTGCTGTTTGCCGGGCGAGCTGGTTCGGCCCTGACTGCAGAAATTGGCTTGATGAAAGCCACTGAGCAGTTATCCAGTCTGGAAATGATTGGTGTCGACCCACTCAAACGCATTATTGCCCCCCGTTTCTGGGCCGGTTTTATCAGTATGCCTCTGTTGGCCTGTATCTTCTCAATGGTCGGTATCTTCGGCGGCTCTATGGTCGGCGTTGACTGGCTGGGAATTTATGAAGGTTCTTTCTGGGGCAATATGCAACAGTCTGTCGATTTCTGGAATGATGTGGTCGATGGCCTGATTAAAAGTGTGATGTTTGGTTTTGTAGTGACCTGGATTGCGGTGTTCCAGGGATATGATGCTGTGCCGACATCTGAAGGTATCAGCCGGGCAACAACCCGGACAGTTGTCTACGCCTCCCTGGCTGTGCTGGGGCTGGACTTTATCCTCACAGCCGTGATGTTTGGAGATCTCTGAAAATGCGGATGCGAACCGTTGAAATCAGCGTTGGCGCCTTTCTTCTGGCCGGTTTGTTTGCCTTGATTTTGCTCGCTCTGAGAGTGAGCGGCTTGTCTGTAAATGCCGACAACACAACCTATCGTCTTTATGCAGAATTTGACAATGTAGGTTCACTCACCAAACGGGCAAAAGTGGCTATGGGTGGTGTAACTATTGGCCGGGTTGTGGATATCGAGCTCGACAAGAAAACCTACATGGCCCGTGTGATCATGGATATTGAAACCAATGTCGATAATATTCCCGTAGACAGTTCGGCCGCTATCCTTACGGCAGGTCTTCTGGGCGAAAAGTTTATCGGGATAAGTATTGGTGGCTCCCGGGACTTTTTTAAGGATGGGGAAACCATTGATGACACCCAGTCAGCTATTGTCTTGGAAGACCTGATTGGTAAGTTCTTGCTCGGCTCTGTCGGTAAGGACGATGAAGAAAGTAATGACAGTTTCTGATTTGCTGGAAAGGAATATGGGTATGGTTGGTTTCAAAAAGAGCAGTGTTTCAGGCGTATTCTTTACAGCCCTGATCTGGTGCCTGTCCTTTGGCGTTTCTGCCGCCAATGCTGCTGAAACCCCTGATAAAGTCTCTGGTAATGCAACCGCCAGAGTGATCAAGCTGCTTCAGGATAATCGTAATACTTACGAGAAAAATCCGGATCAGTTCTACAAGGATGTTGAGCAGGTTATTGATCCTGTTATTGCCTTCGATGAAATGGCGCGTGGGGTCATGGGCAAGTATGCACACCGGGCGTCTGATGCTGAGGTGAAAGAGTTTACTGATGTTTTCCGCAGCAGCCTTATCCACTTTTACAGCAAGGCGGTATTAACGTTTGATACCAGCCAGCTGTCACTGGGTAAGGTTGACCCTGTTTCCCCTGAAATCCTGAAAGAATACGACAGTGGAAAAAGCCGTTCTGTTCCTGTGAATCTGAAGATCAAGGCGAAAGATGCGGAATACTCCATGTCTTACTCCATGATGAAGAAAGGTGGGGAGTGGAAGGTTCGCAATATCATTGTTGAAGGCATCAATATTGGTATTCAGTTCCGCAACCAGTTCGGTGAAGCCATGAACCGCTACAAGAAGGTAGAGGTAGCTATCGAGAAGTGGCCGGAGCTAATGCAGCAAACCGAAAAGAACCAGGAAAAAGAATTGCGTGAGAAGGAAAAAGACAAGTCATGAGTGAGTTGTCTGTCATCTCCCCGGGGCGCTTTTCCCTGACCGGTGAAATCAATAAGGAATCTGTTCCAGATCTGGTAGACAGGGGCTGGGCGACTTTGGCAGATCATGAGGGCAAAGACCTGCTTGTTGATTTATCTGGTGTGAGTCATGCCGATAGTGCCGCTCTGGCGATGCTTTTGTCCTGGGTGAGACGTTCTCGTAACGATGGTAAGAGTCTGTCTTACCATCAATTTCCCGAAGATCTGATGGCTCTGGCTGGGGTGTGTGGCGTCGATACGCTGCTGCCTGTGGCAGAGTCTGCCTGACAATTCAGTGCATCAGAGCCCTTCTGGCTCTGGTGTCCTGCCTCGCACTTCCCTATCATAGGCCTCTTTGCGTTCCGGTTCCGGGAAGAGTCCTATGCATGCCAGTGAAGTTAAAGAGCTGCTTGAAGCGAAAATAGACGGTGCTCAGATTATGGTTGAAGGGGAAGGCTGCGACTTCACCCTGACCGTGGTTTCTGAAGTTTTTGCCGGTTGTCTGCCGGTCAAACGCCAACAGATGGTCTATACACATCTCAACGAGATGATTGCTGCCGGCACTATTCACGCTGTTACCATGCAGACTTTTACACCTGAGGAGTGGGCGGCTCGACAGGGATAATTCCCTTCAGAAAGCTGTTAGGGCAGGCATCTTAGGAGCTGCCTGTAACAATTGTATTTATGACTGATGCAGATTCATGGAAGAAGGCTCTTCCGGAATCTGCATCTTTCTGTTTCAGCCTGCGGGTATTCGATGGATAAACTGATAATTACTGGTGGCAACCGTCTGGATGGAGAGATTCGTATCTCCGGTGCCAAGAACTCTGCGCTGCCTATTCTTGCAGCAACCCTGCTGGCTGATGAGCCGGTGACGGTTTGTAACCTGCCCCACCTTCACGACATTACCACCATGATTGAGCTGTTTGGCTGCATGGGCGTGGAGTTGATGATTGATGAAAAGATGAATGTTGAGGTTCATGCCAGCACCATCAAGCATCTGACTGCACCTTATGATCTGGTGAAGACCATGCGTGCTTCCATCCTGGTTCTGGGGCCTCTGGTAGCCCGTAATGGTTATGCGGAAGTTGCTCTGCCTGGCGGTTGTGGCATTGGCAGTCGACCCGTTGACCTGCACCTTCGTGGTCTGGAAGCCATGGGTGCTGAGGTTTCCGTGGAAGACGGTTACATTAAAGCGAAAGCTGAGCGCCTGAAAGGTGCCCATATTTTCCTCGATACCGTGACTGTAACCGGTACTGAGAACCTGCTGATGGCCGCGACTCTGGCCGAAGGCGAAACAATCATTGAAAATGCTGCCCGTGAGCCAGAGGTTGTTGATTTGGCCGAATGCCTGATTCGCATGGGCGCGGAGATTGAAGGTCACGGTACCGACACTATTCGTATTCAAGGCAAGAAGAGCCTGCACGGTTGTGTTTACTCTGTATTGCCAGACCGTATCGAAACCAGCACTTACCTGATTGCTGCTGCCGCTACCCGTGGTCGTGTTCGGGTGAAAGATACTGATCCAACCATTCTTGATCCGGTTCTGGTGAAGCTTCGTGAAGCTGGCGCCAAAGTAGAAGCCGGGGATGATTGGATTGAGCTAGATATGGAAGGTCGTCAGCCAAAAGCTGTCAGCCTGAAAACTGCTCCTTACCCAGGTATGGCTACTGACGTTCAGGCGCAGTTTACCGCGCTGAATGCTGTAGCTGAGGGTACTGGCACCATCACCGAAACCATTTTCGAGAACCGCTTTATGCATGTTCTGGAAATGAAGCGTATGGGCGCGGATATTGATGTAGAAGGTAACACTGCGATTGTTAAAGGTGTTGATAACCTGAAATCCGCTCCGGTTATGGCTACCGATCTGCGTGCCTCAGCCAGTCTGGTGATTGCCGGCCTTGTGGCAGAAGGTGAGACTGTGGTTGATCGCATCTATCACATTGACCGTGGCTACGAATGTATTGAAGAGAAGCTGCAACAGTTAGGCGCTACGATTCGTCGAATTCCTCGCTGATAGCTTTGTTTTTTTGCCGGAGTGCGGGGAGCATTCCGGCAGAAAACTGTATTGAAAGAATCTGAGTGTTTATAAAACAATGATATCAACACCTCTGACTATCGCCCTTTCTAAAGGCCGCATTCTGCAAGAAACCCGTCCATTGCTGGAAAAGGCGGGTATAACACCGGCAGAAGATGTTGCGAAAACCCGCAAGCTTATTATTCCCACCAACCATGAAAATGTTCGTCTGCTGATTGTTCGGGCCAGTGATGTGCCAACTTATGTTGAGCATGGTGCTGCTGATCTGGGAGTTGCCGGGAAAGACGTTTTGATGGAGCACAACTCTCCAGAGCTGTATGAACCTCTGGACCTTCAAATATCAAAATGTCGTTTAATGACGGCGACTGCCGTTGATTATCAGGAAGAACCAGGCCGCCGCATTCGGGTCGCAACCAAGTTTGTCAATGTCGCCAAGCGTTTTTATGCCAGCCAGGGAAAGCAGGTCGATATTATTAAACTCTATGGCTCTATGGAGCTGGCACCGCTGATTGATTTGGCAGATCAGATTGTTGATATCGTTGATACCGGAAATACCCTGAAAGCCAATGGTCTTGAACCAAGAGAGCATATTGCAGATATCAGTTCACGACTGGTGGTAAACCGTGCCGCAATGAAAGTGAAGCATGAAACCATCAGCGAAATAATTAGTCACATGAAAGCTGCAGTGGAAGCAGCTGGTTAAGCGCGACAATTTCTGAACCTGTTTTATAAATACAAATTCATCGACACTGTCAGAGGTCCTCTATGAGCGAAGTTGCGGTTCAGCCCCGCAGGCTGGTTTATGGCGATAAAACATTTGCCGAAAGCCTGGATCACCTTCTGGCCTGGGATACAGTCTCAGATACAGGTGTTCAGCAGGTTGTTACTGATATTGTTGAGCAGGTGAAAAGTCGTGGTGATGAAGCTCTTCTGGAATATTCCAATCGCTTCGACAAGCTGACAGCCAAATCCCTTGCTGATCTTACCCTCAATAAAAACCAACTCCTCAGTGCTCTTGAAAATTTACCAGCGGAACAGCGTGCTGCGCTGGAAACTGCTGCAAAACGCATTCGTGATTATCATGAAAAGCAGGTACAGGATGACTGGAGCTTTACTGAAGCTGATGGCACAAAGCTTGGTCAGCGAGTTACGCCACTTGATCGGGTAGGGCTTTATGTTCCCGGTGGTCAGGCGGCTTATCCTTCCTCGGTGTTGATGAATGCAATTCCTGCCAGAGTGGCCAGTGTGGGTGAAGTAGTTATGGTTGTGCCTACACCCGCCGGTGAAGTGAATGAGCTGGTTCTTGCTGCTGCGGCACTTGGTGGTGTTGATAGAGTGTTCACCATTGGCGGCGCTCAGGCGGTTGCTGCTCTCGCTTATGGAACAGAAACTGTTCCGGCTGTGGATAAGATAGTTGGGCCAGGAAATATTTACGTGGCTACGGCCAAGCGTATGGTCTTTGGGCAGGTTGGCATTGATATGATTGCCGGGCCTTCAGAAATTCTTGTGATCAGTGATGGCAAGACTGATCCGGACTGGATTGCGATGGATCTGTTCTCTCAGGCAGAACATGATGAAGATGCTCAAGCGATCCTGATAAGCCCTGATGCTGCCTTTCTTGATGCCGTGCAAGTGAGTATGAATAAGCTTCTGCCAACCATGGAACGCAAAGCCATTATTAAGGCTTCGTTGAATGGTCGTGGTGCCATGATTCATGTGCCGGATTTAAGTAAGGCCGCAGAAGTGTGTAACCGCATTGCACCGGAGCATCTGGAGTTGTCAGTAGAAAGCCCTGAAGCTGTTCTTCCTGAGATTCGTCATGCGGGAGCCATCTTTATGGGGCGTTATACTGCAGAAGCTCTGGGGGATTACTGTGCAGGGCCAAACCATGTCTTGCCAACTTCTGGAACTGCTCGATTCTCATCACCGTTGGGTGTTTATGATTTTCAGAAGCGAACTTCACTGATTAACTTCTCGGCACAAGGGGCTTCAGAGGCTGGTAAGGTTGCTTCTGTTCTGGCTCGTGGGGAAGGTCTGACCGCTCATGCCAGATCGGCAGAATATCGCATTAAGAAGTGAATAAAATAAGAGCCAGTTTAACTGGCTCTTATTTTATTAGAATCTTGTTTATCCGCGGGTGGGATCTTCCGGGCGTTCGCCAACTTCTGTGACAAATGGTATTTCCTTGCCATCCCGTAAAACCATTATGGTGACTTTTGAGCCGGGTTTAAGCTTGGCGACGCTGTTCATTACCTTGCGGGCATCGTAGGTAACAAGTTCATTAATACGAAGAATAATATCGCCTCGTTGAAGGCCAGCAGCTTTGGCTGGACCATTCTCGTAAACTCCAGAAATCAAGATACCGCTGCCCAGTGGCAGGTTAAAAGCTTCAGCAAGTTCGGTGCTGAGAGCTGTCGATTCAATGCCCAGCCAGCCCCGTACAACCCGGCCTTTATCAATAATGGAAGTCATTACAAACTTGGCGAGGTTTGAGGGAATGGCAAAGCCCAAACCTTCACTGCCGCCGTCACTGGAGATCAGGGCAGTAGAAATGCCCACAAGTTCACCTTTGGCATTAATAAGTGCACCACCGGAGTTACCGATATTAATGGCAGCATCAGTTTGTAGGAAACCTTCGTAAGTGCTGAGTCGCAGGTCTCGACGGGTTGCGCTGATGATTCCCTGACTGACAGTTTGACCGAGCCCGAATGGATTACCAATGGCGAGAACAACATCGCCAATTTTTACTGATTTGGAATCTGCCCAATCTGCGCTGGGAAGGTTTTCCATCTCAATTTTTAGAACAGCCAGATCAGTTTCCGGATCAAAGCCAATAACCTTGGCCCGGGTTTCCCGGAAATCAGGCAGGGCGACGATAATATCGTCAGCCCCTTTAATTACGTGGTTGTTGGTCAGTACATACCCGGCCGGGCTAACTATAACCCCGGAACCCAGGCTGGACTGAACCTGCTGCCTGCGGGGAATTCGACTTTTACTGAAAGGCTCGGATATCAGGTTGTTGTCCCGGTTCCCCGGGCGGCGCAGAGTTCGCTGGGTGAATATGCTGACAACTGAAGGTGCAGCTTTCACCACGGCAGAATTAAAAGAAGGAACAAAGCTTTGGGGTGGTTGCTGCTCAACAACAGGTTGAGGTTTGGGCTCTTCAACTTCACCCGTTAAAGAAGGGTATTGCTGAAGAATAAGCAGAGCAACGAGAAGACCACAGAGTGCAGGCCAGCCAAACCAGCTAAGTGTTTGTGAAAACCGGTTCATGAAAAGTATCCAGCCATCCTGTTTAAGATTGTGCTCGAGTCTGACTTTCTACCGCACCAAAACAGATGCACATAGAATGCCAGTACCAGTTAGTATAAAGGTATGCACTGCTCGGTGATATATGCAAACTCCGGCATAAATGTGAAACACCTAGTGAAAGGTTAAATTTATTATGAAGTTACAGGAATTAGTAAGTGTTCTTGATGCAGAGCTTCAGCCCTGGATGTTCAAGGATTACTGCCCAAATGGTTTGCAGGTAGAGGGCCGGGAAAATGTTTTACGACTGGCAACAGGTGTCACAGCCTGTGAAGCGCTTATTGATCAAGCAATAGCATGGAAAGGTGATGCCATATTGGTGCATCACGGTTATTTCTGGAAGAACGAACAGGCGCAGGTCACAGGAATGAAAAAACGCCGGCTGCAGAAGCTTCTGGCCAACGATATCAGTTTGCTCGGTTATCATCTTCCTTTGGATGGGCACCCTACTATGGGAAACAATGCCACATTGGCAAAACTGCTGGGAATAACGGAAACCGGGCCTCTGGATCCCTTTGAATCCCGGCCAGTTGGTAATATCGGTGAGGTGACTGCTCCTGTTTCTCTTGATGATTTTGGTGCAGCTATCGAAAAGGCGTTAGGCCGCAAGCCTTTAGTGATAAGCGGTGGTGACCACGCTGTTAAAACAGTGGCGTGGTGTACTGGCGGTGCCCAAAGTCTTATTGGTAAAGCTATTGAGGCTGATGTTGACGCTTATATCAGTGGTGAAATTTCAGAGTCCACTGTGCATACAGCCAGAGAAGAAGGCATTCACTACATCTCAGCCGGGCATCATGCCACTGAGCGTGGAGGTGTCCAGGCATTAGGTGAATGGTTGGCAAACAATCATGGTATCGAACATCAGTTCTTTGATATTGGTAACCCTGTTTAACAGTCCTTAGAACAATTGCGTTAGCCCTGAAAACAATTAACGGATAATTAGCTTTGCCATTACCTCTAAGTTTTTTTCTCAATGGGCAGGAATGGCAATGTTTTTACGGGCTAAAGGTATCTATAGGTGTGTGAGTGGGGCTGGCTATCAGGAACCGCCACAATCAGTCTCTGGTAATAATGGATCTTCTGACAGGGGCTCTTCAAGCCCCAGTCCTTCGTTTAGTACCCCTCCTACCCAGAGCTCCTCTGGTGTTAGCTCTTCAGGAGCTGGCTCTTCAAGGACTACCCCTTCGGGTATTTCGGTTGCTGTAGCCCCAGCTGTTCCTGTTATTCCGAAGCTTGCAGCCTCCAGGCTTCCCGTAGAACCGCTGCCCCCTGAGCATCGCCTGGTCAATAGGAAACTAACGGAGAGTAAATTACGAGAAGATGCAACTCCTGGCGTAGTGGTTGAGCTGCCTTTGAAAGACGGTTCAACCGAGTCGCGGCTTGTTGATATGGATAACTGGGCTGGTTGTATAAGAGATTGTCGCTGGAATGAATTGCGCTTTTTTCGAAGGGAAGAACCTTACTTTTTATTTGCTAATACTGCGGAGTTTAGTGTCAATCTTGATGATGAAACCTTTATTTCTACAGAGCATTATTTTCAGTATGAAGGGTTGAAGACGACTCGCTATGGAGCGGCATTGCTAGAGAGTTCTCCGAACTTTATTGGTTATTTAGGAAAACAGCATTATGGAGATGCAGCCGCTTCATATGGCCAGGGACATAGTGACAAGAAGCCTTTGAACTGGCGTCGCGAATCCACCAAGGTTATGCGTAAAGCTATCAGGGCTAAGTTTAATTTTGTTGATTATCCGGCTGAAGCCATGTTGCTGATGGAAACATACCGGTTTGCCAGAGTTCTTGTTGAAAATAATAAGAAAGATAAATGGTGGGGAGCGTGGGAGAGTGATCAAGGCAAAAACAAGTTGGGGCTGATCTTGATGGAGCGCCGGGCTGAACTGAGAGATTTGTGGAAACAGTTAACCGCAGAAGAACAAAAGGCGGTTTATGATTGTTACTGCGAAAAATACCCTGAGGTCGTTCAGCTCTATCCGTCTCAGAGAGGTGCTTACGAACAACGCCCTGCACCGGGCCCTGAAAAGGCAAAAACTACAGCTTCTTACAGCCATCCATCCCAACCCTACTCCACAGATCGTAAAGGAAAACATAAAAAGTAGAGAAACAGATTCTGCCGTACCGTTGTTGTCATATACATAGTACAAACAATTCTAAATATGCTCGCTCATATTCTTTAGAATTATTGATATAGTGTGCCTCCCGCTAATAACTACAGATGAAATGGCGGGTCAGAATGACAACAACGGGGTTGCCCCATGAGTGCGGATTATAACCTGAACCACCTTCGGCAACTTGAAGCCGAAAGCATACATATTATTAGAGAAGTCGCGGCAGAGTTTGATAACCCGGTGATGCTTTATTCCATCGGGAAAGACTCTGCGGTGATGTTGCACCTTGCTCGTAAGGCCTTTTTCCCCGGGCGCATTCCATTTCCTCTGCTGCATGTAGACACTGACTGGAAGTTCCGGGAAATGATCGAATTCCGGGATCGTATGGCCAAAGAATACGATCTGGATCTTCTGGTTCATAAGAATCAGGAAGGCCTGGATATGGGCGTCGGCCCATTTACCCATGGCAGCTCCAAGCATACCGATATTATGAAAACCCAAGGGCTGCGTCAGGCTTTGGACAAGTACGGCTTTGATGCCGCCTTCGGTGGTGCCCGCCGGGATGAAGAAAAATCCCGTGCCAAAGAGCGTGTTTATTCCTTCCGTGACAGTAACCACCGCTGGGACCCAAAGAATCAGCGTCCGGAGCTGTGGAACGTCTATAACGGCAAGCACGAGAAAGGCGAAAGCATTCGTGTGTTCCCACTCTCGAACTGGACTGAGCTGGATATCTGGCAGTATATCTGGATGGAGAACATCGAGATTGTTCCCCTCTATCTGGCCGAAAAGCGTCCTGTCGTTGAGCGCGACGGTATGCTGATTATGGTGGATGACGACCGTATGCCGCTGGAAGAAGGTGAAGTGCCAGAGATGAAGTCTGTACGCTTCCGTACTCTGGGCTGCTATCCGCTCACCGGTGCTGTGGAGTCTGAAGCAGATACTTTGCCAGAAATTATTCAGGAGATGCTGCTGACCACAACGTCTGAGCGTCAGGGTCGGGCTATCGATCATGACTCCTCCGGTTCCATGGAGAAGAAAAAGCAGGAGGGCTACTTCTGATGAGCCATCATTCCGATTTGATTGAGTCAGATATCATTGCCTACCTTAAGCAGCACGAAAACAAAGAGCTGCTGCGTTTTCTTACCTGTGGCAGTGTTGATGACGGCAAGAGCACTCTGATTGGTCGCCTGCTGCACGATAGCAAAATGATCTTTGAAGATCAGCTGGCAGCGATTGAGAACGATAGTAAGAAAGTTGGTACTCAGGGCGACAAGATTGATCTGGCCTTGCTGGTGGATGGCCTGCAGGCTGAACGTGAGCAGGGCATAACCATCGACGTAGCTTACCGTTATTTCTCCACAGAAAAACGTAAGTTCATTATTGCTGATACTCCAGGTCATGAGCAGTACACCCGCAATATGGCAACCGGTGCTTCAACCTGTGACTTGGCGGTTATTCTGATTGATGCCCGTTATGGTGTGCAGACTCAGACTCGTCGTCATTCATTTATTGCCAGCCTGTTGGGTATCAAGCATATCGTTGTGGCTGTAAACAAAATGGATCTGGTGGATTACAGTCAGGATACCTTTGAAAAGATCCGCAATGACTATCTGGACTTTGCTGAGCCTCTGACTGCAGATGGTGCAATGGGTGATATTCGCTTTGTACCCATGTCAGCGCTTGATGGCGATAACGTTGTGAATGCCAGTGACAATATGTCCTGGTATGAAGGCAAGACACTGATGCAGATTCTGGAAACGGTTGAAATTTCCAGCGACCGCAATCTGGATGATTTCCGCTTGCCTGTGCAGTACGTCAATCGTCCAAATCTTGATTTTCGTGGTTTTGCCGGAACCATTGCCTCTGGTGTGGTGAATGTTGGTGATGAACTCAAAGCATTGCCTTCTGGAAAAACCAGCAAGGTTGCTGAGATTGTGACCTTTGATGGCAATCTTGAGCAGGCGTTTGCTGGTCAGGCTGTCACTCTGACTCTGGAAGATGAAATTGATATCAGCCGTGGCGATATGCTGGTTAAGCCTGAGCGTCAGCCAGAGAGCAGCAGTGAACTGGATGCCATGATCGTGTGGATGGCTGAACAGCCTCTGCAGCCGGGTCGCCAATATGATCTGAAAGTTGGTGCATTTACCTCAACCGGTCAGGTGAGTGCTATTCACCATCGGGTTGATGTGAATACTCTTGAACAACAGTCCACACAGCAACTGGCTCTGAATGAAATTGGCCACTGCCATCTGACACTGACCAAGCCAGTAGCCTTTGATAAGTATCGCGATAACCGGGCAACCGGAGCTTTTATCATTGTTGATCGCTTAACCAACGCCACAGTTGGCGCAGGTATGATCAGCGGGCAGGCTGACTCTGGTTCTCAGGGTAAGGTTTCTGCCAATGAAAGGGCGGCTCGCCTTGGCCAGAAGGCTGCGGTTATTGAGGTGTCTGGAGCTTCCGCTGAGCAGTTACTGACTCTGGAAAGAGGGCTGTTTAACAAAGGGCTGTTCCCGGCCATTTGTGAGCCAGGACTTTCTGAACAGGAGAGCATTCTTCTGGCTCAGGGAATTGTTGTATTAACAGATGATGCTGCTTCAGATGAAGCTGTGCTGTTGAATGCCCAGGATGCTGATTTGCTGGATAAAATCTCCCAGATCGTATCTCTATAACTTGTTCACCCGGGGGTAACCCTGCTCCCGGGTGAATTATATTTATCTTTTGGATAAACAGCTTTTTCTTTCTTTACTCTCTGTATTAATGCGTATGCGTTAGTAAAAAATCTTGTAAAAACTTCTCCTTTCAAACTATTTTTCTAATCTTATAAAGAACACAAAAATGGACAGGAATTGACCACCTGTTCTGTGGCAATGTGCGCACTTTCGATTGAACCTGAACGGCATGTTTGTGATTCAACAGGGCATGTGGCTGCAATTTATTGATAGTTGAATATGCTATCGCCGCATACTGCAAAAAATCGTACTATGCCAAGAGTTTGTAATGTTTCCTTACACTTCTATGTTCTATAGAAGTACTTGTTCAATCATCTACCCTGGACCCTTTTCGGAGCCAAGATGAAATCCGCATTTTACGATCAGCTCTCCGCTCAGCTGGAAGAGCTCAAGCAGCAAGGCCTGTACAAGGACGAGCGTGTTATTACCTCCCAGCAGTCTTCCGACATTACTGTAACGGGTGGTGAACAGGTTATTAACTTCTGTGCCAACAACTATCTGGGCCTGGCTAATGCGCCAGAGTTGATTGAAGCTGGTCAGAAAGCTCTGGATAAGTATGGCTACGGTATGGCGTCTGTACGCTTTATCTGTGGTACTCAGGACGTTCATAAAGAGCTGGAAGCTCGTATGTCCGAGTTCCTGGGTATGGAAGACACCATTCTTTACTCTTCCTGCTTCGACGCCAACGCTGGCCTGTTCGAAACTGTTCTGACCGCTGAAGACGCAATCATCAGTGACTCCCTGAACCACGCCTCCATCATCGATGGCGTGCGTCTGTGTAAGGCCAAGCGTTTCCGCTACGCCAACAATGACATGGCGTCTCTGGAAGAGCAGCTGAAAGCCGCTGATGAAGCTGGCTGCCGCCACAAGATGATCGCTACCGATGGCGTATTCTCCATGGACGGTATTATCGCCAACCTGAAGGGTATCTGCGATCTGGCTGACAAGTACAACGCGCTGGTTATGGTTGATGACTCCCACGCTGTTGGCTTTGTTGGCGACAAGGGTCGTGGTACTCACGAATACTGCGAAGTGATGAGCCGTGTGGACATCATCACAGGTACTCTGGGCAAGGCCATGGGTGGCGCTTCCGGTGGTTACACTTCCGGTAAGAAAGAGGTTATCGCCTGGCTGCGTAACCGTTCCCGTCCTTACCTGTTCTCCAACACTCTGTGCCCAACCATCGCGTCCGCAACCCTGAAGGTCCTGGATTTGCTGGCTGCTGGCGACGATCTGCGTGCCCGTCTGCGTGACAATGCTTCCTACTTCCGTGCTGAAATGGAAAAGCATGGTTTCACTCTGGCTGGCAAAGACCACCCAATCATTCCAGTTATGCTGGGTGACGCGGCTCTGGCTAAAGAATTTGCTGACCGCATGCTGAAAGAAGGCATCTACGTTATTGCCTTCAGCTTCCCGGTTGTACCAAACGGTAAAGCCCGTATCCGTACTCAGATGTCTGCCGCTCACACTAAAGAGCAGATTGACCGTGCGGTAGCCGCCTTCGCCAAGATTGGCCGTGAACTCAAGGTAATCGCCTGAGTCTGACCGGCTGGTCTAAGGTCAATAGATACACACTGAAATGGATTTAAGCTGCCTCAGGTTCCATCCCTTATGGGATAGGAGGCAGTTTCCGCTTTCTGGAAAGTAGAGTACGCCCCCATGGTAACAATGAAAACTCTGGCCAAGCTGCATGCCGAAAAAGGCATCTGGATGGACGAGAAGGAAATTCCGACTCCTGGCCATAACGATGTTCTGATCAAGATCCACAAGACCGCTATCTGCGGTACTGACATCCATATCTACAACTGGGATGAGTGGTCTCAGAAGACCATTCCTCTGGGTATGACCGTAGGTCACGAATTCGCGGGTGAAATCGTAGAAATCGGTCAGGAAGTTGCTGGATTCAAGATTGGTGATCGTGTTTCCGGTGAAGGTCACCTGGTATGCGGCCACTGCCGTAACTGCCGCGCTGGCCGTCGTCACCTGTGCCGCAACACTCAGGGTGTTGGTGTAAACCGTCCTGGCTGCTTTGCTGAATACCTGTGCATTCCTGCCGCTAACGTATTCCCTCTGCCAGATGACATCTCTGATGATATGGCTTCCATCTTTGACCCATACGGCAACGCTGTTCACACAGCTCTGCAGTACGACATGGTTGGCGAAGACGTTCTGGTAACCGGCGCCGGTCCAATCGGCATCATGGGTGCTGCTGTTGCCAAGCACGCTGGTGCTCGCCACGTTGTGATCACCGACGTTAATGAATACCGCCTGTCTCTGGCTCGCGAAATGGGTGTAACCCGTGCCGTGAACGTAGCCGAAGAGAAGCTGGAAGACGTTATGAAAGACCTCGGTATGACCGAAGGTTTTGACGTTGGTCTGGAAATGTCCGGCAATGGTCGTGCATTCGAACAGATGCTGGAACTGATGAACAACGGCGGTAAGGTATCCCTGCTGGGTATTCCTGCGGCTGACACCGTGATCGACTGGAACCAGGTGATCTTCAAGATGCTGACCCTGAAAGGCATCTATGGTCGTGAAATGTTCGAGACCTGGTACAAGATGGGCAGCATGCTGCAGTCTGGCCTGGATCTGGATCCAATCATCACTCACCGCTTCCCTGTGTCCCAGTTCGAAGAAGCTTTCGAAATCATGGCCAGCGGTAAGTCCGGCAAGATTGTTCTGGACTGGACTGAGTAATACGTTTGATTTAATCATCAAACTGTTTAACCCAAAGGGAGCGATTTATCGCTCCCTTTTTTATGTACCACATAAGCAACCTCGATGTTATCTGCTACTTTCAAACAGGCTGTCAGGGAGTAAGTAGCGGTGTGACAGGTTTTTTCTTCTGTCTAAAATAAAAAGCCGAAAAGAAAAATATGCTTCCTCAAAGAGAGCTGTCTTTACTTAAGGGGGCATTGTGTTGAGGTTGTTTTGTTGTTGGGTTGTTAGTGTTTTAAGTTTGTTTGTTTCCTTTCTCGTTTCTGGGGCTGAAGAAGTTATTGTAAGAAAGCCCAGATTTTCGCTACCTATAGGTGCGCCTGGATCTTTAATCCCTGAAGGGGCAACTCTTCCAATTATTACAACGGATGATTTTTCTACGCAGCGAAGTGTGAAAAGGGATTCAAGCTATTCTTCCGGCTCTGAGGGTGGGTCTCCAATATCATCGTCGAGTTTCGATGTTTACCTTTTAACTACAAAGGTTTCAAGGTCATTATCTCTTAATACTGAGGAACCACCGTTTAAGGTGCCACCTAGTTCAAATAAGCATAGGCGGAATGTCTCCGATGGAGGAGGGCGTTTTTTACGTCCACCTAGAAGAGAAGATTCTGGGCTTAGCGGTATAAGTGGCTTCAGTAGCTCCTCCACCCAGCTCTACATGGAATCTGACTCCGGTTCATCTTTGGCAACGACACCAACAACAGAGCAACATCCTGGAATGAAAGGAGCTACGTCTCTTTTATCGATAATTCCTCGAGTTTCTACAGCTCCAAAATATGGGGAGATTCAGGAAGTATTTATGGACGATGATGATGATGATGGTGGTGAAGAGGAAGCATATTGGAAGAATAAAAGAAAAGAGCACAGGAGAGCACTGGGAAAGTCGTCCCACAGGGATAGTAAGAGGGTTAAGTCGCGAGCGCCAACAACAGATAAGACTATAGCAACCAAGAAAAAATTAGGACGATACTCTCAAAGTTCCGGCAATTTGCTTAGCATGTTTGGAACCAGTATGGGGGCTCATTCTGGCAGTTCAAAACAAAAAAAAGATGGTTTTGTTGAGCTTTACGAAAAAGAAAAACCATGGAAACTAAAACATGACTCGGAATTGCAGGATATTATTTCTGAATTTCGGAGGATCAATGCAAGGGCGAGTGATACCAATGAATTCTGGAACAAAATTGTTTATAGATTAACTTGTTGGGTTATCACAAGAGCCTGGATTGGAACTGGCCCTGTAAGCATGCACAGAATCAGTTTTCCTTACCCTTTCTATTATGGTGAAGCCGGAGTTTTTCAACTGAATAAAGTTTTCAGTGTCCCATGGTTGCCAGCTAAACCACCAAAAGCTAAAAACTTTTCCCCCCAGTTAATGAAAGCCTGGAAAACTCTCGAAGTTGAGTTTGGATTTCTTGAACAAGATGATGGCAGGTGGTCTATTCCTCTGCGCAGAGTATTGCAAGAAATGGAGTCGAGAATAAAGGCTATGTTTGGAGAATCTCCATCAGCCAGAAGTATTCGGCGACAGGGTGATACCCAGAAAACTCTGGATTACACTCTGAAAATTATGGATGCCATCGTTGAGTCTTATGTTTCGTATTTAAAAGAAGTAGCTTCTTCAACAAACTCTCACATGCAGGAGTCAGAAAGCAGTGATGTTGAGTCGAGAGAGTTTGATGAAGCTTTCCTTGCAGAAACCAAAGCTCTTAGGAAGGCTCTGGAATCATTATCTGCAATCCTGAAATCGAGCAGTATCCGGCATTTGGAATATGGAATTGGGTTGTTGGGCTCTGTTTCTAAAATAATGGATACCAGAGCACCAGATGCAAGCACTTATCATACATACCATCGAAGGCTTGAATCTCTGCATGTTTTAGGATTGATGTGGAGGAAAAAGCTTGATTTAGGCCTTACTATTCCTGTGCCTGCCTCTAAAAAGAAAACTAAAGGGGAGGTCAGGGCACCTCTTCCCGGAGTTTTTTCCCAGCTTGATATTAATGACTATAGCGAGCTTATAGCGTTCTTTGATGACTTACTTCATGGCTTTCAGGATGGCTTTATCTTGTTGCCTGAACCAAATAAAGTCCTTGAGACGGATGCAGGATCTACAGAAGTATGGGGATATAGCTGGGAATTTGATGAGAGTAAGGTGGTTGTTCTGGAAGATGGTAGTGGAGTAGTGCCATCAATGGTTTTGTTTAATGAAGCATATGATAAAAACAACCCCAAGATAGGGAAAGCCTGCCCGGCCTTTAAAAGACTTTACCACCATATGTTTATGTTAAGCGCCTCGGCTCCTGGTGCTGTAAACGCAACGTTTTATCTGTCATCAATCTATAGAGTCATATCTGACTTGTATTCAGCAGTTGTAGAGGAAAGCTTTGCGGAAGGCCTGACTGAGGCTGACTTATCTTTTGAACTTATGCACCACGTTCCTTTATTACGGCTTGTAGGAAAAGCTATAGGTGAGAAAGTGAAAGACTTTACAGATGAGGAGCGTGCTCAAGACCTTCAGCGGCTAAAAGAAAAATATAAAAAAGTATCTGCTATTGATGCCTTTGCTGAAGGGGATAATTTCTATGGAGTTATGGATCAATTAGGAAGCAGTTTGGCAGAAGCTGCGCGGTGTATTCGCACGGGTGATGCAAGCTTTAGTGGCTGGGTGAGGGACACTCTTGTCCAGTTCGAGCGTTTAGATGAGATGATGTCGAGGATATTTCGTGGGCGCTACAGTGAAATTATGAACTCCTTATACCTGGAGATAGAGAGTCTTCTCTATGAGATTCATCGCCTTTATGGAACACCTTCGCCTTTGGCGGTGGATCTTGACGATACAGATGAAGATATGCCTGAAGGAGAGCAGCTATAACCGAAGAGTTACAGCTGCAATGAAGACATTAACGGGCAATATATCGCAGGAACTCTTCCCTGGTAGGCAGGTTTGTGCGGAAATCACCACGCATAACCGATGTGGTCATTGAGGAGTTCTGTTTCTCAACACCACGCATCATCATGCACATGTGCTTGGCTTCAATAACAACAGCAACACCACGGGCACCTGTCACTTCTTCAATCGCTTCGGCAATCTGCAGGGTCATGTTTTCCTGAATCTGCAGGCGTCGGGCATACATATCCACGATGCGGGCGAATTTAGAAAGTCCCAGAACCTTTCCTTTAGGAAGGTAGGCGACATGAGCCTTGCCAATAAAAGGCAGCATGTGGTGTTCACACATGGAGTACAGTTCAATATCCCGTACCACAACCATTTCGTCGTTGTCGGACTCGAACACAGCACCGTTCACGATTTCTTCGAGGCTTTGGTGATAACCCCGGGTCAGAAAATTCATAGCCTTTGAAGCACGCGCAGGCGTGTCTTTCAGGCCGTCTCTCTGAGGGTTTTCTCCCAGCCCTTCCAGTATTGCTTTGTAGTATTCGCTGAGGTCTCTGCTCATGGATCTCTGGTCCGTTTCAGCTCAATGACATGCCACCATCCACAGGGATGGAAGTGCCTGTTATATAAGGGTTATTCAGTACGTACTCAAGTGTTTTCCAGATCACGCTCTCTCCGGGTTCTAACCCCATGGGAGGAATACGCAGCGTGTCGTCGGCAGCCATCTTCCGGTCACCCTCGTTCATGATGATCAGGTAGGGCGCGATTGCGTTGACCTTGATATCGGGTGCATACAAGCGGGCAAAAGATCGGGTCAGGCTCTCAAGTCCGGCCTTGGTGGCGGCATAGGCAGCATGATGCTCACTGCCTCGGAGAGCATTGTAATCGGTCATGTGGATGATGTCCGCAGTTTCCTCACAGTTACATAGTAACTGCCGCAAACCTCGGTTAATCAGCCAAGGGGCTTCCATGTGAACATGGAACAAAGATTCCATGGGTTCTGCATCCAGTGGATGGTGACTGTCAGCCATCCAGCCGGAAGCATTGTGGATAATCGCCCTCAGGCTGGAGGTGTACTGCTGTACTTCTTCGATCAGGCGGTAGGTATTCTCTTTAATTTCCAGGTCACACTGTAATGTCAGCGCGCCAGCGGCCTCCAGTTCTTCTATCCCTGGAGTAAATGTGCGGTAGGTTGCTATCACCTGGTAGCTCTGCTCCAGAAGCTTATGGGCGTTGTACAGCCCCAGACGACGTGACGCCCCGGTGATAAGAACTGTTTGTTTCTGGCTGCTCATAGCGACTCCCCCTGCGATGAGCCCATTTGTTATAGGCGGGCATTTAAGCAAATAAGGTGCGCAGGAGTCTAGAGCGCTGAATGAGCATAAAGATAAAGAAAGGACGCTTTCCTGCTGAGAAGCGCCCTTGTCAGTAGCAAAGGAGGGTTAACCAGCCATTTGAACTGTACGGGCAGTGCGGGTGGCTTGTGGTTGAGCGGCTTTTTGCTCTTGCTGATTTTTTGACAGCAGAGCACGAACACCCATGATAAAGAACCCAGTAAGAAACAGGTTAAGAGTCAGGGACAGCAGGGCGATGGTCAGTACCTGGCCGCCAATGCCATAACCCAGGCTGATCATCAGTACACCTGCACCCACTTCGCCTCGGGGGAACATACCAACACTGAGTGCAAGACGTTCACGCACAGAGGCTTCCTGACGGTAGCAGAACAATGGGAACATTTTGCCCACGTTGGAGATGACAGTGACCATCAGTACGTGGCCAATGATTGCCCAGGTACCCATAGCTTCAGCACCAACAGTTGTCGTGAAGTCCATCAGAGGCATGCTCAGGCCAACCAGAACCATGAATAGGGCGGCAATCACAGTATTTGCCTTCATACGCTCCGGGTCATGAGGATTCGCATTTGGAGAAGGCTTGATCATGCAGCCAAGCAGGAAGGCTGGCAGCAGAACTTCTATATGAACCGGGGTCTTGGCATCAATAGCCATACTGCCCAACAGAATCAGTTTGCTGGCAGTCGCAATCAGGAAGGCATAGCCCAACATGGATTTCCATGTGCAGGGAATCTCCAGGGAACGCAGCTTCTTGTAACCAACAACCAGCATAATGGCCAGTGAAAGCAGAACAAAGGCCAGCTGCCAGTTCAGGCCAACCATCATAATGGTCAGCGGTACCATCAGCAGTACAGTGTCCAGATCATCAAAGATTGCCAGTACTCGGGCCTTCTTGAACATCCAGGTAGAGCTCAGTCCTGCTGCAGCCAGCATGGCAAACAAAACGCCTGCAGATGTTGGAGCGGCAAAACGGCCAAGCAACAACATCTCTTTCCAGGTGTCGACTTCAAACCATACGCCCTGGGGAGATAAGACAAATACGAAGTACAGAACGACAAACAACCAGGGGAATGTGGCTGCAGTCATGGCAACCAGGTAGTCAACCCCGTAGCCAGAGAGATTGGATTTATCGATATCAAATTCGCTGCCTACATCAATCATTATGTAGGATAGTGCCACCATGGTCAGATACATGATGAACGCTTGGAAACTGGTATAAGAATCTCCGAAAGAATAAGGGAGTGTTTGCGACATAAATATGCCGAGTAAAAGGAGCAGGGAAAAAATAATAACTTTTTTCAAAGTAATACCCTAAATAGCAATCCTAAGTTAAAAAGGTTGATACATAACATTCAAAAATCGTAACTGGTGTTTATTTTGTTTTGCGGAAGTGTATGGGCTTTTATTGGCGCCAAAAAGCGACATGGATCAATGAAATTTCCGATTTGAAAATGAACTGAAAATTAAGTTGATTCTTTCTTCTTATTATATGGGTTTCTAAAAAACGCCTGTTTTCTCAAAGGTCGCAATAAATTTAATGAACAATATTAATTTATAGTTTTAGATGTTTGTTAATTAAAAAAAATAGAATTCATTAAACAAATGGCTATTTTTAGAAATAGGTAAGCCCAGTGGAATCACCTGTTTCTAGGTATATTTCACCTCACGATTTTTCTGGTAAGACCTTCCGTTGCCATGCGATCTTTCTTTACAATTCACATACGATAAACATGATCAGATGGCGGGATTTTTCCCACGATCTGCTGGCTGGAATTTTTTCTTTACATGCTTCTTTACATTCTCGACCTGTTGGGGACTGGCGTTTTTGCGGCTACAGGGGCAATGGTTGCTGCACGACGGAACCTGGACGTTTTTGGGGCTCTAGTCCTGGCGTTTGTGACTGCCGTAGGAGGCGGAACCATAAGGGATGCCATACTGGGAAGTACACCGGTTTTCTGGGTAAACGACACGGCATATATAACAGTTATTTGCCTGGCTACGGCACTGACTCTGGTTGGTCGTAACTGGTGGCATAAAACCCGTTATATTATTTTGCTCTCTGATGCTCTGGGCCTTGGTGTTTTCACTGTGATCGGAGTTGAAAAAGCCCTTTCCTATGGTGCTGCACCCATGGTTGCTGTGATTATGGGAGTTCTCACTGGAGCTGGTGGGGGCATGTTCCGTGATGTGCTGGCGGGTCGGGTTCCTATGGTGTTGCGTCATGAGATTTATGCGACAGCAGCCATTGCGGGCGGCCTTCTCTACGTGGCATTGGAAAGCTCTGGAGTTTCCAGAGGCTTGATTGCTATTGCCTGTGCTTCGGTTGTATTTGTCCTTCGGTTACTGGCGATTTACTGCAACCTCTCCCTTCCTCGCGTTAAGTTAGGGTAAATATACCTATAATAAAAATGGTGTTTTTCGGACGCCTGCTACACTTTTTCGGTTTTTGGGTTCGCCTGCTCTTTCAACTTGAGCAGGCCTTTGGATTTTTCATCCTAACCAGCCGAACAGTGTTGTACAGGAGTCCGTTATGTCGTCGTTCCGTCCCTGTGTTCCGCTTCTCTCCAAGTTATTTACTCAGCGAGTCGTTCTGGCCGGAGCGTGTGTGCTTTCCGGGCAGGCGACAGCAGCCGGCTTTGCTATTAATGAGTCTTCAGCCGCCGCTGCGGGCACAGCTTATGCCGGGCGGGCAGCAGCTGCACAGGATGCATCAGCCATTGCGGCAAACCCTGCAGCTATGTCTTCACTACAAAGTTGCCAGTGGACTCTTGGCGGAGCATTGATTGTTCCTAAGGGGGAGCTGTCGGATTATTCAGCAACCTTGGGGACTAACAGGGTGCCGGGTGATAATGGCGAAGACTTTGTATCTCCTGTCTTTGTTCCCGGGGCTTACTATGCCCATATACTTGATGAAAAGTGGTCATTTGGTGTGGGGGTTTATGTGCCTTTCGGGCTGGTTACTGATTACACCAGGGATTTTGTTGGCCGCTATCTGGCTAACAGGTCGGAGCTCATCAACATCAATATTCAACCTACTGTGAGTTATAAATTTTCTGATCAGCTAAGTGTTGGGGTGGGTGTTTTTGCTTCTCATGTGGATGGAACCCTGACTCAACAGGCTCCTCATCCTGCTATTCCCGGAGCAGAATTGAAATCAACAGTTCAGGGAGATGACTGGCAGGCAGGTATAAAGATTGGTGGCCTGTGGGATAATGGTACAACCAGTGTAGGTGTGGCTTGGACATCTAAAACAGACTTCAAAATGAAAGGCTCCGCGAAACTGGAAGGAACTGGTGTTTATGCGAAGTCTGATGGTCACCTGAAACTGAAGCTGCCAGACATGTTCGAAATTGGTGGTAGCCATAAGCTTACGGAAGATTGGACCATCGTAGCCGGGGCTTTATGGACGGGCTGGAGCAGCTTCAAAGAAATTAAGGTGGTTGCCGATGAGCCTTTCTTAACTGTGCCTAAAGGCGGGACGATAAGCTATGTTCCGGAAAAGTGGGATGATGTCTGGTCGTTCTCAATCGGTGCTCGTTATCAGTTAGACCCACAATGGTTGCTGCGGTTTGGTTATGCCTTTGATGAATCACCTGTTAAAGATGAATATCGTACAGCACGTATTCCGGACACAGACCGTAACTGGTTGACTGTGGGAGCACGCTTTACTCCCAGTGCTCCATGGATTATTGATATGGCTTACGGTTACCTGATTCCTAAAACTGAAAAGGTAAATGAGGTTGCCCACAATGGTGATGGTTCAGAGAACAGAGCACTCACCTATAAAGGTAAGTATAAAATGAGTGCTCATATTGCGATGGCATCGCTGACTTATCAGTACTGATTGCTGCTTTTTAATCTTGCTTCACTCACTGTGCTCTTTGGGTAGTGAGTGAAGCAGGGTTTGATAAAAACTACTCGGCCTCATCTCGAGTGAAAACCCAGTTCTTATCGTCGCTCATATCTGCATTAAAAATATAACCACCGTAGCTAAACTTCTTCAGTGCTGCAGGCTTAGTCACTTTCTTATCAATAATGTAGCGAGTCATAAGACCGCGGGCTTTTTTTGCATAGAAACTGATTATTTTGTACTGACCGTTTTTAAGATCTTTAAAGACTGGAGTAATAATATCGGCCTCCAGTTGTTTGGGTTTTACGCTCTTAAAATATTCATTGGATGCGAGGTTAATTAAGATGTTGTCATTCTGGTTTGATAACTCAGAATTCAGAGCATCAGTAATAGTATCTCCCCAGAAGGTATACAGATCTTTGCCTCGTTTATTGGCAAATTTGGTGCCCATTTCCAACCGGTAGGCCTGCATAAGATCAAGAGGGCGAAGTAATCCGTAAAGCCCGCTCAAAATACGGAGATGGTTCTGGGCAAATTCGAAGCCCTTTTTATCCAAGGTTTCTGCATCCAGCCCAGTATAAACATCGCCTTTAAAGGCCAATACCGCCTGTTTGGCGTTATCTGGGCTGAATGGCGTGCTCCAGGCTTCAAAGCGAGCTGCGTTTAGCCCTGAGATTTTGTCGCTGACGCCCATCAGTTTGCCGATTTGGGCTGGGCTCAAGTCACGAAGCTGTTCTATAAGTTCCTGTGAATGCTCAAGAAAGTCCGGTGTTGTATGAATATCTGTGGCTGGAGCCGTATCGTAATCCAGCGTTTTTGCAGGTGAAATGACTATCAGCACATCAGACTCCCTATAGTCTTAAAAATTGTTATCCCGCTCATAGTATTCCCTGAAGCATTGATTCTCCAGTTATAGGAGCTTGGATATTTTCAAGGGGTATCCAAAGGCTTGTTAGAAATACTAACCGTACTGTTAGTTACTAAAAGCTAACTTTGTTGGATTCTAGTCTCCATAAGAGTTGCTTTAAAGTTGGATGCCCTATGGAAAGCTCGGTAGATGCCAGGAAAAGATTAACAGCACAAAAATCAGCCTCCGCTGGTAACAGCCATAAAAAAAACAGTAAGCCTGCAGGAAAGGCCTTCAGGCGAAGTGTCAGCTGTGAAACGGGCAACGGAAGAACTTCAGAGGTAAAAGCCGATAAAAGCTGGGGTTCATATATCTGGGATTGCGGCGCCCTTGTTCTCCGTAAAATCTGTTCACCTTATAGCTCTTATCAAGCGTCTAAATATTATGCCGAAGGCATGAGGCTGCAGAAAGAAATGCTGATAGCTGCTGATGAAGGGTTCGCGTGTCGTCAGACATGGGGAGCAATAGATGCTTACCGTATGGCCTGGGAGTATAAACACCCTCTCGCAGAGCAGCGTCTTGGCGATATGAATGAATGGCTTATCCAGGATCTGAAAGCTATGTTGAAGCGTTATCGGAGAGCCAAAAGAAGGCGGGATCCTAATGCTCTCCTGTATATACCCTGGGAGAAGATCCAGAGTTACAGAACTGTTTATCAGCCCTCAGACTCAAAAACATCCGCAAGGCTTTCTCGGTGCTTTTTTAAAGTTTCGAAGGCGTATCTTGATGCGTGTCGGGAAACCAGAAATCCTGAGCTAAAGTTTCGCTTGCTGAAGTATGCGCTGAAGTGTGCTGACAAATGCAATCAGTTTCATGGTTTGCATCACGTGAATATAAAGAGAGAAAAAGCAAAGGCATATGAGTTAGCGTCTAAAAAAACAAAATCCCTTACGAGGAAACAAAAGTACCTTCACTCGGCTGTAAACCTGATTGGGGAAGCAAAACACGATATGACTGTTCTTTGTAAAAAAGTGCGGAGGCAGCAGCGAGAGTTGCGTAGTTTATGTGCAAGAGTTAAACACGCATAAAAGGAATCAGTATTTTTGGCAGTCAGGAGCCTTGTCTCCAATTGTTTCTTTTTGTTTCAGCAGGTGACATACCGTATTGACCGCTGCCCCTCACCAATAGAGACTCCTCCTCTACATTTTGGCCAGAAGTAACAAGCGCCTGCTTTATGTCTCAACTTTCCAGTTATCACCTTGTCAGTCTGCTGCGTGAACGTATCAGCAAGTATCAGAACCGTCCTGCTCTTTGTTATGCAAATAGCAGTGATGGACAGGATATCAGCTGGACTGAACTTGGAGTGCAGGTCGAAGAGCTCGCCCTTGCCCTGATAGCTGCAGGGCTTGAGGTGCAGGGTAAAGCTGCCATCTTCTCCCGTAATATGCCGGAGTGGACGATTGCTGACCTTGCCACTCTCTGGTGTCGGGGTGTTTCTGTTCCTATCTATCCAACCAATACGGCCAAGCAGGCGGCTTACATAATTAAGGATGCTGGCGCCCGTATTTTGTTTGTGGGTGAACAGGAACAGTTTGATGCTGCCCTGGAAATCAGTTCCGAGAATTCAGAGTTGGAACGCATCATTGCCATGGATGCCAGCATTGATCTGCGTTCTTGTGACAAAGCCTGCCACTTGCAGGAGTTTGTGAACGCCCACGGAGGTCGTGCAGAAAGAGCTGAGCTGCAGAGTCGCCTTGAAGCCGTGTGTATGGATGATCTCCTGACACTGATCTACACCTCTGGCACAACCGGTGAACCCAAAGGGGTTATGCTGGATTACACCAATATGGCAGCGGGTTTTAAGTCACACGACAGCCGTTTAACGCTGACAGAAGGTGACGTCTCCATCTGCTTCCTGCCTCTGAGCCACGTGTTTGAAAGAGCTTGGACCTATTACGTACTGTATCGCGGTGCGAAGAACGTCTATATGCGGGATCAAACTGACATCAAAGAAGTGATGGCAAATGTTCGCCCAACAGTTATGTGTGCTGTGCCCCGACTCTACGAGAAAATGCACACAGCTATTCTTGCGAAGGTTGAAACAGCGCCGACCGGAAAGAAAAAACTGTTCAAATGGGCTGTTGGTTGCGCTGAAAAGCGTTTTCTTCTGGAACAACAGGGAAAAACAGCTGGGCCATTCCTAAAACTTTCCTGCGCCATTGGTGAAAAACTGGTTTATTCCAAACTCCGTGCCGCAATGGGCGGGCGGATACGCTACTTCCCATGTGGCGGCGCACGCTTGGCTGATGATATTAACCTGTTTTTCCAGAGTATCGGTATTCACATCAAAATCGGTTACGGCTTGAGTGAAACCACGGCTACAGTTTCCTGCTATGAAGATTCCGGCTTTAAGTTTGGGTCAACCGGTCAGCCACTTCCCGGTGTTGAAATGCGCATTGGTGAAGAAAATGAAATACAGGTAAAAGCAGATACGGTGATGCGTGGCTATTACAACAAGCCAGAAGCCACTGCAGAAGCCTTTACCGAAGACGGCTGGTTCCGTACCGGTGATGCAGGCTTCATTGATGAAGCCGGTAACGTCGTTATGACCGAACGCCTGAAAGATCTGATGAAAACCTCTGGCGGTAAATATATTGCGCCGCAAGTGGTAGAAGGTGCTCTGGTTCGGGATCACTTTGTTGAACAGGTGGCTATTGTTGCCGATGCCCGTAAATATGTGTCTGCCCTGATTGTTCCTGCTTTCGAAGCTTTGGAAGAATACGCGCACTCCATTGGCGTAAAGTTTGAAGACCGTATGGAGCTTCTGCGTCACAGTGATATTCAGGAGATGTTCCATAAGCGACTGGAACAACTGCAAAGTGAACTGGCCCGTTTTGAACAGGTTAAAAAGTTTACTCTGCTAAACCGTGAGTTCTCTTTAGAAAAAGGTGAAATGACGCCGACTCTGAAACTGCGCAGAAAGGTGATTATGGAGCGCTTCCGTAAAGAGATTGAAGCCATGTACCCCGGCCGCCACTAAAACCAAGGCAGGGAACACAGCATAAAAAGGGCTGATTACACTCAGCCCTTTTTATTTGTGAAAACTACTCACAGCCAATGCCGGTAATTTTGTGGGCTTTCAGAAAGCGAGCAAAATTCCCTTCCGAAAGAAAAGCCGGCCCAATCATATTAGTGCTTTTGTCATCATTCATAATCACCCCGGTCAGGCTGCTGCTGACAACCAAACCATCATCGCTGTTACTGTCTGGTGCGCTAAACAGGAAAGGCCCACCACTGGCACCTTCTCCTAACTCCTTGCCGTTGTATACAACAGTCCAGGCTTTGTTTTTTTCTGCCAGAGGATCGGTGTCAAAGGTTACGTCTTCAATAGTCACCGGGGTCATATAGAGTTCATTATTCGCGCCGTAATCAGCGCCGTAACCAATTTGGAATCCATCTCTGGGTTTCCACTCTGTTCCTCCTCTTTTAAAGCAATGCAGAGGATTACCAGAGCCGGTGGCACTGCCAGAAGGAATGCCCAGAAGCACATAATCAAAGCCGGCATCAATGGCATTATCCCTGTCTTGTTCTGAAGGGTGACGAACGCCTGCGGTTCCCAGATCAATGGCCTTTTCATAGTTCTTGTTATGGGCAATCCATACCGGTTTCACTTCATTCAAAAACATGCCCCGGTCAAAAGCCTGGTACCAGGTAATCTGTGAAGCACGATATTCACTGTCAAAACAATGGGCAGCAGTTAATAGCAGCTCTGGGGAGAGAAGGTGTGCAGAGCAGGTAACAACTTCATCACCCTGACGAATGACAAGTTTACCGCTGTGGATAAAAGGTGCTTTGTCGAGTGGAGCTTTTTGTGGGAGCGCGGCATCGGCCTGCTTGCCTTTGTTCCGCTTCCCTTTTTTGTGCTTCATGGCCACAGGCTTGGTTTCTAAAACCTGATGCAGTGCCAGTGCTAACTCGGGATTGTTCTGTTTGCTTTGAGGTAGCCCAACAAAGCTCAGCCCATGTTTATCAAAATGGTCACTCAAGTGTTTGTGCAGATGGTTTTCTTCCAGCGGGTCAATGCCTGTTTGAGAAAGATGGTTGTTCATATCTGCAAGGCTGATATGTCCATCGGCCAGCTTTTGAACCATGGCATTAGGAGTGTCTGCCGGAGCTTGCCCAGACGCTGCCAAGGCCACAGTGGAAGTCGATAGCACTTTTAGAAAACCGAATAACGTCATGATCTTGATCTGCCTTGCCGGGTGACGATTCAGGAGCCTAAGCAAAGATCAAAATGGCAGGAGTGCAAGCGAAGCCGGATACAGGAATTGTATCCGGCCAGTGTTGTCAGTGATTAAAGATTGGCTTCAGCAAAAGCTGCCAAAGCAGAGCGGGGAACGCCTTCGAGCTGAATCATGCCTCCATAGTCGAAGTTGCGGAAACGTTGGGTGAGATAAGTGAGTCCGGAACTGGCCGGGTTAAGATAGGGCGTGTCGATCTGCGCCAGATTACCGAGGCAAATCACCTTACTGCCATAACCTGCACGGGTGATGATGGTTTTCATCTGGTGTGGGGTCAGGTTCTGGCACTCATCAATAATAATCAGACTGTGCTGGAAACTGCGGCCACGAATGTAGTTCAGGGATTTGAACTGAATGGGTACCCGGTCGAGGATGTAATCCACGCTGCTGCGGGTACTTTCATCATCGTTGTGCAGGGCCTCCAGGTTATCGGTAATGGCGCCGAGCCAGGGTTCCATCTTTTCCGCTTCTGTGCCGGGAAGGTAACCAATATCCTCGTCCAGACCTTTGGTACTGCGAGTGGCGATAATCCTGCGGTACTGCTGGTCGGCAACGGTCATCTCGATAGCGGCAGCCAGAGCGAGAATAGTTTTACCGGAACCGGCCGGACCATTCAGGTTCACCAGTTGGATATCTGGATCCAGCAACAGGTGCAATGCCAAAGCCTGATGAATATCTAATGGTTGTAAACCCCAGGCCTTACGGTGCAGGAGTTTCTCCCGATCCATGTGTTCCAGCACCAGTTTATCATCATCGTTGCTGACAACCCGCCCGACAAAGTCCTGCTTGTCGAGAATAAATTCGTTAATGCCAGGATTTCCGAAAACCTCCAGCTTAGGAATAGTGTGAAGAGTTCTGCCGTTATGTTGTGTTGTTTCTACGTTGTTGAGACGATCCCAGAGACTACCGTCTAGCTCCAGGAATCCACGTGGTAAAAGGCTGACATCGGAAATTTGTTGGTCGTTATGATAATCCTCAGCCATCAAGCCGCAGCCACGGGCTTTGAGGCGCATATTGATATCTTTGGTAACCAGCACAAACTCGTCTTCGGGGTGCTGGCGTTGAAGGTGACAGATGTCGTTAATGATGCGGTTATCGTTTAGGTCTGTGGGAAGCATGGTGACATTAGGTGGGGCACTGTTCATCTGTATCGACAGGGCACCTGATGGAGGGCTTTTTTCTCCGCGGGTTATGGGAACTCCTTTCTCAATCTCCTCGGGGGTCGCTGAACCAACAATGCTGTCTATCAGGCGAATGGCTTGACGACAGTCGGCGGCTATTGTCTGTTTTCCGTTCTTGAGTTTGTCCAGTTCCTCCAGAACTGTGATGGGGATGATGACCTGGTGTTCTTCGAAGTTCAGTAGTGAGTTGGGATCATGGATAAGGACATTACTGTCCAGGACGTAAGTAGTACGATGGGGCGACTCGGTTGGTTCCAGCGTCACTGCATCATGCATAGCTGCTCCTTCTTCCCTTAACGTCACCGGCGCCGGCACTTGGATCACAAGCAGGGCCGGTGTTGGTACGTTTGGCCTTGTCAGGGCCACCAGCTCAAATGAGCTTACAGCACTGCCAGACAGCTATGAATTACAGGCAGGCCTGTTTTGATTATGAGTGGTGTTTTTGAAAGATGGCAAGTGCTGACACAGTAAGTTCATTGTTTTTTTCACATTTTATAAAAAATAGTTTTCTGGCTATTGCGGGGTTGAAATTAACTTCATATATTTAAGAGATATGCTCTCAAGTTTCACCCCTTCCATATCGCATTTTGAAGCATCCCCGCTTTCTTTAATTGCTACCCAGACGCTCCCTGAAAGCCTTCATCGACGATTGCGTTGTCGAGAATGTCGACAATATCTTTATGACCACGTTTCTCGGCACTATCCCTTGCAGATAAACCATCGTGCCCTTTTTCGTTGATGAGCTGTTTTTTTATGTCAGTGCTCAAATCGCTTGAGAGTATGGCAGAAACAAGGGCCGCTACGGTTTCTTTGTGGCCCTTAAAGGCTGCGGAATGGAGTGCTGGTGTACATATTTTTGCTTTACCAGACACGAGAGCCATTTTACTCTCGGGGCTTAAAGAGCTGGAGAGTATAGCTGACACATAGACTTTCACGGTTTCGGTATGCCCACGTGTGGCTGCAATGGCGATTGCGGTAGCTCCATTCTTCCTTTCCCCAGTCAGAAGCTTCACCTTATCTTTCTGGTTCATATCGCTGGATAGAATCGCTGAGGCGTAATCTCTTACAGCTTCGGCATGGCCATTCTGAGTGGCTAGAGAGAGGGCAGGGGCATCCATGCTATTTTTGGCAGCAAGCCACTCAGGGTTGCATTTCCAGTTAATCATTTCGGAAGCATTGCTTCTGTAGTGCCCACGCTGCATGAGTAAGTGAATCATCCCTTGGTCAGGGAGGCCAAAGTACGCAACTTCGAAATCATCTTGCGTATTATTATGGCGGAATGCGCACATTGAATTATGGCTATCATCGAAATAATAAAACTGATGGTAGAGCGGAATAAGGTAGCTAAGCGTTAGCTTTTTCACGCTCTCAAGATCGGAAACGATAATTTTTACGTGTCTGAGAGTGTCGTTAGGATCATAGAAATAGAAGGTGAACCCCTCTACGTATTCCTTGCTTTTTTCAATGCCCAGCGCCATTGCGTGGAGAGGCGTGAAAAAGAAGTAGTTTTCGCGTTCATGCCCCTCAAAGTTACAAGCCAAAGTATAGAGAACACGGGATACCGCGTGGGAACGAAAGTAGATAGCCCTGCGTGCGCATTTCGTGTCAAAAACAGAGCCTTTCTGCGCAGCATCATTAGGGATAATTGAAGGCAGGGCTTTTGAAATAGCAGTCAAGTTTTTCACATGTTCAAACTTCCCTTCCCCTCTACCAATGGTGCCATTGGCATAAGCATTGGCAAGATGTCGACACACCACTGGTTCCTGTTTGCCGTCGAACTCTCGGCAAGCTCGCATATTCAAGCAAACCTTACGCCCTTTAGAGTGATAAGCCAGAATGGTGGGTTTATCGTAGTAACCGAAAAAATCCAGAACTCTGTACCCCGTTGATGATCCGGTTATGTGACGTAAGCGACCTTGCTGTTGCAGAGTTTTAGCTTTACGAGCCATAGGATGAACCGGCTCGTAGCTAACAGAGCGGTAAGGATCACCTGATAAATAGCCAACTGCGCTTTCCAAAGCCCTGTGCAAATAACCTTTAGCTCCAGTAACTTCCAGCGTACGGTTGAGAAAATGTACTGCGCCATTTTTGGACTGACAGCAGGTTGCGGCTGGTCGTTGAACGACATTGTGGATGAGTTGTGTCAGCCCCTTCATTCTTTAGCCTTTCTAAACCGCAAACCTGCAGATTGCCAGAGGTTTCAGGGTAAAGGCCTGACGGGCAGGTCAGCAGAGCTTACAACCCGCCCATACTCTACTGCCTAGAAGCAGGTAAACACATTTCTCCTACTTTGGATTGGAAAAAAGCAGTTAGTAATTCACGGCTGTTACAGAGTGGCTTTGCCTTCCGGGAACCATTTCTAAGGGGATAAACCCTGTGGCTGTTTTGGATCAGCATCCATTGGCTGTAGTTAGCCAGCAGGTTGACCTGCAGTGCGCTGAGTTTCAGCTCTCCCATGGTGGAATAAAATGGAAAGCGTAATCGCTGGCTCATGCATTCTGCATCTTTGCAAAGTGCGGCACTGTAAAGTTCTTTAGCTTCAGGCTTGGTGAATTCGGGTGACTGACTAATGTGATCTCTTAGGGGATAAACCAACTTCTGCCACCAGCTCAGGCTTTGATCCAGATAGACCCACAACACTTTAGCTGTGTAGTTTCCTTTCACTCCCTGATGATCGTTTCGCAGAACCGGTAATTCTTGGTAATACAACCCCGGCAGCCCCTGCATGCGGGCTGTAACTAAATGATCAATCAGGGGTTGATAATCTTCGGAAGGAAACACTTGATTGTGAGCCAACAGACAGATATCCGGACAATAGCCGATCTGGCATGGGTTGCTGCACATGTCTTCGGGTTGATCAGAGTAACGTGAGTTATCAGCTTCTTTTGAACGTAAGTTACCGGTGTAGCCAAAGTACGGGGGGAGTGCCGATGTAATCTCTAATCTGTCGGGGGCATGTGGCCTGATTCCCAATGGTGTATTGATCAGCACCAAAATGTTTTTCACCCCTCGAGCCAGCAAGGGAATAATGCCGGTGAAATCCCGGTAGCCGCCATCACCAAAGGCCTGTGGTGGTGAGTTGTTATCGGATACAACTAAGCCGCTGTATTGCGGAATTAAACTGAAATTGCCCAGAGAGGAAATACCACTCCAGAGTTTCAGGGTATCAATCACCAGAGAAAAGTTAGCGCTGCTGCTGGCCAGAATGTCTGCAGTGTTGGCAGGTTCCTGTGATTGGGGTTGGTTCAAGGTTTGAGTCTGGGCAGGAAGGTTTAAGTGCCCGAATTGATCCTGTAATGAAACATCAGATCTTATGCGAGCCACTCCGTTTACAAACTCGATGGGCGCTATTCCATTCATAGACGAGAAATCCCGTGCCACTGTGGCTCCGGTAATCAGTGTCGGCCATTTTAGCTGTGGATAAGAACGATCTTTGGGAAGGTAAGGCAGAAGAAGAGAGGTTTGGATAAACTCTTTCCAAGGAGAGTAGCTAGTGATTGCACCTGAGATCAGCCAAGCCATATTAAGATAACGGTTAGGCCACCAGTAAAGCTGGGGAAGTTCAGCTATTGAACCAGCCGGAGTCCAGGCAAGGTTGCTGGTGTGTTCATCAGCTTGTGAAGTTGCATAAAGCAATTCTGGTGATGGGGATAATGTTCCCAGCCTCTTTTTTACTTCCTCATGGTTTGGTTGGCGGGTGAGAATTTCTGTCGTCAGAGCTCCCATAGAAACCGCAGAAATATAATCAGCCTGTTGCATCCATCTGTGGTAATACAGCGCTCTCAATTGGCCTATCGCCGCAGATATTGCACGACTGCCACCTCCAGACAAGGCAATGCCAAACTCTGGCGATTCAGCAACTTCTGATTCATCAGCAAATAACAGTTGGGCACAGAAAAAGATCAGAAGCCAGATTCGAACCATGGGAAGCCGCATGCAAAAACAAAACAGGCCGTGATGTTTAGCATGGCCTGTTAAAGTTTGAGTGGTTTTTCTTACAGAACCATCACTGCCAGCCAGCCAAACAGTACCAGTGGAATATTGAAGTGGATAAAGGTAGGCAGAACGGAGTCACGAATGTGGTCGTGCTGTCCATCGGCATTCAATCCGGCAGTGGGGCCTATTGTGGAGTCTGAAGCCGGGGAACCAGCATCTCCCAAAGCACCAGCTGTTCCAACCAGTGCCGCGATAGCCAGAGGAGAAAGTCCCATTTCCATTCCTAAAGGAACGTAGAGTGCGGCAATAATGGGAACAGTAGAGAAAGATGAGCCAATGCCTAGAGTAATCAGTAAGCCAACAACCAGCATCATAAGAATGCCCAAAGCCTGTTGGCCTGCAAACAGTCCGCTGATTGAGCTGACCAGTGTATTAATATCCCCTGTTGCTCGCATCACTTCTGCAAAGCCGGCAGCGCTGATCATGATGAATCCGCAGTAAGACATCATTTTCATACCATCGATAAAGGTATTATCAGCTTCCTGCCACTTAATAACTTTGAAGGCCAGCATGGTTATACAGCCAGCTAAAGCTCCCATGGCCATAGAGCCACTGCCAAGCTGTACCATCAGCGCTACAAGGATGCCGAGAACGATGCCTGCAACCTTGGTCATTGAAAGATCTTCAGAAATCTCGCTTACGGAAACATCCTCATCTTCGGTGCGATAGCTGCGAGGTTTACGATAGGTCCAGAAAACCGCGACAAGCAACCCGAGAAACATGCCGGAGACCGGAATCATCATCGCAGAAGGAATTGCGCTGTTGCTTATTTCAAGGCCATTGGTTCGCAGGTTGCCCGCCAGAATTTCAATCAGGTAGATATTTCCGAAGCCAATGGGCAACAGCATGTAAGTTGCGGTAAGACCGAAGGTCAGGCAACAGGCTATTGCCCGGCGATCCAGCTGAAGTTTGCTTAACAGGCCGAGCAGAGGTGGCACCAGAATAGGAATAAATGCGATGTGAATCGGAATAATATTCTGGGATGCGATGGCCATCAGTATCAGGCACAGCATTAACGCAATGCCAGCGGAGCGCGGGCTGCTTTTGCGATTGTGGATAAAAATAATAATGCGGCCAGCCAGAGCTGCCGGTACACCTGATTTGGAAATTGCCATGGCGAAAGCCCCCAGCAGGGCATAACTCAGGGCGATACTGGCACCATTCGCTAAACCACCGCTGAAGCTGGCCAGCGTATCTGCTATAGGCATACCGCTGGCAATACCGCCGGCAAGAGCGCCTACAAGCAACGCCAGGACAACATTCATACGTGCAAGGCTCATGGCCAGCATGACAAGCACAGCAATAACTACTGCATTCATTGGAAATAAACCCGAATTTTTATGTTCATTGTTCAGCCGGTGAAACTATTCAGACAACCTGAAAAATAGAATGCTTAGAACAAACTATGGCTCAGTTCGGAAAATCCGGCATTTTGTAAAAAGTTTTTGGAGGCTTAGAAGCCGATCACAGATCTTTTGTCAGGGGTGACAAAAATAACAATCAATGATGGTGATGATGCAGGTGGTGCAGATGGGAAGTGTGCAGAGAGGCAGACAGATCGAAAGAGGCTGGCAGGGTATTTGTACCGTATTGTTCGGGTGCCGACAGCACCGCTAAAGGTGGCAAGCTCATGATGTCACTCGTCGTTGAAATAATTCTCTCCTTTTCACAATAACGTTCTTTCGGCTGAAAACGGAAGTAGGTATTTATACTTGTTCCGAGTTTTGTTTTTCCAAAAAAGAAACCCCGGCAGAATAATCGGCCGGGGTTTCCTGAATAGGCGGGATTATGCTCTGATCAGTCGATCCAGCCCCCCAGCTCTTTCCAGCGGTTCACAATGCCGCAGAACAGCTCTGCTGTGCGATCTGTGTCGTAACGGGCAGAGTGAGCTTCTTCCTTGTCGAAAGGGATGCCAGCCACGTCACAAGCCCGTGCCAGCACAGTCTGGCCGTAAGCCAGCCCAGAAAGGCTTGCAGTATCAAAGCATGAGAACGGGTGGAACGGATTCCGCTTGATATCACAACGTTCAACGGCAGCGTTCAGAAAGCCCAGGTCAAAGGAAGCATTGTGGCCAACCAGTACTGCGCGGGTACAGCCATAACGTTTCATAGCTTTGCGCACAGTTTTGAAGATTGTCCCGAGAATTTCCTCCTCTACCGAAGCAATACGCAGAGGGTGGAAGGGGTCAATGCCAATAAACTCGATGGCAGACTTCTCAATATTCGCACCATCAAACGGGACCACATGACTGGACTCACGGGACTCCGGAAAGACAAATCCCTGCTCGTCCATACCGATGGTTACAGCGGCGATCTCCAGAAGCGCGTCGGTTTTGGCGTTGAAACCGCCGGTCTCAACGTCAATAACAACTGGCAGAAAGCCCCGGAAACGTTCGGACATCAGGGTTTTCGGGTCAGAATGGCTCACATCATTGCCTTATTCGGAGTAATTCAATTTAAACAGACCGGGACCATTGTAAATGTTCTCCAGCCTTAAGAGGAACGACCTGGCTTCCGGCAAAGGGAATGGACTCAGGAACCAGTTGCTCTTTTTTCACCAGGGTAATGGTATCTGTGTTTCGCGGAATATCATAGAAATCTGCGCCAAAGTGGCTGGCGAAACCTTCCAGCTTATCCAGAGCATTCTCTTTCTCGAACACTTCTGCGTACAGTTCTATAGCACCAAAGGCAGAGTAGCAGCCAGCACAGCCACAGGATGTTTCTTTGGTATCTTTTGTATGGGGAGCGGAGTCTGTTCCCAAAAAGAATTTGGAATCGCCGCTGGTGGCCGCTTTCACCAGAGCTTGCTGATGCACATTACGCTTCAGAATTGGCAGGCAGTAATAGTGAGGGCGAATGCCACCGACCAGCATATGGTTACGGTTATACATCAGATGTTGCGGTGTAATAGTTGCGGCAACATTCGCACCGGTTTCGCTGACAAAAGCCACAGCATCCACCGTGGTGATATGTTCCAGCACCACCTTTAGCTCTGGGTAGCGGGTAACCAGAGGAATCAGGTGACGATCAATAAAGACTTTTTCCCGATCGAAAATATCAATATCTGCATCGGTCACTTCACCGTGAACCAGCAGAGGTATGCCAGCATCAATCATGGCTTCCAGAGCAGGAAAAACATTCTCCAGTGCTGTTACACCTGAGTCGGAGTTCGTTGTTGCTCCGGCCGGATATAGTTTCAGAGCATGAACATCGCCACCAGTTTTGGCTTCACGGATGATCTCTGGGGAAGTTTGATCCGTCAGGTACAGAGTCATCAGTGGATCAAAACCGGAACCTTCCGGAACATGAGCCATAATCCGTTGTTTGTATTCAGCAGCCTGCGCCGCGGTAGTTACCGGTGGCCTCAGGTTCGGCATTATGATGGCGCGACCAAAAGTGTTGGCTGTGGCGGGAACTGTTGTGGCCAGTGCATCGCCATCTCTGAGATGCAGGTGAAAATCATCAGGGCGGGTGAGGGTGAGCTGCACGACAGAGTTTTCCTTATTGGGTTTTATCAGGCAGGGCAATACTACTCCAGTTCTGTTATTGAGACATAGCTGCGGATTCATGATTGCTTAATCTGATAAGTAACACGCCTGTTACCTGCGGTTCAGAACTCTTTCTATCAGAAGGGTCTTATCTTTGGATGAAATAAAGTTAACCAAAGGTGATAAAAATGAATGTTAGGGGTGATCATGAAGGGTTGGGGCCTGTAAGGGAAGGGCTGGAGCAAAGAGTTGGGCGTAGACGTGCACGTAGAGATGATCGAGCCCCTCTAGGTAACGCTCATCAAGCACAGCATCATGGGAGAGTGGTTGATAATACAGAAGATGACATCAAGTACGGGATATGGTTGACAGGGGCAGCTTTTGCTGTGGGTTATGCATGTGGTGGCCCCCCGATTGCTGTAGGGGCTTCCGCGGTTACAGCTGGCATTTGTGTTAAAAGCATATATCAACGCCGTATAGCTCGTGTACAACGTGAGCGTCAGTGGCAACAACAACAGCAGCGTGAGCGTTTTGAACAGACCTCAGAGGCTCGATTGAAAGTGACTGCCAAGCCAGAGCTGTCTGTTGGAAAAAGAGTTGTTGACGTGAATGTTCAAATTGAACAGTTTTTTGTGGAACTAAAAAAACTATGTGATGAAGATGATATCCCTCTACCAGGTGGTAGTGATGAGATACCGGAATTTTTGATTAATGTTCAGGCCGATGTTCACAAAGACAGAAGCTCGTTACATTTTTTAGGGCGGGGTGTTTCAGATTACCTCGCGATGATAAGCCTTGAAGGTAAGGAGCTTCCGGAAGACTTACCAAAACTTAAAGAAGAGCTGTCCAGCTGCTTTGATAGGTGGAGGAAGAAAACTACACCAAGACATAAAGAGCAGTGCTTAGATGGAATGCTTGCACTCAGAGAGCGGACCAGAGATAGCAGGCCTCTGAGGCGAGAGCACTCCTGTAAAAAGATTTCAGATAATCTTCTTACATGTTGGGAGACAGTGAAAAGCGACTTTATGAACGCCCAGAAAGAGTTTTTTGTAGAAGCTAATACCAAGTTGGAAGAATTTAAGCAGCGGGCTGATACAGCTCAGGATAAGGCAGCTCTTGATACCTTGATTACCGAGTACAGTCATTGGGTTGAAACAGCAGGCGTACAGTTTCAGGTTCCACCGTGTGGTAGAAGGCTAGCCCTTTTTGAGGGGGATCTGGATGATCTGGATTTATAGACAATGATCTGTGATTTGAGAAAAGGCTCTGTTCTAAAGCTTGAATCAGGTTCGATGATAAAACATCAACAGTCCCTAGCGCTCCCCCTGTCTATTTGGCAAGCTGTGCATCTCTTTATGCGTATCAACAATAATAATAGGGAATGCTATGAGTACACAGACCTATGATCTCGTGGTCTTTGGAGCCACCAGCTTTGTTGGACAGATACTGGTAAAGTATCTGGTTACTCACTTCAACGAGCATCCCGAAGACAAAGTGTCCTGGGCTATGGCTGGTCGTTCAGAAGCCAAGCTGGAGCAGGTTCGCTCTGAAGCCGGTGCCAATGATATTCCTCTGCTCATTGCTGATGCAGATAACGAAGCGGCTCTGCAGGCCCTGTGCAAAAAAACCAAGGTAATGATCTCAACCGTTGGCCCTTACGCTTTGTATGGCACCACGCTGGTAAAAGCCTGTGTCGAAAATGGTACGGACTATTGTGATCTCACCGGTGAAACCCAGTGGATCAAGCGCATGGTGGACAGGTTTGAGTCTCAGGCGAAACAAACCGGAGCCCGCATTGTTCACTGTTGCGGCTTTGACTCTATTCCTTCCGACCTTGGTGTGGCTTTCCTGCAAAAAACAGCACAGGAGAAGTTTGGCGCTCCCTGTACCGATGTGAAAATGCGGGTGAAAGCTGCCAAAGGTGGTGCATCTGGAGGAACTATTGCCAGTATTATCAACGTCACCAAGGAGGCGATTGCCAACCCCGCTTTGAGAAAAGAGCTGGCCAACCCTTATTCGCTTTGCCCACCTGATCATTTGTTCACGGCTCGTCAGCGCAATGTGAAATCGGCAGTGTTTGATAAGGACTTCCAGTGCTGGTCGGCACCTTTTGTGATGGCGGCCATTAATACCCGTGTTGTTCATCGTTCCAATGCTTTGTCTGGCAATGCTTATGGTGATGATTTCCGTTATGACGAAGCCATGCTCACCGGTCGTGAATTTAAAGGCCGGATGACCGCCATGACTATGGTGGCAGGTTTGGGTGCTTTCATGCTGGGAGCGGTTATCAAACCTACTCGCTGGCTGATGGAGAGCTATATGCTACCTAAGCCGGGTGAAGGTCCTTCTCCGGAGGCTCAGCGAAAAGGTTATTACGACCTGCGCTTTGTCGGTCGTACCGCTGATGGTAAAAAGCTTCGTACGAAAGTCACTGGCGATCGTGACCCCGGTTATGGTTCTACCAGCAAAATGCTGGGGCAGGCCGGATTAAGCCTTGCGCTGGATATCTCCAAAGAGGAGAAAGCTGGTGGCTTTTGGACAACCGCAACAATCTTTGATGAGCGTATGTTTAAACGCCTGACTGCGCACGCTGGGTTGGGGTTTGAGGTTGTGGAATAACGTAACCGCCTTGTTAGCCCATATTCTTGGCTAACAGTACTGTAAGAGAATTATTGTTTGGGTCTTTGGTCTATTAATCCTTAATAGCTCAAAGGCTCAATTTAATGATCAGAACATCTTCTCGGACTGTAAGACGCCCTCCCGATCGTTATCGAGAAAGGGAGCGTTCACCTCTTATGAAAGTGAGGCATTCCCTGCGAGTCTCTTCACGGTATGAGCGAATTAAAATTTTAAATGAGCTTCGGGATGATCTCTCTATTAAATCGGGCTTCTTTATTTTTAATGGTTTGGCTGGCAGCCAGTTGTCGGTTGATGAACCAAAACGCTCAACATTGTTAGAACAGCGAAAGCTTGCCAATGTAGTTCAACCAGATGTAGAACGAACAGTTATGCGTTGGCATAAACACTTGCCTGAAGCAGAACTGAAAAGAGAAAGGGAGCTGGTACAGGTCACAGAGAATGGCAGTCAGCTAGAGTTTGGTAAGTCCCGCCATGCTGGCTTTGTTTATGAAGGTAGCGAGTGGCCTTTTAATTTGCAGCTTCCAAATTTGAAAGAGGGTGACCGAGGAAAACTCATAACCATTGTTAATAATGCTCCCAGAGAAATTCAATTATGTGCAGGGAAACGAGGGCTAAAACTGGAGCAGGAATCCATTCCACCCGGAGCTAATATCTGTTATCGCTGTATTGAGGCGGATGGAAAGTTGTCGTGGGAAATGGTGTCCTGGGCGCTTCCTGAGAATATAACCTCAGTTCCTATGCCTTTGCTTAGAGAAGACGTGCCAACATCAAAAACAGATTCGCCGGTAACTGGTGAGCCACATCTTACGGCAGCTGAGATAGCTCATGTTTTTAAACAGGAAACGGAAAGAGATGTTCCCTGTTTTTATTCCTTGCCTGATATGGCTAGCCATATGAAGGCCTTGAAAAATAAGGGTAAAGATTTTCAGTGTGAGATGCTGTACGAGACAAAAACCTGCCACTGCATCGCCGTTATTCTCCGTTTTAATGCCAAAGATAAAAAGGTGCGGGTATTTATTAACGAGACCCTGAAGCCTGATGGTGGCGTGGCTAAAAAAACAAGGGAATCATTTCAAAAGGAGATAGGTAAAGCTTTTCCTGATTGTCATGTTTCAGTGATTGCCCCCGGCTTTCTACAACAGAGGGACTATATCGGCTGTGGCATTTTTGCATTACACACATTGCGCTGTATAAACGAGAATAAAGCACTTTTAGATCGTTTATTTGCCTTGTGCCCGGTCACTGGAGAGCGGTTTTTAAAAATTAACGAACTCCCGGCAGTCTTTCTGGAGTTTTTTCAGGGAGACAGAGCATTAATAACTGCTGGAATGAAAAGAAAGAGTGTGGATGGTGGAGTTTCTCTTGGTGGTGCACTTGACCAGCAATCGGTTGATAAGAAAAGTTGTGGTGGTTTATTAGTGAAGGTTAATGCCGCAGCGCTATTGGAACACTATCGACTTATTCAGAAGTAATCTTGGCAGGTGATTGAAGAAAAAAAATAAACAACGTTTAATGTCTACCTCTGGCAGCAAATAAAAAAATATAATTATGTCGTTTAACTCTTCTCTGCAAAATTATGATGCCACCGGGCTTGCTGAACTTATCCGTACTGGTCAGATAAGCAGGGAGGAGGCATTCGATTTCAGTGTTCAGCAAATTGAGCAGCATAACCCGGCCCTGAATGCTGTTATTCGCACCCGCTTTGATAAAGCCCAGGAAGAAATGAAAGCCGTTGATGCGGATGCGCCTTTTGCTGGCGTTCCTTTTCTTACCAAAGATCTTTTGGCGGCTATTGGCGGAGAGCCATTAGGGTTCGGCAGCGGTGCCATGAAGGATTACCGGCCTCCGGTTGATTCTGAGCTGGTGAAACGTTTCCGCAAAGCCGGGCTGGTAATTCTCGGGCAAACCAATACTCCCGAGTTGGGATTGATGGGAATTACAGAGCCAAAAGCTAACGGGCCATCCCGTAACCCCTGGAATACCGATAGAACTCCCGGTGGTTCCAGCGGTGGCACAGCAGCGGCCGTCGCGGCTCGTATTGTTCCTATGGCATCTGGTGGTGATGGTGGTGGCTCTATTCGTATTCCTTCATCCTGCTGTGGGCTGTTCGGTTTAAAGCCAAGCCGTGGTTTGCAACCTATGGGGCCGTATCTTTCTGATGCCTGGAGTGGTGCTGTCAGTGAGCATGTTCTCACGCGATCTGTGCGGGACAGTGCAGCGATGCTGGATATTACCAATGGTATGGATTGCGGTGCTCCTTTTCCGATAAGGCATGAGCAGGGCTTTCTGGCCGCTACAGAAAAAGACCCACAGCCTCTGCGTATAGGTTTTACCTGTAAGAGCCCGACCGGTTCCCCAGTCAGTCAGGAATGTATTGATGGTGTGAATAACACAGTTCAGCTGCTGCAGGATCTTGGGCACCATGTTGAAGAGATTGATCTCGGGCTGGACAGTGAACGACTGGCATCCAGCTTCTTGACCATGTTGCTGGGTAATACGGCTGCTGATGTGGTTAGTCTTTCGGAAATGACGGGTGTCTCTGTTGGCAAGCTGGATATCGAACTGGCAACCCGAGCACTGTATAAGATTGGTAGCCAGGTAAAGGCGCGGGACTTCCTGTTAAGCCAGATTTACTGGAATGAACTGCGTCGCTCTATGGGCGAACTGCATACCCGATTTGATGTGGTCCTTACCCCGACTCTGGCAGATGTTCCCCAGCCTGTCGGTTCTTTGTATCCCTCCAAAGCTGAGCAGCTGTCCATGAGGTTGCTGGCTATTCCCGGAATGAGCTGGCTGAGCCACAAAGCTGGAATTGTGGATAAAATGGCTCGGGAAATGCTGGATAAGCTTCCATTTACACAACTGGCCAATATGACCGGGCAGCCATCCATGTCTGTGCCCCTCCACTGGAGTAAGGAGAACCTTCCAGTAGGGGTTCAGTTTACTGCGGCGATGGGCGAGGATGCCTTGCTGTTCAGTCTGGCCGGGCAGCTGGAACGCGCCCAACCCTGGGCAGATAAAATGCCTGATATGTGTGCTGATACTCAGGCTGGAAACTCTGGTAAGGCGAAAGCTTTAGCAGCAACACCTGCCTGATAGTCTGTTGATCACGGGAGCTGCCGATAGATTGAAAAGAATCTATCAACGGCAGCTTCTGATGACGACACCTTCCCATGACAATATTCAAACAGATAAGAACGCTCAAGATTGTTGGCTCTGGCTGGAGGATATTGAAGGCACCAAAGCCCTTGAATGGGTTAAGCAGCAAAACCAGCTGTCAACAAATCAGCTGCAATCTCACCCCGATTATCAATCTATTTACGATAACAACCTGAAAATTCTGGAAAGCCAGGACAAGATTCCCCATATCAGCCAGCGGGGTGGTTACCTCTATAACTTTTGGCAAGACGATAAACATGTACGGGGAATCTGGCGCAGAACAACCCCGGAGTCATTTCAGGATGCTGAACCTCAATGGGAACTGTTGCTCGATATGGATCAGCTCTGTGAGCAGGAAGGCGAAAGCTGGGTCTGGCAGGGCACTGATTGCCTGTATCCGGATTGTGAGCGCTTCCTGATTTATTTGTCTCGGGGTGGTGCTGATGCCTGTGAAGTCCGTGAGTTTGATATTGTGTCTAAAACGTTTCTCTCTGATGGTTTTTTTATCCCCGAAGCCAAAAGTCAGTGCTGTTGGATAGATATCAATACTTTGCTGGTGGCAACTGATTTTGGCGAGGGCAGCCTCACAGATGCGGGTTTTCCAAGAATCTGCAAGGCGCTGAAAAGGGGAGAATCTTTAGAGAAGGCCGAGCATGTTTACACCATAGAGCCGGAGTTATGCATGCTGGCTCCCTGGAAACTGTACAGTGCCAAGGGCGATGTAGAGTTGGTCAGTGTCTATCCCAGTTTTTTTACTACCCATCACTTTGCCTATACAAACCAAGGGCTAATCAAACTTGACCTACCTGACGATTGTGAAGTTCTGGAATTCATCCACCAGCAACTGATTGTGCGACTGAAAAAAGACTGGAGTGTTGATGGAGAGGTCAGAAAGCAGGGTGCAATCATTGGATTGAGTTATCCCAACCTGCTTCAAGGGCAACATCGGGTACATAGCATTTATACACCGAATCAATACAGCACGGTGGATGAAGAGGGCGTGAGTGCAAGCTGTGATTCATTGTTTATCTGCACGCTTGAAAATGTTGTGTCCAGTGTTTTGCAATTTCAGTTTGCTGATGATGAGTGGCAAAGAGTCGCAAGTTCACTGCCTGAAGGTGGGAAAAGTCATATTGTCAGCAGCGATTGTTTCAGCAGAGAAGTTTACCTTTCCCACGAAGATTTTCTTGAACCAAGTACTCTTTACCTGCTTCAGGATTGCACCTGCCAGCCAATCAAGAAACTGCCAGAGCAGTTCCAGAGTCAGGGGTTGGTCAGTCATCAATATTGGGCGCAGTCCAGAGATGGAACCAATATTCCTTATTTTGTAATCGGGCAGGAAGCTACGTTGGAAAAACTGTCGTCAGGAGAAGATGCTGCTCCAGTACTTCTCTATGGCTATGGTGGCTTTGATATCAGCCTGACACCTTATTATCCCTCTTCAATAGGTAAGAACTGGCTGGAGCGAGGCGGTGTTTTTGCTGTTGCCAATATTCGCGGTGGTGGTGAGTTCGGCCCACAGTGGCATGACTCGGCAAGAAAGCAGAATCGCATGCGCTCCTACGAAGACTTTATTGCTGTGGCTGAGGATTTGATTGAACGACAGATTACCGCACCGGAAAAACTTGGGATCGTTGGTGGAAGTAATGGTGGCTTACTTGTAGGTGCTGTTATGACTCTCCGGCCGGAGCTTTTTAACGCCGTGGTTTGTCAGGTTCCTTTGCTGGATATGCAGCGTTACCACTTGCTGTTGGCTGGAGCCAGTTGGGTTGATGAATATGGCAACCCGGATATTCCGGAAGAGTGGGAGTGGATAAAAGCTTACTCTCCTTATCAGAACCTTTGCGAAAGTAGTCCTTATCCTGAAGCTTTTATTCACACCTCAACCAAAGACGACAGGGTTCACCCAGGGCATGCCCGTAAAATGGCTGCAAAAATGCAGGCACTGGGAAAGCCGGTTTATTACTTCGAAAACATTGAAGGCGGGCATTCTGCTGCTGCCGACCTGAAGCAGAGAGCATTTATCCAGGCTCTGGAATACTGTTACCTCTGGCAACAGTTAGGCTGATAGTAAAGCGTATTCGGCTTGTACTTATATCGAAAGAGAAGCGGCAATCCTATCATTATCGCGATTTAACGATGATGAGTTTTATGGCTAAGAAATGTCTTTGCGATCTCAGCAGTTTTGAGTTTGATGAGAGCGTAGAAAAAGAGCTGGCAGCTTATGCCAAAGCGATTGGTCATCCGGCCAGAGTCCGTTTGCTGAAAATTCTTGCCGCTGGTGGATGTCTGGGATCTGATCTAGTGGATCAGTTAGGGTTGGCACAATCGACCGTTTCTGAGCATTTAAGAATTCTTAAAGAGTCCGGTTTGGTTCTGGCTGAGGTACAACACCCCCGCACCTGCTTCAGCTTGCGACCGGAAGCTTTGCGCCGGGTACAGGAGTTACTCGGAGCTCTTTAAATTAAGGTTGGTAAAACTCAGTTATAGTCTGGCTGTTGTTCGGGAAACATCGGCCTTTTTTTGAAATATTATGATCGTTATTCGGCGATTGACGATTTTGAACGCTGCTATTCGGTCATAAGGGAGTATGTTGTGGGTATTTTTGAGCGGTACTTGAGCGTATGGGTTGGCCTGGCCATGGTGGCAGGACTTCTTGGCGGAACAGCCTTTCCTGACCTTTTTGTTTTTCTGGGAGGGCTGGAGTACGCAAGCATTAACTTTGTTATTGCCGTCCTGATCTGGTTGATGATCTACCCGATGATGATGCAGGTTGATTTTGCTTCGGTAAAAAACGTTCATCGTCGTCCAAAGGGGTTGATTGTTACTTTGACGGTGAACTGGCTGATCAAGCCTTTCACTATGGCACTGCTGGCCGTGTTCTTTATGCGTTATTTGTACAGCGCCTGGATTTCTCCAGAACTGGGTGAGCAATATATCGCCGGTATGATTTTGCTGGGCGTTGCACCCTGTACCGCTATGGTATTTGTCTGGAGTCAGCTGACCAAAGGTGACCCAAACTACACGCTGGTTCAGGTGGCTGTGAATGATCTTATTATGATCGTGGCCTTTGCTCCTATTGCGGCCTTCCTGCTGGGGGTGACAGATGTAACTGTGCCTTGGAGTACACTGCTTCTGTCTGTAGTGCTTTTTGTTGTGATTCCACTGGTGGCAGGATGGTTGACGCGAAAGTCTCTCCGTTCACAACAGTCACTGGATAGTTTAGCTGGAAAGATTAAGCCTCTTTCCACTCTTGGCCTGATTGGAACTGTTGTGTTGCTGTTTGGTTTTCAGGCACCACGGATTATCAGTGCACCGATGGATATTGTTCTGATCGCGATACCGCTGATTATTCAGACTGTCCTGATTTTCGCTATTGCTTATGTATGGATGCGTAAGTGGAAGCAACCCCATGATCTGGCTGCACCAGGTGCAATGATTGGTGCATCTAACTTCTTCGAACTGGCAGTTGCTGTTGCCATTAGCCTGTTTGGCCTGAACTCTGGTGCAGCTCTTGCCACTGTAGTTGGAGTGCTGGTGGAAGTCCCTGTGATGTTGGCTTTGGTAGCTTATGCCAATAAGACACGCTCACAGTTCCCGAAGGTGGCTTCTGCCTAGTTGCAAGCGGAATTAGACAAGCGATGAAGGACTTGCCCTTCATCGCTTTACATAGAGTTCTTATCAACCTTTCATAATCCCAAGCTCCCCTTGAGAGAAATTTCTCAGATTCGGGAACAAGCGATTTAAGTCGTTAGCTTTAACACCAAACCAGAGAGCCAGTTCTGCATACAGTTGATCTGTAGGCGTGGTTGGAATTAACACACCATCTCCGGAATCCAACTCGCCGCCAAGTTCCAACAGCGGATACTTTCCGAAAACCTTTCCTCCCTGTACCTGATTACCCATTACCAGCGTATTACCACCCCAGCCATGATCGGTGCCATTGCCATTAGAGGTCAGAGTTCTGCCGAAGTCTGAACCGGTAAAGGTAACCACACGATCATCAACGCCAAGTTCTTCCAGTGAACTCTGGAATTCTCCCAAACCCTGGCTGACAACCTTGAGCATACGAGCATGGTTGTCCAGCAACTCATCGTGATGATCCCAGCCTATATAACGCAGGAAGAATGTTTGCTGAGGCAGGCCCAGCTGTTTGGACGCTTTGATAGTACGAGCAACCATTTTCAACTGTTGAGACAATGGCGTATCTGAGAAATCGGTGCTGGTATGAACCTTCTTCAAAGCTTTACTGAAACCTTCATGCTGGCTTTGGGCCTGCTGAGTAAACGAGGCATAAGTTTGCTTGAATGGATCCCGGTATTGTTTGCCAAGAATGCTGTCGATACTGGATTGCAGCAGTTGGTCAAAGTCCGATTGTTGATCTTTAAAGATCATCCCAACGCTGCCTTTTTCGGTGATGGCGTAACTGGTACCAACCTGGCCATCCTGCATAATATTGCTGCCAGCCATGGAGATATTCATGGGTATCTGCCCTGCAGCCCGATTAGGTTGCAGAGCATCAGCAAAAGCTCCGAACCAGCCGCGGTTCACTCTTGTTTCCGGGCGGGAAGTTTGCCAATGACGGAACTGATCCGCATGTGACATTAACCCGACAGGTAAACGCACAGAGTTAGCCGCAAATTGTGCTTTGGTGACTGGCTCTATAAGGGGGCCAATATTGGCAACAAAGGAAAGTTTTTCCTTGTTAAACAGCTTTTGAACCTCAGGCATTGAAGGGTGCAAACCAAAGGTCTGACCTTGATCGTCTTTAAAGTTGTTTAGCGGAAGAAGTTCACCCTTTGAGAGCGCAAGGTTGCTGCGGGACTTTTGGTAAACCTTATATTCAGCGTTGGAACGAGGCACCAGCATATTAAAACTGTCGTTTCCTCCATCCAGCATCAGGAACACCAACGCTTTGTTTTGTGGCGTGATATTCAGCGGTTGCCCTGAAGAGTCTCGTAGCATGCTGGCTGCGGAAAACTGTGAGGCCATCAAACTCGAACCAGCAATCACAACACCGGAGTTTTTCAGGAAGTTACGGCGGGATAATTTTTTATGGTTCATGCTGCGCCCTCCAGAATAGCGAACTGTGGTGAAATGGTGATCATGAAAACGACAGTTTGCACAACCCACTCACTTTGATCGGGGTAGTACTGGATGGCATCAAGAATTTCCTGTTCCACAGAGCATTCTTCACTGCCGCACAGAAGAAGGCTGACCTTGGCAATTAATGCTTTGAACTCCTGGCGCTGAGCCATGTTCAGCTCATCAGAAAAGTTCAGGTGAATTCTGTCCCGTGCGTATGTTTCCAGCTTGTCAGGGTCAAGCTCCGGAACATTGTTAACCGTGTTATTAATCTCTGTGGACACCAGTGGGTAGTAGCCACCAAAGAACCAGCTGTACATGGTGTTGATGTAAGCGACAGATGTAGAAGAGTTATGCAGTTCAAACTCTGGCGCTACCTCCCCAGCCTTTTCAATTGGCCCGTGTGGTGTGTAATCCGGCTTATAAAAATTAAATACAGTTGGTGAAGCCATTGGGTGCTGGCCAAGCTGTTCTTTTATATCGTCCCCGGTTAACCACAGTTTTTGGGATTGGTTGTAAGCTTTGAACGCCCGAAGTATTTGAGTGACACGCAGTACAGGTGATTTTAATTTTTTCGGATGACTGGCTTCCGGGTGAGTCAGAATCTCCTGAACCATTGCTTTCATATCACCGTTTGCACCAAATTTTTCTGCCACGGCTTTTATGTATGCAGGTGATGGATTGGAAGTGACCAACTGCTGTATCAGTTTATGGGCGATATAAGGTGCGGTGCTTGGGTGATTTGTCAGAGCCTGAACAGTGTCTTTTATATCTTTAATGGTGCCTTGTCTTGCAGGCAGGTTGATTCGTCCTTTCAGCAGATTTTTGCTGCCCTGATCGTGAAATTTTTCATCAGCAACCATTGGGGAAACCATATCGACGAAAGGTATGGTTTTGTAGGTTTTACTAACGCCATCGGCGAAGGAAATCTTTTCACCGTTATAAGGGAAGAAGTCGGTATCCCATTCATAAAGATATTGAGAGGCTTTTAAACCGGTAAAAATTCGGGCCATCTCCTTAATATCGTTATTGTCATAGGTCGGTATGTCATTACCGGCAGAATCTTTGCGACGGGAGCCATCCTTGTTCAGCTCAAATAAGCCTATGCTGAACAGCTGCATAATTTCCCGGGCATAGTTTTCATCAGGGTGAATATTCTCTGCCGGTACAGCCTTACGGTTGTTCATGTGGGAAAGGTAAAAGCCCATCGCCGGGTGGAGGCTTACCTCGTAAAGCATATTGCTGTAATTGCCAAAGGCGTTGCGATAAAGGATGTCGTAGTAGCTGGCCATGGATACGGCATCCAGCTCAAGTTTGGAGTTCTCTGAGATGACAAGGATCTCACTCAGGGCAAGAGCAACCCTGTGACGAAGAAGAGTTTCAGGGGCAGCATTCAGTGTGCGTTCCCACCAGGCCATCCTGAAATACCAGTTATAAGGCAGAGCCGGATTGTTACCATCGCCGTCCAGAGCTTTAACGCCGTGTGCCTTAATCAGGCGTTTCTTGAAAGATTGCCAGATATCTCGGGTTTTGGCCTCAAATCGATCCTCAGGGTGGAGAGCAGTATTTAGTTGCTGATTCAGCCAGGATGTTTTTCCTGTACTGGTTACGTGATCAAGAGTTTTCTGATCCGCTCCCAAGGTCGCCGCCATAAGGAAGCGGGCGATTTCCTCTTTTCTCTCAGACACAGTGTTTTCCTGATGCTTATAAGTATGAGCAGGAGTGTAAGTGGAGTGTAAGAGAGGGAAGTGTCCGCTGTTGCTATTTTCAGGGGGATATTCAGGAAACATTTGGTTACAGCGAAAGCAAATAGAGCAGGAAAAACTGTGTCTATACTCCTGAACCCGCATGAGTGAAGAGAGTGAAGTGCTAATAACCAGAAGATTGATAGGAGTTCTTTTTTTCTGGCTTTGGAGTGTGGCTTCCGTAGCCGAAAGTGTAGAGCAGGACGATCAAATAACACCTGCAGAGCAATCAGGTTCAGAGTCATCTGGATGGTACGATAGTTGGGCTTCCCTTCTTTTGGGAAAGCCGGATAAAAACTTGCTGACGTTTCGGATGATAGAAGCGTTGACTATTCGAGCATTGGAAGCTCGCTGGTTTGATCATCACACTGGTTTGTTGAGAAGCCTGCAATTGATTGGTGGAATTGCGGGGTTGGCCATGGAATATGAACTTTTTAAAGCAAGCAAGAAGCAGGTTACCGAAACGCCCCCTCCCAAGGAAAATGATTTTATTAGCTCTACGCGGCGCAGTGGCTTGATTGGTTGGGATTTTGGAAGGAGCAAGGACATGCTTCTCAATGTTAATTTAGGATTTTTTGCTGATCCTTATTTTTTGGGTGGAATTGGAGATCGGTTCAAAGCTTTGGGAGTGACTAATCTATACCTGCATCCCATGACGCTATCTGGCAAACCAATTCTTTTGGTTAGAGTTGTGAAACGCGGCGGTCCTGTTGCGCCATTCTGGATTGCCCCTTCTTTTTTTCAACCCAGTCAAGACTTGTTTTGGTTAGAAAATAGTTGCATGGATAAAATGGAAACAGGTGAAAAAGTACCTGTCAGCATATTTTCAGAGGTTATTCTGGAGTCAATCCTTGATCATCTGGAAGGCAATAAGCCCAAAATAAAACATGTAAGCTTCGATAGCTTTGATTATCAAACATTGGATAACCGATCCGCTTTGTCGTTGGGTTTAGAGACAACTGATAAGAAAAAAATCTATGCAATTTGTGATAAAGGTGCTTCATGGTTCAGGTTGGTAGCTTCTGACTTTGAGAGTGCTTCGCTCGTATTGCAAACGGAAGTGAGCGACTTTTATATGCAGATCAATGAATCTGGATATGAGGACATAGAAAACATCGAAGAATCGGCGAGAGTGTTTTTACACAACTCCGCACTGTTTATATCTCGGGAACTATGGCATGCCGCTTTTTTGTTTTTGATTTCAAGAGCGAGTATTCCCTTAAGTGGCGAAAACTGCTGTGTCTGTCAAGGCGGTAGAGGGTCTATTGCTCCAAGGCTTTCCTGCCCGCATGTGCTCTGCTATGGATGTATGTTTAAGTGGACAGCAAGGTGCTGGCTTGGAGGCGGGCGTTTTACTTGCCCGACATGCAGGTCGTATAGCTGGTAAAGAAAAGGAGACTTTGGCTCCTTTCTCCTCTTCAGGCTGCTTCTGTTGTTTTGTTTTTAAGAATATCTTTTTGCTGGTTGGCCTTTGGCTTAATGTCTTCAACCTTTCTTTGTTTCTCGTAAAGAAACTTTAAAACTTCAGAGCGCAGATGGTTATATTCCGGGTCATCTGTCAGTTCCAAACGACTACGGGGTCGCTCCAGTTTTACATCCAGAACTTCTCCAATTGTTGCTGCAGGGCCGTTGGTCATCATCACTATGCGATCTGACAGAAGAACGGCTTCGTCTACATCGTGGGTAATCATAATCACGGTGTTGTTCAGTTCGTTCTGGATCTCCATCAGGGAGTCCTGCATATGGGCGCGGGTCAGGGCATCCAGAGCACCGAAAGGTTCATCCATCAGAAGAACGTCTGGCTGCATAGCCAGAGCTCGGGCGATACCGACGCGCTGTTTCATGCCGCCGGAAATCTCGTCCGGGCGTTTATGCATGGCATGATCCATATGCACCAGCTCAAGGTTATATTCGATCCACACTTTGGTTTCCTGTTTGCTCTTCTTTTTGCCAAACACCTGCTTCACGGCCAGTTCGACATTTTCGTAAGCAGTAAGCCATGGCAGCAGGGAGTGGTTCTGGAACACAACAGCGCGCTCGGGGCCGGGTTCTGAGACTTCCTTGCCGTTAAGTATCACACCGCCTTTGGTGGCCTGGTGCAGTCCGGCAACAATATTCAATACTGTGGATTTACCGCAGCCTGAGTGACCGATCAGGGAGATGAACTCACCTTTGGCAATTTTCAGGCTAACGTCTTTCAGAGCCGTAAAAGGCCCCTTGGGTGTGGGAAACTCCATATCCACATGATCAATATCGAGAATAATGCTCATGGTTTGAGACCTTTTATTGTTTTGAAATTAGTTGAGTTACTTGGTTTATCTCACTTCGCTGGACTTATCCCAGGACACAAACTTTTGCAGCTGCAGCATGCCCCGGTCCAGCAGGAAGCCGATAAAGCCGATCACCAATACTGCGGCCATAATCCGGCTTAAAGATTCCGAGCTGCCGTTCTGGAATTCATCCCATACAAACTTTCCAAGTCCGGGGTTTTGCGCCAGCATCTCGGCAGCGATCAGCACCATCCAGGCGATACCTAACGACAGTCGCATACCGGTAAAGATCATTGGTACCGAGGCTGGCAAAACAATTTTGCGTACATGAGTGAGAGCAGAAAGGCGCAGCACTTTGCTCACGTTCACCAGATCTTTCTCAATGGAAGCTACACCCACGGAGGTGTTGATCAGCATTGGCCACAGGCAGCACAGAGTTACGGTAATGAGTGAGTTTACAAATGATTTGGCGAACATCGGGTCATCTGTCGTATACACCGCACTCACTACCATGGTCACCAGTGGCAGCCAGGCCAGGGGTGAGACTGGCTTAAAGGTTTGAATAATTGGGTTAATTGCGGTGTTCAAGGTTTTGTTCAAACCAACGGCAATACCCAGAGGAATAGCGATCAAAGCAGCCAGGATAAAACCACTGGCCACGGTAATCAGGCTAGTGCCAATCTGGTCGATAAAGGTTTCTTTACCGGTGTACTTACGAATCCTGGGTTGATAGGTGGGGTCAGCTTCAACCCGCTTGGCATTGCGAACTTCCTGTCGTTTATAGAAAGCCGCTTCTTTTTCCCGTTCAGCTGTATGTTCGTTGTAGAGAGACTGGAACTGGCCAGCCACGGCCTGAGGGCCGGGAAAAGCTCCCAGCGATGTATTGATATTACTTGCTGCTGCAGACCAAAACAGCAGGAAAACAAGAATACCAACCAGGGATACAATACCGGTTTTCAGCCAGCTACCAGCCCCTTCAAACAAGCTCTTTAGTTTTTCCTGAAGCTGAGTATGAGATGCTTCTGATGGTGTTGTTATGGTACTCATGAGAATGTTCTCTCTTTTTGTTGGGTTACGCTTTGCTCACCCAACCTACGCAAAGCCGTCGTTGTAGGTTGGGTTAGGCGCTCTGCGCCGTAACCCAACAGGAAGAGCCGGTTACAGCACATCCCCTTTCTTCAAACCAATGGAGAAACTATCGATGTAAGCGTTTGGCGTTTTGCCGTTGTAAATGATGTTGTCGATAAAGTGCTTCTGTGGAGAGCGGAAACCATCTTCAGTAGTGAAGTTCGGGAATTCATCCGCTTTTGCCAGACCTTCCGCAACCAGAGACTTGGCAGCTTTAGCGTAGATATCAGGACGGTAAACCTTCTTCGCCATATCGAAGTACCAAGTGTCTGGTTTGTCTTCGGCAATCTGACCCCAGCGGCGCATCTGAGTCATGTACCAGATAGCATCGGAGTAGTAGGGGTAAGTAGCGTTGTAGCGGAAGAACACGTTGAAGTCCGGTACCTCACGCTTGTCGCCTTTCTCGTACTCGAAGGTGCCTGTCATACTGTTGGCGATAACGTCATAGTCGGCGCCCACATAGTTAGACTGGGACAGAATCTTCACAGCTTCCGGGCGGTTAGCGTTGTCGTTTTCATCCAGCCACTTAGCGGCGCGAATCATGGCGCGAGTCAAACGAACAGTTGTGTTCGGGTACTTTTCAGCAAACTCCTTGGTGATACCAAATACTTTCTCCGGATTGTTCTTCCAGATTTCGTAGTCAGTTACCACCGGAACACCGATATCTTTAAACACCGCCTGCTGGTTCCAGGGTTCGCCCACGCAGTAACCGTAAATAGTGCCGGCTTCCAGAGTGGCAGGCATCTGTGGGGGGGGCGTTACGGACAGGAAAGCATCGGCGTCTATCTGGCCAGAGGTATCACCCTTGTGAGGTGCATAGAAACCGGGGTGAATACCACCAGCGGCCAGCCAGTAACGTAGTTCGTAGTTATGGGTAGAAACCGGGAATACCATGCCCATATTGAAGGGTTTGCCTTCGGCATTGTATTTATCAACAACAGGCTTCAGGGAATCGGCTTTGATCGGGTGAACTGGTTTGCCATCGGCTTGCTTGGGAATATTGACCTTCATCTGTTCCCAGATCTTGTTGGAAACAGTAATACCATTGCCGTTCAGATCCATAGAGAAAGGCGTAATGATCTCAGCCTTGGTACCGTAACCCATGGTGGCAGCGATTGGCTGACCGGCCAGCATATGGGCGCCGTCCAGACGACCATCAATAACGCCATCCAGCAGCACCTTCCAATTGGCTTGCGCTTCAATAGTTACGTACAGGCCTTCATCTTCAAAGAAGCCTTTCTCGTAAGCGATGGCTATTGGAGCCATATCGGTGAGCTTAATAAAGCCGAACTTCAGCTCTTCTTTTTCTGGCCAGCCTAACTTCTGTTCTGCGGTAGCTACCGTTGGCAGGGTAAACGACGCTGCCAGCGTGCAGGCTAAAACAGATGATTTTAGAAACGAACGTCTTGTGCTTTTGCTCACGGTACCACTCCCTTTTTTAGCAATCTTTTATGGTTTTTCTTTATAAATGGGTTTTAGCAACGCCTGTGCCAAGAAAAGATTGAAAGGAGGGAATCGAAGAAAATGACTAATATTTTGCAACTGTGAACTATTGTGGCGCTCCCGATAAGGGAGGAAAATGCTTGTCGCCCGATAAGTGTGCATTGGTATGGGTGTTATTTTGGTGCAGGCCAATCTGCACTGAAAAAATCAGCCTTACTAGCTTTGGCTGAGTCAGGGTGAAAACAAATTATTTTTGCACCTTCTCGAGAGCTCTTCAGGAGAAGAATGTGGATGGATGCTCTGAAAGTGAACATTCTCTGAAAACTCTCAGGGCTTTAATGCATTCGGTCGGTAAAGTATGGAAGTAGCTTTGCTTATGAATCTTTAGAATTATTAAGTGGCTCTAATTTGAGTTGCAGTTACAATACCTAATAATTCAATATTTTCCCGGCTTTTACCCTGCTAAAAAGCGTGCAGGGATAAAAATTACGAACAATAAGAGCTGGTCAATAACAACGGAGTCGCTCTTTTCATGAAAGAAATCAACAAGGTTGTCCTTGCCTACTCTGGTGGGCTGGATACCTCTGTGATCGCCAAATGGCTTGAAGATACCTATCTGTGTGAGGTGGTGACCTTTACTGCTGATCTTGGTCAGGGTGAAGAAGTTGAGCCTGCCCGCGCAAAAGCTCAGGCGTTAGGGATTAAAGAAATCTACATTGAAGATTTGCGAGAAGAGTTCGTCCGAGACTTTGTATTCCCCATGTTCCGAGCCAATACCATCTACGAAGGTGAGTATTTGCTGGGAACATCTATTGCCCGCCCACTGATTGCCAAGCGTCTGGTTGAGATTGCTAACGAAACCGGTGCTGACGCCATTTCTCATGGCGCAACTGGTAAAGGTAACGACCAGGTGCGTTTCGAGCTGGGTGCTTATGCACTGAAGCCTGGCATTCAAGTTATCGCTCCCTGGCGTGAGTGGGATTTGAATTCCCGTGCCAAGCTGCTGGCTTACTGTGATAAGCACGGCATTGAGATTCAGAAGAAGAAAGGTAAGTCTCCTTACTCTATGGATGCCAACCTGCTGCATATTTCCTATGAAGGTGATCTTCTGGAAGATCCATGGAATGAGCCGGAAGATGATATGTGGTTGTGGAGCGTGTCACCGGAAAATGCTCCCGACGAGCCAACCTATATAGAACTGACCTATAAAGGTGGTGACATTACCGCCATCGATGGTGTTGAAATGACTCCGGCGACAGTTCTTGCTCACCTGAATAAGATCGGCGGCGCGAATGGCATCGGCCGGGTCGATATTGTTGAGAACCGTTATGTTGGCATGAAAGCTCGGGGTTGTTACGAAACGCCCGGAGGCACCATTATGCTGAAAGGGCACCGCGCCATTGAGTCCATCACTCTGGATCGTGAAGCGGCGCATCTGAAAGATGAACTAATGCCCCGTTACGCCAAGCTGATCTACAACGGTTACTGGTGGTCCCCCGAGCGTGAGATGCTGCAGACTATGATTGATCAGTCTCAGGTTTACGTGAACGGCCGGGTACGTCTCAAGCTGTACAAAGGCAATGTGACCGTTGTTGGCCGTGAGTCTGACCAGACTCTGTTCGATGAGAGTATCGCTACATTTGAAGATGACGCCGGTGCTTATAATCAGGCCGATGCAGCAGGCTTTATTAAATTGAATGCTTTGCGTCTGCGGCTGGCTGCCCAGAAAGGGCGTAAGCTTTTGTAAGAAAATATTATGTGTGAGAAGAGCCGGGCACTGCCCGGTTTTTTTATATCTGGAATACAAGAGGTAACGAAACCGAACAGAGTTTTACGGAGAACCCTTGGGAGTCGACTAGTTTTAGCTATCGGTATTTACTGAACGCACTCTCATGCATCTAACAAAGAACCTGACCAGAACTCTCTGGTTATTTCTGGTACTACATTCCTTTTCCGCATTCGGGAATGACGCACTCCTTTCGGGCGAGCAGGTTGAGGCATTGAATAAAGGCCTGGCGCAAGGGTATCTGGCGCACATATTCTCTGGAACAGTATCTGGCCAACAAAGAACCGTTGTTCTGTTGGGGGAAACTCATCATAAGGATGGTGGGCAGTCTGAGGTAGGCAAAGGAATCATTCAATTGTTCCCATTACGTGGTTTAGAAACAATCATCCCCAGTAGTTTGTGGGAGCTACCTTGGTGGCTTTTGAACCGTATTAGCGAGAAGGGCTTATTCTTCATGACTGGTCTGGATCAGGCTCACCGATCAACCATTGTTGAGGCCTTTGATTCCGGCCGAGTGTCAAAGCCTGTTCCAGATGGAAATGAAGATGCCTCTGAATCAACCCCCGAGGGAGATGAGAATATTATTCTGGAGTATGGAGCAAGCAGTTTATTGATGGCTTACGACAGTTGTCTAACTTTTGTTAGCACATACGGTGGGCTGATACAGAGCACTGGTATTTTAGCTGCCGCTTTAATTCGTCCCAAATGGGTGATTCCGTTTCTTTTGACAACCGGAAGCGCTCAGATTTATGCCGCATGGCAACAGCGAATGCTGGTGAAGCACACTTTTAAAAGCATGAGCCCAAGCGAAAAGGACCAAAATCAAAAAGAAGCAAGCTGGGGGGATGCTATTGTTTACCCCGAGTTGTATTACGTTCTTGAGTACCGTAATAAGTTAATGATTGATAATTTAATTAAGGCTTTGGAGGTTCGCCCTTCAGAGTCTCAGATTCTGGTAGTGGTAGGAAAGGCTCATATTGTTGGTATGATTCAGCTTCTAAAGAAACAAGGTTTTACAGAGCAGGCTATCCAGTAAATGAAAATCTGCCCCGCAAGAAGTGTTACGGGGCAGAGAACAGTGTGATTAACCCATCATCGCCTGATATTTCTGCTGATCTTCATAAAGCTCCATAAACACTTTGTATTTCGCTTCATAAAAATCAGCGGTTTTATCCATTTTCCAACGAAAAAATACATATAGTTTCATGTGCAGCCAGCTCATACTATAGCTTTTGGGGAAAAGTGGCTTTTACTTCTAACCCAGGGTTCAGGTTACTGAGTCTCAGAGCTCCTCCATGCTGATCAATAATAGCTTTTGCCATAGCTAAGCCCAGCCCATTACCGGGATTGGTACGTGATTCACTGAGCCGAGAAAAGGGTTCTAAAACATAGGACAGTTTTGTCTCTGGTATGCCAGGTCCGTTATCGGTAACCGCGAGTGTAACCTGTTCATTAGAAGAGTGAATTTGAATAATCGCCGTGCAGCCAGCAGAGCAGTGGGTATAGCAGTTTACGATCAAGTTGATCAGCAACTGCTGGATCATTCCCGCGTCACATTCCAGTAGAACAGAAGATGTGGGGAGCTGTACAACCAATGTCAGATGGTGGCTGTTGGCTTCCAGCTCCATCAGTTCAGTCACGTTTTCCACCAGCTTGTTCAGGTCAATTTGTTTGAAGTTACCAGTGGTACCTTTTACCCGGAGCCGTGAAATTCTCAGCACTGTATCAAAGGTTCGATTCAGGTCCTCCAGTTTTTGGATCGCCTGCTCAATCTTATCTCCGGTGTTTTTGTGTTGTTCATTCAGATCACTGGCTTCAAAAAGGGCGATCTGTGCATGAGATAATGGGGTTTTCAGGTCATGGGCTACGGCTGCTGCAGCTGTCTGTATCCCGTTAACAAGATGTGCCAGGTGATCAAGATGATGGTTCATTTGGACGGCAATGTGATCAATCTGGTCGGGCTTTTCTGCTACAGGAATTCTCGTCTGAAAATGTCCGGCGGATATCCGCTGCAGCGCATAGCTGATCCTTTTCAACTTGCTATAGGATCGGTAGCTGAACAAATATCCCAGCAGAAGTATCCCCAATGACAGGATAACCCCTGCCAGGGCCAACCCCATAATGAGGTGTTGCCTCAGTTTTTCCAGACCAGCGGTTGAGCGTCCAATCACAACTGACATGTGACCAATACGAAAAGTTTGGCTGTGGAACAGCTGGTTAGAGAGTGTGGCTCTAACTAAAGAAAGCCTCTTACTATCAAAACCAATCACACTTGGCAAAATGGAAACTGTACCAGCTAGAAATGAATCATCGGCATCAAAGATACCGACTCGTTGCTCAACAAACTGGCTCTGGTTTGAAAGTTCCTGAACAGCTTTCACCAAACCGGCTCTGCCTTCATTGTCATAAATATTGGAAAAGAGTGTGTACTCTTCCAACAAACGGGATTGTACACTCTCTTTGAGTATGGACGTTGCACCGATGACAAAGAGTGCACTGGTGAGAGTAAAGAGAAGAATAAATATCAGGCACAGGCGTAGTGCCAACTTAAAGGGGGAACCAGAAAGAATATTAGCGGGGGGCACGTATGCTGTACCCCATGTTGCGAATCGTATGTATCAAGGGCTGGTCAAAAGGTTTATCAATTTTGATTCTTAGCTTGCTGATATGTGTTTCTACGGCGGTTGTTCCGGGATCGAAGTTGAATCCCCACACGCGCTCGAGAATCATAGTTTTGCTGACAATGCGACCGCTGTTTTTCAGCAACAGCTCCAGCAGTGCAAACTCTTTGTTTTTTAAGGCAATCATTTGCCCTTGGCGCTCTACAGTTCGGGATAACAAATCCAAATACAGGTCATGAACAGACAGCTCAATGACTTCCTTCTTTTTCTCAACAGGCCGGCGTGAAAGAGCATGAATACGTGCCAATAGCTCTGAAAGATGGAAGGGTTTGGCTATATAATCGTCACCTCCGGCCATTAATCCTTCTACCTTGTCGTCAATATCGGCCAGGGCAGTGAGAAAGATAACGGGAGTTGAATTGCCGGTAGCACGCAGTGCTTTGACGACAGTCAGGCCATCCATACCCGGTAACATCCTGTCTGCAATAAACAGATCATAGGCATGATACAGACACTGGTTGAGCGCTTCCCTGCCATCAATGACGCAGTCCACCAGGTGACCGTTCTCTGTTAATCCCCGATTTATATAGTCAGCAGTGATTGAATCATCTTCTGCGAGCAGTATTTTCATAATTCTGAGTAATCAAAAGCATTGCAGAGCTGCAATGTAACGTGAGCAAAGAGGCAGAGCTATAGGGGCATTCAGTAAAATCGTTACTGAATGTTTATATATTGATATCTGCAGGCGTTTTTCACGCAGATACCCAGTCAGAAACTACTAATTCAGCATAGGTATAACATTCTTAAAACCGGTGATGAGCATTTGCATTCCAATCACTGCCAGAATCAGCCCCATGAGGCGTGTCACTATTGATAAGCCACTTTCCCCAATGCCATTTATTATTTTGGAACTGCATAGAAAGCATATGCAGGTAATCACACAGAGGACAGCAAACATCGCGATGGTAATGCTGATGTTAATCCAGTCACCAGCTGCTGAATAGTTCATTGCAGTTGCAATAGTTCCAGGGCCAGCAAGAAGAGGAACAGCAAGAGGGGACACAGCAATATCACTGCCATGTTCTGTTTCATTACTCTGGGTATTATGATCCGAACTCGTATGGGAGTTATGCAGCTTGGAACCACTGCCGTGCAACATGTGATAACCCACCAGAAATACCAGTATTCCACCAGTAAGCCGCAGTGCTGGCAACGTGATACCGAATAAATGAAAGATAGATTTTCCCAGCAGGGCGAATAAAACGATCAGTGTAAAAGTGATAAGTAGAGACTTGAAGGCAATACGGCGTTTTTCGAGTGTACTCTTGTCGGCTGTTAACCCGGCAAAAACCGCTGTATTAGCGATGGGGTTCATGATGGCAAAGAATGCCATGAAAACGACGATGAATTGTCCGGTCATTTGCATGGCTCTTTCCTTATAGATTGATCTGGTTCATGTCTCATGGCCGACAATCCTGGTTAGTTCTCAGAGTTTCGTCAGAGATAGGGGCGATATAACTGATCAGAAAAGCTGGTGTTTATGGCAGGGGTTTGAAATCAGCGTACCAGAGATTGCTGCGAGCAAACCTTGTCCCAGAAGTTTTTCTATCATGAACTCTGTGGTGGGGAGGGGCTCTCTGAACCCTTTATTCAAACCTGTGATGCAGTGACGACTTCTGCTGCAGGGGGAGCAACGTCATCGACAGGGTTTGAACAAGTGTTATCAGTGTCTGTAAGCCAAGTGTGTGTGAAGATTTACAGGCAATGGTAACTTCAGAGGCCCCGAAACGAGTGTAAAGTGGTTTACTGTTCCGAGATTGTTTCCCAGGAGTATCCCTGTTTAGGCGTTTCTACAGCGCCAAAATCTTCGACCACGATGGAGTTTTCAATAGCCTTCAACATCAGGTTTGCTTCATAATAGTTGCCATCCTGTAATTTGTCGTATGCCAGCTGAAGACCTTCAACGGTAGCAACCACAGGTAACATGGAATATTTGAAGTCCAGTTCAACCCCAGCATTCAGCATCTTGGCGTAGGCATCGTGGGTCTTGCCCTTTTGAGCCAGCTCGCCAGCTTTTTCTATTGCTTTTGTGGTTTTAGGAGTTGGTTTGAAGTCTTCAGAAAATGTCACTGAACTGTGGATTGGTACGCCGTAACCCTGATTGTCTTCGAGTTTCAGAGCATATTTGCTGATTCTCTTATCAAACGTTGACTGAGCTTTGTTGATCAAATCATTGGCTGCATCAGTGTAACCTTCAAACAGAGCCAGACGGGCATTGTTGATATCGGACAGGACTGAACGGGCATGCCCTGGAATGGTTACGATATCAACAACGTAAACGGTATCATCGCTTTGTTCAGCCTTGCCGGCAGCCATGGCGGTATTGGTCATCGCTGTGAAGGCAAGGATACCAGAGAATAACAGCGTAGTTGTTTTTGAAGCTTTCATGACTATCTCCCTTTGATGGATGGAGATAGATTAACCAGTGAATCTGTGCACAGCCTTTCATGAACTTTAAAAAAAATTAAAGTTCAAGTTTACCGTTAAAAATCGTGAAGGTCAGAAGATACTGTAGACATTCAGTGAAGTTGTAACTGCCTTTGGCCCATCGGTGGGTGAAGCTTGAGATAGACAAGATCGAAAGAACCATAAGAAGAGTTTCCAAGCTTTAAAGAGTATAGGTTTAGAAATCTTGCAGCAGTGTTCATCCATAGTGTGGTTTTTGAGGGCGGAACGCGTGTATATACTGAGAGTGTTGTTTACTATTTTTGATAATGATGAACCCTCTATAGAGGGTTCATCATTGATAGGAGATAGAATTAAACAAACATCATGGCTTCATACTTCCTATGGTCTTCATAAAGCTCTATAAACACTTTGTATTTCGCTTCATAAAAATTAGCGGTCTTACCGGTTTCAGGTTCAACCTTACGACCCATACGGCTCATCTTTGCCATAGCTGTCGCGATATCAGCGTCATAATCCTGAGCAGCAACAGCACCCAGCATGGCGCTGCCGAGAAGAACACTTTCTTCCTCCTCGGCCATTTGCATCACACAACCAGTAGCGCTGGCATGGGCTTGCAGGAACACAGGGTTCTTGGTTCCTCCTCCGCAGGCCATAATGGTGTTAATCCGGTAACCACTGTCGTTCAGGGCCTCAATAATATGACGAGTCCCCATGGCGATAGCCTGAATCGTTGCCAGATATTGCAGAGCCAGATCATCAGCGGAAGCGGATAATTTCAGGCCAGTCATAATACCAGTTAGATGTGGATTGGCTCGTGGAGAGCGGTTGCCGTGGAAATAGGGGAGCACATGAATATGACGGGTCAGGAATGGAATCTCTTCCTCTGAGCCTGCCTGCGACAACAGTCGTTCATTCAGCAGCTGGTAAATAGATTTCCCTTCTTCTTCACCCTGCTTGAGCAGTTCCGCCGCCGCATGATGTTTGAAGATAATATGATCCACCAGCGCGCCCGTTGCGGACTGCCCACCTTCATTCAGCCACATGCCGGGAATCATTGCTGAGAAATATGGCCCCCAGATGCCAGGAACAAAGCGGGATTCTTTAGCAACAGCCATATGGCAGCTGGACGTACCGCCAATCAGGGCAATACGTTCTTCCAGGTCTGGTGTTATTTCTCCATCGCCAGCACCCAGAACACCAACGCCGCCAGCATGGGCATCAATCATGGAAACTCCAACGGGAATACCTTTAATAAGGCCCAGATCTTCCGCAGCTTTGGCCGTTAATGCACCTGCCTGATCACCGATTGCACGAACGTCTCCACCCAGAGCTTCCTGCTCATTGGTCATCAGGTCACTCAGACCAATAGTGTCAAAATAATCGTGGTCCCAGCGGGATTCATGGCCGAGGTAAGTCCATTTGCAAACCCCGGAACAGGTAGAACGGCTGGTGGAACCAGTGGCACGCCAGGTCAGCCAATCTGGTAATCCCATAAAGTGGCCGTGCTGTTCCCAAATATCCGGGCGGTTTTCTTTCAGCCATAGCAGTTTGGGCGTTTGCATCTCTGGAGAAATCTTGCCGCCCACGTAATCCAGAACTTTATGGCTGGTGGCATTAATACGATCAGCCTGAGCAATCGCGCGGTGATCCATCCAGACAATCACATCCCAGAAACTGTCATTAGTGGGGCTTACTGTCAGTGGCTGGAACTCTTCATCCATAACCGCCATAGAACATGTTGCGTCAAAGCCGATACCGGCAATGCTGTCTTTGGCAATGCCGGACTCTGCCATGGCACTCTGTACAGAGTTACAAACCGCAGCCCAGATGTCCTGGGTGGACTGCTCCACAAAGTCAGCCTGTGGGCGGTTCATGCGAATCGCTTTGCTGGCAGTACCCAGACGCTTGCCATTGCGATCAAAAACTCCGGCTCTGGCACTGCCGGTGCCAACATCAATTCCTATGAAATGTTTCATTATCGTTTCCCGAGATTTTTGATTATTACCGTGAACGGTTGATAGCCATAAATGCGAGCAGGATTCCGCCCCACAAGGAAAGGGTCAGATAGCTGCTAACGCCGAGAAGGTTTAGACCGGATTTAACCAGCTGCAAAATAATCAGGGTAACCAACAGGTTGACACCAAGGGCGCTTTATCGCTCTTGGACTACCATGAGTTACACCGTCTGTATTACCTGTTTCCAGAATCAGACAGGCAACCCCTTAATAATTGGTGGGGATTGTCTACAGTATTTAGATAACTCTCTACTACTGAGAAAAAGAGACATGGACGCCAGAAAACACTCGGCATTTACCTTAATAGAACTGATGATCGTGGTCGCCATTATCGGGATTCTGGCCGCAATCGCTATTCCTGCCTATCAGGATTACACCGCCCGGTCGACCATTGCCGGGGAAGTTATGCCAATGATCAAGAAAGCCTCTGGTGATGCGTCTGAGTATTTCTCTGTGAATAACACTCTGGACGGGTTTTGCGCCTCAGATGTGGGGCAGGACTTTGTCTCAACTGCCAGTGATTATGTGGATAACTTTATCTGTTGGGAAGGTACCGCAGGCTCTCAATCATTCCACATTCAGGCTGATTTGAATGAAGCTAGGTTTCCTGATGATATTCCCAACGGTGGCCGAATTGTGTTTTTCCCCACCTATGATGGCAACAATATTAAGTGGCATTGTGGATATCATGACAATTCTGATTTGAAGGTTCCGGGGAAATATCTGCCAGCCAGTTGTCGTAATAATTATGTGAATGGATCAGCGGCAATATTCGTTGATGGTATAGACGTGACCAGCCAGTCTCTGGGGGGCTAAAAAATAAAAACGCCCGAACAGCTTTGTAAAGCCGTTCGGGCGTTACTGTATCAGCTACCGTCAGGCGCTGACTTCTACCCGATCAGCAATCAACTGATCAACAACACCGGGATCCGCCAGTGTTGAGGTATCTCCAAGGCTTTCACATTCGCCAGCAGCAATTTTGCGCAGGATGCGGCGCATGATTTTGCCGGAACGGGTTTTCGGTAAGCCTGGTGCGTTCTGAATCACATCCGGTGTGGCGATTGGCCCAATCTCATGACGAACCCATTTCTTAAGGTCGGCTGCCAGTTCAAAGGAGTAATCCACATCTTTGTTCAGGGTGACGTACACATAGATACCCTGACCTTTGATATCGTGGGGATAACCAACAACAGCAGCTTCCGCCACATCATGGTGAGCCACCATGGCACTTTCGATTTCTGCTGTGCCCATACGGTGGCCGGATACGTTGATAACATCATCAACCCGGCCGGTGATCCAGTAGTAACCATCTTCATCCCTGCGGGCACCATCACCGGTGGTGTACATGCCTTTGAAGGTGGTGAAGTAAGTCTGCACAAACCGTTCATGGTCACCATAAACAGTACGGGCCTGGCCGGGCCAGCTATCAAGAATCACAAGGTTACCTTCCGCCGGGCCATCAACAATATTACCCATGTTGTCCACCAGTGCTGGCAGCACGCCGAAAAATGGACGGGTGGCTGAACCAGGCTTCAGGGCAGTCGCACCGGGCAGAGGTGTAATCATTGCTGCGCCGGTTTCTGTCTGCCACCAGGTATCTACGATTGGGCAGCGACCTTCACCAACTGTTTGGTGATACCAATGCCATGCCTGTGGGTTAATAGGTTCTCCCACGGTTCCCAGCAGACGCAGACTCTTACGGCTGGTGCCTTCTACAGCTTCATCACCGTAAGCCATTAACGCCCGTATAGCAGTTGGAGCAATATAGAGAATATTAACGTTGTACTTATCAACAATCTGGCTGACCCGGTTAACGGTTGGATAGTTGGGCAGACCTTCATGCATAACAATGCTGGCACCGTTACAGAGCGGGCCGTAAACAACATAGGAGTGACCGGTTACCCAGCCCACATCAGCATTACACCAGAATACTTCACCATCCCGATAATCAAACAGGTATTGGTGAGTCATAGAGGCGTAAACCAGATAACCACCTGTGGTGTGCAGAACACCTTTAGGCTTACCGGTGGAACCCGAGGTATAGAGAATAAACAGCGGATCTTCTGCATTCATCTCACGGGCTTGGCAATGAGGTGAGGAAAGTTGCTGCAGCTCGTGCCACCAGACATCACGATGATTGTGCCAGGGAATATCCGCACCGGTGCGCTTGTAAACAATCACCTTTTCGATGGAGCGAATATCAGGGTGAGTCAGTGCTTCATCAACATTGGCCTTCAGAGGAATCTTCTTTCCGCCACGTACACCTTCGTCGGCAGTAATAACCAGCTTGGCGTTACTGTCGATAATCCGTCCAGCCAGAGCTTCCGGGGAGAAACCTGCGAAAACAATAGAGTGAATGGCGCCGATACGGGTACAGGCCAGCATGGCAACCGCAGCCTCAACGACCATGGGCATGTAAATAGCAACGATATCACCCTGACGGACGCCTTGTGATTTCAGAGCATTGGCAAACCGGCATACATCTTCGTGCAGTTCACCGTAAGTCACTTCCCGCTGTTCACCGGGCTCATCACCTTCCCAGTAAATAGCTACCTGATCCCGACGGGTTTCCAGATGACGGTCCAGGCAGTTATGGGAAACGTTGGTGGTGCCGTCTTCAAACCACTTGATGCTGACATTGTGATCATCAAAAGAGACATCTTTGACTTTGGTGAACGGGGTAAACCAATCGATACGCTGGCCATGTTCACGCCAGAAACCCTGAGGGTTGACGATGGACTGTTGATACATCTGGCGGTATTTGGCGTCGTCTACCAGAGCTTCAGCCGCGAGCTGAGGATCGACTGGAAACAGGGAAGGTGCCTGATCTGTATTATCGGGGGCGCTCATGGGGTCACTCCTGTATTTTTATTATTTTTCAGCCTTGTTGTTAAAAGTTTTTAATTTGGCTGATTTAAGAAAACCACGATGTGGATTCTTACTTTTGTCGCATAACTAGGCCATTAGACCTTGGTATAAACCATTGCCTGATACCTGAAAATTGGCGAACATCCATTCTAGAAGAATAACAATTTGGATGCATCATGAATGGCTGGCTGATAATTCTGGTGTCGCTGATTTATGCTGGCGGGCTGTTTGCTGTGGCCTGGTACGGTGATCATAGTGACCGTTTTCGTAAAGGCCGCTGGCAACCGCTTGTTTACAGTTTAACTCTTGCTGTTTATTGCACTTCCTGGACATTTTTCGGCGCCGTAGGTCAGGCGGCTATGTCTCCGTGGTCGTTTATTCCCATTTATCTTGCCCCTATTGTTGTGATGCTGTTTATGTGGCGATTGCAGGCAAGGATGATCCTGATTGGCAAGCAGGAAAATATTACTTCAATTGCTGATTTCCTGGCTGCCCGATATGGCCGCTCAAGGTTGGTGGCAGTGGTTGCCACAGTCGTAGCCGCATTCGGAGTGATTCCTTACATCGCCTTGCAATTGAAGGCGATTCTTATGGGCTACAGTTTATTGTCAGCCGATCAACTCTATTTCTTTGGTGATGCTACTGCCAGCCAGATGATCTCTGGTGATACAGCGCTGCTTGTGACCCTTGCCCTGGCTGGTTTCAGTATTCTCTTTGGTACCCGTCACCTTGATACAACCGAGCATCACCATGGTGTGATGTTGGCGGTGGCAGTGGAATCCATTCTGAAGCTTCTGGCATTTCTTGCTGTTGGAATATTTGTTATCTGGCAGGCTCCTCAAGGTTGGAGCGGGTTGATCAGTGAAACTCAAACACTAAATGCGCCAGTGAGCAGTGAATGGTTCAGCCTCTCGGTGATGACCCTGATATCTATGGCCGCATACTTCTGCCTGCCCCGACAGTTTCATGTAACCGTTGTTGAAAACACGGATGTAAAACATTTCCAGACGGCCCGAAAGGTTTTCTCTGTTTATCTGTTATTGATGTGCCTGTTTGTGCTGCCGGTTTCTATGCTGGGTAAACAGATACTGGCTCCGGGAGTGTCTCCCGATACATTTGTGATCAGCCTGCCAATGGGAATGGGGTATTTCAGTCTGGCAGTTCTGGCTTATATCGGTGGCGTTTCCGCTGCTATCGGAATGGTGATTGTGTCAGTTATCGCTCTGGCGATTATGTTGGGTAACGAAGCGATTGTGCCGCTTCTTTTGCGAGGAAAGCGATTACCTGACTCTTCCTTTAAAGAATTGCGTGGTCTGCTGCTGAATATACGACGTGGTTTGATAATTGCGATTCTGCTGCTGGCATGGGGATTCTCAAGAGTTATTGATGGGCAATCTTTGGCGGCTTTAGGATTTATGTCTTTTACAGCATTGGCTCAATTAGCGCCGGGATTGATTGGAGGTCTGGTCTGGCGAAACAGTAATCGCAATGGTGTTGTCTTTGGTATTTTTGCCGGAGGTTTGAGCTGGCTGGTATTACTGGTTCTTCCTGCTGCGGGGTTGGAACTACCGATTATTTCTGCGCTAAAAACGGTCGCTCCTGACAATGTGCAAGAGGCTGGCATGTTGATCAGTCTGTTGGTGAATGTTGTTTGCTACTGGTTTGGCTCCCTGTTTTTTGTTCCCCGTTTACAGGAACGCCATCAGGCCGGGCGGTTTATGGATGTGCGAGCCCTAGGACAAAGTGATTTGCCGGTTTCCAATGTACGGGTTGATGAGCTTGAACAGTTAGCGGCCCGATTTGTTGGAGAAGACAAAGCCCGTGAAGCTTTTGAGGCGCAGGCTGGCGAGGAACAAACATGGATGTTCCGGCAGCGCAAAGCGTCTCCCATTCTGCTGGCGATGACGGAACGTTTGTTATCCAGTGTTCTGGGAGCATCCTCGGCTCGTATTGTGATGCGCAGTGCTCTGGATGGACACCGTATGGATTTGACCGATGTTGAAAGCATTGTTGACGAGGCGTCGTCAGTACTTACTTTTAATCGAGAGCTGCTGCAGAGCTCTATTGAAAATATTGAGCAGGGTTTGAGTGTTGTTGATCAGGATCTTCGGCTTGTGGCCTGGAATCAGCAATATCTTGATATGTTCGATTACCCTGAAGGTCTTGTCTGTATCGGGCGGCATATTTCTGAATTGATTCGCTTTAATGCCGAGCGGGGGTTGTGTGGCCCGGGAAGTATTGAAGAGCATGTACGCAAACGAGTGAAATGGATGCAGAGTGGTACAGCCCACCGTTCTGAGCGTACCTATAAAAACGGCACTGTTATTCAGATTCAGGGTAATCCTATGCCCGGTGGCGGCTTTGTTATGAGCTTCACCGATATCACCAGTTTCCGTGGTGTGGAAAATCAACTGAAAGCAGTGAATGAAGAGCTGGAGTTGCGGGTCAAAGAGCGCACTCAAGAGTTGGAGGTTTTAAATCGTGACCTGCTGAAAGCAAAGCAGCAAGCTGAACAGGCAAATGGTTCCCGAAGCCGTTTCTTTGCCGCCATCAGTCATGACCTTATGCAACCTATGCATGCCGCACGATTGTTTACTGCAACCCTAGTGGATGAGTTCAGGGAAGGGCGAGTGGGAGAGCTGGCCGGGCAGCTGGATAGTTCACTGCAGTCGGCTGAAGACCTGCTGAAAGATTTGCAGGAACTATCCCGTTTGGAAACTGGAAGAGTTTCCCGCCATATCGAATCCTTTTCTATTGATGATCTGCTTCAGCCTTTGAAAAATGAATATGGCGTTATGGCAGATAAGTATCAGGTGACATTTCGTCTGGTAGGCAGTGCCAAAGTTGTAAAAAGTGACCGAACTTTATTAAGGCGGGTGCTGCAAAACTTTCTTGCTAATGCCTTTCGATATGCCAAGGGCGGAAAGGTTATGCTGGTATGTCGGCGGTCTGGGCAAGGGTTACGGATTGAAGTTAGAGATAATGGGCCGGGAATTCCTGCCCAGCAGCAGGAAGAGGTTTTCCGGGCTTTTCAACGATTAGATCACAGTGATGCGCAGGGTTTAGGTTTGGGTCTTGCTATCGCTAGAGGTATTGCCGGTGTGCTTAATCATGAACTTGGTTTGCACTCTGTACCCGGTCAGGGTTCTGTGTTTCATATTACTGTTCCAACCAGCGAGTTTTCTCCAAAACAAGTACGTTCGGTTTTATCTGCTGTTGCATCCAATAAACTTGCCGGTGTTCGTGTGTTCTGTATTGATAACGACCCAATGATTCTGGAAGGGCAGAAGGCACTTTTGCAACGCTGGGGCTGTTATGTAGAAACGGCCACTCACCAGAATGAAGTGCTGCAGAAACTGGATTCTTTTGAGCCGGACTTTATTCTTGCGGATTACCATCTGGATGATGGCGCGAAAGGGCTGGACTGTGTTTACGCCATAAGAAACCAAATGGGGTGTGATGTACCAGCCATTATCATTTCCGCTGATGCTTCGTCTCAGCTTAAGACGCAGTTGCGTTCAGAAGAATTGGGCTTTATGCCGAAACCAGTAAAACCGGCCGCATTACGAGCTTATATGAGTCGGTTTATGGAGTTAGAGGAACTAAGCAGTTAGCAGCCCTGACTGAGCAAGGCTGGTTAAGAATCAAGTCAGCCGGGGTATGTCCAAGGGCTTGTCACAACTTTAGTGGAAGGCTCTTATGGAATCGATGGAAAGTAGTCCCGGCTCACCTCCTTCAGCGATCGATTTTCAAAAGATCGTAGAAAATGCCGAGCGACTGAAAAGGAAAGGGAAAAGCTCTTCGGGGATGCTTGTATCTCGCTTATCGTCAACACCGTCGCCAGAGAGAAATATTCGCAGATCACGTTCCAGATCCCGTTCTCCTCAGGGAGATGTTCCAACGCATTCTCATTGCTCGCGAAGGCGGCGAACAATCAGAGAGGTCGGTGATAGTTTTTCTCCACAACCTATCGTTAACCGCCAGCAGGCAGCTGAGCAGATGGCTGCTCGTTCCAGTGGAGTTCTCCAGCAATTGCAGGATATGCAGAGTTTGTTGAAAACCGCCGGAACATTCCCAGCAGATAAAGTTGAAGAGTTAAAGCCTTATATGGTGGATAACGGAAGTGCTTTGCTTATGGATATTCGCGAGCTGCTGGCAATCATGTTGTCTCTGGACCCACGGGATGTTCGTGAGTTGATGGGTTTTAGTGCGGAGTTTGCAGTGCTGGTTTCTGGAGATGAAATTCGAATTATTAATTATCCTGGCGATCTTTTTGGCAGGGCACCGAAAGAACTACGGGTGGATTACCAGAATTATCAGCAAGGGCAGCCGTCTTCTTTGAGAATTAATTACTCCAGAGCTCAACGTTGTGAAAGAAAAGATGTACTGGCAAAAGTGTTCAAGATTTTGCTGGGTTACTCTGATCCGAAGTATGTGGCAAGCGCTCTTAAATGTGATACAGATTCGCTGGGCTGGGTACCTTCAGTATCCGCGAGAGTGACACTCTATTGTTTGAGCCAGTCCCTTGATCTGCTTAACAGAGAGGAAGGGAATATATATTGGGAACTCTGGCCGGAGAATAAAACAGAGTGGCCTTTCTCTGAGGTTGAAACAGTTGAAGCTGTGAAATACCTGAAAGAATACTTCGATCTGCTTAGCGCCTGGAAATTCAAAAAGGCCAAAGCGCATTATCAGAATATGGAGGCAGTTTTAGGACAGAAAGTTGAGCAAATGCTTGGCGGTTTACTAGACGCTATGACCGTTACTGAAGGAACTTCTACGGATTAAACAACAGTCGTAACTGTGCCCGGCTATTCCAAACCGGGCTCGGCTTCAAATTCCATCTGCTGCAGAGCTATTACAGCCTGAGTCCGGTTATTGATTCCCAGTTTGCGAAAAATAGCTGTGACATGAGCTTTAATACAGGCTTCAGAAACCTGTAGTTCCCAGGCAATCTGTTTATTGCGCAAGCCATCACGCAGCATTCCCAGCACTTTAAATTGTTGCGGGGTGAGCGATGCTATTTTTTCGTTGAGCTGATCCTGATCTGTGTCTTCTGCTTCCGCAACTGGTTCTATATCAGGAGGAACCCATACATCACCTTCGAGAACTCTGTTTACCGCAGATGTCAAAATATCCAGTGGCGATGATTTAGGAATAAAGCCACAAGCTCCGTGTTTTAAAGATTGGTGAATCACGCTGGCTTCTTCACGGGCAGAAATGACAGCTACAGGTATTTCCGGGTGGTGGCTTCTCAAATAGATAAGTGCAGAAAAACCATGGGCGCCGGGGATCTGTAAATCCAGAAGAATAAGATCGGGCACTTCTGCATTTTCCAGCTGGCTTTGCAGTTCATCAAAGCTGCTTGCTTCAGAAAGGGATATATCACCCAGCCCTTGAGACAAAGCATTGCTCAGTGCACTGCGAAACAGGGGGTGATCTTCAGTAATAATAATCCGGTAGTTCATGGGCCGGTTTATTGTTGTTGTGATAGAAACAGGGTGCCAGTGGTTGTGGGAGCAGTCAAATCTGCTGACAGCAGTGTTAGAGGGACTGCACAACTTTTGGACTCTCTTGATGCTGTAGTTGTCTGAACAGACTCACATGCATTCAGGGAGGAGTTATGCAAAGGGTACGGAAAGAGCATCGCCAATCACATATACCCACTCGTCAGCTTGGCAGAAGTGAAATGGCTGGGCATCAGTCCGGTACTGGCAGAAAAGTCTCTGCACTTCGACTCACGGATGCTGCGATGAATGAATTGATTGCCCGTCATAAAACCTATGGTTGCCCAGTAGGGCGTGGCCGATTTGGAACGGTATATAAAATCAGCACTCGTATTCCAGTACCTCTTGTCTCTGGTTCTTTGCACAAATCACCTTATCCCGTGATGAGTGAGCGGCTTCCTCAATTTATGGCATTAAAAAAAGCCACGACTATCAAGGAAGAAGAAAGTGGAATGGCTCTGAATGATCTTCGCAACGAGTGGAGCAAACTCAGAGATATTGATCATCCAAATATTGTTGCGGTTCATGGTTTTATTGAAAACACTCAGGGTGCTTTTCTTGCCATGCCATTTTATTACGGTTGCCTGAGAGACTTGATAGAAAATGGTGTACGCCTGAGTTCTATAAAATATTCAGTGGAAGATGCTTTTTCCATTAGCAGGGATATTGCCAGAGGGCTTGAATATCTGGTTGTTGATAATGGAATTTTGCACTGCGACCTGTTCCCCAAAAATATATTGGTTAAATCAGATAACACCGCAGTGATAGCGGATTTTGGTAAAGCGAGGAAGGTTGGCAGCCATTGTGAACGGGTGACATTCCAGGATAACCATAAGGGGACGGTAGCGCCTGAGCTTTATAGCGGTGAGACATTCTTTACCATGCAAACAGAATCATTTGCCTTCGGTCATGTTCTTCTTTGCATTTTGGCTGGTCAGTCACGGGTGCCAGTTTGGCAGATTAAGGAGGGGATGTTTCAAAGTTTAGTCTCTTCATTTTCATATGACTCTTTGGCTTTGAAAAATCCTGTTTTTAAAAATAATCACCAGCCGGAAGCCGTAGGAAAACTTGTTGGTGTTATGGCATCGTGCCTGAAGCTTTCATATAAGTATCGTGGCCAACCGGGCTGCTGGGTTTCAGGGGTAGAAGAAGCGATAAAGGAATTAAGAACGGATGTTGCTCTGGATGAATGCGAAGGTGATATGTCATCTCCTCATTCGGAACCCAATACTGAGGCTAAATCCCAAAAGTCTTGGTGTGTGATCTCCTAGAGTTTCCCTTAATACAAAAGTCGTATGCGCTGAAATGTCCTGTATTTGCAGCGTTTAGTGGCACTTTTCCCCATTAAGACCAAAGCCCTATAGCGGCTGGCTGACACCCAGCCATACTGAGTACACAACACAAAAAACACAGGCCTTTAAAGGCCGAAATAATGACTCAGGGAGAGTTGTACTATGGATAGCACAAGCCTTAATTCATCGTTTTCGTCTGTTCTTTATTTTTCTGGTTCTCGTGAAGAAGAAACCGGTGCGAATAAATCTGGCTATTCCTCTGTTGATAGTGAGGTAAAGCCGCAGGTCACTGCAGGCAGCACAGAAACAACAGAGAAGGATCTTTCTGAATATAAAATCGACAAGTCGACTCGCAGAAAATATCTGGCTGCAGGCATTTGTGGCGGAGCTGTAGCCGGGGCTGGTATCGGTGCAGGTGTAGGTGCTTTGGCAGGACTTTTGGCCGGACCTGTTGGTGCTGCTGTGGGTGCCGTTGTTGGTGGTCTGGTTGGTGGTCTTGCTGGTGGTGTAACAGGTGGCCTTGTCGCATTAAAGCGAGTATTGCGATCTCCTAAAAAAGAAAATGAAGTGCAGATCCGTAAAACGGAAAAGCATCTGAACAAGCTACACAGGAAACACGTTGGTGTCAGTGAAAAGCTTGTTGGTTCATGGGGCAAGCTGACTCAGGAGTTTGGCTTTAAAGACCTGTCAGCCTTTACTGAGACCAAAAAAGAAGAAAACAAAATTGCGCAGACTTTGCGTGCTGAGCTTCGAGAACTGAAAGGCACGTTGAATGAACTGCAGCAAAAAATTGATGAGAAGGAAGTTCACCTTAATTCTTATCGTGAGCAGCTGTCGAGCTTAAAGAGTCAGCGGTCTTCCCTAAGAACTCAGTCTACGTTTTATACATTTAACGAGCAGTATGCATTGGCTTTAGCGTGTGATTTACAGGCTGCAGCGCTTAACGGACCCATTTCTCAAATGGAACGTAATATAGCAACTGAGAAAGTAAGGTTGGGATTAGATAGTGACTATCAAAGCCTCCGTGATCAGCGTTCACAGCAGAGGAAAGAAGTGTCAAGCAAAAGCCGTGAAGTGGATATGCAGGAGGCCAGAGTTAAGCCTTTGAATGACCATCAGGCTCTGCTTGATAAAAAGGCAAGGCTGCTTGCTGAAGAAAAGACAGCTGGCGAAAAACGTGCTCACCATATTAATAACTACACAGGAACGTTGACGGTTTAAACGGAACTCCCTTGAGAAACTTATGCTCCGGTTCAGGGGCATTTTTTTGGATGGCTGTTTATGTCTTATCCCAAAGTCTAAGAGACGAAGGTATAGACGATTGATAGTGTATCTCCGGCACTAATAAAAATAACAAATGCGGGAGAATCCCCTATGAGTGATGGTAAAGCGGCGGCCGCCGCTTACTGGAAAGAGAATATTCGCGTGCTGTTAACACTGCTCTGTGTCTGGTTTGCAGTGTCGTTTGGTTGCGGCATTCTCTTCGTTGATGAGCTGGATAAAATCGTGATCGGTGGGTTCCCACTGGGGTTCTGGTTTGCCCAGCAGGGCTCTATCTATACCTTTGTGGCTCTGATATTTGTTTACGTCTGGCAGATGAATCGTCTGGATCGCAAATACAATGTTGATGAGAAGGGGGCATAAGCATGGATACACAAATGCTCACCTATCTGTTTATCGGTTTATCTTTTGCCTTGTATATTGGCATTGCCATTCGCACGCGTGCCGGTTCAACCGGTGAATATTATGTAGCGGGTGGCGGGGTTCATCCCATAGCCAATGGTATGGCGACAGGGGCAGACTGGATGTCTGCTGCGTCGTTTATCTCTATGGCGGGGATTATCTCATTTGTTGGTCGTGATGGTGCGGTATACCTGATGGGCTGGACCGGTGGTTATGTGCTGCTGGCTATGTGTCTTGCACCTTACCTGCGTAAGTTCGGTAAGTTCACTGTTCCCGATTTTGTTGGTGAACGTTATTACTCACAGCTGGCCCGGGTTGTGGCTGTTGTCTGCGTAATCTTTATCTCGTTCACTTATGTGGCCGGACAAATGCGTGGAGTGGGTATTGTCTTCTCCCGTTACCTGGAAGTGGACATTAACCTGGGCGTGATGATTGGGATGGCGATTGTGTTCTTTTACGCCGTACTTGGTGGTATGAAAGGCATAACCTACACCCAGGTGGCTCAGTACTGCGTGATGATCTTCGCCTTTATGGTGCCAGCTATCTTCATCTCCATGATGATTACCGGTAACCCGATTCCTCAGCTGGGTTTTGGTTCTGATGTGGTTGGAACCAATACATCAGTGCTGGAAAGGCTGAACGGCTTGTCTGCTGAACTTGGTTTTGCTCAATACACCGATGGCAGCAAATCCACTGTTGATATGTTCTTTATCACTATGGCGCTGATGGTGGGTACTGCTGGTCTGCCACACGTAATCGTTCGCTTCTTTACAACCCCGACTGTTCGGGATGCGCGGAAGTCTGCCGGTTATGCGCTGTTGTTTATCGCCATTCTGTACACAACTGCTCCTGCGGTTGCCAGTTTTGCCCGTATCAACCTGTTGAATACTGTAAGTGAAGCGTCGTACAAAGATCTTCCTGAGTGGTTCTCTAACTGGGAGAACTCCGGTCTGATTGCATGGACTGACAAAAACAACGACGGCAAGATTCAGTACCACCCAGGCAAGCCTATTGAAGGCAAGCCCAAGTTTACTGATGAGCGTGGTGCAAGCGGTGAGCGTCTGGTGTCCAACAATGATACAGCTAATAACAATGAGCTGTATGTTGACCGTGACATTATGGTGCTGGCGAACCCAGAAATTGCACAGCTTCCTGGCTGGGTAATCGCTCTGGTTGCAGCTGGTGGTCTGGCTGCAGCGTTGTCGACTGCTGCAGGACTGTTGCTGGTTATCTCAACCTCCATTTCTCATGACCTGCTGAAGCGTAACCTGATGCCAAATATTTCCGACAAGCAGGAGCTTCTGGCTGCCCGTGCGGCGGCTGCAGTGGCGATTGTTATTGCCGGCCTGTTTGGTATCTATCCGCCAGCGTTTGTGGCACAGGTTGTAGCCTTTGCCTTTGGTCTGGCGGCGGCTTCGTTCTTCCCAGCAATTTTGATGGGTATTTTCTACAAGCGCATGAATAAGGAAGGTGCGGTAACCGGCATGATTGTTGGTCTGGTATTTACCTTCAGTTATATCGTGTACTTCAAGTTTGTAAATCCAGGTGCCAACAATGCCGAGAACTGGTTGTTCGGTGTTTCTCCAGAAGGTATTGGTACTGTAGGCATGCTGCTGAACTTTGCGGTGTCTCTGGTGATTTGTCACCTGACCGCTGCGCCGCCTAAGGAAATTCAGGATTTGGTAGAAGACATTCGTGTACCAAGCAGCCGTGGTGTTGCCGGTGCAAGTGTTGAGGAAACTGCAGGTGAACCAGCCAGCGTTTCCTGAGATCAGGGCTTGTTAATTGTTGAAGTAGAAAAGAGCCCTTGGGGGCTCTTTTTGCTTGATCGAAAAAGAAAAAACAGTTGATAAGGGAGTGGTTGTGGACACTGTAAGTCGCCAGTCAGAAAACCGTACCACCAGTTATGAGCAGCGTTTTTATCAACCGCCGTTTGATCTGTTATCGGACGAACAGAGAGGTGCTGTGATTCGTTCGGCAAGCCTGAGCTGGTTTCGCCCCGGTGAAAAATTGATTCGGGCAGGCTGCAAGCCTGAGTCGTTAATGATTGTTCAGCGTGGCGTTATTGAAGAGCGCTCGGCAACTGATAAGCAAAAAATCTATGCCCACTATGCGGAAGATGATCTGTTTGATGCACCGGCCCTGCTGAATGGCGGTGCCAAGCATGAATATATTTGTCTGGAAGAAGCACTGATCCAGGAAATTCCGGCTGAGCTTTTTCTTAATATTTGCAAACAAAACTCTCCCTTTGACGGTGCTCTGAAGGCTGACCTTGGGGAAAAATACCAAAGGCTGCACTCTGAAAGTCGCCCAGCGATGGCTGACTTTCTGTTGAGCCGTATTGAATACAGTCATTGCACCCCCGCCAAGACCATATCCTGTTACACCTCTCTTTCTGATGCAGCCAGAATACTTGAAGAGGAGCATCTGGAAGCTTTGCTTGTGGATTTGGAGGAATCCAGTGTGGATGCATATCCCAATGCAAGGCTTGGTATTGTTACCCGCACAGATCTTCTGCGAGCGATTGCTATTGAAAAACTGCCTTTGGAAACTCGTGTTGGGCGAGTGGCTGTTGCACCTCTGGTAAGGATTTCTTTAGGCGAATATTTGTTTGATGCTTTACTGGTTATGACCCAGAGACGTATTGAGCGAGTTGCTGTATTTCAGGGTGATGAACTGGTTGGATTTCTTGATTTAACCCGTATACTTTCGCTGGCATCCAATCATTCACACCTTCTGGCTATGCGTATCGCCAGAGCGGGTCATATTGCTGAGTTAATAAATTTATCCCCGGAAATTGAGCAGCAGGCACGCAGTTTGTTTAGCAACGGCGTGCGAACCGGCTTTGTTATGAAGTTGGTATCGACTCTTAATGACCAGTTATTGAAACGACTTTTCGAACTGCATTTCCCGGCAGAGATTCATGATCAGATCTCTTTGCTTTCCCTTGGCAGTGAAGGGCGTGGTGAGCAGGTAATAAAAACCGATCAGGACAATGCGCTGATTGTTGCTGATGGCTGTGAATTGCCTTCCCAAAACCTTCTGGAAAGTTTTACTGAGTTGCTGATCGCCTGTGGCTGGCCCAGGTGCAAAGGTGAGGTGATGGTCTGTAACCTTCACTGGGTGATGACGCAAGCTCAATGGCAACAGCGGGCAATGAGCTGGATGGATAATGCTTCCCCGGAACATATGATGGAAATGGCGATGATGGTTGATGCCCGAACTGTGGCGGGTAATCCAAAGTTGCTTGATGAGTTTCGGAATAATCTGCACTCAACTCTTGGGCGCCAGGAATCTTTCCTTGCAACATTTGTGGCCCCTGCGCTGCAGTTTGATACGCGACTGACATTCTTTGGTCGTATTAAAGAAGGAAAGGATCACCGAATGGATATTAAAAAGGCGGGAATATTTCCTCTAGTTCATGGTGTTAGAACTCTTGCTTTGGAGGGGCGGGTTACTGGTTTATCCACCATCGAACGTATCAACGCTTTGAAAGACAACGGAATGATAGATGCGGAACTTGCATCACGTCTGGAAGAAGCGTTTTTAGTACTGAACAGATTGCGCCTGGAGCAGCAGGTTTCAGAGATTTGTGATGGTAATGAACTTGATCTTGAGCAACTGGATTATCGGCGTAGGGATATGCTTCGTCACTGCCTGCATACGGTGAAGAAATTCCATCAATACCTTCGGCATCATTTTCATCTAGGAGGGTAGTTGATTGTGGATACATTGATTCCCGACGGTTTGCGCTATCGCTGGTATGGCATGCAGGCCCGTAACAAGGCGATATTTTCAGAGTTGTTTCCACCACTGGAAGCTCAGGAATATGTCAGCTTGGACCTTGAAACAAGCAGCCTTGATACAGAAACTGCAGAAATCCTGGAAATCGCAGCTGTGCCTGTCAGGCAGGGTAAGGTGTTTCCTGGTGAATCTTTGGTAATAAAAGTAAAACCCTTTGGAAGGCTGGATCCTGATTCTGTTCCTATACATCAGATTAGAAATAAAGATCTTGAAAATGCGGTGAGCCCTGAATATGCATTAAGTCATTTGTTAAAATTTTTAGGAAGAAGGCCTTTGTTGGGATTTAATATTCGTTTTGATCAGTTAATTATTAATCGATACTGCAAAAAGTATTATGGATTTAAGCTTCCTAACCCAGTATTGGAATTGTCGCATGCTTATTATCGATGGGTTTTAAATAAAAAGCCGGAAGGTGTTACTGATCTTAGATTTGAAACAATCTGCAAAGAGCTTGGCGTTCCTGTTTTTGATCGTCACACGGCCAAAGGCGACGCTCTTTCCGTAGCATTGGCGTGGTTGAAGCTGAAATGAAAGTTGATAATTAATCGATAATTTCACACTATTCCCGAGATAATAAAAATATTGTGGGAAGAGTATGAGTGGTAATGGCCTGAGAGGTCTGCTGTATACCCTACTGTCCTGGGTGTTTCTTGTTTTTGCCAGTGCTGTTTTTGCACAAAGTGATGTGAACCGGGCTGTTGAACTTGGGGATCAGTATGAGTATCTGGCTAAGGATCGGGTGCAGCTTTTGAGAGATCCTCAAGGTGTGCTCAAAATTGGCGACATTCGAAAAGCAAAGAATTCATTCCAAAACGTAGATGTTTATCCTGCTCTTGGATATACCCGTGAAGTTGCATGGTTTCATATTCCTGTTGTTCGTAAACAACACGCCCGATCGGAGTGGGTTTTTAAGGTAAGCCCCAGTTACCTTGATTCTGTTGAACTCTGGCTCGAACAGGATGAAAAGCTCCTGACTAACAAAAGTATTGGGCGTCGTGATTATGGTAACTCAGGGCATGTTGTGCCTGATGCGCTTCAAACCCTGTTGGAAATCCCTCCAGGAGCCTCTTCTCTTTATCTGCGAGTAGAAACTGCGACAACGCTGGCAATGCTGCCAGTGTTTATGGCGCCAGATACATTTTTGCAGAAGAGTGAAAAAAACAGTTTTCGTATAGGTATCATCATTGGCGCAATGGTTTTTGTTTTCATTTTTAACTGTGTTTGCTGGTGGATAACAAGGGTTGGGTTATACGGACTTTTTGCCGGGTATATTGGCTTTGGTTTGTTGGGATTGCTGGAGGGTGCGGGCATTATTTCCAACTTTTATTGGAGTGGGTGGCAATATCTTTCTGCAAGGCCGTTAAGTATCAGTCTTGGCTTCAGTTGGTTGTTTGCGCACCTGTTTTTCTTACAGCTCTTTGTAGATAAGAAGAAAGACTGGTGGTTATGTTATTTGTATTACGCATTGTTCATGGTAGCTATTGCTCAGATTGTTAGTGGAGTGATTGGTGGCAATGCCTATAGCTATGTTACTGAGGTCATGACTCCATTGGGGATAGCTGTCACATCGCTGACTCTTATTCCAGTATGGAGGCTGATTCGTAATGGAAAAACGGGTAGCCAAAAGCTTTTAGGGATTGCATTTCTTCCTCATGCCCTGTTCTTAATTCCCAATCAGTTTTTTGTCGGAGGCTGGCTCTCACCATCGTTATTCAGCATTTTTGGGCAGACACAGGCTGGTGTTCTACAGATTGGTATTCTCCAGGTGGCTCTGTTGTTTAGAGTGAAAGATTTGCTTCAGGAGCGAAACTGGGCGTTGGAAAATGCTGCCAGAGTCAATGCTGAGGTAGAGAGAGAAAGAGGGATTCGTGAAGAGCAATCCCGTTTTTTATCCATGATTACCCATGAAATAAGAACGCCGCTTGCTGTTGTTGATATGTCGGTACAGTCGTTGCGCGTATTGGATAGTGAGCCAGATGAGTACCGAGCAACTCGTTACAGCCGAATACAGAGTGCTGTAAAGCGGATGGCAACTCTTCTGGAATTAGGTCTCAAAAAAGACAGCATTAATGGAGAAATCTGGCAGCCGGATGATGTGGTCGATCTGGTTGAAATCAGTAAGGATGTAGTCAATGAATTTCCAGTCGACCAGAGAGGTCGTATTGAGCTGGGTTGCCCCGAAAGTAATTTTTCTATCAAGGGTAATAAAGCCGCTTTAAAGCTGACGTTCTTTAACCTGATCGAAAACGCGCTGAAGTACTCGGGTGACAAACAGGTTTTTGTATCTATCGGTAGCAGGCCAGGTCTGCACTTCTGGCAGGTAGAAGATCAGGGGCAGGGCATTCCCAAAGAGCAGCGCGAGAAGATTTTTGAAAAGTTTTTCCGGGCTAGCGAGCATAGTGGCAAACCGGGTCTTGGGCTTGGTTTGTATATTTCCCAACAGGTTGTGGAACGTCATAAGGGGAATCTCCAGTACTTAGAGTCCCGGTTCGGCGGCGCCTGTTTCCGGTGTGAGTTTGGTAAGGATGTATCTGGAGAGGGTGAGAAATGAATATTGCAGTTGTTGAAGACAATCCAGATTTACGTTTTGAACTTGAGTTTCTGCTGACACATTACGGACATGGCGTTTCTTCATTCCCGAATGCTGCAAGCTTTTGGGGATTTCTGGATAGTAAACCATCTCTGGACATGTTGGTTCTCGATCTCGGGTTGCCAGATGAAGATGGCTTATCTGTTGCTGAAAAACTAAAGGGTATGCCAGGCCTTGGAATTGTGATGTTAACGGCTCGTGGGTCTTTGTCAGATCGTATTGAGGGTTTCGAGCGTGGCGCAGATATTTACCTGACAAAACCGGTGAATGTATCGGAACTGAATGCAGCGATGGAGAGCATTCGTCGTCGTATCGATGCTGAGCGTGAGTTAAATAGATCACCTGTTGGATCTGAAGAAGGCATTGTTCTGGAAAAATCTGGTCGTCAGCTTATTTTGCCAAATGGAAAAACTGTTGGGCTGACAGCTGCTGAGGGAACAGTTTTGAAGGTTCTGGCAAGAGAAGAACTGCAGCCAGTCTCAAGGCGGACTTTGTCTGAGGCTTTGGGGCAGGATTACATAAATTACGACGAGAGACGTCTTGAGGCGATAGTCAGCAGGTTGAGAAAAAAACTGAAAACAGAGCATCCCGGAGTTGAATTCATAAAGGCTGCCAGAGGTGTTGGCTATCAGCTGACAGTGCCAGTAAGTAGGGGGTAAGTGATCAGCTTTTGTCAGTTTTAAGAGTCAAGGGCATGATAATATTTTCTGAGCAAAAATATTCCCTTACTAATTCCTCACTTTAATGAAAATGTCAGTGGTCGTGTAGTCGTTAGAGTGTGTTGTAGTTCACATTGCTATAAAATACAGTTACCAGTTGTGGGAGTGCATAAAAGCTAGCCGCTAGTGAGCGGATGCGAAAATAATAAAGGTGAGAGGTCTCTATGCCTGGAGGTAATAGCATGTCCGCGTCGGTAGCAAAGTCATCCTATTCCTGGTTCTGGCAAGCTGTCATTCCTTATTGGCGCGTTTACCGTGATGTGCTGGTTGCCAGTTTTCTGGTCAACCTGTTCGCTCTGGTGTCTCCGCTTTTTGTGATGAATGTTTACGATCGCGTTGTCCCTAATCAGGCTTATGAAACTCTGTGGATGCTGGCGGTTGGTGTGGTTCTGGCTTTCACTCTTGAATTTATCATTCGCCTCCTGCGCACACGTTATGTTGACTTGGCCGGTCGCCAAATCGATCTCACCCTTTCTTCCCGTTTGATTGACAGGCTGCTTGGATTAAAGCTCTCGGCCCGGCCTGGCAGTACGGGAACGCTGATGAACAGTCTCTCCGAGTTTGACAGCATTCGCACTTTCATCACCTCAACGTCGGTGATGGCGTTTATTGACCTTCCTTTTGTTGTTCTTTTTCTGGGGCTTGTGGCCTGGGTGGGTGGCTGGATGGTTTTGATTCCGGTGACCTGTATAGTTTTGTCGCTTCTTGTGGCATGGGTACTGAATCGTCCCTTGCAAAGAGTAATTGTTCATCAGCAGGAAGCTTCTTCCCAGCGTCAGAATTTCCTCATGGAGTTATTGATTGGCTTGGTCTCTGTGAAGTCATGCAACGTTGAGCAGCAAAACCAACAGCGTTGGAGTCAACTGAATAGAGAGGTGGCTGATTCCAGTCTCACCATTCGTAAGTTGCAATCCGCTTCAACTCAATCGGCTACGTTTTTTCTTCAGTTGAATACCGTTGTGCTGGTGATTTGTGGTGTGTATTTAATCAGCAGTGGTGATCTGTCCATGGGCGGTCTGATTGCCATGATGATGATCTCTGGGCGGTGTGGGGCTCCCGTATCCCAGGTTATTGGTTTATTAAATCAGTATGAGAAAGCCGTGCAGGCAGTGGATCATGCCGGTGGCATTATGAATTTGCCTCAGGAATATCCAGCTGATAGGCAGCTCTTGGAGCCGGATGAATTTGTTGGTAGCTGGCTTGTGAATAATGTTTCTTTTGCATATCCAGAAAGCCCAATGCTTATCAAAAACATAAGCCTTGAAATTCCTTCGGGGCAAAAATTGGCAGTTTTGGGACGAATGGGGTCAGGAAAGACAACTTTTTTACAGTTGCTTTCAGGGCTTCAGGAAGCAGACGAAGGTCATATTTCGCTTAACAATATAGATTTAAGGCAGCTGAATCCAGAGTGGTTACGCAAGCGTATCGGTTACGTACCTCAAAAAAGTGAACTGTTTAACACTTCTTTGCGTGAGAACATCACAATGGGACGTTCAGATTTAAGAGACAGTGACATTTTGGTTTCGTTGGAAAAATCCGGGTTGGCAGGAATTGTGCAGTCTGGAAGTGCCGGGCTTGATTTTCAGGTTGGTGAAGGTGGACGCAACTTGTCGGGAGGGCAGGCTCAAGCCGTTGGTTTGGCGCGAGCACTGGTAACCCGTCCAGCTGTGTTACTTATGGATGAGCCAACCAGCGCAATGGATAGTCAGGCCGAAGCTCGTTTCCTGCAGTTATTGAAACAGCTTGACGGCATTACGGTTGTTCTTGTGACTCACAAAATGAATCTGCTGGATGCTATGGATAGCATTATTGTTTTCGATCAGGGAGAGATAAAGGTCCAGGGCCCAGCCCGGGATATGCTTGTGCGTATGTCTGCGCCTTCAGTAAAGCCTTCTTCAAAGAGTAGGACGGAGGTTGTGAACTGATATGGCTATCAACAGGCATAGTGATTCATGGCATGCAGCCACCGCGGAGGAAATTGCTTCTATTTCCCGCGGCAGCCGCCCTCTGACATACCTCACCTTACTCTCACTTGTATTATTTATTTCTTGGGCGGCCTGGTGCGAGATTGATGAAATCACCCGGGGCATGGGCAAGGTTATTCCATCCAGTCAGGTTCAGGATGTTCAGAACCTGGAAGGTGGAATAGTCAAAGATATTCTTGTTGAAGAAGGCGATCTGGTTGAGCAGGGACAGGTGCTGCTGGTTATGGATGACACCCGATTTGCGGCAGCCAGAGAGGGACAGTTTGCCAACCAGTTTGCTCTTGAAGCCAAAATGGTACGGCTGAAGGCGGAGATTGAAGGTGTAGAACCGGTTATGCCTGAAACACTGTTGAGTAATGTGCCTGAACTCGCGCAGCGGGAACTCGAGCTGTTTGCCAGCCGTCAGCAGGAGTTAGCCAGTTCACTAGGCGTTATTGAACAGCAATTAAACCAGCAGCAACAGCAACTTGAAGAAACCGCTGCGCAAAAGCGATTGCTAGAACGTCGACTTCTATTACTGGATGAAGAGCTCAAACTCTCCAAAGAGCTTGAAACCGAAGGTGCTGTATCCAGGGTTGAAGTTCTCAGGCTTGAAAGGCAGGTAAGTGATACCCGTGGTGAAAAACAGATAGCTATAGAAAGCTTTGAGCGCATTCAGGCTCAGCAACAGGAAACACGACAGAGGATTCTTGAAGTCGAATTCGCATTCAGCAATAAGGCCAGAGCTGAGGTCAATGAAGTGCTGGCTCAACTGGAAGAATTATCAGCCAAAGAAGTTGCCGTTACTGACCAGCTAGAAAGAACCCGTGTACGGGCTCCCATGAAAGGCGTGGTAAAACAGATTCTTGTTAATACCGAGGGTGGAGTTGTTCAGCCCGGTATGAAAATGATGGAGTTGATTCCAGTAGATGACACTCTGGAAGTAGAAACCCGCATCCGGCCAGAAGATATTGCATTCCTCCATCCTGGCCAGAAAGCAACTGTACGTTTTACCGCTTATGACTTCACAATTTATGGCGGTATTGATGGTGAGCTCACCCATATCAGCGCAGACACAATTGTGGATGAAGAAGGCGAGAGTTTTTACCTCGCCCGAATAAAAACTAAGAACAGTTATCTGGGCGAACTTGAGCAAAGTCGCCCAATACTCGCAGGGATGGTAACTACAGTCGACATCCTGACTGGTAAGAAATCACTGTTAGATTATTTGCTGAAGCCTGTATTACGGGCGAAGCAGCTGGCGTTCTCTGAACGTTAAACAGACGTTAATAAGATTAGAGACAGAAACTTTAAATAACGGATAACCCTGGAAGGTTACCGGCCAGAAACGGGATTTGACGGAATGGACAGCATCATCGAAGTGGTTGTGGGCAAAGTCACATTAGCTACAGGTAATGTGATTGCAATTTCTCCAGATGGCGAACAGCGAGCACTAAAGGCTGGTGATGCTGTTCATCGGGATGAAATTATCCAAACTGGCCCAAATGGTGCTGTTGCGATCCAGCTGACCAATCGACACAGCTTGGAATTGAGTAACAACCAAGAAGTTTTGCTTTCCCTGAATGCTGTCGCCCAGTTTACTGGAGCAGCTTCTGAAGAGATTGATATTGAGTTAATTCAGCAAGCTTTGGCAGATGGTATTGACCCAGATTTAGTTCTTCCCGCCTCACAAGCAGGGGAAGAAAAAGAAGTAACGGCGGAGGATTTGGAAAAACTTCCAGCTCCTGAAGCGGGTGAAACCTCAACCGAAGACACAACGTCTGAAGAAACAGCTGAAAATATAGGGTTTGATGGGCAGCCCATTGTTGAATTGAGTGGCATGCTAGCTGAGCCTGAAGCTGGGTTTGAAACTGGTGCATTTCAGCTGTTAGAGCCAGTGCTTCGTGATGATGTCACCGATGACCGGGCGAGCGGCAACCCGAACGTGGACGAGGATGTGCGTCCGAACGTGACGGTGACCGGTGGTGACAGCGTTGAAGAAGCCGATGGCAGCTACGCCCAGTTCACCGTGGGCCTGGATGGACAGGCGGCGGGTGACGTGGATGTGACCCTGGCGCTGGGTGCGGGAACGACCGGCGACAGTGCCACCGGCGGTGATGACTATGAAGTGGCGTACTACACCCGCAGCGGCACGCCGGGCAACTACACCTACACCCAGATCACGGGTTCGCTGACCCTGCCGGCGGACGGCAGTGATGTTGAGGTGTTCGTGAAGATCGTCGACGACACGGCGACGGAAAATGATGAGACGTTCACCCTGAGCGCGACCACCACCAGTGGCCTGGTGACCGGTCAGAGCGACAGTGGTGAAGCGACGATCACCGATGACCGGGCGAGCGGCAACCCGAACGTGGACGAGGATGTGCGTCCGAACGTGACGGTGACCGGTGGTGAC